>JBFLFY010000064.1:0-3449 GCA_041859875.1 Caproicibacter sp. | reverse complement strand
GGTTCATGAAAGGCGTTGGAAAGAATATCGGGAATTGGTGGGATGCTAATAAAAGTTGGGCGGCTCCTGCGGCCATAGGCATAGCCGCAGTAGGAATAACTATTGCAACCATTGCGACGGGTGGTGCAGCGGCTCCCGCTTGTGCGCTCCTTGCTTCTGGAGGATTGGCTACCGGCCCAACGAATGCAATCATCGGTGAAGGCCGCGACCATGAAGCCGTGCTTCCACTGAACGACACCGTCTATTCCCGCATAGGGAAAGGCATCCGCGACAATAGCGGTGATTCCGACGACATGAACACAGAGAAAATCATCGAACATCTCGACGTGCTGGCTGATGCAATCCAGAATATGAAGCTTGCTCTATACACGGATGATCGTACTATCGCAGAATCAGCAAACCGGGGGAACGCTCAAATCAGCAAACGATACCACAAAGTAGTCCCTGGATAAAAAGAATCAGGCGGTTTTCAAGTCGCCTGATTTATCTTACTTTGCAATTCATCACGAAATTTTGGAAGGCCAGTCGTACTTAATGGTATAAAAAATTTGCTTCCTCCGATAATTTCTATGTAGAAAAACCGGCCATCGCAGTATGCTTTTACGATGTTTTTATATTTAATAGTGGAAACAGATAAATTGGAATTTGATATAAGGCCATCATTGCTTAATTCTAAGGAATTTTCTGAGTCGAAGAAATTATTTCCGATTTTCGTAATACTATTTTTTGCATTATGCTTTACTACAACATTTTGAAAAAGATGTTCTAATGGAACGAGCAATGCTAAAAGGCATGCAAATATAACCCAAATCTCTATAGGAGCACTACTCATAGATAGTAGAATAGTAAAAAATACTGCGAGGCTCATTATCATTACCAGCCGAATCTTTTGGTTGCGCTTTTTTGATGACCTTAGGGCAAAATTCACATAGTCCTGTGTGGTGATGCAGTAACTCAATTTCATTTAAATATTTCTCCCTCAGAGGCATTGCCTTATTTTACAATTTCACAATCACTGAAAGTAAGAAGCGTACTTGTGAATGTACCATCACACGTTCCAACGACCGTAACTTTTTGGCCCTTTTTAAGACTTGCCACGGCATCATCATCGGAAAACGACAGCTTAATATTTCCGTAATCCTTTGCGGTAATGTCGGAATCAACATCAAAAGTAATATATGGGCTTTGCCCTATGTCTCGGTCAATATCTGAAATTGTTCCAGTTAGGACAAATTTTTTGTCTTTGTATTTTTTGTCAGCATTAATCGGGTTATCTTTGTAGTCCTTGAAAAGTGCTTTGTAATCTGCTTTTGTGGCGCCATTGGTAACAGATTCAGATGATGCGCTTTGTACTGCTGTAGATTTTGAACTAGGGCCCGAAACAGCACTATCTATTGCAACTATAACAATCATAAAAACCAAACATCCAAGCAGAACGCAGCCAATCACTTTTAATGGCATATACTTTTTCTTTGGCTTCTGTAGTGGTATTGACCGAAAGCTTTGTCGTTGTTGATATTGTGCCTGAGGTGGGATTTGCTGCTGAACTGGCTGCTGAAAATTCTGTTGATAGTTCGGCAGCTGCACAGGTTGTGTTACTCCCGGTTTAGGCGCTCCACCGCCCGGTGCCGGTGTTCCGCAGTTAGGGCAAAACTTACTACTGAATTCAGTCCCGCATTTAGGGCATTTCATTTTTATCCCCTCCGGGAAAATATTCTATACTTTATGCTAAATTTTGTCAATCTTGGTACTGCGCTTCGGCGCGGTATTTTTATGCGTTGAAGGTGATGTCTTTGCTTCAGATTTTAAAAGTAAACGATACGGTACTGAGTACACCGGCGGAAGTCACATGGGCATTGCAAGATATTTCAAGCCCAAATTCCGGCCGAACGCTCGACGGCGTGATGCACAAAGACCGGGTGGCACAAAAAGTCAAGCTGACCTGCAAATGGGGCGCGATGCCGTTTTCAGAAGCATCAACGCTTTTGAAGAATGTAAATTCGCAGGTGAACTTCCATCTAACTTATTTTGATGTGATGCAGAACGGGTTACGGACGGCAACCTTTTATGTCGGCGACCGAACAGCACCATATTTGTGGGTATGGGACAATGACGGCTATGTAAAAGATGTTTCATTCGATTTTATTGAAGTGTAAGGAGGTATGAGCATTGCTTAAGACAAGCGCGGAATATCAGCAGAAAATTGCGCTTGATGGACGGGACCAGAAAGTCAGTGTGCTTATTACCCTCCATAATGGCTATACATACTTGCTCTCCAATCCCGACATCATGGAGAACGGCGTGTCTTTTTCCGACGGCACGAGCGAAGAAGGTACTTTCAGCGTTGGCGCTTTTGTAAGCAAATGCCTGACGGTCAAGCTCTTTAACTTTGACGGCAGGCTGATGGAAAGCCAGTTTGAAGGTTCAACGGTCGCCCTGAAACTCGGGCTCGTCCTGTCGCCTGCCACGAAAGACTCCGCGGAAAAAGTGGAATGGGTATACCTCGGTACTTTCAGCACGGGAGAACACTCGCAAAGCGGCGGAATCATTACATTGACTGCGTATGACAATGCGGCAAAATTTGACCGGAAGTATGACAGCGCCCTTGCCTATCCCGCAACGCTTTATCAAATTCTTTGGGACGCCTGCAAAAACTGTGGCGTGGAGCTCGCAAACGTATATTTTGCCAACATGGATTACGCTGTGGACAAGCGCCCATCGGACGATTCCACGACGTATGCGAATATTGTGTCCTCTGTTGCACAGCTCGCCGGCTGTTTTGCCAGGTGTAATAACGTCGGTGCGCTTGTTCTTGGATGGTACGACATGGACCGGTTTTATCCGGAATCCGGCGATGTGCTTGACGGCGGGAGTTTCAGCGCCTACGGGCAGACTGATACGCTTGACGGCGGGTCTTTTTATCCGCAGGACGCGGCGGTGGACGGCGGCACGCTGCTTGATTGCTCGGAAGCGGATACCGCCGACGGGGGAGATTTTGGCAGCTATGGACAGGACACGGAATTAAACGGCGGCGATTTTCTCGACTATGGGCATCAGATTACGGATGCGGTTTTCGGCGGTGTGTTCCGCAAAAATCTACAGCCCCCGGTGGAAATATCTTCCCTGTCCTCCTGCTCCGTGCCGACCGAAGATGTCAGAATTACCGGAGTGAAGATTATTCCGGCAGACAGCAAAAAACAGCCGGTGATGAAAGGAACCAAGGGGTATGTAATATCCATTGAAAAAAATCCACTCGCACAGGAAAATTTAGGCGCGCTCCTGGACGGCGTTGCAAAACAGTTGATTGATTTTCAATTCCGCCCGATGGAAGTATCGGCGTGGGACAACCCGAGCATTGAGGCGGGCGATGTTGCCGTTTTGGTTGACGACAAGGGCGACCGCCATAACACGATCATCAGCAACCTGACCTATTCATTCGGCAGTTATGA
>JBFLFY010000063.1:0-1841 GCA_041859875.1 Caproicibacter sp. | reverse complement strand
TGATAAATAATTAAAAAGTGCACACGGTAACGACCTTTCGTTAAAAGGTTTAATCCGGAAAATATGAAGCAGGCCCTTCGGCAGTGATTTGACCACCGTCGCAGAGCCTGCTTTCATTAAAAGGTATCGAGAAAGCCTTGTAAATAGGCACTTTTTCAATAAAAGACTGAACGCCTATCCCGATACACATTGTATCAAAATAGGCGTTCAGTTATGGTGCGGGTGACAGGACTTGAACCTGCATGCTTTCGCACAAGAACCTAAATCTTGCGTGTCTGCCAATTCCACCACACCCGCATAGATGCGCGGGAAAGCCGCGCACAAAGAGTATTATACCGCATTTGCGGCCATTTTGCATCAGTTAATTTTTAAAACATTTTGTTCCAGCATGGACTGTGCTGCCAGCATCGCGCCCAGGCGGCCGCTTGTATAATTCAGCGCACCCTGCATCCACGCGGCGTAAGGCTCACGAAGCGGTGCGTCGGCCGAAAGCTCAATGGAAGCGCCCAGTGTGAACGCACCCGCCGCCATAATGATTTTGCAATCGTAACCGGGCATATCCCACGGCTCCGGAGTAACAAAAGAATCTACCGGCGCTCCCTTCTGCACACCCTGGCAAAAAGCAATCAGCGACTGCTCATTCTTCAGCAGCACTGTCTGGATAATGTCGGCCCGCGGTTCGTCGCAGCGCGGCGAAACCTCGTAGCCAAGAAGATGAAACAGTGCGGCTGTAAACACCGCTGTTTTAAGGGCTTCTCCCGTTACGACCGGGGCATGAAATGCTCCCATGAAAAGCTCGCGGTTGTTGCCAAGCGTTGCGCCGACTTCACGCCCGACACCCGGCGCAGTCAAACGGTAAGCGCAGCTTTCCACAAGGTCTTTCCGTCCGGCAATATACCCGCCCGTGGGGGCAATTCCGCCGCCCGGATTTTTAATCAGCGAACCGGCCATCAAGTCCGCGCCATGCGAAACCGGCTCGTCACGCTGTACAAATTCGCCGTAGCAGTTGTCCACCATGACGATGCAGTCCGGGGCTTTGCGCTTGGCAATCTGCGCAATTTTTTCGATTTCTTCCACAAAAAGAGAAGGCCGCAGGCTGTAGCCGCAGGAGCGCTGAATGTACACCATGCGGATTTTAGGGCTGACGCGGCGCTCAATTTCCGCGTAGTCCGGCTTGCCCTCCGGCGTCAATTCCACCTGCTCGTATTTAATGCCGAACTCCTTGAGTGTTCCGTTCCCATTGCCCGTTAGGCCGATAACGGAGCGGAGCGTGTCGTACGGAATCCCCGTAACGCTGAGCATGGTGTCACCGGGGCGCAGCACACCGAAAAGGGCTACGGTAAGCGCGTGTGTGCCGCTGACAAAGTTATGGCGCACCAGCGCGTCTTCCGCGCCGAATGCATCTGCAAAAACGCGGTCCAGCGTTTCCCTGCCGCGATCGTCATAGCCATAGCCGGTCGAAGCTGCAAAATGGCTTTCGCTGACGCCGTTCTTGATAAACGCGGCAAGCATCTTTTGCTCGTTCCAGTCGGCGGTTTCCTCAATTTTTTTGAAGTACGGCTTTGCCAGCTTTTCGGCCTCTTCCGCCTTCTGCTCTATTCTGGGATCTATTTTAAAGTATGGATACAAAATATTCACCTATCTTTAATTTTCTTCCGGATGCATCTGGGCAAACGGCGCAAGGAGCGGTTTTCCTTCGGGGTCAAGCAGCGGCAAAAGGCCGCTGCCTCTCTTCTATTTTTCAAAAATTGATTCTGCCCACTCGCCGTAATGCTGAAAACCAAGGGACGTGTAAAATTCCTCGTTTTCGCCTTCCGCGCGGAAAAGATACATATTTTTTC
>JBFLFY010000062.1:0-2090 GCA_041859875.1 Caproicibacter sp. | reverse complement strand
CTATTCCACCTCCCGCGGGAACGCCACGTTTCGCACAGACGGCAGCTTCGACATTACAGGCCGGCTGGGCAGCAGCCATCTTGAAAAGCTTTGCCGGAAGTTCTGTTCTGTTTATGGATATCAGAATCTGAAGCTCAATCTCCGGAACGGCAAGGGGCAGGGGAAAGCGACACAATATTATAAGAACGGCAGGTGCATCGTGAACGGTACCGTCTCTTTTCTGATTGAAGACGGCAGCCTGATCTCCGTCAGCGGGACGCACGTCCCCAATCCTGACAGCCGTCTCAGCGGCAAAACAGTCTCCATGACCGCCGCCACCGCACTGACCCGTTTTCTGGAGTTTCACCGGCAGAGCGGTGCAGTTGTTTCAAAAATTAAGCGGATTTTTCCCTGTTACCGTCTAAAAAGCTCTGTCTCCGCCCCGCTGTCTCTGATTCCCATCTGGCGCATTGTAACGGATACCGGAAACTATGATATCAACTGCGCCACCGGCACTGTTACGCAGGCCTAATCCGCTTTCCGTAGACTGCGTCTGCAAAATTTTCAGGAAAAAAATTCGCAAAGTCAAGATAAATATTGCGAAAAAGCGGGAGAAATTTTAATATTCTCACGATTACAACATTCTACAAAGGCTTCCGATGCGGTTTTCCAACCAAGCACCTGGCGGGGATATGTATTCATCCAGACGGAAACAGAACGGCACTGAGAGGGCGTCACACGCCGCAGGGAACGTCCTTTTGGAAACCAGCGGCGAACCATACGGTTTGCATTCTCATTACTGCCGCGCTCACAGCTGGTATAAGGATGACAATAATAAACGTGAGTCCAGCGCCGCCCACCAGCAGAAAACTCCATTCGAGAACTGTTTGCAAATTCAGAGCCATTGTCGCAGGTAATCGACTTAAACATACCGGGTGAAGAAATACGCCGTAATGAATCCAGTAAAGCAACCGTAGAAGCAGAATCCTTATTAGATGCTTTCAAAATTATTTCAAATCTGGTCAGACGTTCAGTAAGAACCAAAACACTTTCGCCCCGGCCACGCAAGCGGCCAACAACAGAATCAAACTCCCAATGTCCAAAGTCAGACCGTTCAAAAACGGAAAGAGGACGCTTTTCAATACTTGTGCCAAGAACAGTCTTATTCCGATGTACAACGCGATGATACGGATGCTTCCGCACGCCCCGTTCCGGCAAGTGCTCCGGACGGAGATTTAAAAACACGCCCTGCTTCACATATCGGTAAATCGTACCTTCCGAAAGGTAAGGAAGGTTACGTTTCCGCAACACCTGAGAAACAGCAGCAGGAGAATACTTATCTTCCAGAATCTTCTTTTCAATAAATTCAGACAGCCGATAATTACAACCAATTTTCAAGGGAGCGCCCTTAGAAGTAGCCAGAAAATCACGATTCTGCTGTGCAATATCGGCACTATAACCACACATAGGACGCCAAAGGTAATCGCGTCGTTCACATTTTCCGCGCTTTAATTCCCGATAAACAGTTGAAAGATGAATATTCAAAGCAGCAGCAATTTCTATCTTTGTATGCCCGGCGTTCAGTAAAGTCTCAAATTTAATACGAATTTAATACGAACATCGCGGTTTAGCTGATGATATTTTCGTTTCATAAAAACACCTCAGTTTGTTGTTGTACGTAGTTGTTACCAAAAGCGCGGAAGCTGTCATACGGCAACAAGCGCCGAATGACACTTCCGTTATCGTTGCCAAAAGCTAAACGGCAGCGGTTTGAAGCGGCATACAGGGAAACGGGCAAACATCAGCACTGCAAACATGGAACATTATACCAAACCAGTATTACAAACAAGAGGACGGCATCCATGACAGCCGCTGCGCTCTGTCATATCCACAAGGCAGCTACTATGCGACAAGAGGGGTTCCCGCCCGGCTAAAGCCGAAGGCGGGGAACCCCTCTTGTATGTCATTTCCCCTTTTGTTTACGCTGAGCGTGCAGCCACTTCCGCGAGGGGTTCGTAATACCATCCATATTTGTTTGATTCTGGTTCTGCTGCAACGCGAGGATTTCATCCTCGCTCATCATGTTGCCCTCATGCATCTCCTTTTTCAGA
>JBFLFY010000061.1:0-2122 GCA_041859875.1 Caproicibacter sp. | reverse complement strand
GTCGAGAAGCCGCCCAAGGTTGCCCTGCGCAAGGGGATTATCTTTTATGGTTATGACATAATCATCAGTGCCCTGCATTACAGGAGCCACCTTGTCATCTTTCGGGACTATCCGTACGCCTGTAATGCGCACGTCCTCCGTAGGCACCGTGCATGAAGACAGCGAAGATATCTTTGCGGGGGGCTGGAGCCCATGCCTGAAAACGCCGCCGGTTATGGCATCGGTAATAGGCGAACCGTAACCGAAAAAATCGCCGCCATTGAGCATCTTTGCCTGAGCATAATCACTAAAGCCGCCGCCGTCGGCAGAATCCCCCTCCGGGCAATCCAGCAGCGTCCCACCGTCCACAGCCTCGCCTTCCGGGTAAAAATTGCTGCCATCTATGGCGCCAGCCTGCGAATAGTCGGAAAAGGTTCCTCCGTCCAGCACGTCACCCGTGTCGGGATAAAATCTATCCATGTCATACCAGCCGAGTACAAGCTGTCCCACGTTGTTTATTCGCGCCCAGCGGCCCGTAAGCTGTGCCACATAAGAAACGATGTCCGCATAAGTGGTGGCGCTGTCTGAAGGCCTTGATGCTACTACATAATCCATGTTGGCGAAATACACATTTGCAAGCTCAACGCCACAGTTTCTGCAGGCGTCCCACAGTATCTGGTAAAGAGTTGCCGGATACTGCAGCACGCTGTCGTATTTCCTGTCAAACTTCACTGACTTGTCATACGCCGTGAGCGTTATGATACCGCCGCTCTGCGAATGCTCGCCTGTGCTGAAAGTACCAAGGTACACCCATTCAACTTGTTCTGCGGAATTTTCCGCTGCTTCTTCCATAACAAGCCCGATTTTAACGGAAACTTCTGAGCCATCAAACTGGCTTTCAGCGACCCTGCAGTCAAAATTATACAACTTGACTGTCAGGCACCTGCTTATGAACGAACCGACGCTAAGCGAATTCTGTTCGCTTGTGCCGTCAGAAACGGAAATACCGCCTTCCATGATGTCTTTATTCGAGAATGAATAAGTATAACCATTGCGCAACGTGACAAGCAGGCTCACTTTCTGCTTTCGCCCGTCCTCCGCTATTTTCTGCTGGTATGCCGTGCTTGTCACCTCAATTCTCGTCAAATGTTAAAGAGAAGTTGGACGCTGATTCATATATGATAGGTATAATTGGGTCAGATGCCCTAAACTTCGATGTTCGTGTGGTATCCGCTAACACATCGAAATAAGTAATATCATGTACTGGCTTTGAAGCCAATATCTGCGCAATTTTTCTCTTTTGCTGCATAAAAATTTGTGGCCATTCATAATTTAGTTTTACCTTTTGAGCTATTCTGTCTTCATGATATGTACCGTCAAGTGTGTAACCAGACTCGTTGCTAAACAGGCTTTGCAAGCTCCATGTTACACATGCCGGCAAATTTATTTCAACTCCATCAATTATAAGATTTTGAACCGATTGAATATCCATTTGCTCACCGCCTTTATCCTGGAATTACTCTGTGGTAGCGTTTACCAATCTGTGCATTGCCACGGTTCACGCAATCCGCAAGTTTCATATTATCCGTGTACAGCGCGATATCTCGGTTGGCTATTTTGTCCATCTTACCTGCAAGGTATTTGGTCGCTGCCCAGAGTGACGCATTATCAAAAGCTGGTACGGCTGCTATCTGTGAAACCGGCTGGCCAATCGTGTAGTTTGACTGCACTGCAGGTGAGATTGACATATCCGCCGCGAGGCTCTGCATGGCTGTCACTACTTTGTACTTATTAGATTCAATTCCGCGCGCAAGACCGGTCATAAAGTCCGGCATCCATGTATGGAAATCTTTTAATGGGCCGACATCAGGCTCCGAAAAGTGAAGGAATTTACGAATGTCCTGTGCAACGCCCTGTACTGCATTGCCGACGGCGGAAGCAGCTGATTTTATGCCGTTTACAATTCCATTTATTATATCTTTGCCCCACTGAAGCGCTTCGGACGGCAAATCTTTTATCCAGTTAATAGCTGACGTGAAAGCACTTTTAATTGCGTTGTAAATTGCCGATGGGTTTCTCAGGAAATTCACCATGCCGTTCCATGCGCTGCGCACTACTCCTGTAATACCATTCCATGCACTTG
>JBFLFY010000060.1:0-2294 GCA_041859875.1 Caproicibacter sp. | reverse complement strand
GATTCAGAAATTGGCCGAAGGCGACTTGCATTCCGAGGTTCCACAAGTAGATTCGGAAGATGAAATCGGCATGCTTTCAAAATCATTCTCGACAACCGTAAGTATCCTAAAAGGATATATCGAAGAGATTTCATCAATGCTTTCGAGCCTTGAAAACGGTGACTGCACTATACGGACAAGCCAAAATTATAAGGGCGATTTTATTGAAATCAAAGATTCGCTGAATGCGATTGCTTTAAAACTGAACGGACTGTTCACCAACATTAGTCAATCCACTGAACAAGTGACCATGGGAGCAAGCCAGGTATCCGACGCGTCGCAAATGCTTTCGCAAGGCGCATCGCAGCAGGCCAGTTCTGTTGAGGAATTGTCGGACTCCATTTCCAAAATTGCACAGGCAGTCAATGAGACTGCAGCGAACGCGGCTAACGCGAACCAATTTTCTCTGTCGGCTTCTGAAGAAGTGGAGCGCGGAAACAAACAGATGAAAGAAATGATTCAGGCTATCAGGGAAATCAGCGTGGCATCCGACAAAATCAGAAAAGTAATTAAAACGATTGAAGAAATAGCATTTCAGACAAATATTCTTGCGCTGAATGCCGCTGTGGAAGCAGAACATGCCGGAACAGCGGGAAAAGGGTTCGCGGTTGTTGCAGATGAAGTCAGGAATCTTGCTGGCAAGAGCTCCGAAGCAGCAAAAGACACCACCCGCCTGATTGAAAGTTCAATTCAAAAAGTTGAAAACGGAACAAAAATTGCCGGTGAAACCGCAGATTCGCTTAATTCAGTCTTTGAAAGCGTGAAAAAAACCGCCAGCTTAATTCGTGAAATATCGAAGGCATCCAATGACGAAGCCGCTTCCATCAATCAGATTACCGCGCATGTTAACCGAATTTCTTCTGTTGTACAGACAAATTCGGCTACAAGCGAAGAAAGCGCAGCTACGAGCGAAGAGCTAAGCAGTCAGGCACAGATGCTGGAAGAAGTTCTGTCACAGTTAAAACTTTCCAAAAACTGATTTTCTCAGTATTCAAATCCTGTATAAAAGTAAAAATTCTATCCATTTTGGCGGCCTGCTACGTCTAAGCGCCGGTAGGCCGCCTGACTCTGCTTTAGCAAGTTATCAGAGATTTTGTCCGTCTCTGATAACAAAAAGCCACCTGCTATGTTACAAAATTATTAAGGCAACACCGCACAGAGCATGATGTCACTAAAAGTGGTAAAATCAAGGTATGAACAAACAAATCAACTTGTCAGCTCTGAGCGACGAACTGGCACAAGTAAAAGCACATGATAGATTGTAAAATGAAGTGCGCCACCGTAAAAGGGTAAAAAATAGCCCACAACGGAATCTTCGTGTAGAATGGAGTTGATAAAGACAACATTCAAACGGAGGTAACATTGTGAACTACCACCATCTTAACCACATTCGAACGAGGACGGATACAAGAATTGTTGTCCTTGGGCTACTCGCATCGACATATTGCTCAAAAACTTCATCGACATCGTTCCAGCATCGACCGGGAACTTCTCCGGAACGCAACCAGCAACAGTTATGTGGGCGAGGCGGCACAGTCGGCATATGAAACACGCCGCAAGAGCTCCGTCCCAAAGGGAAAATGCACCGATGATTTGGTCACTATCATCGAAGACAAGTTGCTGGCAACATGGTCGCCAGAGCAAATTGCAAACACCGTTACATTGGGCCTTGCTAGTTTCAAAACCATTTACAACTGGCTTTATTCAGCAAACTCACCAACACAAATGTCACCGTTCTACGCCAAAAAGGCAAACGCAGAAAAGCTGAAAAGCGTGGTAAATTCTCAATGGGAACTCCTATTTCAGAACGACCTAAAGAAGTGAAAAGCAGAGCCACTTTTGGGCACTGGGAACTCGACAGTATGGTTTCCAGCCGCGGCGAGAGCAGGGGTTGCTTTGCCACATTTGTTTAACGAAAAAGCCGACTTTACACAGCATTCAAGACTCCGGATAGAACTGCAGTATCTATGCAGACTGCAATTACACAGCTCTACAACATACTACCAGCAGGTGCATTCAAAACCGGAACAACAGACCGGGGAAAAGAGTTTGCTTGCTGTATGGCTATTCAAGAACAGTTGGGATTAACCTTATACTTTGCTGATGCCTATTCTTCGTGGCAACGTGGAAGCAACGAAAACTCCAATGGCTTGCTGCGTGAGTTTTATCCAAAGAAAACAAATCTTGCCTTGGTTTCTCAAGTGGATTTAACTCACAACCTATTTCTCATTAACTCCAGACCACGAAAATGTTTG
>JBFLFY010000059.1:0-2983 GCA_041859875.1 Caproicibacter sp. | reverse complement strand
ATCGTGCAACATAAATCCATATAACAGGAGAATATAAAAATGGCATACAGTGTAAACTACGACGAAGCAGCAGAAGGTTCCGACCTGATTCCTGAAGGGGAATACGAATGCATCATCAAGTATGCGGGGGAGGATTCAACAAAGGGCGGAACGGTCTATATGGGCGTTACCCTGGTTGTCCGCAACGACATAGACCAACCCTGCAAAAACAAATACATCTGGCATCATATCTGGCAGAAAAAAGAACCGTCGCCTAACGACCTTGCCTGCAGCGGGTATTCAAGCAAACAAATCAATGCGGTTTCCAAAGCTGCAAAGCTGCCGAACGGTAAAAGCTATGATTCATTGGCTGACTGGGCTGACGAACTGAAAAATAAATGCGTGCGCGTCACGGTCGAGCATGAAGAATACCAGGGCAAAACAAACGCCCGGGTAAAGTGGGTAAACGAATCAAAATTTCCTGACTGCAAGCATGTATGGAAAACGAAAGACGGCGAAGCAGAACCGGCTTCGGAATCCACTCCCGCAGCCAAATCCGATGATTTTACCGAAATGTCCTCAATATCCGACGACGACTTGCCATTTTAACCCGGGGAGCTGATTATTTTGTACGACTATATTCCGCAGGAACTCCGCTCCGTCCCGAACTGGTGCTGCTGGCAAGCAGTACCAGACCCCGGACGCCCGGGGAAAATCAAAAAAATACCGATCAATGCTAAAACCGGCAAGCAGGCGCAATCAAACAATCCGAAGACATGGTGCGATTTTAACACCGCTGTGGACGCGTCAGGCAGCTTTTCTGGCATTGGATTTATGTTTACCGGCTCCGGCTTCTTCGGTGTCGACATCGACGGTGTGGAGGGCGCAATCGAGGACTACCGGCATGGTGAGACAGACAACATCGTCGGCGAGTTTATCTATGGCCTTCAATCCTACGCCGAGTTTTCCCAATCCGGTCACGGTATCCACATCATCTGCCGTGGTCATTTGCCTCCCGCCGGAAGGCGGCGGAAAAATGTTGAAATGTACGAATCAGGCCGATTTTTTATCATGACTGGAAACTGTGCTTCCGAATTCGCCGATATTGCGGATTGTACAGAGAGTATAAAGTCCTTGCATGAAAAATATATTGGCGGGGGCACGGAACCTACAACCGGAATTGCCCCTCCTGCCCCACTTAACCTGTCAGAAAGCGAGATTATACATCTCGCCGAAGATTCTAAACAGGGTGACGCTTTCCGCACACTGTACTATATTGGCGGGGGCACGGAACCTACAACCGGAATTGCCCCTCCTGCCCCACTTAACCTGTCAGAAAGCGAGATTATACATCTCGCCGAAGATTCTAAACAGGGTGACGCTTTCCGCACACTGTACGCTGGCAAATGGGACACAATTTATACGTCGCAGTCCGAAGCAGACCTTGGCTTTTGTAATATGTTCGCTTTCTGGTGCGGGTGCGACGAACAGCTTATGGACAAGATTTTCCGCTCTTCAGGACTCATGCGCGAGAAGTGGGACCGGAAGCAATCCGGGACTACATACGGAAAAATCACACTGAAAAAGGCTATCAGCGGATGTAATAAAACCTACCAGCCGAAGTCAGAATATCATATCGTTATTGGACAGCCTGCAGCGGAACCGCCGAAAGAGAAAAAGCTATACACATTCGACGACACAGGCAACGCAGAGCGGCTTGTAGACACGTTTGGCGATCGCATTCGGTACAGCTATGTCAATAAATCATGGCTGTATTATGATGGCCGCAAATGGTGTTTCGACGTAACCGGCGCAATCCACCGTATGGCAGATGAAATTATTGAACAGATGCGTAATGATGAGGACTATTACGTCCAGAATGCACCTGAGTCCATGGATACCGATGTTATGGAAAAGGCTTTTACCTCACACTTAAAAAAATCTCGCGCAAACCGTGCAAAGATCTCCATGATTGCCGAAGCACAGCACCATGTGCCGATTACACCGGACCAGCTCGACACCCACAGAGAGCTTCTGTGTACGCCGAATGGAATTGTCAATTTAAAAACCGGAGAGCTGCAGAATCACGACAAAGACAAGTTCATTACAAAAATTGCAAACTGCGAATATACGGATAAAATTGACCACCCGCTGTGGGATTCGTTCCTCGAAAGCACTTTTGGCGGCGATCAGGAGCTGATTCGGTATATTCAAAAAGCAATCGGCTATTCTCTTACCGGTTCTACGCAGGAGCAATGTGCGTTTTTTTGCTATGGGACCGGGCGAAACGGCAAATCAACATTTCTCGAGACGATCAGCGATGCACTCGGCGACTATGCAACAAATATCCAGCCAGAGACAATCATGGTAAAGCCCGGAACCAGCGGGCCGACGTCCGATATTGCCCGATTAAAAGGTGCCCGGTTTGTAAACTGTGCGGAACCAAACGAGGGCGTACGGTTGAATGAAGGGCTTGTAAAACAGCTCACCGGCGGCGACAAAGTGACCGCCAGTAAAAAATACGAAAATGAATTCGAATTTTACCCAGAGTTTAAGCTCTGGATGTCCACAAATCACAAACCCGTAATTCGCGGGACTGACGTCGGCATCTGGCGCCGTATCTGCCTTATACCGTTTACGGTCTGCATCCCGGAAGATAAGGTTGACAAGCATCTGAAATTCAAACTGCAGCGTGAACTTCCTGGAATTTTGAAGTGGGCTGTTGACGGCTGCCTGATGTGGCAGAAAGAAGGCTTGAAGCAGCCGGCCGCCGTCGCTGCCGCTACTGCCGAATACCGTTCTGAAATGGACGTTATCAGCGCGTTTATCGCTGACTGCTGCGTTGTGACCAACGACCCGCGCAGAGAGAGAGCAAAGGATATGTTTTCGGCTTATGCAAAGTGGGCGAAAGAAAACAATGAGTTTGAAATGAAGTCGACGAAGTTTGGAAGAGAAATGGCAAACCGGTTTGAAAAAACGCATGACAGAGAAGGAGCAGCTTATA
>JBFLFY010000058.1:0-3166 GCA_041859875.1 Caproicibacter sp. | reverse complement strand
GGCTTTCCGGTTCCAGTATTTCTTCTGTGCCATCTCAAGGCTGTCCGCACCATACTTTTCGCTGATGCTTTTCCGCCACTCTGAATATGTCATATCCTCCGGTACCCTGTAATTCCGGCCTGTTCCCGGGTCCCGCGCCGTACGGCTTCCGCTATCGTTGGCACCTGGTATTTTCGGTGCAATCGTGCAGCGGTCGTTTGGGTGCATCGGCGGCAGGTTCACGCCTGTCTTCGCCTTAGCGACCTCGAACACTTTCAGATCAAGCGCGCCGCAGACGGAACAGGTGCGCGCGTCCAGTGTAGCAAGGTAGGTGTACTCTTTCACACCCATTGCCTTATAGGACTGCAAAGCCGCGTCATTGTGCATCCGGTTAACTTCCGTCCGGATAAGCCTTGCCGCAGCATACGCACCGATATTCATCAGATCAGACAGCTCCACGGTCATCTGCTGGATTGATTTTCCCGCCGTGACACCGGCGTCGATAATCTTGCCGCCCTCCGATGCCAGCACATCGCGGTTCTTCCATACCCGGGAAGAATAGTTCTCGCCTTTCCAGGGGTTTTGCAATGCCTGATTCACAACGCCCTGAGAGAGAGGAATAACCGGCACTCCCGAAAGCTCCGGCAGCGCATCATACATCGTCTTATAATAAGAATCATCATAGGCTTTCACAAGCTGCCGGGAGCCGGTCTTTTCCTCCTGTGCGGCAAGCTTGTCGAGTTCCGCTTCAATCGCCCGGCGTGCTGCCTGTAAGCGGCTGATTCGGTACCCATAAGCGGGGGCGTTCAGCTTCGCAAGGGCTTCCGCGTCGCCGGTTTCCTCATACAGCTTCCGAAGCTCGGCAAGCATTTCAGCGGTTTCCTGTATGGATAAAAGTTCGCGGGCTTCCTGCTCGCTGACTCCGGTATATTTTCGGTAGTTCTGGAAAATACGGTCAATCATCCGGGCAAGCTCTTTGTCCGCTTCCCCGTACATCGCGGCAAGCCGTTTCAGCGTGTCCCGTGTATTGTCATGCGATTCCGCTTCACGCTGCAGCGCCCGCATTGCCCAATATTCATCAGACTTCACGGTTTATCACCGCCGTCTGCGGATGGGCTCTCGCTTTGCGGCACGTCATTATTTAAAAACTCGCCAGACAGCGTTTTTACCTTTTCCTGCTGTTCTTTTTTTATCTGGGACCGTTCTGCTTCCCAGTTGGTAATAAACGGGCATATCTTGGTTTTCGTTTCTTCTGACATAACGGTATCGGGTATCAATGCAATAATCTGCGCAAGCTCCGCGTTGTTCTGCGGCTTTGTGCGCTTCCAGGTCTGGATAAACCGTTTTGTCTCATCCGTGCCGAGGTAATGCAGGACAGCTTTTAAAAATTCATCAATGGAATCACGGAACTCTGTTTCCATCAGGCCGGACTTCAGCTCCAGGAGGCCGTAAAGATAGTCGGTATACACGCCCGACTGGTTCCCGGCGGTCGGCGGGTTCGGGTTGACAGCCATCGCCGCCGTCCAGAATTCTTCGTCGAGGATATCGCGGAATTTGGAACGCGCTTCATATGGGATTTCCCCCCGGACTGCATCTACCCCGCCGCGGTCATCAACACCGATCCACTTTTTGGCCTTCATCATCTGGACCGGATCGACCGGACGGATAAGTGGATTGCCGTCAGCATCTTTCAGCTGCTTGCCGTCCTTATCAAATACCGGAGACGATTTCTCCCCATCATAATTCTTGATAACCCAGATAATTTCCTGCAGGTCGTCAATATCGTTGGCAAACCCGGACATCAGCTTGTCGAGCGCGTCAATGATATCCTTGTACATGATGAGGTCGGGCAGCGCCTTTGCATTGTTCCGGAACTCAATAAACGGAATCCTGCCGTAATTATGCCTCTGGATGTTCCAGGAGCCATCCGGCAGCGTATCATATGCGATAGCCGGTTTCGGTGCCGTCCCCGACGCCTCCGGCCTGATGAGGTAGGCGACCTGCGTATCGCTCCACAGCTCGTAACGCGTCACCGGATGCCCGGCGGCATCGTTGAACGCATACACCCGAAGCAGATATTTCAGGCGCTTTTTCACAGTTGACCGGTCGTAAACAGGCACAACCGTCATCGGGTTCAGATACCAGTAATCGAATTTCTTGGTATCGTTGTCAACCCAATACGTCAGCCATGCCCGGCCGGTGTTAGATGCGTCGATGCCGAGCTGCCGGATGACCTTTGGCCACTGCGTGCCGACCGTGTCGTTGACACGCTGCAGTAAAGCCTTGTCGCCGTCCTCCGTATCATCCGCCGAAAGGCCAAACTGCGGCGGTACGGAAAAGAGATACCCGGCCTTCTGGTCTACGACGGTGCGGTGCCGGTTCATGGAAATCCGGTTGTCCGCGCTGCGCAGCGGGTTGGAGCCTTTGAGCTTCAGGAACTTATTAACCTCGTCGATTGCCGCGGCGCCAAAGTGCTTGATACTGTCCCGATTGTCGTAGTAGTCAAAGCCCTGCTGTGCCTGCACGGCGAACTTTGCATACTGGCAGCCGCCGTCATAGAGATAATTCTGGATGACCTGCCGCACCTGCGCAAGGTTCCGGAAATCAATATCCGTGTTCAAACTCTCACCACCCTCCTATCGTCGTGCCGCCGTGATGCACCATGACCGTATTCACAAAATACCGGATTTCATCCATGCAGTTATGGACGATAAGCCCGCCATTCACTGCAAAATTGTGATAACCGTCAACTTCCATATTGTAGACGCTGGCCCTGCCTATTGGCCTGATGGATACGACGCCAACGGTAGACACCCCGGCATTCTTCGGAGCAAGTGACCGCTTTTGAATACCTGTTTGTCTTAAATTCTTTTCCACAAATAATGCACGTCCTTATCTCATCGTCAACGCCTGATTTTCTGCGATAAGCTGCTTTGCAGTTGGCAGAGCAGAACTTGTTCTCACCGAGCGGCTTTTTGAAAAAGTGCTTCCCACAGTTCAGACACACAAACTCCCGCTTCTCCATTTTGCAAGCGGATTCCTTCGCATGTTCCGAGTGCCATTCATGCCCTGCTTCGGAACCGTGCCATGCTTTGGCTTTTGGAACTGCTTTCTGAACTAAATTCTCAACCATCTCATCATGATGGTAGCGGTTACGTTCTTTACCATGCAAATAAACATGAACCCT
>JBFLFY010000057.1:0-3293 GCA_041859875.1 Caproicibacter sp. | reverse complement strand
GTAAGCGTCAAAAGAGACGGCGTATAGCAAAAGGCCATAAAAAGTGAGAGAATGAATCCAATCACCGAAAGGCTCCAGAAGAGTCTTTTGGATAAGATTGGAGCAGTGGATGCAATGGAAAAAGACCTGCAGCTACATGGAAAGAACCAGCGTATGGCCGAATGGGCGAAGCGCGTATCCGAATGCCGCGGCAGCGGATTAACCGTACGGCAATGGTGCGAAGAGCATGGAATCAATGAAAAGACGTATTACTATTGGCAGCACCGAATTTGGGAATCTATGAATGATTCACAGAACGGCCGGTTTGTGCAGATCCAGGTTGAGACCGCATCTGCCGGCCAAAACGCGGCAGTCAGGATTCGGATCAACGGAGCCGAGGCAGAGATTCTTGCCGGAACCGATGCCGCGATTATTGAGGCGGTTTGCCGGGCACTTCGGAAATGCTGAACGATTTTCACATGGACTGCCCGGTTTACATAGCCTGCGGATATACGGATCTTCGGCGGGGAATCGACGGGCTGGCCGGTATCGTTCAGGAACAGTTCCATCTTAATCCGTTTACCAGCACGCTGTATCTGTTCTGCGGAAGGCGCAGCGACCGGATCAAGGCGCTGTACTGGGAAGGGGATGGATTCGTTCTGCTGTATAAACGGCTGGAAAGCGGCAGCTTCCAGTGGCCGAGGAATCCGGAGGAAACCAGGCTGATTACGCGGCAGCAATATCGCTGGCTGATGGAAGGCCTGAACGTTGAGCAGCCCAAAGCGCACAGCAGAATCACGGGCCTGAATATCGTCTGAAACCGTTTAAAAAATAGCTGGAATTCCGCATTAATCCTGGATTATATCGTCATTCTGACAGTCGATTTTTGCCGGCTGTTATGATAGAATAGACCTATGGAAAATGAACGGAAATCGACGGGGAATGCGGCTGAAACCGTGACCATCTCCCGTGCAGAATATGAAGCTTTAAAAGAGCAGAATGCTGAGCTTTCGCAGCAGGTCCAGTGGCTCATGGAACAGATGCGCCTGGCAAAGAAAAGGATGTTTGGCGCTTCCTCGGAAAAAGCGAGAACCGAAGTGGAAGAACAGCTGAGCTTTCTGTTCAATGAAGCCGAAGTCCACGCGGATATTGAGCAGCACGAAGCCGTAAAGGTCGCCGGACATGTTCGCAAAAAGGCTTCCGGCATTCAAAAAGACAATCTTCCGGAAGATGTACCCACGGAGGTGGTAAGTCACGACATTCCGGAGGACAGGCGCGTCTGCCCAAATTGCGGAACAACGATGGAAAAAATCGGACAGGAAGTACGCCGCACACTGGTGCTTATTCCGGCTCAGGCCAAAGTACGCGAGGACGTATATCCCGTGTATGCCTGCCGGAACTGTGAGAAGAACGGGACGGAAACGCCGATTGTAAAAGCGCCGAAGGACAAAGCGGTAATCCCGGGCAGCTTTGCTTCGCCGGAAGCAATCGCGCACATCATGACGCAAAAATTCGTCATGGGCTCTCCCCTTTATCGGCAGGAACAGGAGTTCAAATATGCGGGCATTGAACTTTCCCGACAGACCATGTCCAACTGGATTTTAAAAGCTTCGAACGACTGGCTGACGCCGGTTTTTGAAACCATGCATACGGAACTCCTGAGGCAGGAGATTCTGCATGCGGATGAAACTACGCTTCAGGTTTTGCATGAACCTGGAAAGGCAGCACAGAGCAAGAGCTATCTATGGCTGTACAGAACCGGGCGGGATGCCGATCATCCGATTGTGCTGTACGAATATCAGCCGGACCGGAAAGCGGACAACCCCATATCCTTTTTGAAAGGTTTTCACGGCTATCTGCATACCGACGGTTATGCAGCTTATGGAAAGCTGGAGAATGTTACGCTGGTTGGCTGCTGGGCCCACGCGCGGCGGAAGTTCGACGAGGCGGTGAAAGCCCTGCCAAAGTCCCAACAGAAAACATCTTCTGCCGGAATCGGGCTGCTGTACTGCAGCAGGCTTTTTCAAATTGAAGACAGAATTGCGAAGCTGCCGCCGGCAGAACGATATACACAGCGTCAGAGTCAGGCGAAACCGATTCTGAACGCCTTTCTGGTATGGGCAAAAACGAGAAACGCGGCGCCGAAGTCTGCCCTCGGCCAAGCACTGCACTATATTGTGGAACAGTGGCCGCGCCTCATTCATTATCTGGATGACGGCCGGCTGGAAATCAGCAACAACCTTGCGGAGCGCAGCATCAAACCATTTGTGATGGGACGAAAAAACTTTCTTTTCGCTAATACCCCATCCGGGGCAAAAGGCAGCGCCACCATGTTCAGCCTGATCGAAACCGCCCGGGAAAACGACTTGGATCCTTACCGGTATCTGACCTGGGTATTTCAGACTGCGCCGAATCTTAATCCTCAGGATTCGGACACGGTTCAATCTCTGCTGCCGTGGAACGCTCCGGAAAGCTGCAAAGCCGGAGGTTCCCTCAAAAATTGAATTTAACCCCGGCGCTAAATTGCATAGCGCCGGGGTCTTTTTCTATTGTCAAGGTACCGGTTGCTTTGACGCTTACGGGAAAAAGGAAAGCGCTTATTCAGGCATAAAAGTTTGCCCGCCAAACTCGCGTTTTTTTTGTTGGGCGGGTAGCGCCTTTTATTTGTACTGCTATTTCGAATTAGTCATATATGCTTTTAAATTCTCAAAGCTTTTCTCGCTTATCACATGTTCCATTCTGCACGCATCTTGTGTTGCATTTTTAGGGTCCACACCCAACTTGTTTTCCAAAAATTCTGATAATACGACGTGCCTTTCATAAATATCAGCTGCTTTTTTATTACCCATATCAGTAAGTATAATTACTCCTTCAGAATCAATTGTAATATAGCCATTGTCTTCGAGTAGATGAACAGCCCGGCTAACGCTCGGCTTTGAGAATGAAAGTTTATTCGCAATATCTATTGAATGAATTACTCCTTTTCTATTTGTTAAAATTAGAATGGTTTCCAAATAATTTTCTAAAGATTCACTCATTTTCATGCAATCACTTCCCGTTGTTAACGCTCTGTCTATTGCATTTTTCGCCGCAAATACTACAATCACTACAGCATTTGCCTCTGTTTTTCCAAGCATGTACGGCCACATAAACCGCCAAAGCCAGAATAACTGTGACTATAATGATATCTATTACATGCATAATTTACTCCTTTTTAATCAAATAAATAAAAGGCATATCCGATATACAAGAAAAGCCATCACCCAAGCAATTCCTGTTTGCATTACCACAACTCCCAATGCTTTCAAACCACT
>JBFLFY010000056.1:0-3804 GCA_041859875.1 Caproicibacter sp. | reverse complement strand
GGAAGCTTTTTTCCATTCATCCGTAAGGTTCAGGGCGACGCGGATATTTTTATTTTTCAGCGTTACCTGCGTTACAAACGGCTCAGGCAGAAGGGCAACTGTTGCCTTGCCGGCCATAAGTGCCGAAGCGACTTCAGCGTGCTGTGCCTTATACTCGATCTTTACGTCCTTGCCGGCTTCCAATCCATTTTGCTTTAGAATATAGTCTAGGGCGTACTCCGGAACCGCGCCCTGGCCCGAAGCCAAAATGGTTTTCCCTTTTAAATCTGCAATGGAATGAATGGCTGTCCCATTTTCCACAATGGAAAGCACGCCAAGCGTTGTAACGGCCGCAAGCTGGACTTTTCCTTTTGTCTTATTGTAAAGCACTGCCGCAAGGTTTGTCGGAACCGCAGCAATATCTGTGTCACCGCTTACAATTTTTGAAACTGCATCTTCCGGTGCAGCCACAAGCGTAAACGTATCATTCCCCGCTGTTTTTTTGGCGTCGCTGTCGCTCATCAGCTTGACCATGCTGAGGCCGGTCGGGCCTTTCAGGCCTACAACCCTGACGGCAGCTTTTTCCGCCTGCACGCTGGAAGACTGTGCTGCGGAAGACGGCTGGCTGGAAGCACTGCCTGCGCTGGAGCATCCAGCGGCAGAGAGCATCAGTGACGCGGCAAGCGATAAAGAAACGATTTGCTTTGCGAAACAAGACTTCATAAAGATCCTCTTTCCATAGTTTATCACAATTCTCCAAAGCTGGGAAACTGTTTTCATTTTTTTTCGGCGAAACCGTGGCTGCGAATGATTTTCCTGCCCTCGCGCCGAATTTTATTTTCCATTTCCAGTTCATCAAATGCGCGGTAAAGAGAAGCCCGGCCAATCCCGAGCATATCTGCAAGGCGCGTCATGGAGCAGGGCATCTCCACCGTTTCCGGTTTCTCTGCAAGAGCAGGCAATGAAGCAAGGTAGGCAAAGAGGCGGCTTTTGGCCGACCCGCCTGTGTAGTGGTCAATGCAGCGGTTCAAAAAGCAAATGCGGCCGGAAAGAAAAGCAATGTAGTTTTCCGCCACCGCAGGCTCCTTGTAAAAAAGCTTCTGCAGCAACTCCTGCGGCAGGAAAAGAACCCGGCTGCGCCGCATGGCATAAATGTCGGAAACATACTGCTGCGTGCTGTTAAAAAGGCTTGCAGCGCCAAACACGTTCCCAGCAGAAAAAGTATTCAGCACAACTGCCGAACCATCCGGCGCCGCTTTAACGGCTTTTAAACGCCCGGCAAGCACTACGCCAAGACTTCTGTGGTAAACGCGGCGGGTATAAACTGCTTCGCCGCTTTCAAAGGCCATGCAGGTGCATTCCGGTGACCGAAAAGCAGCCTGAATACTGTCGGATTCCACACCACGGAACAAAAATGTTTTGGAAAGGATGTTATAGCAGCTGCTCGTTTTTTTTACTTCGTACATAAGTTCGCCTGTTTTTGTATTATTTGATACACTTTCTGTAGTATAACGCCTTTTCCGCCGATTGTCAAGAATTTAACGTACTTTTGCTTCTTTGATTCCCCTCCCGTAAAAATGGGCTTTCCATGCCCTTTGGCAAACCCACGGCTTAGCTGGAAAATCTGTGCACACAAAAGGGCGGCCGGAAAACCGGCCGCCCTGAAGACTCCTGTAAAATATTTATTTCTGTGTTTTGTCTGCTGAGGCGTCTTCCGGAATTTCTATAGAATCAATGCTTCCGTCCGAAACCTGTACATTTCCCTGAAGGCAGGCCCCATGCTCAACCGTAAGCGTTGTGGAAACGATGTCGCCAAGGACAACAGCGCTGCTTTTACAGCTTACATTACCCATAACATGAATATTACCCTTCAGTTTTCCGCCAAAAATAAGGTCACCGCACTTGATGTCGCCAACAACGACAGAGCCGCTGTCAACCGTAATGGTCCCGGAAGCACTTACATTTCCGCGCACCGTACTTTCCAGCAAATCTACATCCGAGCCTTGCACGTCATTCATCATCTTACCGTTAATTTTGACCTTGCCAGTCGTATGGATACTGCCGGTAACGGTACCGTACATTTCAATGCTGCCGTCGGATTTTATATCGCCGGTAATGACAGTGTCCTTAGAAACAACGATAGCATTGTCTTTCGCCTTGCTGTCATTTTGCAGCATCGGGTACTCCGGCTCTCTGCCGAAGAATTCGTGCTTTGGGCCACTTTTTTCAGGGCACTCGACTTTTTCTAATAACGTTTTGTCTGCTTTCTCATCCGCTTCGGGGCCCTCCCAAATCTGCTTTATCATATGGGCAAACCCGCCGCCGTTCTTGACGCTGCTTCCCGTATTCATAAATGTACCCCCCAGTTTTCATTCAGCCTAATTACTGAAAATAACTTTGTTTTCTATTATATAATAAAAGTTACCATTTTCCCAGCTTTTTTTCAAAATATTATAATAGCCAAAATGCGGAGAGTACTGCCGGTTCACTTGTTTTGCTTCGATGCCGGATATAAAAAAATCCCCCGAAATTCTGCAAGGCTTTCGCAGGACTTCGGGGAAAAATCAGATTTTACCGTGTCATTAAGCTGCAAATTTGATTAGAAAATTCGACCGGATCGTCTATGGCGGCACCCTCAATCAGAAGTGCCTGCGTGTAGAGCAGTGAAGTGTACTGCTTCAATTCATCTTTGTCATTCTTGTACAGGCTGCATAGCTTTTCAATGATTGGGTGGTTTGCATTAATCTCCAGCACGCGCTGAGCCTTGACCTGGCTTTTGTCAACATTCGGCATGGAATTCAGCACCTTTTCCATTTCCATGGAAATAGCTCCGCTCGTTGAAAGGCAAACCGGGTGAGTCTTCAACTTCTGAGAAAGGATTACGCTGCTTACTTTTCCACCAAGCGAATCCTTCATGAAAGCAAGCATATCCTTGTTCTCTTCCACTTTCTTAGCGGCTTCCTTTTTCTCTTCTTCGGATTCAAGGCCAAGGTCATCCGCTGAAATGGATTTAAACTCTTTGTCATCGTACTTTGTCAGCATGGAAACAGCAAACTCATCTACAGGGTCGGTCATGTAAAGGATTTCATAGTTGTGCTCCTTCACGGCATCGGCCTGAGGAAGTTTGTCTATGTGGTCGACTGTATCGCCGCAGGCATAGTAGATATACTTCTGGTCTTCTTTCATGCGGGAAGTATACTCCTTCAGCGTAACAAACTTCTTTTCGCTGGAAGAGTAGAACAGCAGCAAGTCTTTTAAAGTGTCTTTGTGCATACCGTAATCCTGGTAAACACCATATTTCAGCTGCAGGCCAAAGTTCTTATAGAACTTCTCATAATCTTCGCGTTTATTTTTAAGCATCGTTTCCAGCTCGCTGTGAATCTTCTTTTCCAGGCGCTCCGCAATGAGCTTCAGCTGCGCGTCATGCTGCAGCGTTTCACGCGAAATGTTCAGCGAAAGGTCCTGTGAATCCACAAGGCCGCGCACAAAGCTGAAATAATCCGGCAGAAGGTCGGCGCACTTGTCCATAATCAACACGCCGTTTGAATAAAGCTGCAGGCCCTTTTCATAGTCGCGCGTATAGAAGTTAAACGGGGCATGAGATGGGATATACAGAAGCGCGTGAAAAGTAGAAGCGCCTTCCACATACATATGAATCGTCTTGGCCGGATTTTCATAATCGCCGAACTTGCTCTTGTAAAAATCATTGTACTCGTCTTCGGTAATTTCATTTTTGTTTTTGCGCCAAAGCGGAACCATACTGTTCAGGGTTTCGTTTTCCGTGTATGTTTCATACTCGTCTTTGCTGCCTTCCTTCAGGCGGCT
>JBFLFY010000055.1:0-3860 GCA_041859875.1 Caproicibacter sp. | reverse complement strand
TTCCTGCTCGTCATACCGCATATTTTCCCGCCGGCCGATCTGCCGTTTGAACTTTCGGGCCTTTTGCGCTTCGTAGTTGATCGGCTTGATGAAGCTGGTCTGCCCGTTCTCCTCCAGATACAGGTAGTTGTCCAGGCTTTCATAGCCCGCGTCCGCCACCACGTCCCGGTACCGTTTTCCATGCTTCTGTTCCAGCCTGCGCAGAAAGGGGCGCAACGTCCCGCTGTCCGTTCGGTTCGGAAAGGCAGCGACGCCGGTGATGTACTCGCTGTTTACCGCAATCTGCACATTGTAGCCGGGCTTGAGCTGCCCATTGCACATGTGGTCTTCTTTCATGTGCATAAAGGTGGCGTCGGGGTCTGTTTTGGCGTAGCTGTTACGGCCGTTGCCCATCGTAAACAGCTTCTTCTCGTAATCCTCCCATTTTGCCAGCAGGGCATAAAGCTTCTCATACGCCCGCTGCTCCGGGGCCTTGCGACGGCCGCTGCCATGCGAAAATGGAATTCCGGCTTTCTCACAGGCCGCCTTTTCCGAACTCACCAGTACACGAAACTTTTTTAGGGTTACATTTCCGGAAATTCCACGGCACACAAATTCCTCACGCACGGCTTCTTTCACTTTGGCCAAATATTTCTCTGTCGTTTTGCGCCATACAAACGTATACCGGTTTGCCCGGCTCTCCAATTTAGTCCCGTCGATGAAGACTTCGTCGTGCTCTGTTTCGCCCAACTCTTCCAGACGACAGACAAATTGGTAGAACAAATCTTCTACCGCTTCTTTGGTACGGCCGGTGCAAAACCGCGCAAAAGTGCTGTAGTCCGGCACCGGTTCTCTCTGTAAGAGCCACATAAAGTCCACCCGTCTCCGGCAGGCTTCCTCCAACTTCCGTGTCGAGTAGATACCGCACATGTAACCGTATACCAATACTTCAAAGATAATCCGGGGTTCGGCTGCCGATTTTCTTCCTTGCGAAGAATAGGCGCGATACAGTTCCCTGTAATCCAGTTCCTCAAGCCGTACCGGATCATCCTGTGGTATTGCAATTTCCATATCCATTGGGAGCGTTAACTGTTGATATTTCCGCTCAAATCTGTTATGCTCTAAGAGCTTTTTATTTTGTTTCACAACTAAATTTTAAATCAAAAAGTCGGAGTAACCAATACCTTTTGATATGGTTGCTCCGACTTTTTTTTAGGTTGTTTTGCAACAGCCCCTTTTGAAGTAAGCAAAATTCTGATTTACCGATTCGTGGCCATTCGAACAGCATACTGGATAGCGTTGACAAGGCTCAGCTCATTTGCTGTCCCTTTTCCCGCCACGGCGAAGCCTGTTCCATGGTCAACAGAAGTCCGGATAATCGGCAGCCCCAGGGTAATATTTACTCCTTCCACGGCCTTCCATTTCTGCGCTTCGCGGTCGTAAACAAATCCCAGAGTTTTCAAAGGAATATGGCCTTGGTCATGATACATACAGACTACAATATCATACCAGCCGCCCAGTGCTTCGGAAAAGACGCTGTCGGGCGGTATAGGGCCAATCGCCTGGATTCCTTCTTTTTTGGCAGCCTCGACTGCTGGGTTGATTTCTTCAATTTCTTCGCGGCCGAACAGGCCATGTTCTCCGCAGTGAGGATTCAGACCTGCAACAGCAACTTTTGGCGATGCAATACCCATGTTGCGGCAAGCTTTGTCTGCAATTTCAATTACTTCAAGCACACGGCCTTTTTTTACACGGTCACAGGCATCCCGCAGGCTGCAGTGAGTGGAAACATGAACGACCCTCAGGTCATGATAGGCAAGCATCATGGCGTATTTTTTTGTGCGAGTATACGTAGCGTATATTTCTGTATGGCCGTCGAAATGAAGCCCTTTTGGTGCAAGAGCAAGATTCATGGCCTCTTTATTCAACGCGTTCGTCACGTTCGCATCCACTTTTCCGGTCATTGCCAGCTCGATTGCCTTGGCAACACACTGGAATGCCGCGTTTCCGCCTGCCGTGCTGACCTTCCCAATGGGAAAGGTCGCAATGTCTGGAATCAGTTCCAGATGGAATACGTCAATGGTTCCCGGTTGGAACAGAGCCTCTTCTACCTGATGAATTTGGTGAATTTTTATGTCGGGCCTGCCTACGAAGTGCTTTGCCTGCTCCAGCACTTTTGCATCCCCAATTACCAGGGGACGGCAGCAATTATAAAGATCAAGGTGCGAAAAAGCTTTTATGGTGATTTCCGGGCCATTGCCCGCAGGGTCACCCATTGTAACAGCGATGATAGGATTTGTGCTCAAGTAACCACTCCCTCTATATTCAGTGCCAAAAACGATGGTTAAAAATCTTTTCCGGCAGCACTTTCACGGATTTTTTTCATCAGGTCAAGAATCAGCGTTTTGGAGCCGAATCCGCCGGATTTGCTCAGAATCGGATATTCTTTTCCTTGAAAACTGAAATAGGAAAGGACAACGCCGGGCTCCAGTTCGCCGACCGGAACAATCTGTTCCAGCCCGATTTGTTTCATTACTTCCAGCAAGGTGTCGCCGCCGGTCACGAGAAGTGTGCTTTCCAGACCCTGTTCCAGAATCCATTTTACCATGCCGCCGATGCTGTGGGAAATCTGCGCCCGTGTTTCTTCCGGCGTCAGGTTGAGTGAAGCGGCATATTTTTCCGTGCCTACCGGGCTGAATGGATTGTTCGTGTCTAGAATACAGATTTCATTTTCCCTGCATTTCTTTTCCCAACTCTTCAGTGCATCAGTCGCTTCTGCGGAAGATACCCACGAAGGATTTAGCTTTTGTTCCGGCAGCAGCCGCAGGCGCGGCACACCTGATTCTTCAGCTTCATCCAGCTGAGCGATTGTAATTGGGTTGACGCTTCCGCAGATGACCAGCAAGCGAGGGGGCAGCTTCCCAATTAATGGTGCGGAACCCTCAAGATGCAGCAGAGAAGGAAGCATGGAAGCGAAACCGGCGCATCCTGCTAGAAAATCCAGTTCTCCTCTCTGGGCCAGCCCATCAGCAATTTTTTTCAGGTCGTCATCTGTACTGGCGTCATAAATAAAAATTCCATCTTTCTGGGGAGGAAAAACGTATTCGCTGATTCCTGAAACTTTGCAGGAAGACTGCTCATCAACCATTTTTAAAATATCGGAGCAGGTAACTGGATTAAACGGGTCATGGCCGAAAACACTTTCTGCCACAGGTACGTCGTTAATATAATGAATTCCCCGTTTGGTAACCCGGCCCATGCGCGGGAAAGCCGGCACAAAATGAAGTCGCTTTGCACCGGTGGCATCCACTAGAGCGGTAAGTTCCGGGCCAATATTTCCGCGCAGAGCGGAATCTGTTTTCTTGTAAAAATGTTGAATTCCTGCTTTTTTTGCACCTAATGCAGCGCTGTAGACAGTTTTGTATGCTGCATCCGGACAAACATGCCGGGTCTCTGTGTCAAAAACAGCAACGCTGGTCTGTTCCGGCATTGTGCTGAAATCATAGTCTGGTTTTGTCACCACCAGTGTGGAGGCGCCTTTTGCAGCAAATTGGACGCCGGTGTCCAAGGCACCGGTAAAATCATCCGCTAAAATCAGTAGTTTAGCCATTTCATTTCCCTTATTTCTTCAATTCGTTTACTAAAAACAGGGAAGGCAGCGGCTTTTTCAAAGTTCACTACCTTCGTTCCTGCTTTAGAAAAGGAGATGCTAAATCAGTGATGCGGCTGGTCTCAATTCCGCCAGCCTTTCAAGCCCATTAAATTATACCATTTGCTGGAAAATGAACACTTAAGTACTTGCCTGCACTGCATCAGTATAGTGTTCTGGGTGAACATGCTGTTCATGTTTATGCAGCAATGTCACAAGAATTGGGCAGAGG
>JBFLFY010000054.1:0-3963 GCA_041859875.1 Caproicibacter sp. | reverse complement strand
GCATCTACTCCATACTTTTCGGTATACTCATTTAATGAAATCCCAAGGGATTTCGCTATGGCAGTATAGGAATTCCACGCTGACCGGGCCTGTATTTTCTCAAGGTCTGAACCGCTATTCATCAAGTCCTGAAAAGTCTTGTAATTTCTCTCCAACGCTTCTTTCGCTTCAGCGCGCGAAACGGAAATGGACTGCCTGCTGCACTCGTCTTTTATAACCTGCACTTTGATAAGCTCTGACAAGATTTGGCGGTCGGTTTTTCTGGTTTGTTTCACAGTCCCTGGTTGTTTACTCTGCAGAGCATTGGGAGCAGCATTTTCCGTCTGAATGGCAGCCGAGGCATGGTACACCCGCAGCCGCTCTTGAAAGTCGGAAAGATAAATATTTTTTCCGTTGACCGTTGCCAGTATTTTTCCGCTGGCGGCAGCCTGTGAACTTTCCGCAGCAGAGGAAGGTTCCTTCGGCCTTGTACTTGCTGAAGCGCCAACGAAAAGAAACAAAACAGACAGTGTCAATGTAATTCCTATCGCACTGAAAATTAATTTTTTTGTCATATGGGAGCCTCCTCCAGCAGCAATATCTTTATTATGATACCCTGCCTGCTGATTTTCAGCCAGAATACGGGTCAACTTCATTTAAATAGGAACAGATTTCGTTTTATTCCTGCCCGCTAAGCACTTAAAATTTTCTGTACTCCGCATGGAGTTCGAATTTTATTCCATATTATGGTATGTGTTACCATCTGAATTGTAGCTTCTATTTTGCTATAATTCAATTATAAATATTGCTAAAAATCATGTCTGTTCGCTGTACATCCTGCCATGCTCTGCACTGTACGTCATATTTCAAAGTGGCAAAACCCCGGATGTATGTTCATGGATTGAAAATCCGGTTGCGCTGCAAGGATGAAAAAAACGCACGAGCCGTACGGTTCGCGCGTTTTTCTGATTGATTTTTCTGCGGAAAGTTCAAGGCTTTCTTGCTTCTTGGCCATCCACTGTAGGTGCCGAAATGAGAAAGCCGTGAATCGCGGCCGCCATGCTCATTAAAGCCAGCAGCACTATCAGGTAGTGCATCCCCGTAAGGGTAACCGTTCCCGCAAGGCCATTTTTCAGCGCCGTAAAGAAACAAGCGTGTACGACTGTAACAAACGCGCTCAGGCAGGCCGCAGAACCAAAATTGCGGCGGCTGCGCAGCAAGAAAAGTGCCAGCACCGTCACTGCGGCGCCGCAGATAGCCAGCACCGCATACACCAAGGAATCAAGGTTATACCCAGCCGCTGAATAAAGGTGCATCAGGTCAAAAGCATTCAGTGGTACAGAGTTTACAGCCCGTGCAGATGGCAGAAACATCAGCCCGAAAATCGCCGCCTGCAGGACGCAAATGATAATTTTTGTCTGTTTTTTCGACAAAACAACACCGCCCCCCATTTGCCAGCCCTTCCAAAATCGGGCCAACCGCGGATATTGAGAAAAATCCCCCGCCGGAAAGACGGGGGATTTTTTACTTTTTGCAAAAGCGCGAATTACTTCGCGGCCTTCATTCTCTTTTCCTTAATCGCAGCCTGAGCAGCAGCCAGACGTGCAATCGGCACACGGTACGGAGAGCAGGAAACATAGTCGAGGCCTGCAAAGTGGCAGAACTCAACGGAAGACGGGTCGCCGCCGTGTTCGCCGCAGATGCCGAGGTGCAGCTTCGGGTTAGCGGCTTTGCCCTCTTTGGCGCTCATCTTAATCAGACGGCCAACGCCGTTCGGGTCAAGATGCACGAATGGGTCGGATTCATAAATCTTATTTTCGTAATATGCGCCCAGGAACTTGCCGGCATCGTCGCGGCTGAAGCCGAAAGTCATCTGGGTCAGGTCGTTTGTGCCATAGCAGAAGAAGTCTGCTTCCGTGGCGATCTCGCCGGCGGTCAGTGCGGCACGCGGAATTTCAATCATGGTGCCGACTTCGTACTTCATGTCAACGCCTGCGTCCTTGATAAGCTTGTCCGCAGTCTTAACGATGACGTCTTTTACGAACTTCAGTTCCTTGACTTCGCCAACAAGCGGAACCATAATCTGCGGAGTAATCTTCTTGCCAATCTTTTTGGAAACATTGATGGCGGCGTTGATGACTGCCGTAGTCTGCATCTCTGCAATTTCCGGATATGTGACGCACAGGCGGCAGCCACGGTGGCCCATCATCGGGTTGAACTCGTGCAGGCTTGCAATCACGTTCTTCAGGCTTTCGACGGTAAGATTCAGCTCACCGGCAATTTCCTTAATGTCTGCTTCCTTGGTCGGCAGGAACTCATGAAGCGGCGGGTCCAGGAAACGAATCGTTACCGGGCGCTCGCCCATAATTTCGAACAGACCTTCGAAGTCGCCCTGCTGGTACGGCAGGATCTTTGCAAGGGCCTTCTTGCGTGCTTCGGTTGTCTTTGCAACAATCATTTCACGCATGGCCTTAATGCGCTGGCCTTCAAAGAACATATGCTCGGTGCGGCAAAGGCCGATGCCTTCTGCGCCGAAGTCGCTTGCCTGCTTGGCGTCGCGCGGTGTGTCGGAGTTTGTGAAGACCTTCAGGTGGCGGGCTTTGTCCGCCCAGGCCATGTAGCGGCTGAAGTTGCCGGAAATGGTTGCCGGAGCCGTCGGAAGCGCTTCTCCGTAAATGTTGCCGGTAGAACCGTCAATGGAGATATAGTCGCCCTCTTTGTAAGTCTTGCCGCCGAGGGTAAACTGCTTTTTGTCGTAATTTACAACAATTTCGCCGCAGCCGGAAACACAGCAGGTGCCCATGCCGCGCGCAACAACAGCTGCGTGGGAAGTCATGCCGCCGCGAACCGTAAGAATGCCTTCTGCAGACTGCATTCCTTCAATGTCTTCCGGAGAAGTTTCAAGGCGAACCAGTACAACCTTTTCGCCCTTTGCTTTCCATGCCTTTGCATCTTCGGCAGAAAATACGACCTTGCCGCATGCAGCGCCTGGGGAAGCTGCGAGGCCATGGCCGATTGCCTTGGCCTTTTCAAGAGCAACCTGGTCGAACTGCGGGTGCAGCAGAGCATCAAGCTGTTTTGGCTCAACGCGCAGAACTGCTTCTTCTTCGTCAATCATGCCTTCGTCAACAAGGTCGCAGGCAATCTTCAGAGCAGCCTGAGCTGTACGTTTGCCGTTACGGGTCTGCAGCATATAGAGGTGGCCGTCTTCAATGGTGAACTCCATGTCCTGCATATCCTTGAAGTGATTTTCAAGGTTCTTTGCAATCTTATTGAACTCCGCATAAACTTCCGGCATCTGGTCTTTCAGGTGGCTGATGGGGGACGGTGTACGTACACCGGCAACAACATCTTCGCCCTGTGCGTTGATAAGGTATTCACCGAAAAGTTTCTTTTCGCCGGTAGCCGGGTTCCGGGTAAACGCAACGCCTGTGCCGGAGTTGTCGCCGGAGTTACCAAACGCCATCTGCTGAACACTGACTGCAGTGCCCCATTCGTACGGGATTTCGTTCATCTTGCGGTAAACGTTTGCGCGGGGGTTGTCCCAGCTGCGGAAAACAGCCTTAACTGCTTCAATCAGCTGTTCTTTCGGGTCCTGCGGGAACGGCTTATGCTCGTTGTCTTCATAAATTGTCTTAAAAATGACAACCAGTTTCTTCAGGTCGTTTTCGTCGAGGTCAATATCGTTTTTAACGCCTTTTGCGGCCTTCATCTTGTCGATTTCGTCTTCAAACAGGCTTTTGGAAACGCCCATGACGACGTCTGCAAACATCTGCACGAAGCGGCGGTAGCTGTCGTAAGCAAAGCGCGGGTTGCTGGTCTTCTTTGCAAGACCTTCAACGGCTTCGTCATTCAGGCCGAGGTTCAGGATGGTATCCATCATGCCAGGCATAGACTGGCGTGCACCGGAGCGGACGGAAACCAGCAGCGGGTTGCTGTTGTCGCCAAACGTTTTTCCGGTAATCTTTTCCAGGCCCTTCATGT
>JBFLFY010000053.1:0-4056 GCA_041859875.1 Caproicibacter sp. | reverse complement strand
CAGCAAAAAAATAGCGCCCAGACGGCGGCAACCGTTCGGAGCGCAAACGAAATTCATCACGTTCAGAATACCACAGACAGCGCAAAAATTCAAGCCCTTTCCTCTGCCGCCCAACAAATCGACAGTGGCATAGTCAGTCTGGAATTGGCCTCTGACCTGTTTCAAATTCTTTCTGAATCCTTTGAGAGTGAATTTGAATCAGTTCGCCCGGAAAGTGCATTAGAAGATATTTATCTTAAAAGGTTGAATCTGTATAATTCGGCGGTTACCATTTTCCAGACAAGCATGACAACCGCATTGTCAGAGTTGCGGAACGGGTGTAATTCTCTCTACGATAAAATTCGGGAAGTGAGGGCTACAGTATGAAGCAACTAATTACATATTTTCGTCGCTGTATGGCGGCACAGCGCCGCAGAGAACGCATAAATGCAAACCGGAAAGAAATTGCTCAAACACTGGGCAGAATGTGAGGATATATTATGACTTCAATTATGCTGGCAAAAGCTGATGTTGCAGGAAAATCACTTTACATTGTGATGGACGAAGAAAACAGAATTTCCTACGTTGCGGACAATGGCAGCCGCTATCCGATCACTGAAAAGCCTACTTCACTTATTCTGGCATATCAGATGGCGGAAGAATCGCTTGCCGCCCTTCCACACGAAGTAACCGTTCACTGGCTTGTAGACGTTCACCGGAAGAAGCTGGAATGCCTTGCACGAGAAACGGGAAAAAGTCGTGACGACGTTTACAGGATTGTTATTGCACAAGCAATGCTGCGCGAAACGCTGAGAGAGATTAAAACGCACGACGACCTGAAACGACGGGTTGCAATGGAAGTCCGATTTCTGCCGCAACTAATTAAAGACCCTGATTTGTCGGACAGCGCCGAGATTATTTCCGACGTTGAAAATGATATTGGTGGGCTTACGCCGCGGGAGCTGGCACAGCTTTTTCCGGCAGAAAAGAGATATGACGGCGGCAGCGATTTTAAGGACTACTTTTCTTCCACCGAGTTTCTCAATTCTTTGGAAGATAAACCGATGGGCGCAGAAGGCGCGCTGAAATTTCTGTGGGACTACATGAATCCGCAGCTAATGATGTTCAATATGCTTGTGATGAAGGTCATAGACGCCGATCGGAAGCGGCAGGGAAAGACAAGCATGGCCGAAGAATTCGCCCATACGATGGGAATCCCGATTGACACAAAAACGACGGACGAGGACGGCAACCAGGTACTAATGGACGAAGAAGGAAATACCATTCCGCTGGACGCGGGAGAAGGTGAAAAAGCATGAAAGAATATAGGAAATTGGAACCGGACGAATTTCGGAATGAGCTTTTAACGGCCCTGAACAGGATCGCCGATCACCTGCAAAGCATTGATGATACATTGCAGAATGATTCAATCAAAGTTGCTGGCAGTATTCTTGTGGATGGCCACATTGATGCAGATGTAAATGATTGACATAATTATACTATAAGTATATAATATGAGAGGTGATAGATTACAATGAGTATATTCTCAAAACTGTTTAAGTCGAAGCAGCCGCCGCAGTCCGTCCCCGCCGTCCTGACGGGAGCGACGGCATACTTCACGCCGTTCGGCGGTAATGCGTATGAATCCGACGTTTACCGGGCCGCAGTGGACGCGATAGCAAGGCACGCGGCAAAGCTGCACGGTTCGCATATAATACGCGCACATGGCGGCAGACAGCCCGGGAACGATGATTTAAACCATTTGCTTTCGTGCAGGTCTAACCCTTACATGAGTGCGTACGACGCACTTTATAAAACGGTAACGCACTATTTTACGTGCAACGACGCTTTCGGGTACATACAGCGCGATAGCGCAGGCAATGTTACGGCTTTATATCCGTTGGACGTTTCGGAAATGCAGTTTGCAACAGACCCAACCGACGTTTTATATTGTAAATTCTTTTTTAAGAATGGAAAACAGTTTATTTTGCCTTATTCGGACATTCTTCACTTACGCCGCCATTTTAACAGGAATGACCTTTTGGGGGACAACAACACGGCGGTTCTTCCAGCTCTACAGCTTGCGCAAGCACAAAATGACGGTATTGTTTCCGGGATTAAGCAAGGCGCTTCACTCCGTGGAATTTTGAAATATAATCAGGTTTTAGCGCCGGACAAACTAAAAGAAGAAAAAGACGATTTTATAGCCGACTACCTGAACATTTCTAATAGCGGCGGCGTTGCAGCCATAGATTCCAAACTTGATTACGTTCCGCTGGATTCAAAGCCTTATGCTATTGACGACAAGCAGCTTAATGCCGTAAAGTCGAAGATTTATGAATATTTGGGTATATCCCCGGAAATCGTTTCCGGAAACTACACTGAACAACAGGGCACGGCATTTTATGAATCCGTTATTGAACCGTTAGCGGCGCAGATGGGGCAGGAATTTACGGCGAAGATATTTACTCCTATCGAGCAACAGGCAGGAAACCGGATTATTTTTGAGGGCGATTCAATGGACTATGCGAGTTATCAGACCCGCGTTTCCACATTGCAGGCAAGCGTTCCGTTCGGACTATTCTCCGTCGATGAAGCCCGTGAAATTCTGAATATGCGGCCAATCGGCGGCGACGAGGGCGCGAAACGACTGCAAACATTGAACGTCATAGACGCTACCAAAGCAAATAATTATCAGTTAGGGGGTAACTCCAATGAAGGAAAATAGATTCTTTGAAGTTCGTGCCGCCGAAGCGACGAGCGGCACAATGACCCTGACGGGGCGGGCGGTTGTATTCGATCAGCCGACCGTGATTCATGACCCGCTGGGCGATTACAACGAGATCATCCGGGCCGGGGCGCTGGCAAGTGCCGACCTGTCCGATGTTCATTTATTCTATGGACACGACCTGACAAAAGTTCCGCTTGCGCGGGTTCCTAACACAATGCAGCTTTCGACCAGTCCGGCAGGACTTGACATAGCGGCACAGTTACCGAATACCGAAGCGGCAAAAGAAGTCTATCAGGGAGTACAGCGCGGGGATTTATCGGGAATGAGTTTTGCGTTCACAGTTCCGGCAGGCGGTGATACATACGACCCACAAACCAACACCCGCACAATCAGCCAAATTGACAAAGTTCTGGAAGTGTCCATTGTGCCTTTCCCAGCTTATCAGCAGACAAGCGTGGAAGCCCGGAATGCAATGAACGGCAGTTCTGCCACATATCGGGCAAAGCAGGAAGCAAGAATCAAAATACACCAAATTATGAAAAGGAGTCTGTAAATTATGAAAGCGATTATTTTTAAGGATAAAAACGAAGCGTTCAACCATTACCGCACGGCAACCACCGAGGAAATCGAAAGCAGGGCCGCCGAAATCGGCAAGGCCATTGACACCGACGCAAGCGCCGACATTGCAGGGCTGAATATTGAGCTTGACGGCCTGAAAATGGCGAAGGACAATCTGGAAGCCCGCAGCGCAGCCAAAACGAAACTGACCGGCTTTAATCCGATTACCGGCAAGAGCTTTTCCGAGAAACCGGAAAAACGCGACGGCGATATTTTCAGCTCTATGGAATACAGAACCGCATTTTTCAAAAAGATGCTGGGGAAGCCCATGAGCGCCGACGAAACCGCAGTCTTTGACCGGGCGCAGAATCAAGCTGTTGCAGAACACCGCGCAGCCATTACGACCGGCACGGCGACAGCGGTTATTCCGACAACAACCCTGAACGAAGTTGTCCAGAAAGCCACCACACAGGGCAACATTCTCCAGTACGTCCGGCAGTTCCGTATTCCGGCTAATCTGTCCGTGCCGGTTGCAACGCCGGAAGATGCGGCAGAATGGCACACCGAGGGCGCGGAAGTTACGCCTTCCACCAACACGCCGACGAACGTTATTTTCAACGCATACGAACTGATGAAGGTATTTTCCATGTCTGTTGCGTCCAACGCTATGACGCTTTCAGCATTTGAAAGCTATCTTTCGACAGAGCTTTCCAGAACCGTTTTTGCGGCGCTGAACAGCGGCGTATTCAATGGCACGGGAACGAAACAGGCGCAGGGCATTCTTCCAG
>JBFLFY010000052.1:0-4541 GCA_041859875.1 Caproicibacter sp. | reverse complement strand
TGAACGCTTTTTCCGGACGCTGGAACAAGAAATATCCCCAGATTTCCGCCTCCTGGCAGGAAAACTGGCCAAACCTGAGCACCTATTTCAAGTACCCTCAGGAAGTGCGCAGGCTGATTTACACGACGAACGCAATTGAAAGCTTCAACCGCCAGCTTCGCAAGGTGACAAAAGCAAAGTCGGTTTTTCCGACGGACGACAGCCTGCTGAAAATGCTGTATCTGGCAATGGTCGACATTGCAAAAAAATGGACCGGCCGGCGGCAGGACTGGAGCATCATTCACGCGCAACTGGCTGTGTTTTTCGTCGACAGGATGCCGGAGTAACATCAGTCACACCGGAAGTCAAGGGTAAATGAACGGCTTCGCCGCTCTTGACATCCGCTGTGCCTGCTGTTATATTGCAGATATGGCGGCATCGGACAAAGCCGCTGCTGCCGGATTTTATTTTGCTCCATCTTACACCCGCATTTGAAGTTTACACAAAACTTGGGACACACCCGTTTACTCGGATTTGTTGAGGCCATCATTCATCAGATCCGTTCCTCGACGCGGTATGTCTCCTACAAGGACATCAAGCAGTTCACGGCGGATTTGAAGCCTGTCTACAAGGCTCCGACTGAGGAAACAGCCTTAACATCCCTGGACGAATTCGAGGCCAAATGTGGCGGGAAGTACCCGCCGGCCGTGAAATCCCGGCGGGTCAACTGGAACGAACTTTCCACCATGTTCTNGAGTCTGATTAGCGAGCCGTGTAAATGTCAATAATAGCCACAAGAAATTGTGGAGGTAAATTGATATGAGAACGACAAAACACGGTTTAAGCGAAAAAGAAAAGGAATTGGTGCAGCTGCTGATGGCAGACTGCGAGACGACCGGAGATATTCAGGCAAAATTGGAGAAACTGTTTGCCGGAACGATAGAGCAGATGCTTGACGCGGAGATGGATGAGCATCTGGGATATGAAAAGAATTCTGTGAACGGGAATAACTCAGGCAACAGCCGAAACGGCTATGGGACAAAGACAATCAGAAGCGACTACGGGGAATGTGAAATTGCTGTCCCCCGTGACCGGAACGGTGAATTTGAGCCGAAAGTCATAGAAAAAAGGCAGACCAGAACGGATGAAATCGAGCAAAAAATCATGGCGATGTACGCTAAAGGGATGTCGCAGCGTGACATTGAAGACACCCTGCGGGACATATACGGATCTGAAATTTCACAGGGGATGATTTCACGTATAACGGATAAGATTCTACCACAGGTCAACGAGTGGCAAAATCGTCCGCTGGATAATATTTACCCGGTGGTTTTCTTTGACGGAATCGTGTTCAATTCACGCAAAGACAGCAAAATCATCAGCAAATGCGTCTACTCTGTTTTAGGCATAAACATGGATGGGCAGAAAGAAATCCTCGGCACATGGATATCCGAAAATGAATCGGCAAGCTTCTATGCAAGCATCTGTGCAGACCTTAAAAATCGTGGAGTTTCTGACATTTTCATCGCCTGTCACGATAATTTGACGGGGCTTTGCGACGCGATAACCTCAATATTTCCAAGAACCAAAAATCAGCTTTGCATTGTTCATCAGATCCGGAGCAGCTGCAAATATGTGCCGTACAAGGACAGAAAAGCGGTGTGTGCGGACCTTAAGAAAATCTACGGTGCGGTGAATCTTAATGATGCGGAATATGCAAAAGAGGAATTCCGCGAGAAGTGGGACAAGAAGTATCCGAACATCCTGAAATCATGGGATAAAAACTGGGCCGAGCTGACGGTGTTTTTTGAATATCCCGCAGAAATCCGAAGGATAATATATACAACAAACGCGGTTGAAAGCTATCACAGGGCAGTAAGAAAATTCACCAAATCCAAGGCGATATTTCCCACGGAGGACTCTATCCGCAAAGTAATTTATATGAGCGCGACTGAAATCTCAAAGAAGTGGACGATGCCTGTAAGAAACTGGGGCCTTGCCTATGCGCAGTTTGCCATCTTTTTCGAGGATAGATTCACAGCCTAACGGCTGATGAGGGCTCTGCCCTCAAACTCCCGAGGTTTATCCGCGGGGGATATCCTGTGAAAAGGAAAGCAGCGACCCTCGCCGCCGCTTTCCACAGTTTTATCCCGCAACCTGCGTCGGGTTGCTCCTCAGCATTGCCCTGTTTGGCCGCTTATAAAGTATGCGTCAAAGTTTTGGCTGTTAAACACATTTACACAGTTCTTTTTTCAGAACCGAAAAATTAGCAAAAATGGAAGCGCTGGTTGCTGAAAATTCGGATATTACTCTTGCGGAAATCAAGGAAGCCATGCCATTCAGCATGACCCGGTTATCCTTTCCGGGCCGTCAGCGTTTTCCTGTTCGTTCGGGCGGCAATAGATCCTTGATCCGCCCCCATTGGCTATTTGTCAGCTCATATCGTTTCATGCTTCCAGTATTGCTTATTCTGGACTTTTGTGCGACTTTTCTTTTTCAAACAAGCCCTATTCTGTTTCCAGAGCATATTTGAATCCAAAATCGATTCAGACACTTCTGCTAAACGCAGCTTAATTCATTTGGTGAGGCCACTTAAATTGCAAACTTCTCTTGACATAACTTGGTATCGAAACTATGAAGCGTGCTCAAATTGCCCTGTAAGGGAGAAATGTAGTAACGGTAAAAAAGGCAGGACGATACAGGACAGACCATTTCAGCATATAGCTGATGAAGTGGACAGAAGGACTGAACAGCTTGCGAACATGTACAAAATTCGTAAGCTGTAATCGCCGGAGTATAATTGACCCAAAACGCCGGTGGAATTGACCCACTCAAGAATAACGGCTACCATGGCGTAAAGAAACGCCATGGAGGTAGGCCGGATGTTAAGGAGTGGAACAATTCTCATGATACGGGAAAAAGCACAGGGCGGGAAAAGCGCCTACGCCATCGGCAAGGAGCTCGGAATATCCAAGAACACGGCCCGCAAATACATAGAGCGTGGTGAAAGCTCGCCGCAGGAAACAGACCGTTTTTCAAAACTGGACGAGTACAAGCCGCAACTTCACGAGCTCATGAACCGTGGCATCTTCAACTGCGTGGTTCTGCTGGAACGGCTGCAGGCCGCAGGCTACAACGGAGGAATTACCATTCTCAAGGAGTATGTGCATCCATACCGTCCGGCGAAAACGCTGCCCGCCGTGCGGCGCTACGAGACCTCAGCTGGCAAACAGGCGCAGATGGATTGGGGTATCTGCCATTACACGGATAACAGCGGAACGTTTCACAAGGTGCCGGCGTTCGTGATGATCCTCGGAAAATCCCGCGTGAAGTACACAGAATTCACCAGCCGGTGCGATCTGAGCAGCTTAGAACGGTGCATTGTCAACGCATTCTCATATTTCGGCGGCATACCTGAGAATGTGCTCACTGACAACATGAAAACCGTCGTGACGGGTCGTGAAGCCGGGAAGCCCATTTGGAACACACGTTTCGCGGATTTCGCCGCTGAGTTGGGGTTTGTGCCGAAAGTATGCCGCATTCGTTCTCCGCAGACCAAGGGGAAGGTAGAACGGCTGGTGCGGTATGTGAAAGACAACTTTCTGCCCGGCAGGCAGTTCGAGGATCTGGAGGACCTGAACCGGCAGGCGCTGGGCTGGTGCCGGCGGGCCGACGGAAAAATCCATCATACCACCGGTAAAATCCCGCTGCAGGAGTTGGAAAAAGAAAACTTGCACGACCTGCCTCCGCAGGAAACGCTGGACAAATACCGCTGGGAGACCCGGATCGTGACCCGCGACGGGATGGTCAGTTTCGACGGCGTCCGTTACGGCGTGCCGTGGCAATACAGCGGCAAAGAGGTGCGCGTCCGCCTGTGCGCAGGTTACTTAGAAATCTACTACGGCGAGGTGTTACTGGCAAAGCACAAGGCACAGTACCGTTCCGGCAATGTCGTTTTCCTGCAGGGGCAGTACAGCGGGCTTGCAGAAAGAAACGGCGTCCCCGTGCCATTTCCATGTGCCAGTAAAAAAGATGGCGCCGTGGAAGTCCGTGAACTGAGCGTTTATGATCAGTTGCTGGGAGGTGTCTCCCGTGGTTGAACTGGAACATGCCCGGGAGCTACTCGATAGCATGGGCCTCGAAACTGCCGCCACGCTGCTGGATGCGCAGATGGAACGGTCGCTGCACGCGGAACACACTTATGCGCAATTTCTGGACGAACTTTTGACTTCTGAACAGCAGGAACGCGGCAGAAAGGGTGAGGAGATGCGCACAAAGCTGGCCCGCCTTCCACACCGAAAAAGTCTGGAGGAATTCGACTTCAGCTTTCAGCCGTCCATCGACAAACGGCAAATCGACGAACTGGCCACTCTTGCTTTCGCCGCCCGAGCCGAGAACATTATCCTACTTGGACCGCCCGGCGTCGGCAAAACTCATCTGGCAGTCGGTATCTCCATGAAAGCCTTAAAAGCCGGCCTAACGGTTTACTACACCAGCTTGGCGCGCCTCATTGAAGATCTCAAGCGGGCATTGGAGCAGAACCGACTGGAAAGGCGCTGGCG
>JBFLFY010000051.1:0-4352 GCA_041859875.1 Caproicibacter sp. | reverse complement strand
CGAACGCGTGACCTCGTCCTTACCAAGGACGTGCTCTGCCAACTGAGCCATAGCAGCAAATGGCGACTCGGATCGGGATCGAACCGACGACCTCTAGCGTGACAGGCTAGCGTTCTAACCAGCTGAACTACCGAGCCATATTTCCGCTTGATCAGCGGCAACGTTATTTATTATACTAATTTTCGAGCGAATTGTCAACGCTTTTCTTTTTGTTTGCTAAGTTGCATATGTAGGTATATATGCTATATATGTGACTATTATATACTATATATTGGTACTTTGTTCTTTGAAGCAAATGTATATCTGCCAAATTTTTTTGTTCTTCTCCCGGCTGCGTCGTTAAAAAATGCATCTTCCAAAATGGAAAAGCATTTTTTGTGCGGTATTGTTCTGTATCAAAACAATATCTGACAGAAACGGCGGAGCAGCCAGTCTATAATTAACCTTACCCGGTTAAGGAAGCGATGATTTTGAGGCAGACTATCTATGTTGATGTGTTAGCAGCCGTTAATTTTTTCATTAATTACTTTTTGCTGCTCGCCTGCGCAAAATTTCTTTCTCTTCCCGCAAAGCGCGGCAGACTGGCTGCAGCGGCTGGCATTGGCGCTGTATTTTCCCTTTCCATTCTTCTGCCGGAGCTTCCGGCGGCGGCTTCGCTTGGCATGAAGCTGCTGATGTCTGCCGTAATTGTCCTTTGCGCCTTTGGCTGGCACAGTGCTCGGCAGTTCTTTCGATGCACGGCGGCATTTTACATTATCAGCTTTGGCTTTGCCGGCGTGATGCTGGCCCTTTGGTACTTTCTTGCTCCTCAAGGACTTTTGGTCCGAAACTCCGTAGTATACTTCAACATTTCTCCACTGCTGCTGATTGTACTGACCGTCGTATGCTATCTTATTATAACATTAATAAACCGGATTACGGGCAGGCAGGCACCAAAAGAACTCTTTTGCAACGTAACTGTTTCTATAGGCAGCGCATCATGCAGCTTCCAAGCAAAAGTAGACACCGGAAATGCTCTGCGTGAACCATTCTCTGATTACCCCGCAGTAGTGGTGAACCGTGAAGCGATTGAGCACATCCTTCCTCAGAAAGACAGCCTGAATTTTCGGCTGATTCCATTTCAAGCGGTTTCAGGCTCCGGGGTACTGAAAGCTTTTCGGCCGGATCGGCTGACTGTAAGCTGCCGAAAAAATACGATTCGCACAAACCACGTTTACATAGCGATTTCAGAAACAAGGCTGGAAGGCTGCGACGCCTTGTTAAACTCAGATCTGCTGCAGCAATCGCCTGACCAAATTCGGCCGCGGCCGGGCGCGAAATGCCGCCGAAGCGGCTCGGCAAAAGGGAAAGTGAAATATGAAAGTGAAAAATTGGATTCTGGAATGGTTCACAGGAATGTGGAACCGACTCCTTCAGAAGACAGGCGGAGATGGCATCTATTACATCAACGGGCCGGAAACTCTTCCTCCTCCACTCACGAAGCAGGAAGAGGCACAGGTGATGGATGACATCATGAAACAGGTCCCAAATGCAAGGGAACCGCTTATTACACATAACCTGCGCCTTGTCGTATACATAGCAAAAAAGTTTGAGTCGCCTTCTGCCAATGTGGAAGATTTAATTTCCATTGGCACCATCGGGCTGATAAAAGCAGTAAACACATTTCGCCCAGAGCGTAACATCAAACTTGCCACCTACGCTTCCCGCTGTATTGAAAACGAAATTCTGATGTATCTGCGTAAAACGTCACAACTGAAAAATGAAGTTTCAATCGACGACCCGCTGAATGTGGACTGGGACGGCAATGAACTGCTTCTTTCCGATATTCTTGGAAGTGACCAGAATGCCATTAATGTTGAACTGGAAGATGAGGCAGAACAGGAACTGCTTCGAAATGCCGTTTCACGCTTAGCACCGCGTGAAAAAGAAATCATGCAGCTGCGTTTTGGCCTTGGCTGCAGCCGCGAGCATACGCAAAAAGAAGTTGCTGACACACTTGGTATCTCACAGTCTTATATTTCACGTCTGGAAAAGCGTATTCTCTCCCGCCTAAAAAAAGAACTGGAACGCGTCAGCTAAATTCAGCCGGTATAATCCGTCAGAATACGATACGCATCCAGTAATTTTTCATAAGTATAGTGCCGACAGTTTGCCGGGCTTGTTGAAGGCAGGGCAATGGCATCTATGCCAGTCGATTTGCGGCACAGACGGCGGTACAGCGTGGCTGCTTTCGTCCCTGTGGTAGCTACGGCCCGGATACTTGTTTTGGCAAGCAGCCCGGCAATATCGTTTGGCTCGGGGCTGCGGATGCTGGCATCATCTGCACCGCAGATTTGGCAGCTTTTCAGCACATCCCAAAGTGCAATATGGTTTTGAAGCAAAAGTGCTTCTTTTTCATCGTTTGTCTGTGGCAGTGGCGATTGGTAAAGTTCCGCAAGAATACGCCAGAAGCGGTTCTGCGGATGAGAATAATAAAACCCATATTCCCGGGATTTTGGCGAAGGCATTGTGCCCAAAACCAAAACCCGGGAATTTTTATCATAAACGGGCTTTAAAGGATGGACAACCAACTCGCTCAACCATTTTCACCGCCTTTCAAAAGTTTTGCATACCGAAGGAGCTGCATTCTTTCATTTGGGCATTTTTCGTCGATGACCGCTTCCAGCAAATGCCGAAGCGTTCGTCCTATGTCAGGCCCCTCCGGCACACCGTATTCCAAAAGATCTACTCCGTGCACTGCAAGGTCTTTCAGTGTGAAGCACTGCTTGCGCTGCAGAATATGGTCAAGCATCTCCGGCACTCTTTGTAAAGATGCTGTGTAGTCATTTTCCGGATCTGCCTTACCCTGCGCATCGGCAAGTTCTACCTGAATCAACCGGCGAAGGTTTTCTTCCCCAAACCGGTTGAGTCTGCGGCGCAGGCTCCGCTCTTCCGGCAGGATAGGAAGGTCATGCCAGCGCACGAGCATCTCCACAGTTTCAGCCGTTTTACTGTCATACCGCAGGCGCCTCAGCATCTGTGCGCCAAGCGCGGCGCTTTTTTCAGGATGCCCATAAAAGTGCCCCACCCCATTCGCATCCAGCGTAAAGCACTGCGGTTTTCCAAGGTCATGCAGCAGCATGGTCAGGCGGAGTTCCGGTTCCGGCGCCACTGCATCCAGCGCGTGAAGCGTATGCTCCCACACATCATAAATATGGTGCGGATTATGCTGCTGAAAATCAAAAGCCGGGCAGACTTCCGGTAAAAACTCTGCTATGACTTCACGATAACGGCGCAGGACATCTGCCGCATCCTTTCCGCAGAGAAGTTTTGTAAACTCTGCGCAAATTCGTTCTTCCGCAATACGGCCCAGCAGAGCACGATTTTGCACCATACTTTTCGCAGTGTCTTCTTCTATAGAAAAGCAAAGCTGCGAAGAAAAGCGAAGCGCGCGCAGAATTCGCAGGCCATCTTCACGGAAGCGTATATCCGGGTTCCCAACACAGCGAATCATTCCGCGTGAAAGGTCTTCTTTGCCGCCAAAGCAGTCCACCAGTCCCTCTTCTTCATTATAAGCCATTGCATTGACGGTAAAGTCGCGCCGGGCAAGGTCCTCTTTCAGATTCCCCGTAAATGTGACTTGATCCGGATGGCGGCCATCCGAGTAAACGCCGTCAATCCGAAAAGTCGTTACTTCAACCGGAAGGCCGCCCAAAAATACTTTTACCGTCCCATGGCGGATTCCAGTTTTCACAACACGGCAATCTGAAAAAATGCGTTCCGTTTCTTCCGGCAGCGCAGATGCCGTAACGTCCCAGTCGTTTGGTCGGCAGCCAAGCAGGCTGTCGCGCACGCAGCCGCCAACCACATATGCTTCCCTGCCGTTTCTGCGAAACCGTTCCAGAACTTCGGCAGCCTGCGGCGGAATTTGGATTTTCATGGCTCTTCCTCGCTTTCAACTGAATCGTGTTGAAAAGATACCGTTTTAATTTGCTTTTCCTTGAATGACTCTCCCGCGCAATGGCAATAATGCCTTTAGAAGGATAACATGGGGGGATTGCAGTTGCAGTACAATAAGGTCGAAATCTGCGGCGTAAACACCGCAAAGCTGAAAGTGCTGACAGAAAAAGAAAAGATGGAGCTGCTTCGCAAAACAAGAGAGGGCGATATGCAGGCGCGGGATGACCTGATTAAAGGCAACCTGAGGCTTGTTCTGAGCGTAATACAGCGCTTTACCAACCGCGGGGAAAATCCGGATGATCTTTTCCAGGTTGGATGCATCGGACTGATTAAGGCGATTGACCATTTTGATATGAGCCAGGGCGTACGGTTTTCCACTTACGGCGTTCCCATGATTATTGGGGAAATACGGC
>JBFLFY010000050.1:0-5078 GCA_041859875.1 Caproicibacter sp. | reverse complement strand
TAGGCTTGGTAAAATTACATTGCCTGTCTGTTGGTTGTCAATATTTGTTGTCGTTAGCTGCTTCTATATGGACACTGCCCATTTGCACCTGGATTGTCGTTGCCGTACCCCTCCATGAGGTTGATGCCGCCCCATGCCGCGAGGCCCGCGCCCAGCGCGATGACCACCACTTTTAACGTGCCGATGGCTGCTGTGAAAAATTCCATAAATAAACCTCCTTGAAAAACAGTGGGATATGTTTGGAAAGGGATTTCCTGGCAACAAAAAAGCCGCCCAATCAGGCGGCGTTCGGGTTTTCGGGCGGCGTGTCATCCTCGAATTCATAGACGTCGTACACTTCGTCCGGCTTTACTTTGAGCCGGGTGTCCAGAAACTTTCCAATGTCGAAAGCGTTTCGCTTGTCGTAATCGGCCAGATACTTGTAATTCGGATGCTGCGTGATGTCGTATTTATCGGAGAGGAACGGCCTCACGCCCCGAAGCTGGAGGATGCACTTGCTTCCGTCGAGGACGGAAAGCTCATCCATAGACATAAGCTCCTTGCCCGTCTTTTGGTAATTGATGCCGTAGCTGCGCTGCGTACCGCGCGTATCGCTCTCGTTGAACAGGTCGATGGTTTCTTTGCCGAGCACTTCGGACAGGTCTTTCAGGGTGGTCTTTTCTTTGCCGCCGAGAAACAACGCACTGTCGCAGTTGCCGATGATGGTGTCCATATTATCCTTGTAGATGGCTTTGAGTTGTGACTGCGCCTGTAAAACGATGCAGGCCGAAATTTCCCTGCTGCGCATGGTGGCAATCAGCTTTTCAAACTTCGGGATTTGCCCGATGTTCGCAAATTCGTCCAGCAGGCAGCGCACATGAACCGGCAGACGTCCGCCGTACACATCATCCGCTTTATCGCAGAGTAAGTTGAAAAGCTGGGAGTAAAGCATGGCGACAAGGAAATTGAACGTGTCGTCTGTGTCGGAGATAATGACGAACAGGGCAGTTTTGCGGTCCCCGATGGTGTCCAGTTCCATTTCATCGTAGGAAGTAATGTCCCGGACTTCCTGAATGTCAAAAGGAGCGAGCCGCGCGCCGCAGGAAATAAGGATGCTTTTCGCTGTCTTGCCCGCCGCCAGCTTGTATTTCTTGTACTGCCGGACGGCGAAGTGGTTCGGATTTTCTTTTTCCAGCGCCTCGAACATGAGATCCACGGGATTTTTGAAATCCTCGTCGTCTTCCCGGACTTCGGAAGCGTTGATGAATTCGATCAGGGTTGACATATTCTGTTCGTTTTTCGGCGCTTCGTACCAGATGTACCCGATCAGCGCGCAGTAAAGAAGGGTTTCCGCCTTGACCCAAAAATCGTCTCCGGATTTTCCTTCGCCTTTTGTGTTGGCAATCAGCGTATTCACCAGCTTCAAAATATCCTTTTCGCTGTGAATATAGGCAAAGGGGTTATAGTGCATACTTTTTCTGAAATTGATGGTATTGAAAATTTTGATCCGGTATTTATTCCGCTGCAATAGCCTTCCGCATTCAATCAGGACGGTGCCCTTCGGGTCGGTGACGACGTAGCTTGAATGACACTGCATCAGATTCGGCTTGACAAAGAAGCGAGTCTTACCGGAACCGGAACCGCCGACGACCAGCACATTCTTGTTCCTTGCGTATTTCGGATTTTTCGGGCGGTTTGACAACATCAGCCGTTCCGTCTGCGAAAGAATGACGTTTTTGCGGAACACCGGGTCCATGTAGGGCTTAATGTCCTTCGGCGTCCCCCATCGGGCGGAACCGTATTCAACGTTTTTTTTAAACTTCTTTGCATTTTTGCTTCTAACATAAATAACGCCCCGGATGGCCGCCGTACCCAAAAGACCTGCCAGCAGATCGTCCGGGGCCAAACTCGGTAAGGGTCGGGAGAGGACAAAGCCCAGGTTGACGATTGTATTGACCAGCTTATCCAAATCCGCACCCGCTGAAATGCGGTAGGATTCGCCCAGCAGATCAAAGAACCAGAAGATCAGCAGGTAGGGCAGATTCGGCAGAACATATCTTTTTGTGTTTTTGTTCATCGTTCCTGCTCCTTCTGCCGATGCTTCACCTTGTCGATCACGCTGTTTTTGACAATCTCCTTGAATTTGTTGAGCTGTTCGAGAATCGACGGCTTTTCCTTATCCCGTACCGTCTTCGCGGTAAACTCCTTAAACGCGGCGGTCAGGGCATCGGCGTCGCGCCCCTTGAAAAACACCAGCCAGCGGGGAGGCGATACGGTATCGTCCTTTTTCAGCGCATAGTCCACGCCGTACTTTTTCGCAACATGCTCGAACGACTTGATATTGCCGTCCGTGATCTCGATGTTGGAAACGCCCGCACCCTGCTGAACCAGCTTTTTGACCGGCTGTTTGCCGCGATAAATCTTCGGATTGTTCCGCTTTTTCTTCATTTCGGCAAGTACCTTGCGCAGGATTACTTGCAGCACCCTCGCGGTCATCTTGGCCGACCGCACGGAAAGGGCAACCGTTTTTTCCGTAACTTCCTCCTGCAAATAGAATCACACTCCTTCCGGGAGAATCAGAACGGCCCGGTCAAAGCTCCGGGCCGATGTCCCGCCCCTGATCAACCGCTACTTTAAACACGTTTTTTTGTTTCTTTCCGCGCGGAGCGGCCCTGCCCCTGGACAACCAGGATACCGTCGAGCGTCGTCGCGGTGATGTGCAGACGTTGGGCAATGGCGATTTCATTCATCATGGTTTCATCGACCGACTTGCCGCACACCACCAAAACATGAGAACGCCGCAGAAGGTCGCGCGCAATGTCGATGCCGTCCTTGTGTTCCCCCGGCACGGCATCGTTAAGAAAATCGGGCAGATACAGCGAGGGGCAAATCGGGGAAAACCCCGCCTCGTACACGGTTCGGCAAAAGGCGGAGGCAGCGTCGCCGGTCACGGCGGTACTGATATAAGCGAGCGGTCTTTTCATCTGGAAAAACTCCTTTCGTGTTTGGGCCGGATTTCGGCCAATTTTTGTTGCAGCATCAGGTTATAGTCCTTGCCGCACTCTTTGGGTGGCGGGTCGGCGGTCAGGGCACAGCGGCGGAGCACCTCGTTTTCTTCCGCCATCTCCAGGATTTTTTCCATACCCTTCATCCCCGCCTCGTCATTGTCGAGGCCGAGCGATACCTAGTCGATTGCCGGATGATCGGTCAGGTATTGCAGAAGCGCCAGCGGCGACGTGCCGCTCAGCGACAGATAGTGGGCCTTATCCCAATCGCCTGTCTCCGTTTTCCGAAGGGTCGCGCGGGAAAGAGCGTCAATCGGGCTTTCAGATACGAGCAGGGTACGGCTCTGCGGATCGGCGGCGGGCAAAACGAAGCTGAACCGCTTGTCGCTGCTTTCAATATCCAGTTTGAAATCTCCATGGGTGGCGCGCAGACAGGCAAATCGGGCTATTCCGGAAGGATCGCGCCCGACGAATACGCAGTTGTGATATTTCAGGCTTTCATAAAGGTTCCCGTTTTGGATACAGCGGGAGATGATTTCCGTGTCGATGCCGCGCTTTTGGAGATAGGAAATGACATGGATCGCGCAGCGGTCGGCCTCCGGCAGACGGAAGGGCTTCGGCGGTTCTACGACCGGCTGGGGAAAATCGGGGAGAGGCCCCGCGCCCGAAAGCGCCTCGACCGCCTCCACGAATCCCATGCCGCGCACTTTGACCAGGTAATCCAGCGCGGTCTTTCCGCCGATGCCCTGTTTGCACCAATGCCACAGGCCGTTGCTGATGACCAGGCTGCCATGCGAAACGGTGCGGAATTCGTGCGGGCCGGACTTTTTCAATTCCTGCGGCTCGAAGGTCTGAAGGTAGGAAAGCAGGTCCCATTTCTTTGCCTCGGCAATCTGTTCGTCGGTGACGCGGGGCATGGCGGTTACTGCCGATCCCCATACAGGTCATGGTTGACCCGCGCGGCATAGTAGCTGTTGATTGTGGTTGGGGCCTGATAGAGCGCCGTCAGGAGATAACTGCGAATATTGCGGATTTCAGTTGTGTTGCGGTCGAGGGATTCCAACACATATTCGATGTGCCCGTCGTCCAGTTTCAGCAGGCGGCTTTTCACCGCCTCTGCGGGAAAGTCTTCTCCGGCGATCCGGATCGTCTTTTTCCGGCTGCAAAGCGTGTCGAGGATGATGTCCACGATCTCATTGAGCCGTTCCGGGTCGCATTTCTGTTTGAGAATATCGTAGGAGATGTTTTCCTTGACCACTTCCCGGTATGCCTCTATCGCATCCATCGAATCGGCTTCCGGTTTCGCACCTGCCGGATAGATGGATGGATCAGTCTCGCTCAATTCCGTATGATTCGCGTAAGTATCACTACCGTCCAAATTCGGGAAATCTGCACTTCCGATCTTCGGAAACGCAGAAGTTCCATTTTCGGAAGTATGAGTTTCCTCAGACTGCCCGGAATCCGGTTTCGGCCTTTCATTGGCCTTTCCCGCGGGATTTTGGCCTGTTTCAGACTTCCCGCTTCCGGAAGTCTTGGCTTCCGGCTGTGTGGCAAAGTTCTTGACGAAAATTTTTGTGGGATGCCCCTGGCCCTGTTTTCTGCGTTCGATCAGCCCGATTCCTTCGAGTTCCGCAAACAGCCGGACGGCTTTTCCGTGCCCACAGCGCAGAAAGTTCAGGGAATCTTCCAGCGTAAAATAGATGAACACATGGCCTTTGTCGTCGATCCAGCCGTTTCGCAGGGACAGGCCCATGCGGTCGAGCATCAGGCCGTAGAGGATTTTGGCATCCGCAGACAGCCCACAGAAGCGTTCATCCGTGAACAGGATTTTCGGGATGCGATAAAACGTGAATTGCTCGGATTCGTTGGGGTGGAAGTAATCCAGACCGGCATTTTTTGGCATTTCACTCACTTCCTTCTGCAAATAAAAAAAGACGGTCCTATCGGAACGTCTCAGAGTGAAGACAAAGTATCGAAAAGAAGTACTTTGTCTTTTTTTAGTGGTTAGAAGGTGGTAAAATAGAAGCAGGTGATAAAAAATGCTGAACCAAAAAAGAGAAGACAGCCGGAAACAAATCGGCTTTTACTGCATGG
>JBFLFY010000049.1:0-5914 GCA_041859875.1 Caproicibacter sp. | reverse complement strand
CCTTCGCGTACGTGTAGACGGAAGCGGAAGTTATGACTCCATCGTGCCAAAGTTCCAGAAACTTGTGGAACGCCGTCCAAAAGACAAAGATTATTATGTGCGCGGAACATTTTCCAAGTATAACTTAGACTTTTTAAATGATATAAAACATTACCTTGACCTTGGCTTCAACGAAATATCGGTCGAGCCGGTTGTTTCGGACAAAAGGCTGGACTACTCCATTCAGGAAGAAGATCTTCCGCGTATTTCTGAGGAATACGAGAAGCTTTCTAAATTTATGATTGAGCGCAAAAAGGCCGGAAAAGGCTTTAATTTCTTCCATTTCATGATAGACTTGAACCAAGGCCCGTGTGCGATAAAGCGCCTGCGTGGCTGCAGTTGCGGCAACGAGTATGTCGCCGTTACTCCAACAGGCGATATTTATCCTTGCCACCAGTTTGTTGGCCGTGAAGATTGGAAAATGGGCAGTGTATTAGATGGTTCATTGGATGAAGAGATGAAGAACCGCTTTGCGCTGACGAACGTTTACAGTAAACCGGAGTGCAAAAACTGCTGGGCTAAATTTTACTGCAGTGGTGGCTGCAACGCCAACAATCTGGAGTACGAGGGAAATATCCGCAAGCCGCACACCATTTCCTGCGCGCTGGAAAAGAAGCGGCTGGAATGTGCCGTTATGATTCAGGCTGCTTTGGCCGACAGCAACACCGCGGAATAAACGAACATACACCTGTTTTGTCCAACATACATTTTATTAGGGCTTTCACTTTAAAAGGCGAAAGCCGCAGGAGGAATGAAATGTATGGGTGTCGTAACTGTTCGGTATCACTGTGGAAAGAAAAAAAAAGAGCATTCCGTTCTCAATCACCTTGGTCAGGATCTGCTTTCGGCTGTAAAAGACAACCGGGCGATGGTTCTTTTGGCCTTGCTGTTTCTTGCAGGAATGGTTGGTGGCACGTTCTATTCCCGAAGTACACAGCTTTGTACGCTAAGCAGGCTTGATTTTCTTTTTGCCGGGAACTTTAAGGCAAGGCTTACACAGCCCCTTGTTACGGTCTTCGCCGCGTCTTTTGCTTCTGCTTTTCTATTCGTTCTAGTTTGCTTTCTGTTTGGGCTTTCCATGTGGGGGGCATTCTGCATCCCTGTTGTTCCTATTTTTCGCGGGTTTGGGCTTGGGCTTACTGCAGGGTATCTTTACTCGGTTTACGGCGGAAAGGGTATACTGTTTTATTTTGCCGTGATTCTCCCGGGCGCATTCCTTTGCTGCTTTTCTATATTAGCAGCAGCGCTGGAGGGAATCTGCTATTCGCGTGCTTTGGCATCACACAGGATGTCACAGACAGGGGAGGGCTTTCGAACATATATGCTGCATTTTGGTTTGGCCCTTGCGCTTGCGTGTGCTTCGGCTGGTTTGGACACTTTGCTGACTGCCGTTTTCGGCGGCTGCTTTTCATTTTAACAAGTCGTCGAAACTTGTGAAGGGAAGAAAAAATGAAGGATTATTGTGGGGAGTTTCAAGAGTATTTGGTACACACAAAGTCCGCTTCGCAAAATACGCTGGATTCCTATTTACGTGACATAAAAAAGTTTACAGCATATGCCAGCCGTTTCAGCTATAAAAGCCCAGACGAAATAACTTCCGTATTTATTACGGATTATACAAAATATTTGGCTTCACAGAAGCTGGCCAATTCAACGATCCAGCGGAGCATGGCCTCCATTCGGTGCTTTTATCAGTACCTTATTTTTTCCGGTCAGGCATCGTTGAATCCTGCAAAACCGGTACATTGCCCAAAAGCAGTACAGAAACTTCCGCAAATATTAAATAGCAAAGAAACGGAGCTTCTTCTTTCTCAACCCAATCCCCGGAACCCAAAGGGCTGCCGTGACCGTGCAATACTCGAACTCCTCTATGCGACCGGAATTCGTGTTTCTGAACTTGTAAATCTTAATCTTGATGATATTAATCTGCAAACCGGAATTCTAATCTGTTCTCATGGAGGCGAGTGCCGCAAAATTCCGGTCTACGCAGCGGCAGTTTCTGCTGTTTCCGACTATCTGCTGCGCGTCCGCCCTAAAACGACTGCTTCTCAAGACGACAGCAAGGCACTGTTTATGAACAGGAACGGCAGTCGTTTAACACGTCAGGGACTTTGGAAAATTATAAGGACTTACGCACAGCAGGCAAAAATTGCAAAAGAAATTACTCCACACACACTCCGCCATTCTTTTGCATTGCATCTTCTTGAGAACGGCGCGGCATTAAAAGATATACAGGCTATGCTTGGGCATGCTGATATTTCTTCAACTCAGATTTACGTTCAGCTGCGAAACAGCCATTTTAAGGAAGTTTATAATCACTGCCATCCACGCGCAAAGTTAGGGTAGGGCAGACGAATTTGAAAGAGGTTTTTTCCTATGGCTTTATTTGGCGTCAATTATAACAGACCAGGACCCGGTATTGAAAAAGACGCTCCAAAGCAAAAGGCAGTGCCACGCTTTTTTTCGATTTTTCAACGAAAATTTTTTGACTTATGTAAATTAAACCTCCTTTTTTGTGTTCCAGTTCTGGCTGCTGGTTTTTTAGTTTATCTTCTCAACCGGGTTACTATTTTTCTTCCGATTGATTTACTGCCAATGATTTTTCTTTTTCCGTTTATAGGTGGTTTGACTTATGTTACAAGAAATTACGCGCGGGAAGAACATGCGTTTATTTATTCTGACTTTATGGATGCCGTGAAAAATAACTGGAAGCCGTTGATTCTGGATGGAGTCCTTTGTTATATCGTTACGGGGATTCTCAGCGTTTCCATTCCATATTACTGGACTCACGCATCACAGAGCTTTTTTAATATTGCTGCTTCCGGGATCTGCTCTTTGGTGGCGCTGCTATTCCTTTTCAGTCAGTATTATGTACCGGTTATGATTGTAACTTTCGACCTTAAGCTGAAGCAAATATTGAAAAATTCTCTGATTTTTGCCATTCTAGGTGTTGGCCGCAATTTACTAATTACGGGTTTGCTTGGAGTTCTTATCTATTTATTGTTTCTGTCCTTGACGATGCCGCTTACTATAATGATTGCAGCTCTTTTTTGCATTTTCCTTGCATTTGCCTATTCTTCATTCCTTATTAATTTTGCTGTTTACCCGCTGGTTGATAAAGCCATGATTCAGCCGTACAACAAAAAATTGGAGCAGGAAAAAGGCTTAGACAAACCGGAGGAAACAAAAGGGGACTTCACCGACAAAGGGTGAGGTCCTCTTTTGTTACTCGTTTTACTCGCATTTACTTATCCAGTGATGAATTTTTTCTGTGCTTTACACCGGCAAGTGGATTAGCATTCGCGGCTTCTGCCATTTGGGTATTAGAAATATGAGTATAAATTTCCGTAGTCCCTAAATTTTCATGCCCCAGGATGTCCTTCAGGACCCGAATATCAACGTGACCCTGCTGATACATCAAGGTCGCGGCCGTATGACGGAGCTTATGTACGGAATAGCTTCCAAGCCCGATTTCCGTAAGATATTTCTTTACTAGGTACTGCACCGTTTTGGGGCTGATCCGTTTTCGCTGGCCACTTATGAAAAGTGCGCTGCGGTCTATGACCCCTTCTTTTGGGCGGACTTCCAAATATCGTTTTAATGCGTCAATGCAGGCGTCATTTATGTAGACAATGCGTTCCTTGTTTCCTTTCCCAGTGATTTTCAAGGTTTTTGCGCTAAAGCTAATATCACCAATATCTATTCCAACAAGTTCTGAAAGGCGCATCCCACAGTTTAGAAAAAGAGTAAGAATACAATAATCACGAGTACTGTTTTTTTCATCTGGCTGGTCGGCTTTCGCAAGCAGCTCCATACTCTGTTCCAAAGTTAGATATTTGGGCAGAGATTTTTTTAATTTTGGTGTTTCCAGCTCCTCAACAGGATTTTTGCTTAATTTCCCGGTTTTATCCGACAGATAATGAAAAAAGGAACGAAGGCTTGAGACTTTTCTGGAACGAGCTGCCGAACCATTTTTCCTTTCCTGTGCAAGGTAATTCATGTACTCAAAGACCTGCGTCAAATCAATCGTATGAATAAGATCCAGGTCAACATCATCTATCGGAATCTCTTCAAAATCAGTGCCGGCCGGAACGAGGCCTCGCTGCTGTTTAATATACCGAAAAAATGTTCGCAGATCGAGATAATATTCTTTCACGGTTTTTGGTGACTTACCGCGAATCGTTCCAACGTATCCGAGAAATTCCCGGATAATCGGAGGAGCTTCATCAAATGTGGAATCATTCAAATTGACGTTCATGAACCAGCATCTCCTTTTTTGTCCTCCCCTTGATTATACAAAATATTCATTTTGTATAATCGTATAAAAGAGAATTATCCCTCTCCTTTTTATCAATACGCTAACGGCAAAATCCCACCAATGTCTGTAAGTGGCTTGTCAGCAAGAACAACCGGATAGATTCCACGCTGTCCTAAAAAATCTTTGATATTCGGGAAATCCGGATGATCTTGAATTCTTCCGGCAAAAGCGAGTTTGTCCTTGGCAATTTTGCCGCAGGTGCCGCCAATAAATCCATAGCTGCACCCGGAAAGCCGAATGTACCCTGGCCGAATTCTTAAAACCTGAATTCCTTCCAATTCTGCTGCTTTTGCAATTCCTGCGTCGGCTGTAATAATTGAATCCTCGTCTACAACTGCACAGGAACATTTCGCATACCCTTGTTTCACCGGAATGATTTTTATGCCGTGAGCATTGCAGTAATCAATCAGTTCTGAAGCTAGGTTTTTCCTGTTGGCAAACAGTCTTTTTCCAAGCAGTAAGGCATTGAATAATGTATCATGTGGATATGGGCTGCAAACAGGCTCAAAAATCTCTTCGGCATGAAATCTTTTCTGCAAGAACTCATTTTTTAGTAACGTCTCACCCGCTCCTACATAAACGAAGCCGTTTCCAGCGTAAAAACAAACCGTGTCTGCGTGATTTTTCACAGATTCCGCAAGCTGGCTCTGAGAACGAATTTTAACAGCATGGATTCCAAGCCTTTCAAGTCCGGCTGTGAAAAACGGGTATGTAGCGGAAAGAGCCGCAACGCTGATTTCCGCCTCGGGAAGTCCCGGGTTTTTTAAGAAATTCATCAAAAATCTATTCCTGCCTTAAAGCGTCAACCGGCTTAAGGCAGGAAGCCTGCCAAGCCGGGTAAACGCTGAATATTGTTCCGGAAACAATCGCGAATGCAGCGGCTACCAGCATAATGTCAGGCCTCACTGCAAATGAAGTATGAAATGAAAGTGCCAAAGCCCAGGAAATGCCGGTTCCAACCGCAATTCCAACAGCACTGCCAATGAGCGAAAGTAAAACCGCTTCCGCAAGGAATTCCCTCATAATAGCAGCTTTTGTTGCTCCAAGAGCTTTTTTAATTCCGATTTCACGGGTCCTTTCCGTAACCGAAACCAGCATGGTTGTCATGATGCTCAGGCTTGCTACCAAAAGCGAAACGGCTCCTACACAGGAAAGAATCATGGTTACAATATCCATAACCTGAAGTAAACCGTCTTTTTGCTTTGCAAGGTCATTCGAGGTAAACGCATTGGAGACTCCTTTTGTACCATTTAAAACGGAAACAATCATTCGGCCAGTATTTTCTGATTCAGCATTCGGTTTAAGTTTAACGCATATCTCGTCAAAATCACTTCGCTGGTTCATTGCCTGTACGGTGGTATAAGGCACATACACAAAGGTTGGAATATAATTGCCGATTGCGCCCTGCAGCAAACCTGTTCCTGTTTTTATAATGCCAACTACAGTAAATTCCTGTGTAACTCCGCCGACGGCAAGATTGATCTTTTTGCCTACAATATTACTTTCATCTATGGGATTGGGGTCGTTTGGTTTTTAGAAGCGGCCATTGAACCACTT
>JBFLFY010000048.1:0-6746 GCA_041859875.1 Caproicibacter sp. | reverse complement strand
CCTGCGGTGCTCCCTGCAAAGTTCCGTTCCAGCCGACCGAAGGCCGCCCGGTATATTGCAGCGAATGCTTCGCAAAGATGAAAGAAGAAGGCTGAGCCTTTTCGGCTTAGTCAGCTTTTAACACAGATTAACACGGCCGGTGTGCTTTTACAGCACGCCGGCCGTATTTTGTACGAAACAGGGAAGGCCATCCGCAAAGCGGATGGCCTTCCCTACGTTTTCGGAAGAAGCGGCTATTTCTTTACGCCCTCAAGTTTGCCAAGCTTCATTTTCTTTTTGCAGTCGCTGCAGTAGCCGTACAGTTCCAAACTGTGGCCGGTTACCGAAAACCCGGTTTCCTTTTCCAGCTGCTGTTCCAGCCCGCTCAGGGGGCAGTGCTCTACCGGAATCATTTTGCGGCAGCCGAGGCACACAAGGTAGTGCCGATGGATGCTGCGGTTCAGTTCAAACAAGGCACTGTCGGCTTCAGCACTGCTGATCTTTTTTACGATTTCCTTTGAAACAAGCACATCCAGAATCCGGTAGACGGTGGAAAGACTAATCGGTACCTTTTCTTCCTTTAGGTCTATAAACACCTGCTCGGCTGTTATGGGGCTGTCTTTTCCATCCAGTATGCGCAGAACGTCGTTCCGTCTGCGCGTATTTTTCAGCCCGCATTTTTTGAGACACTCCGATTCATTTTTCTCTTTTCTTTCCAAGTCATTCATCTTCTTTCATTCCGCAAGGTGCTTCCGGCGAGTGCGGCATCCCTTCAAAATGTATACGGCAAAGTAACAGATGCAGGAAAGAATTACAATGCTGGCGCCGGAAGACAGATTTAATGTATACGAAAGCCAGAGCCCTGCCAGGCAGAAAATCATGCCCAGCAAAACGGAAAGGGCCATCCGCGGGCGGAAGCTGCGAACCAGCAGCCCAGCTGTAGCAGCAGGCGCTGTAAGGAGTGCCAGCACCAGCATAATGCCCACAGCGCGGATCATTACAACAACGGTCATGGCAACAAGAACCAGCAGAACGTAGTCGAGAAAGGCAGTCCACACACCCATCACCTGCGCAAATTCCGGGTCAAAAAGGTAGGCTTTCCATGTGTCAAATAATGCAAATACAACGAGCATTACAATTACGGTAAGCCCTGCCATCAGCTGTAGGTCGGTCTGCGTAACAGACAGAATGTTGCCGAAAAGGTATGAGGTAAGGTCCGGCGGATAGCTTTTCATTAAAGAAACAAAGAGGATGCCGAGCGCCATGCCGCTTGACCAGAAAAGGCCAATGGCGACGTCGGACTGCCCCCCCTTGCGCCGGCTGATGGCTCCGATGGAAACGGCAGCTGCAACGGAAAACAAAAATGCGCCTAGAATTGGCTCAAAACCCAGAAGGTAGCCGAGGCCGACGCCGCCGAGAGAAGTATGTGCAATTCCGCCGCTCAGCATGACGAGCTTTTTTTCAATAACAATTACACCAATGATACCGCAGACAATGCTTGTCAGAATTCCGGCAAGCGCAGCATTCTGCAGAAAATGATAATTCATAAGGGCTTGCAGCATTTTAGTTCTCCTTTCCGTGCGGTCTTAATACGCGGTGCGGTACGCCGTGGGCAATTAGGTCGACCGGGCAGCCGTAAAGCGTGTTGACTGTTTTTTCATCCAGTTCCGGCTCACCATGGTAGACCAGCGTATGGTTCAGGCATGCCAGCCGATGTACCTGCGAAGAAACGGCAAGCATATCATGCGTAACAAGCAAAACCGTCATTCCGCGGCGATTCAGTTTTGCCAGCAGGTCAAAAATCTGCTCCCGGGATTTTGCGTCTACGCTTGCTGTGGGTTCATCCAGCATCAGAATTTTAGGGCCGACGGCAAGAGCGCGTGCAATCAGCATCTTTTGAAATTCACCGCCGGAAAGAGCGTGAATCTGGCGTTTGGCAAGGCTGGAGATTCCAACTTCGCGCAGGGCTGCCGCAGCCGCTTCACGGTCAGAAGTATCGTATCGGTGAAAAAGTGGACTTTTTTTAGTAAGCCGCCCCGTCAGCACAACTTCGTTGACCGAAACAGGAAAGTCCTTTTCCATGGCGGAGAACTGTGGCACATACCCAACCAGGCTTCCGGCTTTTCCCGCCGGTTTTCCACAGACGGAAACAGCGCCGGAAGAAGCTGGCACAAGGCCGAGAATCGCTTTGAGCAGTGTGGTTTTTCCGCCGCCGTTCGGCCCAATAATGCCGAGGTATTCCCCCGGTTCCACGTTCAGGGTAACGTCGGTCAGCGCCTGGTTGGCGCCATAGCGAACGGAAAGGTGCTTTACACGGAGAATCGAATCCATGAAATGTAATTCCTTCTTTAGCTATTTGTTTCGTTTTTGACTGCACCGGCAATGGTTGAAGCCATTTTTTTCAGGTTGTTTTCATAGTCGCCGGAAAGGGGAGCTAGCTCCACGGTTTTACCGCCGATTTCAGCCGCGAAGGCCTCCGCCTGTTTGCTGTCGCTTTCCGCCTGATAAAAAATTGCTTTTGCACCGTCTTTTTTTGCCAGGTCAACGAGCTCCTGCATATGCTGTGCGGTCGATTCCTTGCCTTCCTGCTCGAGCGCCACCATCTTCAGTCCATAGTCATCTGCAAAGTAACCGAATGCGGGGTGAAACACAAGGAAGGTTTTTGACGATACGCCGGAGAGCAGCTTCTTTACCTCTGCGTCCAGGGAATCCAGCCGCTTTTCATAGGCAGCCGCATTTGTTGTATATTCTTGTTTATGCTGCGGGTCCACAGCGCCCATCTCGTCCGCCATTTCCTGCACCATGACTTTGGCGCGCTTCGGGGAAAGCCAGATGTGAGGGTCACGGTCCCCGGCCTCAAATTTTCGGTCCGGGTAGGCCTGTGAAACCTTTTCCTGCAGTTTTACAACTTTCATGCTGGAAGGCACTTTGGGCAGCACGCTGGCGGTTTCAGTCGGCACGCCAATCGCAAAATATATTTTGGCGTTGCTGAATTCCGCCATTGCCTTCGGGGTTGGCTCATAAGTTTCCGGGCTGCTTCCCGGCGGAACGATTGTTATTACCTGCGCAAGGCCGCCGCACACGGCTTTTGCAAACGTGGCTTCGGGAACGATGCTGACAGCCACAACAGGTTTATCGCCGCTCTGCGGTGAGGCGGGATTCCCGGAACACCCGGCTGTGCTGAACAGCAGAGCCACGCAGAGGATGGCGCAGAAAATTTTCAGTCTTTTTTTCATGCAGTTTAATCTCCAGACAAACAAATTTGCAAACAATTCGCATTTGCATACTAAAGAATAGCACGGAAATCCGGTGTTGTAAATATCTTTTTTCAGTCTGGTAAGACTATACGTTGAAAGGAGGGAATACAATGGACAAATTTGCATTGACATTATTGATTATCGGCGGGCTGAACTGGGGCAGCATTGGCATTTTTGGTTTTGACGTCATCGGCTGGATTTTTGGCGGCCAGCTTGCCGTAGGCAGCCGAATCATTTTTATAGTTGTTGCAGCTGCAGCCATTTGGTGTTGCCGCTTTTTGTTTTCAGATCATGAAGAAAGCTCCCATACTCACCCGGCGCACACGTAGCAAAAAATGCCGTCCGCTTTCAAACGGGCGGCATTTCTGTATGTTGATTCAACAACTAGGTTCAGCAGCGGTTCATTTTGTAGATCAGCCGCAGGCCTTCCAGCAGCAGGGTGTCGTTGTGGATAATTTCCCGGCTGCACTGCTGGATGATTTCCCCGGCAAGGCCGCCTGTGGCAACGACTTTACATTTTTGGCCCAGTTCCCGTTCCATGCGGTTGCACATTCCGTCAACCATGCAGGCCGTTCCGCAGATTAAGCCGGAGCGCATACATTCTGCGGTGTTTCTGCCTATGGCATGCGGAGGAGCCTCTAGGCTGACGGAAGGAAGCTGCGCTGTGCGGCTTGTAAGGGCATCCAGAGAAATCCCTACTCCGGGTGCGATGGCACCGCCCAGCATCTGCCGGTTTTCATCCAGAACAATAAAAGTTGTTGCAGTGCCCATGTCCAGAATAATGCACGGCCCGCCGTACAGATTTGCCGCAGCGACGCAGCCCACCATCAGGTCGGCGCCAACTGTTTCAGCACCCCGTATGTCTACTTTAATGCCGGTTTCGGTTTCCGGGCCAACACAGACGGGCTTTTTCCCAGTGAGGCGGCTTATGGCATTCACCAGGGAATGGTTCACCGAAGGGACAACGGAACTAACGGCTGCGCCTTCAATTTCGCCTGTGGAAACACCGTGAAGGGAAAGAATTTCTTTCAGTTCAATGGTATACTGGTCTTCCATACGCCGCCTGTCTGTTGCCATGCGGGAAACAAAAAGAAGTTCACTGCCACGGTAGACGCCAAGCGTAATATTTGTATTGCCAATGTCAAGAACAAGAATCATTTCAAAGCTCCCGTCTGCAGATGCCGCAAGCATGGCGGAATGTCTGCCGGCAATTTTTATTTCGTGTAAATTATAACAAACTTTCTGCGTTGATGCAATGCTTCCGGTTATGCGCCGAAAAAAATACGCACGGCGAGTGCGGAAAGGATGCAGGCGGTCAGGTCGCCGACCAATGCGGCCGGAATAGTATGGCGTGTTTTCTTAATGCCGACGGAACCGTAGTAAACTGCCACGGCGTAAAAGGTCGTTTCGGTGGAGCCAGCCATTACAGAAGCAACGCGGCCTGCAAAACTGTCGGGGCCGCAGTCTTTGTAAATCTGCGTCAGCACGGCGGTGGAACCGCTGCCGGAAATCGGCTTTATCAGTGCGAGCGGCATGACCTGCGGCGGAAGACCGAGCGCACTGGCTGCCGGTGCAAGCAGCGAAGAAAGAAGGTCCAGTGCGCCGGAAGCATTCAGCATGGAAACAGCCATAATCAGCCCTACAAGGGTGGGAAGGATAGAAACAGAAGACTGCAGCCCTTCTTTTGCGCCGGCGATAAACGTGTCGAACACCGGAACTTTGCGGAAAAAGCCGAAAAGCACGATGCAGGCAATTACCACTGGTACGGCGTAAGAGCCGAAGTCAGGCATGAAATTTTTCCTCCAAAAGTTTGGCGGCTGTCACACCAGCCAGCAGCGCGCCAATAGAAGCAAACCATACGGCGGGGAGTATGTCGAACGGAGAAACGGAACCGTACTGTGCGCGGAGCGTTGCGGTATAAGTGGGTATCAGCTGGATGGAGGCCGCATTGATGACAACAAACATAGCCATGGCGTTGTCGGCTGTGGCGGTCGGATTGTCTTTTTTCAGTTCTTTCATGGCGGCAATGCCAAGGGGTGTGGCAGCATTTCCAAGGCCCAGGAGGTTTGCCGTGATGTTCATGCACATGGCCCGTATGGCCGAACCGCCTTTTTTACAGGAAGGGAAAAGCCGGTGCACCACAGGACTGAAAATACGGGCCAGAATGCGCGTAACACCGCCTTTTTCAGCTATTTTCATCAGCCCCGTCCAGGCACACATCATTCCCGTCATACCAATCACGAGAGTTACCGCACTGCCCGCCCCGTTTAACACCGCAGCGGAAAGCTGCGGCATTCGCCCGGTTATGGCAGCACAGAAAATACTGAAAATTATCATAAAAACCCAGATATAGTTTAACAAAATGTTCATCTTCTTCCATGGATGACCCGTATATAATTATTCATAGGGTTTCCTAAGTATGCAAAAAATGTTTTCTGTAAATTCATGCAACTTATTGACAATTATGGAAAAGCATATTAAACTGTTTTTTGCACATCTGTTGCGTTTTTGGTTTTATTTTGTGGAAAGGGTGAACTAAATTGAAATTCACGGGTATTGTAAGAAAGGTTGACGAACTAGGGCGAATTGTATTGCCTAAAGAGCTGAGGAACACTTTAAACATCAATGAAAAGGATCCTCTCGAAATCTATGTCGACGATGACAACAAAATCATTCTGAAAAAGTATGAACCGGCCTGCATTTTCTGTGGCGGCATGAACGAGATTATCAATTACAAGGGTTACAACGTTTGCAAAGACTGCCAGAAAAAGCTGGACAAGCTTTTTGAAGATCAGGAGTAAATAAGGCAAAATCCAAAGCATCGTTATGAAACGCATTTGTGCAAGAAAAGCGGACGGACTTCCGATTCCCGGAAGCCCGCCCGCTTTTTTACCTGTACGGCAGAATGCTTATTTATGGTATTTTTCAACAATATCGCGCACGGCGTCAATAATGTAGTCAGCTTCCTCGTCGGTAAGCGACGGGTAAAGCGGCAGCGAGATGATGCGCTCAAAATGTTTTTCCGTATTCGGAAAGTCACCTTTTTTGTAGCCATAGCGGCTTGTGTAGGCGCTCATGCTTGTAACCGGGATGAAGTGAACGCTGGTGCCCACGTTGCGGTCGTTCAGTTCCGTGATAAACCGGTCGCGGTCTATGGTCAGCAGTTCCGGCTTAATGCGCAGAATATAAAGGTGCCAGGAATGTGTGGTGTAGTCCGGCACATACGGCGGTTCCACTGCGTCAATTTTTGCAAATTCGCGCTGGTATTTTTCGGCAATACGCAGGCGGTTTTTCTGCATTTCATCAATGCGGGAAAGCTGTACAAGGCCAAGGGCTGCCTGGATGTCGAACATATTGTACTTGAACCCGGGCTCACAGATGTCGTACTTCCATGTGCCGCCTTTTGCGTAGCGGTTCCAGGCGTTGTGGCTCATGCCCTGCCCGGCCCAGATGCGTGCCTTTGCATCGATGTCGTCATCGTCGGTTACCAGCATTCCGCCTTCGCCGGTC
>JBFLFY010000047.1:0-6995 GCA_041859875.1 Caproicibacter sp. | reverse complement strand
ATGCATCTCATTGACTGCTGGATATAAAGCGTCAAAGACTTCGTCGGTCTGAGAAGAATTGACACGCTGCAGTCGGGGACGTCGAACCCCTCAGAAATTAAGTCCACATTGCACAGGATTTTTATTTCACCAGAGCGGAACCGTGAAATAATATCTGCTCGCTCCTGCTTCGGCGTTTCTCCGTCGACGTGCTCTGCGGTAATTCCTGCCGCCCGGAACTGCGCGGCCATATTCTGGGAATATTCAATCGAAGCACAGTAGCAAATGGCCTGCTGCCCGTCCGCAAGCTGCCGATAATACCCGATAACGTCGCCGTAAATTTTGGATTGGTCGAGCTTTTTAACAACCTCGTCGGTGGCATATTCGCCGTGCTGCGTGTGAATACCGGTTAGGTCTGCGACGGTCGGAGCGTAATATTCGTAGGGTGCCAGATAGCTATGTTCAATCAACCATTTTGTACTGACGCCCACAACGAGTTTGTCGTTTACATCGCCAAGGCCGCCGCCGTTCAGTCGGATGGGTGTTGCCGTAATTCCAACGCGCTGCGCATCTGGGAACGCTTCAAAAATTTTCCGATAGCTGCGGGCAAGTGCATGATGCGATTCGTCAACGATAATCAGCCGTGGAGTATGGATCTTTGTTGTGCGTCGGCAGATCGTTTGAACCATTCCGATGCGGCAAAGGTTCATATCTACTCCCCACCATTTGAATGTGCTGCGGATTTGTTCGCAAAGTTCTTGCCGGTGGACGATGTAAAGAACCCGGTTGCCTTTTTCCGTCGCTGCTCGTGCCATTTCCGCCGCGATAATGGACTTTCCTCCGCCACATGGTAAAACTATCAGTGGAGCGCGGAAACCGTCCCTGTAAGCCTGCCGGGTGGCCTGAATTAGGTCGGATTGATAGCTTCGGATTTCATGCGACATATACGGCGCACCCCGTTGCTTCCTGCACTTTTCGTTTGAATTCTTCCGCATCACCGTTACTGCTTGAAAGATGAATCAGCCAAATTTCGCGGCAGATTTTCAGGTCGTTTGCTTTCAGCAAGCCAATGCAGTTTTCAAGGCTCATGTGGGAATGACGTAACCGGCTCCGCCGCGGATCGTTGTCTGCATCGGCCAAAGAATCGGCGCAGAAATTGGCTTCCACCATGATATGAGTCAGGCCGCTGAAACGGTAATCAATGTAATAGGAGTCCGTTACAAACAGAAGACACTCGTGGGTTGCTGCACTTTCAATCAGGTAAAAAACCGGCTCTGCTGCGTCGTGATGTGCCATATAGGGCTTGACTGTAAAAGTGCCGATGCGCTCAGAATGGTAAAATGGATTTCCGATAGTATCATCAATGCCGTCACGCCGCCACAGCCTTAAACGGTATGCTTCCACGCCAGCCGCTCGTGCAGTACCCTCAGTCATGTAAACATCAACCCCGGCTTTCATCAGGTCATTTACCGCAAGAGAATGGTCTTTGTGCTCATGGGTGACGATGCACCCAGCGATTGCGGAAAAATTATAGTCGCAGCCAGCTCTGATTTTCCGGATAGGGAGGCCGCACTCCAATAAAAGTGCGGTCTGTCCATCGTCAATCCGATAGCAGTTTCCGGAACTGCCGGAACCGATTACCTGAATTCTCAAAACGGTTCCTCCTCATAAACTCGAGCAGCAATTGGTTTTGGCTCGATAACTTCGCCAGTTTCCGGGTCAACGTTCTCCGGAACCTCATGCGCATCCGTTTCCACATACTCCCGGTTGGCGCTCTCGCCGACTTCCTCGTCGACCTCTGCAGCGTCCGCAACGTCGGCACACTGCTTCGCGTATTTTCCAAACAGCGAGGAATCGGACGAACTGCCGATAATTGGCTTACATGCCTTATGCACCACGGTCTTCTTTGCCATTTCTTCCGGAAACTTTGCGTGAACGCTGTCAGCTTTCAATTTTCCCTTATCGTCAAACGGGTGTGACGTAGACTGCGCCCAAGCCTGTTTTATCTGCGCCATGGTCATGACTGTGGAAACTTCGCTGCCATCCTTATAGACGACCGTCGCATAAGCCGCGATAATTGGCTTCGACTTGTTTTCCAGCTTCTGCGAATGATGCACTTCTGTAATTTTGCCGCGCTTAATCTCGTAGTCGAATTTGTCACCCTCATAGACAGCTTCAGCATAGATTTCGTCAATGTTGGGGTCAACGCGCTTTGCGACGGCAACGTCACCCATGTAGGAACGTTGGCAGGTAAGTGTTTCGCCGTAAGCAATGAAATAACACTGCTTTTTGTCCGGGTTAAGGCCCTGTACACACATGGAAAGCAGAGCGGATTTGATTGATTCCTGCGTGCAGTTCTGGAAATTCTTCACGCTTGGGAGCGACAGCGCCGCAGATTTCAGCGCATTTTCAACGGAATAGTTTGCCGGGAGCTGGAGAGAGCCTTGTGCAAGAAATCCGCGCACATCATTTGACACCGCGACGGTAGCATTTTTTACAACAGAGAGTTTTTCAGACATATCAATCAGCCTTCCTTTTCGTCTAAAAATGTGGCTTCGAGGTCCGCAATATGGAGCATCAGCGCCAGCGGAAACAGCCTGAAAGCCTGCGGCACGTTACGGTCGGAATAGTCGCCCATGTGGAACCGGATCGCGAATGCTTCTTCACGGGTCAGGCGCATAAACCCGGAAATGATATAAACGGATTTTTCGCCGTGGCCGTAAGGGACTTTATCGTCGACCGAATAGTAGGGCTGCTTTTCCCATTCGCCTGTCTGTTCATTTTTGACATTGCGGGTGGATTTCACGTAGAAATTTACCTTGCAGACGTCGTGAAGCAGGCCACAAATAGCGACGGTTTCGGCGTTTGAATCGCATTCCTGTGATAGCCTGCGCCAAACGTTCAAACTGTGTTCACACAGGCCGCCTTCATGATTGCCATGGTATTTTGCGCTTGCCGGAGCCGTGAAGAAATCGGATCTTTTCAGCCATTCCAGCAGCTTGTCCGCGCCGTCGCGATGAATGCTTTCCGTGTAGATTTTAAGAAAATCGTCTTTTGCGCTCATTGCCGCACCTTCCTTACTTTCCAAAGAAATTTTTTCGATTATTTTTTGAAACTCGTTCGCTGATTCTTGCGATTCCTGCCAGCCACATTTGTCACAATGGAGCGGAGTTCCATAGGTATGGCCACCACACTTAGGACATTTTCCGTCCCGAAACGTAGTCATGCTTCAACTTCGATTCTCAGCTTTTCATCTTTTTCGGACACAATCATCCGGATAATCTGGGCATCGGTTTCCACTGGCAGCGTCACGCCCTCGGCATTATCAATCCAAATTGGCGCATCCACGCCGTAATACTTTGAAAGCGTGCTGATAATGTCAATGCCGGTCTGCAGCCGTTCACCTGTGGAAAGATTCGTTGAGCCGTTCGGATAAACAACGTCACAGCACTCGGCTTCTTCGTGATTTTTCTGCGGTGCAAACATGCGGAACCGGGCAATCTTGAATTTGTCATTGACTGCGGTTTCCAGCGCGTGGGCCTGTTTCTTAACATGTTCTTCGCAAAGAGCGATGGCCTTTTCATATTTGCCGAGGTCGGCAGCAATTTTTTTTTGCTGATCTTGCAGCTCTGTGACGTGCTTTTTCTGCGCTTCGGCTTGCTCAATTTGGAGCTTCACGCGGTCGGCGCCCTGAATTTGCTGCTTTACCTCATCCAGCTTTGCTCCCAGAGCGTTCAGTTTGCCGCTTTTCTCAGTGTCCGTTCCATTTGCAAGCTGATTTTTTAGGTCAACCAGATGCCCATTAAGGCTTTTATACTCGATTTGAGTTTCATAAACGCAAGGCTTTAACATTGATGTGCCTTTTGCGATACGGGATTCGAATGTGGCAATTTCGGAAGTGAGCTTTTTGAGTTCGGCGTTCTTCTCAGAAATGACGGTTTGGTCCTTTTCGATTTTTTCAGCTAGAGCCTTGCCGTCTTTCGTGATTTGCTCGAGGTCGTCACTACGCTGTTTGTTGAAAGTAGCTTTCGCGGATTCTACCTGCTCCGGTGGGAGCTTTTGTCCACAGGTGGGGCAAGTGTCGGAACCGGTCCAAGTGCTGCTATTTGTTTCGTGCCATTCGGCAAGCTTCTTTTTTTTGAATTCAATAAGACAATCTGTTTCGTCCTCGAGTCGCAAAATTTTAGAATGAATATCATTGTAAGAATCTGTTTTATCCTGCTTTTCATCGGCAAGCCTGCGGATTCCCGCGCTAATTTTTTCATTTTCCGCGTTCACCGCCGCCGTATATTTGCTTCGGCCCTCGGAAATCTTCGTTTCCAGTTCAGCAATTTCCCGACGGGCCGCGTTCGCGGAATCATCATTTTTAAGCGTCTGAATCTGATTTTCGAGTTCGTCACGGCGAGCGGTAAGCGCATCCACATCAGGCATCTTCGGCAGCTCCGTGGGAATCAAACGCTGCGCTTCTGAAATCGCATACGGCATTCCATCAAGCTGCTTCTGCGCGGCTTTGGCATTCTGCTTCGCCAGTGCGTAAAAATTATCGAACGGACGTTCCCCCATCATTGCAGCCAGTTCCGGCGCGGGCGTAATATTCAAATCCCCGGCAATTTTTACGAGCGTCGCGCGGCGTTCCTGCCAGCTCAGTGCTTCGGAAAAATAATGCGGATTCGTGAGAAGCTTGAACAGATCCGGGTTGATAAGCTCATTCACGGCGGAATTGTATTCCCCGGCTTTCACTTCGAGGTCGTCCACAAAATAATGCGTTTTACTTCCGGCATACTGCCCTTTTAATGCACCGCGCTTCGGCCATTCCTCTATGTAGGACTTTTTCAAGTCAACGGTTTTGCCGAAATATTCGAGCTTTGCTTCGACGACTGGCTCCCGACCCGTGCCGACGTCCGGCTCTGTGCTGCCGGCCTTATGCGGTATCAGGTCGTAATCTTTACGGTCGGCGGAGTCCTTGCCGAACAACAGCCAGAGGAAAGCATCTTCTGTGGAAGTTTTCCCCGCGCCGTTCCTGCCGTAAATATTGACGTTGCGCCCCTGGGCATCGATGGACTCCGCGGCAATGCTGCGGAAGTTATTTATAGAGAACGATAGCAGCTTCATATTTTTACCCCCATTTTAATCAAATCGAGAATCATGTTGTACTCTTCCACAGGCGACGGATGATGTACCCGCATAGAGTGCTGCGCCTCGTTGAAAAAGTACTGCTTGACTTCGTTTGCCTCGGCCAGTTTGTCCTTTAGTTCGATAATCTCGGCAGCCTGCCGGGCAATGATTTCTTTGTCGGTCATTGACATTCTCACTTTCTCGCTATAAAATAGCGATAACGTATTATTTCTTATCGACCGCTTTGCTGTGCTAGCAGTGAAGCGGCTTTTTTTCGTGCGTGGTATTGCCGATAGTAGTCTGGATGCAGCTCCCTCCATCGTTTGTTCCTTGCATTTTTAGCTGCTAGGGATTCTTCAGGCGTTGCATATCGGTGATTACATTTTTCTCTCATGGGCTTCAATTCGTTTTCGTCCTTGGTGTCTGTGCAACCGTCTTCAATGTCCTCCTTGATACACTCTGCACGCCACGCGGCATATACTTTATTCATCTATGCCTCCTTGATTTAACTTGTTTTGCCCTTGCCACATAGGAGTCGTGGATATACTCGGTTACACCTCTCTGTACTCTTGCCTTTGCAATCGCAGCGCGGTATGCCTTGTAATATTTGCAGAAATTACGGCAGATGCGGTTTCTCGTGGCGTTGGGACACTATGTACACGGGCTGTAAATCATTTCTTCCAATCCTCCTGCGTATGTACTTCCGGCTATTTTCGACGCGCCTGCCTGTACGCCCGATTCTATGTGCCATTCCTACAATCGCACAGCCAAGGCCGGACACGACAATAATTGCGGCGCCAATAATTATGACGTACAGTAGAACATCAATCAGTGCTTCCATTTAACTCACTTCCTTCCGGCTTAAGCAGTGACCCACAGAACGGGCAAATTTCCGCGCCATTAAGTTCTGCTAAAATTTTTCCGTAACCCCCTTCTGCATCAGCAATATCATGTTCGCTCGGGCCGTCCCACACCATACCTGCTTGTGGCCCGGAGTCAAGCCTAAAAAGTATGCCTAAATACTGCCGCTGGAAATTTACCACGTCCACAAATTCGCGCCTATACCACCGCATGGCTTTAGCGTCCTTTTTCTCTTTTGCCTCTGTAAATTTGCTTTCGATGTCTGCCAGCGCCCCAGCACATACACGGCGGATGTCCTCGTCATCAAGGTCTTGCACATACTCGACCTTCATGATTTTTCGCTCCCTTCCGGCAGTTCTGGTAGCGGCATCCAATAAGCAACTCCATCGTTTTTCCAAGGCCTATAATCCGGGTAATAGCTCACGACGTCAAAAATCCCATGATGCAGGCCGTTGCATTTTACGACTACCCTCTGGCCTATTTCTGGGAGCCCGTCTGTAGCGCTAATCCATTCTGCGTACATTACGTTTCGCTCCCTCCCGGCTTGCGGGCGTAGGCGAGCCACGTTTTGCCGTAGTTTCTAAGTTCGTCTGCGGTACCTGTAAAAAAGTAATAATGGCTTATTCCAGCCCCATTACATATTTTCCATTTAGAGTACTCCGGATGTACGTTGTCTTTTACCCACACCGGTTCCCCGTTCATCTGCCGGAGCTGTTCCAGCGTCAACGCCTTGTTTTCCGGGGCGGCGCGGCGGTTCCACGCGGCGATTGCCTTTTCTTTTGCATTTTCTCCCTCGAATATTTCCGACCTGCAAAAGCAGTCCATGCATGCAACGGCTTTTGCACCGCCATATGGGCTAATTTCAACGTTCGTACTTCCGCAGAATGGGCATGCTTTCAGTTTTTCCATCAACTCTTTGCCTCCATCCGTTTTGCTATTCTGCTGAGTGACGGCCGGCGCCGGTTCTTTACCCTTTGCCGCTGCAACTTTCGCGCGGGTAATGTTAAGATGACTGCGTTCGGCATATACCTCCGAGAGTG
>JBFLFY010000046.1:0-7168 GCA_041859875.1 Caproicibacter sp. | reverse complement strand
GGGCAGGCGCCGGAAAGCAGGCAGACCGTTCTGTTCAGCGCGACGATGCCGCCCGCAATCCTGAAAATCACAAAAGAATTTCAAACCAGTCCGCAAATGATTGCAACAGACAACGGCCAGAAAACGGTCGATAACATTGCGCAGTATTACTGCAATGTTCCGCGGCTCGAAAAGACAAACGCGCTGAAGCTGCTGCTTGAGTACCATCGGCCCAAGCGGGCACTCGTCTTCTGCAACACGAAAAAGACGGTGGATGAACTCTGCGCACAGCTCCGGGAAAGCGGCTTTCAAGCAGCCGGCCTCCACGGCGATTTAAAACAGAATCAGCGCAACCAGGTGATGAGCGACTTCAAAGCCGGCCATACTGCCATCCTGATTGCGACCGATGTGGCAGCCCGCGGAATTGATGTGGAAGATGTCGACGCCGTGTTCAATTACGATATTCCCGACGAAGACGAATATTACATTCACCGCATCGGCCGTACCGGACGCGCAGGCAAAAAAGGAGCGGCTTACACTCTGGCGGCAAGCCGGACTCAGCTCAGGAGGCTGCATTTCCTCGAAAAATTTATGGATTCAAGAATAGAGGAAGCGCCTGTCCCCAAAACGCAGGACATTCAGGAACGCCACCTAAAGAAGTTCAGAGGAAACATCAAGCGGCTTCTGGACGAAAACAGCGGCTCGGAGTGGGCACCCTTTGTCGATGAGCTGGAGCAGAGCGGATATGACGCCAAAAAAGTCGCGGCGGTGCTCTGCAAGATTATCTATGAAAAAGACAAAAGCCTCCGGACGCTCAAAAATGTTCAGGCGGTGAAGCAGGACGCTTTTGAGCCTGCAAAAACCAGACTCAATATCAATATTGGCACAGACAGCAGAATCAACGCCAATTTTATCGTTGGCACCATTGTGGAAAACACGGGACTGCCCATCAGCGCCGTCGGGAAAATTGATCTTTACCGTGACCATACCGTTGTTGAAATGGCACCGGCTCATGCAAATCTGGTTCTGGAAAAAATGGACGGATACAAAATGAAGCAGCGCGCTGTCCACATCACTGTACTGAAAGGGAAAGAGTCCGGTTCTTTCTCAGAAGGTACAGGAAAAGCGCATGGCTATGACCCCAGACGCCGCAGCGGCGGCAAAAAGCGCTACGACGCCGGTTCCGCACATAAATACCACAGCAGCAGGAGCAAATGATATTTCCAATATATTTTGCTCCTGCCCTGCCATTAAATTCAGTTTCTGCATGATAACCCAGTTTCTCGGTCAATGCCACAGGCCGCAGATTATGTGCATCCCAGCTGGGATATCGTCCGCGTTTGATACATTCCAGAATTAACTTTGCCCCGCAGGCGGAGGCACAGCCTGAGAACGGGGCAGTTGCGCCGAACACCAACGGCGCGGTGTAAAATCTGAATAAACAGAACGGAAGCCCTCGGAGAAATTCATATGCTCCCTTTATGAGAGACAGTGAAAAAGGAAAACGGCCTTGACCCCTACCGGTATCTGACCTGGGTATTTCAAACTGCACCGAATCTTGATTCTGAGGATCCGGGTACGGGTCAAATTCTGCTGCCGTGGAACGCCCCGGAAAACTGTAAAGCCAAACGTTCCACCAAAAACTGAACTTTCACCCCGACTTGTGCTTCTTCAAGTCGGGGCTTTTCGGTTGTTCACTGTCAAGGCACCAGTTGATTTAACGCTTACGATGAATGTAGGACTACAATACAGATTGGACAGATAAGGAAAAAATAAAGACAGGAATGGACACATCGGTTAGAATTAAGTTGCAAAACACAATTCAGCCGAAAGGACGTGCCATTCCTGCATGAACAGTGTAACACAGGAAATGAAGTATAGGCAATCCAGAGCCGAATATACATAATTAATGATTGTAAAGTTGTACCATCCATAATATAATAAAAAGGTTAAATAAATAAAAATGTTAATTCAGGAGAATCACTATGGAACACGGTATTACAATTGTAGATGTGGCAAGACAGGCCAAAGTTTCCGTAACGACGGTCTCTCGAATCATTAATAATGTTTCCTACCCAGTCGCTGCGAAAACGCGCGAGCGGGTTCTAAAAGTGATTGAAGAGCTGCAGTACACTCCCAATAAAGCTGCCCAAGGGGTTCGTAAAAATGCCAGCGATATTATTGGGTTAATTGTAAGAGATATTTCGGACTCTTATTTTGGTGAGATTGCAAAAGGAGTTACCAATGAAGCCAGCAAACTTGGCTGCCTGTCTTTTGTCTGCAACACGGGACGCAACCCTCATGACGAACTAAAGTATCACGATCTTTTGTGGCAACATCGGGTTAAGGGTATTATTCTAACGGGTGGTGGCCTTGATCAAGTGGATTACAGACAAAAACTTCTTCAGCAGTTGGACAGACACCGAAAATACGGTTTACGTATTGTCACGCTGGCTCCGCAGGGCGTTGCGATGCCTTATGTTATGATAAATGATTTTGAAGCCGGCCGAATTGTTACGCAGTATCTGATTGACCATGGGCATAAAAAAATTGGTTTTATTGGCGGTCCACAAAAAGTTTTTACATCCATCGAACGCTATAGCGGGTATCAGAATGCGATGCAAGATGCCAGCTTCGACTGTGGCACAGAGTACACGGCATCAAGCGACTTTTCGCAGACGGGTGGATACGAAGCTTGTTTGCGGCTGCTTCAGCAGGTGAGTGATTGTACGGCTATCTGCTGCGCGAATGACAATATTGCCGTAGGCGCAATGAGTGCTATTCGAAAAATGGGGCTGAAAACGCCGAAAGATATTTCCATCATAAGTATTGGAGATATTTCAGAAGCAAAATATATGCATCCCCCACTTACTACTTTGCGAATTCCTCATTATGAAATGGGAAAAATGGCTGTAGATTATATTGTGAATGGCGAGGACAATATAAAAATCACTATGGACGCCACAATAATTGAGCGCCAGTCAGTTCGAAACTTATAATTATTTGGTAAAGTAAAATTTACAAAATGGGATTTCTCTTAATAGGAGAAGTCCCATTTGTATATTTTAAACAATAATTATAAACAAAAATCTAAATAAATGATATTGACAGCACAGAAAAGGTTTTCTATAATAAGACTTAGAAAACAGCAAACGTTTTCTAAATTTTAATCGTTTTATTAACGACTGGAGGTATTCTGTTATTGAGAAAAAATGGGGTGGCGTTTTCCCGGCAATCATGGTTCCGTTGAATTCGGATTATTCGATCAATGAAAAAGAATTCCGTAATTATATTGATTGGCTTCTTACTTATACGGATGCCGGAATTAAAGGACTCGTCACAAACGGACATACGGGTGAAATCACCGGATTTCTTCCAGAAGAGAGAGCCCAAATCACCAAAATTGCCGTGGATCAGGTAAAAGGCAGGGCACTGGTTATTTCCGGTGTTTCCGCTGAGGGAACATTTGAGGCCATTCAGCATGCGAAAGCAGCACAAGAAGCGGGAGCAGATGCCATTCTTCTGATGCCGCCGCACATTTGGCTAAGGTTTGGCGTAAAGCCGGAAGCAGCTTTAAAATTTGTTCAGGACGTTGCTGCGGCAATCGACATCAAGATTATCCTTCATTTGTATCCGTCGAACACTAAAGCGTTTTATCCAATCGACCTGCTGCTGAAAATGGTCAAAATTCCGAATGTAGTTGCCGTAAAGATGGGCACCCGTGATATGCCTCTGTACGAGAGAGATGTTCGCATTTTGCAGAAAGAGGCTCCGGAGATCAGCCTTATTACTTGCCATGATGAGAACCTTCTTTCTACGATGATTCAGAGTATAGACGGCTGCTTGGTTGGATTTTCTGGCTGTGTGCCTGAGTTGGTTACTGCGTTGTATCAGGCAATGAAGACGGATGACCTGGTTGCGGCTAAGAAAGTCAACGAAAAGCTATTCCCGGCATCCAGTGCTATTTATGGCATTGGTCAGCCTAGTGGTGAAGCTCACGCCCGCATGAAGGAATTCCTCGTCCAGCGCAAAGTCTTTTCTCTGCCACTGATGCGCCCGCCGCTGATTCCGCTGAGTCAGGAAGAAAAGGATAAAGTAACCCAGGCCCTGAAAGATTCCGGCGTGGAGAAAGTTAATCTCGTCTGACGAAAACAAGACTGCTGCTTAGCCCGGTCTGACAGAGTCTGTACCGGGCGCTGGCAGCGATAGTCCCTCCTGTACGAAACGAACCCTCGGGGTTCGTTTCATAAAATGATTGGAGAAATATGTTATGGGTGAAGGAGTTTTACTGAAAGCAGATTATTCCGCGACCTCCGTGCAGGCATTTTTTGTTGAAAAGTTTCTAAGCAGGTTGGAAAGGGAGGGATACGGTCTTGAATGAGCATACACAAAACCTTCCGCAAGAAGGGAAAACTGAGGTTCCTTCCAAACGTCTCCCAGCGAAAGAGCTTTTGAAAAGGGTTGGTCCAAGCATTGTTTTGACTGGTATTGTCATTGGCCCAGGTGCAATTACTACTGCTTCTATGCTGGGCTCCAAGTATGGGTATGCGCTACTTTGGCTTCTAATCCCCATTGCATTTATGGGCACTTCATTTCTGTTGACTACATACCGGGTTTCACTTCAGACGGGGCTTCCGGCAATTCATGCTATCCGCCATTACTATGGAAAGTTTGCGGCGGGCTTTGTTGGAATTGCCAGTTTCCTTTCATGTATGTTCTTTACCATGGGAAACATCTCCGGTACGGGTGCCGGCATGACCCTTCTGTTCGGAATAAACTGGAAACTTGGTTCCGTTATTATGATTGCTGTTATGATTTACTGCTACTTTGCGAAGAATGTATATTCCAAAGTGGAAAAAGCAATCTTACTTTGTATTCTCGGCTTGATCGTATCGTTTTACGCAACCCTAATCGGTGCTGGTAACTTTTCGGGCGGCGAGGCGGTAAAAGGCCTGACACACTGGTATTTCCCATCAGGCAGTCTGGCGTTGGCGCTGGCTTTTATTAGCACAAACGCATCTGTCACGACCGGAATCTATGGAACCTACCTGGGCAAAGAAAAAAAATGGAAGAAAGAAGACCTGACTAACGGTGTCATAACAACCGACACGATTGCACATATTGTTGAAGTTGTCTTAATTAGCGGAGCCATGGTCTTAGTAGGAGCCATTGTATTGCACCCGACGCATAAAGTGCTGAACAGTCCTCAGCAGTTGGCCGACATGCTGACTCCTGTGTTGGGAAACGCAGCACGGTATGTCATGGGCATTGCATTGCTTGGTGCTGCATTTTCTTCGCTGCTTGGAAATACGCAGCGTACAGTTGTTCTGTTGAACGCTGGATTTAATAAGCCGACAAATCTGGAAGATAAAAGTATTCGATGGGGTTCCATGGCTGTTCTGCTTATTTGTGCGGTTATAGCCTTTAGTTACAATGGTTCACCTGTTCAGTTAATCTATCTTTCCAATGTGGCGACTGCAGTTGCCACACCGGTTTCCGGCCTGTTTATGTGTATGCTCCTTTGGCGCAAAGACATTAATGCTGGAATGAAGACACCTCGTGTGCTGCAAATCTGTATGACAATCAGTTATGGATTTTGCTTGATTCTTACTATTTCTGCTCTTGCAACCGCTGTTCCAAAATTCATCAACTCCATTACGGGAAGCTTATAACTGAATTTTTCAGTTGTTGCCAATCCAGAAGAATAAAGAGGGAAATGGAAAAACGGTTTATGTTATAGCTTATAGTGTCGTAAGTATGATTGTGTTCCGCGATAGATTGTAAAATGAAGTGTGACACCCTAAGAGAGTAAAAAGTAGCCCATAATGAAAACTTCGTGTAGAATGAAGTTTTCGAAACGACATTCAAACGGAGGCAACATTATGAGCTACCACCATCTTACCACATTCGAGCGAGGCCGTATACAAGAATTATTGTCACTGGGCTATTCGCACCGAAAAATTGCCCAAAAGCTTAATCGGCATCGTTCCTGTATAGACACCGAAAGGTTCATCGCAGCACAATTAAACGAGAATTCTAATGGCCTGCTACGAGAGTCCTATGCAAAGAAAACAGACCTTGCTTCGGTACGCCAAGAAGATTTAACACACAATCTGTTTCTTATCAACTCTAGACCTCGAAAATGTTTGGGCTGGAAGTCCCCTATTCAAGTCTTTCTTCACGAAGTGGCGCACTTGACTTGACAATTTATCTTTATAGGGATTGTTTCAATGAACAACAAATTCTAGGGTAAATAACGTGAAAAATTCGCTTACATACACCTAATTGCTGGTTATTCGGTCGTTATCCACCTTTTTCGAAGATGGTAACATCCGAATAACCAGCTTTTGACTACCGGGATACTTGAAACGCAGAGCCGGGTAGAGTATAGAGGTGCTGAGCCTTGAAGCCCAGCGTTTCAAATGTGATACTATTTTGAAAAGGAGAACATCGTATGCCAACAAAAACATATTGTGAAAAATCAGAGATTACAATTCCGGCCTTAAAATGCAGCAAGGTAATAATTTGCCAAGTAGTGCAGCAAGGCAAGCGAATCTCTCAAAAAATGCAGGATTTATAATATTCGCTGTCCCATGCTGCATATCAATTAGAAGGTGGTGTTTTGTATGCCGAATAAAAAAACATCGGACATAATAAAACTCTCTCCTTCTCAAGAAAAGGCTTTTCACAAAGCGCTGAAAATTGGGCTGTACAAAGATCTGCATCGTAAAAATCTTCTTACTGATGCGCAACTTAGTTTGCTCTTAAAACTTCAGAAAGAATAATTTATGTTGCGTATTTACGCTGTTCCTACTATAATCAAATGCAGGGATAGCGTATTTCTTTATGTAGAGGAGGTGCAGAAATGAAACCGGACTTGCGTGTTGCGGCGTATTGCCGTGTGTCTACAGAACAAGAAGACCAGAAGAGTTCTCTTGCGAGTCAGCGAAAGTATTTTGCCGACTACATCAAACAGCATGCCGACTGGTCATTATATCGGATTTATTATGATGAAGGAATTTCTGGCACTTCCGTCAAAAAACGTACAGGCTTTAATGCTATGGTAGCCGACGCGGAAAACGGCAAGATGGATTTAATCCTTACAAAAGAAGTCAGCCGCTTTGCAAGGAACACAGTTGATACTTTAACATATACACGTAAACTGAAAAGCATGGGTGTTGGGGTTCTG
>JBFLFY010000045.1:0-8043 GCA_041859875.1 Caproicibacter sp. | reverse complement strand
AGGGCAGAGCCACGGATAACCGGGGTCTTGTCGCCTGGGAAGCTGTACTCAGTCAGGAGGTCACGGATTTCCATCTCAACAAGGTCAAGAAGTTCCGGATCGTCAACCTGGTCAACTTTGTTCATGAACACAACAATATACGGCACACCAACCTGGCGGGCAAGCAGAATGTGTTCACGCGTCTGAGGCATTGGGCCGTCGGCAGCTGATACAACAAGGATTGCACCATCCATCTGCGCAGCACCGGTAATCATGTTCTTAATATAGTCGGCATGGCCAGGGCAGTCAACGTGAGCATAGTGACGTGTTTTTGTCTGATACTCAACATGAGCCGTGTTAATCGTGATACCACGTGCTCTCTCTTCAGGAGCCTTATCAATGTTTGCGTAATCGACGAAATCAGCTTCACCCTCAAGGTTAAGGACCTTAGTGATAGCAGCCGTCAGTGTAGTTTTACCATGGTCAACGTGGCCAATGGTGCCAATGTTAACATGTGGCTTCGAACGGTCAAATTTTTCCTTTGCCATTGGAGATCCTCCTTTTATTTTCAGGAATAATTTTAAATTGCATTTTAATGCTCATATTTTAGCAAGAAATCAGCCAAAAATCAAGCATTATCTGCAACTTCACTCGGATTTTTTCGCGCGTGTCGTAATAATCTTCTCAGAAATGTTCTTCGGAACCTCTGCATAGTTTTCAGGTTCCATTACATACTGGCCACGGCCCTGCGTTTTGGAACGAAGATCTGTAGAATAGCCGAACATCTCGGAAAGCGGAACCTTCGCACGAATCTGCTGTGCACCCGGAATTGCATCCATGCCTTCAATCATGCCGCGGCGTGCATTCAAGTCACCCATAACGTCACCCATATATTCTTCCGGCACAGTGACGGTAACCTTCATAATCGGTTCCAGAATAACCGGGTCTGCTTTGTTCATAGCATCCTTGAAAGCCATAGAACCGGCAATCTTAAATGCAAGTTCAGAAGAGTCAACTTCATGGAAAGAACCATCATACAGCGTAACCTTTGCATCCACAACTGGGTAACCAGCAAGAACGCCAGCCTTCATTGCTCCCTGAACACCTTGGTCAACAGCTGGGATGAATTCCTTTGGAATAGCACCGCCCGTAACGGCATTGACAAATTCATAGCCTTTGCCCGGGTTTGGCTCAACACGAATCTTAACATGACCATACTGGCCATGACCGCCAGACTGCCTAGCATATTTGTTTTCAACATCCGCATTTTTGCGAATGGTTTCCTTGTAGGCAACCAACGGCTTGCCGACGTTTGCTTCAACATGAAATTCACGCAGAAGCCGGTCAACAATAATTTCCAAATGAAGTTCACCCATGCCAGCGATAATCGTCTGACCGGTTTCTTCATCTGTGTAGGCCTTAAAAGTCGGGTCTTCTTCGGAAAGTTTTGAAAGGGCAATTCCCATTTTTTCCTGCCCGGCCTTTGTTTTAGGCTCAATGGCAACTTGGATAACCGGATCTGGATATTCCATGGATTCAAGAACAATCGGACGCTTGGCATCGCAGAGTGTATCACCGGTACCAGTGTTTTTGAGACCAACAGCAGCCGCAATATCGCCTGCATAGACAGTCTCAAGATCCTGCCTATGGTTCGCGTGCATCTGCAGCGCAATATCGCCTGCATAGACAGTCTCAAGATCCTGCCTATGGTTCGCGTGCATCTGCAGGATGCGGCCCATACGCTCATTGTCATCTTTAACGGAATTGTATACCGTGTCGCCTGCATTTAATGTTCCGGAATAAACACGGAAGAATGCAAGTTTACCAACAAACGGATCGGTTGCAATCTTGAAAGCAAGCGCTGCAAAAGGTTCGTCATCGGAAGCATGGCAGTCTTCTTCTTCGCCTGTGTCCGGATTTGTACCTTTAATAGCAGGAACATCAGTCGGAGCCGGCATAAAAGCAACAATCGCATCCAAAAGTTTCTGAACGCCTTTGTTTTTATAAGAAGAACCGCAAGTTACCGGCACAAACTTATTAGCAATCGTAGCTTTCCGAATAGTTGCTATAATTTCGTCTCTGGTAAGCTCTTTTCCATCCAGATACTTCTCCATGATGTCGTCATCCTGTTCGGCAACAGCTTCAAGAAGTTCAGAATGATACTGCTCGGCAAGTTCTTTCATGTCATCGGGAATCTCCTCGACCTTCATGTCCTTGCCCATTTCATCGTAGTAAATATCAGCCTTCATGTCAATCAGGTCGATAATACCTTTAAAAGTTTCTTCTTTGCCAACCGGCAGCTGAATTGGAACGGCATTGCACTTCAGGCGGTCGCGCATCATTTTGACAACGCGGTAAAAGTCGGCACCCATAATGTCCATCTTATTGACATAGGCCATACGCGGAACACCGAACTGTTCTGCCTGACGCCAAACAGTTTCAGACTGCGGCTCAACGCCGCCCTTAGCGCAGAATACTGTAACAGAACCATCCAGTACACGAAGGGAACGCTCAACTTCGACAGTAAAGTCAACGTGACCAGGTGTGTCGATGATGTTGATACGGTGACCTTTCCAGAAACAGGTTGTTGCAACAGAAGTAATCGTTATGCCGCGTTCCTGTTCCTGAGGCATCCAGTCCATCGTGGCAGCACCATCATGAACTTCACCAATCTTGTGGTTAATGCCCGTATAATACAGAATACGTTCTGTTGTTGTAGTTTTACCGGCATCGATATGCGCTGTAATACCAATGTTGCGGACTAAATTCAGTGGTACTTGCCTTGGCATAATTCCCTCCTACAAACTGAAAGATGCAAACAGATTACCAACGGTAATGTGCGAATGCTCTGTTGGCTTCTGCCATCTTGTGTGTTTCGTCGCGCTTTTTAGCTGCGCCGCCCACACCATTCACAGCATCGAGAATCTCGCTGGCAAGTCTTTCTTTCATGGTCTTTTCGGATCTCTGACGGGAGTACGTAGTCATCCAGCGCAGACCAAGGGTCTGCCTTCTTTCCGGGCGAACTTCCATAGGGACCTGATAAGTTGCGCCGCCTACACGGCGAGCTTTTACTTCGAGCGATGGCATAACATTTTCCATCGCCTGCTCAAAAACTTCGAGCGGTTCTTTTCCCGTCTTCTCTTTTATGATGTCAAATGCGCCGTATACGATTTTCTGGGCAACACCCTTCTTACCGTCGTACATAACATTGTTCACCAGGCGGGTAACTAACTTGGAATGATAAAGTGGATCCGGCAAAACATCACGTTTTGCGGTTGAACCTCTTCTTGGCACTTTACTTCCCTCCTTCACATAAATGATATCATCGGTACTCGAAAGCGACAAACTCCCGTGGCCAATACAGAGGCGTCAAATCTATAATCAAACGCCGCTGCATCCTGTTTTTCAACATGCAAAATATGCAGCCGTAAGGTTTCTGTCAAATCTGCTGCAAATTACTTTGCAGCCTTGGCGGCACCGGCTTTCGGCCTCTTGGCACCGTACTTGGAACGAGCCTGCATACGCTGCGCAACACCCTGCGTATCAAGTGTACCGCGGATGATATGGTAACGTACACCAGGCAAATCCTTAACACGGCCGCCGCGGATCATCACGACGCTGTGTTCCTGAAGATTGTGGCCAACACCCGGGATGTAAGCACTGACTTCGATTCCGTTAGAAAGCTTAACTCTTGCAATTTTTCTCAGAGCAGAGTTCGGCTTTTTCGGGGTAGCAGTCTTAACGACTGTGCATACACCACGTTTCTGCGGAGAATTCTGGTCAATAGAAAGACGCTTTTTTGAGTTCCAGCCTTTCAGAAGCGCAGGAGCCTTCGCCTTACGGACGGCAACTTCTCTTCCTGACTTTACCAGCTGATTAAAGGTAGGCAAATATGACACCTCCTCACATAAAATATAAATCTATGTTCAGCGACTTTACAGCCGCAAAACAACAAGGTAAGATGTCTGTTTCTCCATAAAAGCAGAGAAACAGACCATCACAATTCGTTAGTATAGCACTATTCGGCGCTATTTGTCAAGCGTTTGTCATTACTGTCATCTTCTACGACAACTTCTGTATCCCGGTAGCATTTCATGCCAGTACCGGCTGGAATTAGCTTGCCGATAATAACATTTTCCTTCAAGCCAAGGAGCGGGTCTACCTTCCCTTTGATGGCAGCGTCTGTCAATACTCTTGTCGTTTCCTGGAAAGATGCTGCAGAGAGGAAGGAATCTGTCGCAAGGGAAGCCTTTGTAATACCAAGCAGAACCGGCGTACACGTAGCTTCTTTCAAGTCGGTTTCGCCAGCCGCTATACGGTCGCGAATCTCCTTGTTTTCGGCTTTGAGCTCATTCTTTTCCACAAGAGAACTCGGCAGCAGTGTTGTGCTCCCGGCATCTTCTATGCGGACTTTTTTGAGCATTTGACGAACGATAACCTCAATGTGCTTATCGTTAATATCAACGCCCTGCATACGGTAAACTTTCTGAACTTCTTCAATCAGGTAATCCTGAACAGCATGAATACCGCTGATAGCAAGGACATCATGCGGATTAACAGAACCTTCTGTAAGACGCTGGCCCGCCTTGACTTCATCGCCTTCGTTAACAATAACATGTGAACCGAATGGAATCAGATAAGATTTGCTCTCGCCGGTTTCGGAATTCGTAATGACGGCATGGCGGCTTTTTTTCACTTCTTCGAAAGTGACTTTGCCCGGAATTTCACTGATAATAGCAAGATGCTTTGGCTTACGTCCTTCAAAAAGTTCTTCAACACGCGGAAGGCCCTGTGTAATATCTTCGGCACTGGCAACACCGCCGGTGTGGAAGGTACGCATTGTAAGCTGTGTACCAGGTTCACCAATGGACTGGGCAGCAATAATACCGACCGCCTCACCAACCTGAACCGGCATACGAGTAGCAAGGTTTGCACCATAACATTTTTTGCAAACACCATGCTTTGCACAGCAGTTCAGGATGGAACGAATCTTAATACGCTTGACACCGTGTGACTCAATCAAATTGGCGTCAGCGTCATCCATCATTTTGTCTTTGGAAACGAGTACTTCACCCGTCTTCTCGTCTACAAAATCTTTAACAAGGTAGCGTCCAAGCAGACGCTCATGCATCGTTTCAATAACGTCCTTGCCTTCCTTAATATCAAAGACTTCAAGGCCGTCATCTGTGCCACAGTCGTCTTCACGAATAATAACATCCTGTGAAACATCGACCAAACGGCGCGTAAGGTAACCAGAGTCAGCCGTACGTAGAGCAGTGTCGGCAAGGCCTTTTCTTGCGCCACGGGAAGAAATGAAGTACTCCAAAATGTTAAGGCCTTCACGGTAATTAGCACGAATTGGAATTTCAATCGTCTTACCAGACGTATTAGCAATCAACCCACGCATACCGGCAAGCTGACGAATCTGGCTCATAGAACCACGGGCACCGGAATCAGCCATCATGAAGATTGGGTTATACCGGTCGAGGTTCTTTTGCAGCGCAACAGAAACATCTTCTGTTGCTTTTGTCCAAGTCTTCAGAACGGCGTCATAACGCTCACCATTGGAAAGAAGACCCATTTTATACTGCTCAGAAACAGTGTCAATTTTCTTCTCAGCTTCTGCAATGATTTCAGCTTTCTGCGGCGGAATTGTAGCATCGCTGACGGAAACAGTAATACCGCTTTTAGTAGAATACTTGTAACCTTGTGCCTTGATGGAATCCAGCACTTCCGATGTTTTTGGGACGCCGTGAACTTTAATGCAGCGGTCAATAATTTGGCCAAGTTGCTTTTTACCAACAAGGAACTCAATTTCAAGACGAAATTTATTTTCGGGCTTAGAACGATCAACAAAGCCTAGATCCTGCGGAATTGGTCGATTGAATATCATTTTACCGACGGTTGTTTCCATAACGGTGGATTCTTCCTTGCCGTCGAATTTCAAAGTCCTGCGCACCTTAATTTTTGCGTGGAGGCCAATTACTTTTGCTTCATAAGCCATAATAGCTTCGTCAAAGTTACGGAAGACTTTGCCCTCACCTGTTTCACCGTCTTTGTCAAGTGTCAGGTAATAGGAACCCAGCACCATGTCCTGTGTAGGAACGGTAACCGGCCGGCCATCAGAAGGCTTTAAAAGGTTGCCTGCTGCAAGCATCAGGAAGCGGGCTTCTGCCTGTGCTTCTGATGAAAGCGGAACGTGGACAGCCATCTGGTCACCGTCGAAATCGGCGTTGTATGCAGTGCAGGCCAGCGGATGCAGTTTCATAGCACGGCCTTCTACAAGGACCGGTTCAAAAGCCTGGATACCGAGGCGATGAAGTGTAGGTGCACGGTTCAGAAGAACCGGGTGATTTTTAATGGCAATTTCCAATGCATCCCATACTTCCGGCTTTGCACGTTCGACAGCCTTACGTGCCGCCTTAATGTTTCCGGAAGCACCGGTTTCCACCAGGCGTTTCATAACAAAAGGCTTAAACAGCTCCAGCGCCATCTCTTTCGGCAGGCCGCACTGATACATCTTCAAATCCGGGCCGACAACAATTACAGAACGGCCGGAATAGTCAACACGCTTGCCAAGAAGGTTCTGGCGGAAACGGCCCTGCTTGCCTTTCAGCATATCAGAAAGAGACTTCAGCGGGCGATTGTTCGGGCCCGTGACCGGGCGGCCGCGGCGGCCGTTGTCAATGAGTGCATCGACGGCTTCCTGCAGCATACGCTTTTCATTGCGAACAATAATATCAGGCGCGCCTAGCTCAAGCAGACGTTTCAAACGGTTGTTTCGGTTGATTACACGGCGGTACAGGTCGTTTAAATCGGATGTTGCAAAGCGGCCGCCGTCGAGCTGCACCATTGGGCGCAAATCTGGCGGGATAACCGGAATACAGTCCAGAATCATCCATTCCGGACGATTACCGGAAAGGCGGAAAGACTCAACGACTTCCAGCCTTTTTAGAAGGCGTACACGTTTTTGGCCGCTGGCACCTTCTAACTCATTTTTTAGCTCTTCCGAAAGCTGGTCAAGGTCAATTTCCGTAAGAAGCTTTTCAATTGCTTCAGCGCCCATGCCTGCTTCAAAGTCATCCTCATATTTTTCGCGCATATCGCGGTATTCTTTTTCATTAAGAAGCTGCTTCTTCTGCAGTTCGCGCACATTGCCCGGATCTGTAACAATGTAAAGTGCAAAGTACAGAACCTTTTCAAGCATACGCGGTGAAATGTCAAGCATCAGTCCCATGCGGGAAGGAATTCCTTTAAAATACCAGATATGAGAAACCGGAGCGGCAAGTTCAATATGCCCCATACGCTCACGGCGAACCTTTGCGCGCGTAACTTCAACACCGCAGCGTTCGCAGATTTTGCCTTTGTAGCGGATACGCTTGTACTTGCCGCAGTGGCACTCCCAGTCTTTTGTTGGCCCAAAAATACGTTCACAGAAAAGCCCGTCGCGCTCCGGCTTTAATGTACGGTAGTTAATGGTTTCCGGTTTTTTTACTTCGCCGTACGACCATTCACGGATTTTTTCAGGTGAAGCAAGTCCAATCTTGATGGATTCAAAAGTATTAAATTCCATGCCCTGGCCCCTTCCTGTCAATTATTATCGTCACCGGAATCATCGTCCAGCGTATCGTCAGTATTTGTCTTACCGTCATCCGTATACCCATCCGATTCATCGAACAAGGCATCTAAATCAGCGTCGCCATTTTCTCCCTCTTCATCACTCACCGAGTAGCCTTCGAGGTCGTCGGCAACATTTGGCTCGTCAAAATTTTCTGCCTGCGGATTAAACCCAACGTCATCATCGTCTAAGTCTTGCCTCAAGTCAATTTCATCATTGTTTTCATCCAAGACCTTAACATCAAGAGCCAGTGACTGCAGTTCTTTAATAAGGACCTTAAAGGATTCCGGAATACCAGGCGTCGGGATGTTCTGGCCTTTTACAATCGCTTCATACGTCTTAACACGGCCGACAACATCGTCCGACTTGACTGTCAGAATCTCCTGAAGGGTATAAGCTGCACCGTAAGCTTCCAGAGCCCAGACTTCCATTTCGCCGAAACGCTG
>JBFLFY010000044.1:0-10135 GCA_041859875.1 Caproicibacter sp. | reverse complement strand
GCACACATAAAACCAGCGAACGGCCGGCGCACAAAAACATAGCCGTTATTGGCCATGACAAACAGGTACATGCGGAAGCGCAGCATAGGTACTACTTGCGCCACAAAAAAGAGATATTAACCCGGGCAAAAAAGAAAGCCACTCGTGACTGGTATCACGAAGCGGCCGGAAAGAAATAATTCGATACCGCTATTTTATAGCGAGAAAGCGAGAATGTCAATGACTGACATTGAGTTGATTGTTGCACAGGCGAAACAGCTTGCCGAGCAAAGTGCTTTGATTGACTATTACCGCAAACGCTGTGACGCATTGGAGGCCCGGATGCGTGTCCGGGACAACACTTTAGAATCCGGCGACGACCTGCCACTCGACGCGGTAGGTACGGCAAATAAAGCGAGAATGGAGGCAGCTCTATGAAAACTTCTCTTATTAAAATTCGGAATATGTATGGTATTCGTGAAATCCAGCTTTCTGGTGGCTCAGTTGAACTGACCGGAAAAAAAGGCACTGGCAAATCATCTGCAATCGAAGCAGTCCGCAATGCCTTTACGAATCGTTCCGACCGCGATTACATAGTCAAGCAGGGCGCAGACGAGGCGGAAATCATCATTGAAACCGACACCGGGTTGAAAATTGACCGGAAGCGCAAGGCCAATATGAGCACGTCAAATCTCAAAGTACAGGAAAATGGCCTGAACGTGCCGCGCCCGCAGACATTCCTCGATGACATTATCACGCCGCTGCAACTCAACCCGGCAGATTTCATCCGGAAGCCTATCGACGAGCAGAACCGGATCATCCTCAACCTGATTGATTACAAGTGGGACATATCAACCATTGAAAAGTGGTTCGGGGAGATTCCGAAAGGCGTTGACTATCACCAGAACATTTTGCAGGTGCTGAATGATATTCAGGCCGACAATGGGGTGTACTACCAGACACGGCAGCAGATTAATTCCGAAAAGCGATATAAGGAAAAAGGCATTGAAGACCTCGCCGCAAAAATTCCAGAGCACTACGACGCGGCAAAGTGGGAAGCCTATGACCTCGTTGGTAAAGTTACGGAGTTAGAAAAAATTCGTTCGCAGAATGCCAAAATCCAAAAATGCAAGGATTACAAGGCATCTTACGATGATAAGCTTCGCGGGATACAGGCAGATAGAGATATTGCAATTTCAGCCGCAAAACAGTCTATTACCAGTGAGCGTGAGGGAATCCTCTCTACCATTGAGCGCCTGAAAGCGGAAATCAAGGCAGAGCAGGACAAGCTATCCGGGCTGGAAGCAAAACAGGACGACAAAATTAAAATTGCGGAATCCAATTATGAAGCCGCCAAAGCTAAACTTGACAGCAACGTTGGGGTAGCGGCACAGTACGCCGACGAGCCGGTTACCGACGTATCGGCCCTGACCGCCGAAATCAATACGGCTAAGGACATGCAGCGGTATCTCAATGAGTACCACCGGATGATCGGTATGCAGGATGACGTTCAGACATTGCAGGTAAAATCTGATGCCCTGACCAAGAAAATTGAGCTTGCCCGGAAGCTGCCGGGGCAGATTCTGAAAGAAGCAAAAATCCCGGTTAAGGGCCTAACGGTCAAGGACGGGAAGCCGCTTGTGAATGGGCTGCCGCTTAGCAACCTGTCTGACGGTGAAAAGCTCGACCTGTGCGTTGATGTCGCTATCAGTAACCCGAAGGGCCTGCAAATCATCCTGATTGACGGTGCGGAACGCCTTGACGATAAGAGCAGGTCGGCGCTGTACGCGAAGTGCAAAGCTAAGGGGCTGCAATTTATAGCGACGAGAACAGACAATTCAGATGAACTGAAAATTACCGAAATGGACTGATTCTATGGAAGGCAAAGAAATTTCAGGCTATGACGGAAAATACACAATTTTTCCAAACGGCACAGTACGCAGAAATCCGAGTAAATATCGGCGAAAAACAATGTTCTTAAAGCCAAAACCTGGTCGCTATTATCGCGTTGCTCTTTATAACAAATATGGAAGAAAAGAGGTTTCCATTCATAGGCTTGTTGCAAAATATTTCATTCCAAATCCTCAGAATCTGCCATGGGTAAATCACAAGGACGGCAACACACACAACAACGATGTTTCCAATTTGGAGTGGTGTTCTCCACGTGAAAATGAAATTCATTCAATAAAAATTCTTGGCAGAAACCGAAATACGCAGAAGCAAAGAGAATCTGCCGTTATTGTTGGCAAAAGTAAACGAAAGCTTTCTATGCAGCAGGCCGAAAGAATTCGAGGCCTTGTAAAAACAACTCCAAGAAAAGTCCTTGCACAGTCTTACGACGTTTCACTGAGCGTTATTGACTGTATTGTACAAGGCAGAAGATATATTGACTAAGAAGTGTGGCGGTGCTGCCCACCGCCATATATTTAGAAAGGATTATACAAATGATTCTTACCCCTGAAAATTATTACTCGAAAGAGGCATCCATGGAATATATGGATGCCACCCAGTTTAAAAAGTTTGCCAAATGTGAAGCTGCCGCACTGGCTGAAATTCGCGGTGAATATTCTGAAGAAATGACAACTTCTCTGCTTGTCGGATCATATGTTGATGCTTATTTTGACGGCCAGCTTGACCTTTTTAAGGCGAAGCACCCTGAAATTTTTACAAAGCAGGGAACCCTAAAATCTGATTTCAAGCAGGCGGAATACATTATCCAGCGCATTGAGAAAGATAAATATTTCATGTGGGCCTTAAGCGGAGAACGGCAGGCCATTGTTTCCGGAGAAATAGCGGGCGTGCCGTTCCGGGGGAAAATGGATTTTTTGCATCCTGGCGAGGCCATTGTAGACCTGAAAATCATGCGTGACTTTCAGCCTCAGTGGATTCAAAACGTCGGGAAAGTCCCTTATTGGGTTGCATGGGGCTATCACATACAAGGCGCAATTTATCAATGCCTCGAAGGGAATCATCTTCCGTTCCTAATTGCGGCGGCAAGCAAGGAAAAAGAAACCGATATCGAAGTTCGCCAAATTAGCCAGGAAAATCTGGATTCAGCCCTCAAATATGTCAAGCGGTTTGCACCGCATTACAACGATTTGAAGCACGGGACAGGCACGCCGTGGCGCTGTGAACAGTGCAATTACTGCCGCAAGACAAGAAAACTTAATAGCCCTGTTTGCGATGAAAACGTTTATGAGTATGTCCCTATCAGGTAGGAGGCAATATGGCAATGGGTATTTCCGTTTTAATTATTGGCGACAGTGGGACCGGCAAGACCACTTCGCTCCGCAATTTTCAGCCCGGTGAAGTCGCCATTATCAATGTGGCAAAGAAGCCGCTGCCGTTTCGGACGCAGCTCCACCCGTTCAACACAAACGACTATAAAGTGGCCTGTAGGGCCGTACAAGGCTACGTCCGTAAAGGCGTGAAATCCATTGTGATGGATGACATCCAGTATCTTATGACCGATGAATTCATGCGGCGCTCCTCGGAAGCCGGGTACGGCAAATATACCGATATGGCCGCAAATTATAATAGCCTGTTTGACCTTGCGCCGACGCTTCCGGACGACTGTATCTTATACCTTATGAGCCACATTGAACGGGATGAATCCGGGCATGAGACGCCGCGAACCGTCGGAAAGCTGGTCCATGAAAAACTTTGCGTCGAGGGTAAAGTGGCAATCACGCTGCACACTTATGTCGAGAGTGGCAAATATTATTTCCGCACGCACAGCTCGGGCGAGGGGGATATTTCAAAAAGCCCACTCGGAATGTTTGAACCCGATTTGATAGACAACGATTTGAAAGCCGTGGATCATACAATCCGCGAATACTATGGATTTGGAGGAACAGACAATGCAAAAAATTGATAATTTTGATAAGGTACAGGCAGCATCAGGGCAGCAAGATGAGTTAGAGCCGGGTGGCTATCCCTGCAAAATCATGGGCGCAAAAGTTGTCACATATCACGGGCAAAGCGGCGACTTTGATAAGCTTGAGGTTTCCATTGACATCGACGAGGGCGACTTTAAAGATTACTATGCCGAAGATTACCGCGCGCAGGCGCAGTGGGGCAGAGACCAAAAATGGAAAGGTGTCTTACGCTTGTATGCACCCACAAACGGCGATGATAAGCAGTCAAAGCGTTCCCAGTCTGTTTTCAAAGCATTTACGGATGCTGTCGAAGCGAGCAACCCCGGCTATAAATGGAACTGGGACGAAGCCACACTGAAAGGTAAAAAAATCGGCGTCATGTTCCGGAGCGAGGAATATGATTTCAAAGGCTACCATGGATGGAAAACAAGGCCGTTTAAAGCTGAGAGCACAGACTACATAAAATCCGGCAAGTTTGAAGCCCCAAAGCCGAAAGCCTTGAAAAAAGGCCATGAAGAATCGAAAGCCCCTTACCCAAACAACAGTCCGGACAAATTCTCCGAAGTCCCGGCTGATGATGATTTACCGTTCTAAATTATTATGGCCGGCAGGAGGTGATATCTGACAATGCCATTTACTTATAAAAAAGAGGATTTCGATACTTCCGAGCCTTATGCGGATCTGATGCAGATTGATGATTTTTTAAAAAGACAAGTAGAAGAAGACGAACTTAGGAAATATGCTTCCAGCGTTGGCCTTAGTATTTCTAGCTTTAATAAGCGATTGAAAGCATATAAAGATGATTTAAACCCACGAAAAAATCCTAAATTGCATGAAGTCCGTATGACAGATTTCACAAAGCAACCCATAGGACTTGATTCCGGAGACTGGGTTGCAAACGATTTTGGCATATCGAAAGATACTCAGGAGGGCACAATTTTTGCCTGCCCAAACCCGGTCACCATCACCCGCCGCATCGTCAACATTGACACCGGCGAAGAAAAACTCGAGCTGGCCTATACCAAAGGCGACAAGAAGTGGCGCCGGAGAATTTTCTCTAAAGGCGTTACTTCCAACAGCCGGAAAATCGTTGAGCTTGCGGAGTATGGAATAGCGGTGACAAGTGAAACAGCAAAGTATCTGGTAAATTATCTGTTTCAGCTTGAAAACCTGAATCTTGATATTATTCCGGAAACAAAAAGCATCAGCCGGCTCGGAATGATAAAAGACGTCGGCTTCTCGCCTTATGTTAAGGGCATTGTTTTCGACGGCGACGACAATAAATTAAAAAACGCGTATTCCGCCGTTAAGAGCAAAGGGGACCGGGACGAATGGATCAAGCTGATGCAGGGCCTCCGCGGGACAAATGTGGAACTCCGGATTCTGCTGGCTACTTCATTTGCAAGCGTGCTTGTTTCGCCGCTTAATATCAACCCGTTTTTCGTCCATATATGGTCCGGCGAATCCGGGTCCGGAAAGACTGTTGCTCTGATGTGTGCCGCCTCTATATGGGGCGATCCGCACTGGCAGGGACAGGCATATATCCAGAATTTCAACGCAACACAGGTCGGTTTGGAGCGTTCAGCAGCATTCTTCAACCATTTGCCGCTGATGATTGATGAACTTCAGCTTCTTAAAAATTCGCATGGCCAAAACAAATTTGACATTGTCTATATGCTTTCTGAAGGGCAGGGGCGCACGAGAGGCAACACGGCCGGTGGGATTGACCAGACGCCCACCTGGGCAAACTGCATCATTACGACAGGTGAAACACCCATAACTACAGACAGCAGCGGCGCCGGGGCAATAAACCGGGTGATCAGCATTGAATGCAGCCCGGAGAATCCAATTATTACGGATGGCAATACGCTTGTCGGCCTGCTTTATAAAAACTATGGGTTTGCTGGAAAAGAATTTGTAGACAGGCTTTATGAGCCGGGTGATTTGAATATCACGCTGGCGCAGGATATCTACAATAAATTTTTTAAGGAACTGTCTGAAGGTGAATCCACGGAAAAACAGGCAATGGCTGCTGCTGCAATTCTGACCGGTGATGCTTTGGCTACAGAATGGATCTTCCATGATGGACAGGCCCTGACAGCAAAAGACATTTCAAAATTTCTGGCGACAAAAGACGAGGTCAACGTCGGCGAGCGCGGATACCATTACATCTGTGACTGGGTGGCGCAGAATGCCAACAAAATGCGTGGACAGACGAGCGACGACCGCGGCGACATTTATGGAGTCATTGAGGATAATGTAGCCTACATTATCGCATCTGTATTTGATAATGCCTGCCGTGACGGCGGCTTCGACCCGCGTCCGCTGAGAAGCTGGATGAAGAAAAAAGGCTTATTGATGGCACAAGCCGGAAGAAGCACATATGTAAAAAAAATAAGTGGATTAAACTGTGTTCGTTGCGTTGCTGTGATTCTCGAATCAGGTGACGAGGTCTCTGCCAAAGATGATTTGCCATTTTAATTCTAATTGTGCAAAAGTTACCGAGTTACCGCTGTTACCGCATTTTCACATATATATCCCTGTGCTTTTTAGAACATATTTTTTAGTTATAAAAAATGTTTGCCCTCTCTAAAGGGCAAAAATGGAGATTTTGCGGTAACTCGGTAACCAATGACAAAAAATCGCGTAACAATGCGGGTTTCAACAGTTACCACCATACGGTAACTATATGGTAACTGTGGTATAAAAGCGAGGTGAATATATACTTGCAAGAATTAACATTACGTCCTTATCAATCGGATGTGCTCATCCGTACCCGGAGAGCATTCCAGTGCGGCTTCCATCGCCCGCTTGTCGTCCTTCCCTGTGGCGCCGGAAAAACGGTCCTGTTTGCGTACATGGCATCCCAATCTCAGGCGCGCGGGAAAACAGTTTGGTTTTTAGTTCACCGGCGCGAACTGCTCGACCAGACTATAGCGACCTTTGAACGCTTCGGCATCCCGCTCCGCACAATCCATATCGGCATGGTAGCTACATACGCAAATCACCCGGAGCGATACCCCAAACCGGATTTTATCATATTCGATGAAGCACAACACACCGCATCGGCAACATGGCAGAAACTAATTACCCGTTTCCCGGATGCCTATATTGTCGGCCTGACCGCGACACCGTGCCGCCTGGACGGCAAGCCGCTCGGGGCAACCTATGACACAATGGTCGCCGGTATAACAACCGGCGAGCTTATCCAGCAGGGTTACTTATCCCCGTACCGGTACTTTGTTCCATCCGTCACCGACCTGTCTGGATTGAAGAGGAAAGGCTTTGACTTCGATCCGGAAAGCGCATCTGAATTACTGATGCGTCGGGCTGTTTACGGTGACGTGATTGAAAACTATCGGAAATATGCCGATGGGCTGCAAACGATTTGCTATTGCTCCAGCATAAAGCATTCTATCGCAATGGCCGACGAATTCGTAAAGGCCGGAATCAATGCGGTACACTTCGACGGCAACACACCGGCGGCAGAGCGCAGGCAAATCGTCCAGGACTTCCGGGACAAAAAAATCCGGGTGCTCTGCAACGTCGATCTAATCAGTGAGGGCTTTGACGTACCGGACTGCTGGTGCTGTATCCTCCTGAGGCCGACAATGTCAACTGCACTGGCAATCCAGCAGGAGGGGCGAGCTTTGCGGCCGCAGCCAGGCAAAACAGCAATCATACTGGATCACGTCGGCAATTACACCCGCCACGGCCTGCCTGATGATCCGCGGGAATGGTCGTTAAGTTCCATCCTGAAACCGCGGAAGCAGTATAAGCAGGATGGCACGCTCACAGTCAGGCAATGCCCGGAATGCTTCTTCACGTTCCCGTCGGGGCCGGATAAGTGCCCGAACTGCGGCACAGAGATTAAAAAGACTAGGCAGGAAATCGAGAACATCAAAAAAATCCGTATGGAAGAAATCAAGCGTCACTATCGGCAGAAAACCGCTGCGGCGGTGCGTGAAAAAACGGATATTTCCGAATGCCGAAACATGAGCGAAGTCATGGCGTGGTGCAAACAGCACGGTAGGAAGCCAGGATTTGGCTGGTATTACTGCAAAGCAAAGGGGATGATCCGGGCATGAGCACATTGATTGATTTAACAGGAAAAAAGTTTGGTAAATGGACCGTAATATCGAAATACTGCTATAAAAACAAGAAAACATATTGGCTTTGTAAATGTGAATGTGGGGCGCAGAGCGTCGTTGATGGAGATTCGCTTAGAAGAGGAAAATCAACCGGGTGTATAAAATGCAGAAAACCTCATTATAAGCATCATTTATCATATCATCCACTATATGGCGTTTGGCATAGCATGAATCAGCGATGTAAAAATCCGAACTTTTCTGAATATAAGAATTATGGTGGAAGGGGAATCTCAGTTTGCAAAGAATGGGAAACTAATTTTTTAAGTTTTTATAATTGGGCTATATCGCACGGATATCGAAAAGGATTAAGCATAGATAGAATCGATAACGATAAAGGATATTATCCTCAAAACTGCCGATGGATAACGATGAAAGCTCAATCTTATAATAAAAGTTCGAATCACATTATCATATTCAATGGGGAATCAAAAACATTAACAGAATGGGCAAAAGCCATGGGGATAAAAACTAATACTTTATGCATGCGAATTAAAAGTCACGGGACTTCCGAAGCACTTTCGGCTAGTCAAATTAAAAAGGAAGCATAAGTATGGCAAAAAAATCAGAAGCATTTATACAAAATCAAATTCGCTGTGAACTGTCAAAATACGGCTACGTTTTCAGGACAAATTCGGGTGAATTTTGGCAGGGGCAAACAGTCTATTCCAAAGAATTTCATCAGCCTGTCCTTATCAATTTACGGCGCGTTGACGGGCTTCCAGCCGGGTTTTCCGATCTGCTTTTTGTTGCCCCCGGAAAGGTTGCATTTATCGAGACGAAAAATGAGCTCGGGCGTCTCCACCCGGAACAGAAAAACTTTCTCAGCCGGATGCGGTCCATGGGATACATAGCCGGCGTTACCCGGTCTGTGGACGAGGCGGTGAGGCTTATTGAATCCGGAGCAGATTGAGATTCATGCCATGCACAACGATCCGCTCCCGTCCGGTCTGGAATATCCTGAACAGCTCCTATTCATGGCGTTCCGGTGGCTGCATCAGAGCGTCCGGGCCGGACAGGTTACCCGGGAGCAGGCGCACAACGAAAAAGCGCAGCTATTGGATAAATTCTCAGACTGGATGCGGTGGGATAAAATTTACCGGGACACCTGTAAAATGCGGGTTGAACTGGCAGGCGTAGCAAAGGGCATGACTGCATCAGGCTGCCCACTCTGCAAAAAGGCGATTGCAATTATTGACAGAAGGCCGGTGAATTTATGAAAGCCCACGTAAAATCCGCTTATGAGCGCGGTGAAACAGACGGAGCCTGCCGCACCGTCCTAATGTGCCTGTTGGCGCTGCACAATCTTTACGGCTGGCGAGCCGGGCCGCTGCAACGCGTTGCGGATGAGATTGCCAGAATCGCGGAGGAAGCCGCGGAGGATTTGGATTGGCCGGACAGGATGAAAGTGTATTTAAACGAGCTGGGGGTGAAAATATGAATCGTTCCGACTGTTTAAAGCAATGTGAGGGCCTCAGGGCTGAAATTATCCAGGTTATGCGTGATATCAATAAGCTGGCAGAAAAGCCGATGCACTTTGCCACGGACAGTGTGCTGGCCTCTCCGGCGCATGAGCCGTACCAGAATATGCCGATCCCGATTTACGGGAATGTCCAGGAGGCAGAGATACAAAAAGGACTTCAGGAGCGTCTCAAAAAATATGGCAATATGCTGGTGGAGCTTGTCCGAAAGCAGAATGATGCAGAAGACTTTTTGCAGACTGTGCCAAATTCCATTGACCGGGTAATCCTCAGGGGACGTTACATAGACGGAAAGCAATGGAGGGACGTTGCAGCAGATTTATCGGAAAGCACGGGGCAAGATTATACAGAATCATCAGTAAAAATGAGAGCACAAAGATTTTTTGAAAAGAATTAAAAATGTTACACATGTGACTTGTCAAGATGTTATGCTTAGTACAGTGTAAAGTGTATCTATACGATATACGGCACAGCCGCCGTGCCTGAGGCGGTATTCAGTATCAGGCCAACCTCCTTTCACAGCGCCGCCTGCGGTTCGGGCGGCGCAGATATGCGCAGATGCGGGCTGTACCCGCTAAGCGTAAGACCATGGAGGACGCAGTACTCATCGCCATGGCTGACAGCGCGGCCAAAGGCCGGCAGGCGGTAC
>JBFLFY010000043.1:0-10749 GCA_041859875.1 Caproicibacter sp. | reverse complement strand
CTTACTCGTTGTTTAATTTTCAAGGTCCCATGCGGCTTTCCAGCGCTTTCGCTCTTTCGTGTCCGCAGCACCCTTTCGCAAGGCGCTTTTCTATAATACCTCACACTTTACCGCTTGTCAACCCCTTTTCTCTAATTTTTTCAGAAGTTTCGCAAAAGCTTTCGTTTCTTTCTTCCCGGGAACAGTTTGGGCTTCTCCGCTTCAAAACGGATAATCTACCCCGCGGCGGGGAAAAATGCTGAAAAAGGAGTTGATCGATACGAGCGGAAAGTGGAAATACGTCGGGCGCGTGGCCATCATCCTTCTGCTGAACATTCTGATTATCGCTGCTTTTACAAAGGGAGGCGCCATACAAACCCTTTCAAAATACGGTTCCACGGGAACAGAAGTGCGGCAGATACAGACGCGGCTGAAGCAGTGGGGCTATTACACTGGCTCCGTCGACGGCGTCTACGGCACCGGGACGAAAAACGCGGTCATCGCATTTCAAAAGAAACACGGCCTGCCGGCCGACGGAGTCGCCGGTCCACAGACCCTCGCAAAGATTGGCCTGTCTACGGGTGCTTCCGGCGGAGGCGCTGGTGGGTTCAGCACGGCCGACGTGAACCTGATGGCACGCGTTATTTCAGCTGAATCGCGCGGAGAGCCGTACACCGGTCAGGTGGCGATTGGTGCCGTCATTCTGAACCGGATTAAGCACCCATCTTTTCCAAATACGCTGGCCGGCGTAATCTACCAGCCGGGGGCCTTTTCCTGTATTGACGACGGCGGCATTAGCGCGCCAGTCGTAGATTCGGCCTACCGTGCCGCACGCGACGCCATGAATGGCTGGGACCCTTCCGGCGGAGCTATCTATTACTACAACCCCGCAAAGACGACAAACAAATGGATTTGGTCCCGTCCTCTCATCACCGTCATTAGGAAGCATCGCTTCTGCAGCTAAACCGTCCGGAGCGGAACGGCCGAAAACGTCCGTTCCCTCCCTTTACATACGAAAAAAGCAGGGCGATGCGTTCGCCCTGCTTTCCATTTTGTGCGAATCTCTGCGGCGTTACTCCGCTTTAAACTCGGTAAACAGCTTTTTCACCTGCGCGTCATAAGCCTTTTGGGCATCATCGCTCGCCGTGTTTTTGTAAATCATCAGATACTTCCCACTTTTAGAAAGCACACCGTCAACGCTCTGGCCCAAAACGTCAATTTTGCCGCTGGTTTTCGCGTCGGCAATCGTCTTTTGTGCCTTTGCGTTGAGGCTGGCCGTATTAAATTCATACAACTCCAGCGTAATGTTATTGTTGCCGCTGTGGCCGTAAAGGTAGCGCACACCGGCTTTTGCGCCAATGATATCGCCGCGCATGGCTGTCGGTTTTCCCGTCACTTCGGCATTGCCTGCTAAATACGCCTGCAGGCCGCCGAGGTCATCCGAAACGGAGGAAGCCTCTACCTTCGGGGAAGAAGACGCCTGCGAAGAGGCTGCCTGAGAGGAAGCTGCTTTGGAGGAAGCCGCCTTGGAGGAGGAACTGATGTCGCCTGTGCCGCAGGCGGTAAGAGAAACCGCAGTTACAGCTGCGGCTATCAAAATCCAAATCTTTTTCATGTTTAAAATCCGCCTTTTTCCTGTTCTTTTCAACCGGCTGCGAAGCTTCTTTTCAAAAGCCACCAGCCTATAGAATACCCTTATTATCCGATTTTTTCCCCCGCTTGTCAAGGATTTACGCGCGTGGAGACGCTAATACAGCACAACTGTGCTTCCGCTTATGGCGCAGCGGCATTCGTAGCTTTTGCGGGAACCGTTCCGCGCATTATAAACCGAATTAAATTCAAAAGAATCCGTGTCATCGGCAAGAAGATACTTCGCAATCAGGTACTGGTCCTCCACACAGGTGACAAATGTGCCAAGATCTTTGGGGTACTCTGCATCTACTGCGGAATGGAGGATTCCCGTCACATGGAAGTTTTCTCCGGACTCCTCAATGCGGTAAGCGCGGCCGCCGAAACGGTCGATGCTGAACTTTGCAGGAGCCTCGCCGGGCGCAAGGTTCAGGTCAGCCACAACGGATTTTTCCCCGGTGCTTTTGCTGCAGGCGCAAAGGCGCTGGTCCTCTTTTGGAAAATAAGCAGCGCGGAAATACAGATTTTCGCCGTCCTGCCCCGCATAGCGCACAAAGCCGTCCGTTCCGGCACTCAGCACAAGGCCGAACGGAACGTGCTCTTCGCCCGCTTTCAGTGAAACCAAGAAATCATGCAGCGGGCATTCCCACACCTTATCGCTGATTTCGTCGCCAAGCCAGCGCTTTTCTTTGCCGCATTTCCGCTTTTCTTCTTCGCTGCCGTGGGGCTGCAGCAAAAGCAGCCACGGCACCCCACCGCGCAGGAACGGAACAAAGCGCGAGGGGCTGGCACCGCAGACGCGCGGGTCACAGACACAATAATATTTGTCTTCCTCAAGGTCATACAGATACGCGGCACGGCGGAAACCGGTCAGCCTGGTATACCTGCGGAAAACCTTTCCGTCCCGCTCGTTTGGCCTGGTATAGAAAAGGAGGTGCGATTCGTCAAGGGCAAAGCAGCCCTGGAAGTCACCCACAAAGTGCAGTTTTGTAAAGGTTCTTTTCTGGCCTTTGGATTTTTCGGCACGCAGGAGCCAAACGTCACTTCCGCCGGACTCCATCACCGCCAAGACGGCATTTTCAAAATTAAAGCAGCGCCGCACGCAGGCCGCCTCCGGTATTTCGCAGTTTGCCAGAGTACGCTCCTGCCCGGAGGTACGGTCATATTCCATGAGGAAAAGGGTTGGCCGGTCTTCCTGCATTTTTTCTTCCGCATAGGTAACCAGGCTACCGCTGATTCCGATCAGTTCATCTGTGCAGCTTACAAACAGGTTGCGAAGGTCTACAACGTCCACAGCGCTCACCCCGAATTTCCACGGCGGCCGGAAGCCGCTGTTCATTACTTTTCTACTGGTATTCTGTTATTATAACACAGTGCAGGGGGGCGTGTCCACGTTTGGGCTTCATCTAATTTGCTTTTCTTCCAGCCCCCGCTTATAATGAAAAGGAATTTCCCTGTGAAAAAAGGAAGGACAGAACGCAATGCACGTTGAAAAAGAAAAGGATGTTCTGGAAATCGACCTGCACGGGCTGACGGTAGCCGATGCAAAATACCGGCTGGAGCATCTGCTGAGCAGCCTGCCCGCCGGAGTAAAGGAAGTGCGCGTCATTCACGGCTGCAACCGCGGGCAGGCTTTGCGCGACATGGTGCGCCTAAAGCTCAAGCATCCGCGCATTGCCTCAAAGCTGCTGACTCTTAACCCAGGCGAAACACGGCTGCTGATAAAATAGCCAAAAGTGCAGAAAGACCTGCGAAGCGTATTCCGCTTCCGCAGGCCTTATTTGTTCTCTTCTTTGCTTTCTTTTTCATCCCCGCCTTCGCGTGCTTCGGCATACTGCGCGCACAGGCGGCGCGTCAGCTTGAGGATGTTTTCCGTAGAATGGGATTTGTCGAACTCCTCGCAGCTGTTGCGCATCTTTCCCAAGCGGCGGCTGTCTTCCAGCAAAGAGCACACGGTTTCGCCGCAGTCCGTTCCGTGCTCCAGCTTGACCGCCATGTCGTTGGAAAGCAGGAAGTCCGCGTTGTCTTCCTCCTGCCCCGGAATGGCGTCGAACACCGCAAGCGGAATGTTGCAGGCAAGTGCTTCAGAAACCGTCAGCCCGCCGGGCTTGGTAATCAGCAGGTCAGAAGCGTGCATATAGTTTTCCACTTCATTCGTGAAAAAGACCAGCTTTGTCTTTTTGGGCGTTTTTTCAATTTCATCTGCAAAAGCAGCGTAGAGCTTTTCGTTTTTCCCCGTAATCACAACAATCTGGAACGGAAGGTCCACCTGCACAATCTGCCGGTAAATCTTCAGGATGTTCGTCACGCCGAAACTGCCTGCCATAATCAGGACCGTCGGCATGTCGGGCTCGAGGCCGAACTTTTCCAGCAGGGCGGGTTTGTCGGCTTTTGTAAAGAATACGTTTCCCACCGGAATGCCGAACGGGTAGATTTTGCCGCGGTTAACACCCATTGCCTCCATCTGCGGAATCATGCCCGCATTGGAAACAACGTAAGCATCAACGTGGTCGGCAATCCACGCCTGGTGGGGGCCGTAATCTGTCATCAGCGTAATCAGCGGCACCCCCACCGCACCGACGGATTTTAAGTGCGACACCATCTCGGAGACAAACGGGTGCGTGGAAATAATCGCGTCGGGCACGCTTTCTTCAATCGTTGGCAGCAGCAGGCGGCTGAATGCGTTGCTAAACTGGTTCAGCAGGCTGGAAAGCGGGCTTTTTTTGTTTGTAGCACGGTACAGTTTGCCAAACAGTTTTGGCGTTTTCGTCGCCAGGATGTGGTACCCGTCGCATACGGTTTTGTCCAGCAGGCTGCCAATGCTCTTCATGGCATCCACAACCTCTACCTGCGACTCGGGGTCGGCCTGCCTGATATAGCTGCTGATTGCCCGTGACGCCCGCAGGTGACCGCCGCCGGTCGCCGCAGACAGTATCAGTATTTTCATGGTGAAACTCCCCTCCGCATCACTTTTCGTATAAGAAATATCATGCGTTATTATAGCATATATTTGGGAGAAGTAAAACGGCTTCGCTTTTAAAAAGCTGCTTTTTTATGAATCGTACGCCATCCCCCTTTTTGCTATAATCATAATATAGAATATAAACGAGTGGCAAACATCTATAATGAATTGTGTATTCTTATGAACTTACGTTTTCCAATATTTAGGAGGTACCGATATGGATTTTGCTTCCAAGATAAAGGTTTCTGCGCGCTCCATCGGCCCGGTGAAAAAAGCGCGGCCGCACAGGAAGCTGATTATCGCTCTTGCCGTAGCATCCGCAGTTTGCGCCGTTGTCTGCATTGTGGGCGGGAAGCAGATGTTTGACCGTGCACAGGCGGCAAAGGAGGCTGCCGCTATGGCTTCTACGCTGGATACCGACCGGTTTTACAACGGAATTTCCGTGCAGGGGGTCAATGTTGGCGGTATGACTATGCAGCAGGCGCAGAAGGCCGTACAGGCAAAACAGGCTTCCTCCGTCGGAACCTACAGTATAAAAATTACCCACAGCGGCGAAGCATGGGAGCTGACGCAGAAAGACATGACTTTTACCTACAACACGGATGCCGTGCTGAAGGAAGCCTACAACTACGGCCGCACCGGCAGCCGCGAAGCCCGGTTTCAGCAGGTAGAGGCCCTGAAAACGAATCCGAAAGCCTACCAGATAACGGCTGCGCCGGATGAGAAAAAGCTGCAGGGAAAGGTCAGCGCCATCGCGGAAAAAGTTACGCGCGCACCGCAGAACCCAACTATAACTTCCATGAGCAGCAGCGGCAATTTTCAGTACAAAGACGGCGTGAATGGGCTTTCCGTCGACACAAAGGCGCTGTGGTCCGGCGTGAAGGCTATCCTCGGCGGGAAGCACACCGGTACGGTGGAAATGCAGACCGCATCCGTTCCGTTCAGCAAAACGATTGCCGACGTGAACAGTCACATGAAAAAGCTTGGCTCTTTCAGCACGGTTTCCACCAACAATTCCAACGGCACCTATAATATGGAGAAAGCCCTGCTTGCCGTCAACGGAACCTGCATCCCGGCAGGCGGCACCTTCTCGTTTCTCGACACCGTCGGTCCCTGTGACCAGGCGCACGGCTACCTTCCCGCCGGAGCAATTTACGCTGGAAAACATATTGAAGAGTACGGCGGCGGCATCTGCCAGTCTTCCACCACCATTTACGGCGCAGCCCTGCGCTCCGGTATGCAGATTGTGGAACGCTACAATCACTCTGTGCCTTCTACATACTGTGAACTCGGCCAGGATGCAACCGTCAGTTACCCCGGGGTCGACCTGAAACTGAAAAATGCGACAGATTACCCCATGTATATCCAAACCTACACAAGCGGACGCACTCTAACAGCGGTGCTGTACGGCTACCGCCCTGCTAGTTACGATTCAATCGACATTGTTTCACAGGCAGACCAGACCTTTCCGGCACCCTCATCGCCGACTTATACGGAAGACAGTTCGCTTGGCCGCAACCAGGTGGAGCTGGAGCAGCGTGCCCGCACCGGCTACCGTGCCTCCGCGCGGCGTGTTTTCAAACTGAATGGGAACACCGTGCGCACGGAATACCTAAATTCTTCCTACTACCCCGCAACCGCCGCCGTCTATTTCTATGGCCCGGGCACCGATTCTTCCAAAACCGGCGGTCCATCTTCGCAAAGTCCATCTTCGAAGACGCCTTCTTCTCAAAGACCTGCGTCTCAAAAGCCGGCTTCCAAGCCGAGTTCGCAGAAGCCCAGTTCCTCAACAGGGACCAGCCATCATTAGCAGCCTTTGGGCTCTTCCATTCCAGGTGTTTATTTCCTCGTGAAAAAGGCTTGACTTTTGCATCACTTTCTGCAAAAATAAGATGTAAGTATGGATTTATGGCACTTTGCATTTTAAATTTTTATTGGAAATAATAGAATGAAGTAATATCGGCAGTGTTTTTCTGCCGGGAAAGGGAGAGCTGTTTTGCCAGACGAAAAAATACAGCCGGAAATCAGTGTCATCATTCCGGTTTACAATGTAGAAAAGTTTATAGGCCGCTGTCTTTCCTCGCTTGTGGAACAGACCTTTCGCAATTTTGAAGTGATTGTGGTAAACGATGGGGCAACGGATGATTCTCCGGTCATTCTTCACCGGTTTGCCGAAAAATACAGCTATATCAAAGTAATCGACCAGAAAAACGCCGGGATGTCAAAAGCGCGCAATGCCGGGATACAGGCCGCACGCGGCCGCTATTTTTCCTTTATTGACGGCGACGACTTTGTTGCCCCAACTTTTCTAGAGGAGCTTTACCGTGCCTGCGTAAACAATGACGCCGACATTTCCTGCTGCTATTATTATTACCGTTATATCGACAACGACTTCCTTTTTGAATACCCATTTCGCTGCAAAGGCGTTTTTACCCGCGAAGAAGCGATGGATAAGCTGCTGCGCGATATGCAGATTCAGAGCCTTGTGTGGAATAAACTTTACCGCAGGGAGCTTTTCCTTAATTACAGCATTACATTTCCAACCATGGCGTTCGAGGATATGGCTACAGCCAATAAGATTTTCGTTCACGCAAACCGTGTGGTGATTATTGACCGGCCCCTCTACTACTATAATCAGCGCGCAAGCAGCACCCTCGGTTCAATGAGTGCGGACAAAATCAACGACTTTATCCGTGCGATGGCCATGGTGCGGATTTCTCTGGAAAAGAACGGCCTTCTTCCGAAATATAAGCGGGCTTACCAGGCCCTTCTGCGAAAAACTTGCAACTGCTGCTATTTGTATGTATTAAAAGTGCATACCGACAAAAAATGTTTACGGGGCTGCATGGCAAATATGCGGCGTGTGAGCCGCGCTTTGAAGCGCTGCTCGAAAGAAGAGTTCAGTCTTTCAACACGCTTCAGTGACTTGCCGGATGTTGTAGCTGCGCCGGAACAGCTGGAAAAGAATTATTCTACCCGCTGACCTTCCGGCTCATGCTGAAAAGCTGTGGATGCGGCGCTGAAAGCCGGAAATGCTGCCCGGAAATTCCGGGCAGCTGTTTTTTCGGGAAAAACGGAGGAACACACAAAAGAATGGACGGATTTTTCAAAGTTGCGGCGGCAACGCCGAAAATCAGAGTTGCTGACTGTGAATTTAACAAAGACGCGGTTCTTGCCCAGATGAAAGACTGTGAAGCGCACGGCGTCGGAGCCGTGGCGTTTCCGGAACTGTGCCTGACTGGCTACACCTGCGGCGACCTTTTCCGCGGCAGTACGCTCATCTGCGGCGCAGAAAAAGCGCTGGGCGAATTGCTGGAACAAACAAAAGGCATGAAGCTCCTTGCCCTTGTTGGCCTGCCCGTAGCCTGGAACGGCGCGCTCTATAACTGCGCCGCCGTTTTCTGCGGAGGCAAACTGCTTGGCCTTGCGGCTAAAACGTATCTTCCGAATTACAGCGAATTTTACGAAGCACGCCATTTTTCCCCTGCACCGGAGTATGCCGAAGTTACACTCTGCGGACAAACCGTCCCCATGGGGAACAGCCTTGTTTTCCGCTGCAAAAATATTCCCGGCCTAACCATCGGCGCAGAAATCTGTGAAGATCTGTGGGTTCCGTGCCCGCCTTCGCAGAACCTCGCCCTTGCGGGTGCGTCGCTGATTTTCAATCTTTCTGCAAGCGACGAAGTGATTGGAAAAGCACCGTACCGCCGCAGTCTTGTGAAAGGGCAGAGCGGACGGCTTGTGTGCGCCTATCTTTACGCCGGCGCAGGCGACGGTGAATCCACAACAGACCTCGTTTTCACCGGCCACCGCATGGCGGCGGAAAATGGCACCATGCTGGCGGAATCGAAGCCGTTTACGACCGGCCTGACCGTGGCGGAAGTGGATCTGCAGCGCATTGCGCTGGAACGCCGCCGCATGACGACCTGGCAGGGCGGCGGCCATGCGCATGAAATCACCTTTACCATGGACGAGCCGCAGTTTGCGCCGGAACGCCTTTTCCCCTGCCTGCCGTTCGTCCCGGATGACAAAGAAGACCTTGCGCAGCGCTGCGAGATGATTCTGAACCTGCAGGCGGCAGGCCTGAAAACCAGGCTGGAAAATATCCACGCCAAATGCGTTGTGCTCGGCGTTTCCGGCGGGCTGGATTCCACGCTGGCCCTGCTTGTGTGTGCGCGCGCGTTCGATATGCTGAAGCTTGACCGCAAAGGCATTCTGGCCGTCACCATGCCGGGCTTCGGCACAACAAAGCGCACCAAAAGCAACGCCCAGCGCCTGGCGGAACTCCTCAGCGCCGATTACCGCGAAGTGCCTATCGGCGAGAGCGTGTCGCTCCATTTCCGCGACATTGGCCATAACCCGGAAACGCGCGACGTGACCTACGAAAATGCGCAGGCCCGCGAGCGCACACAGGTGCTGATGGATTTGGCCAACCAGTGCGGCGGCATCGTCATTGGCACCGGCGACCTTTCGGAAGTAGCCCTCGGCTGGGCAACTTACAACGGCGACATCATGTCTATGTACGGCGTAAACTGCTCCATCCCGAAAACGCTGGTGCGCCACCTGGTGCATCATGCGGCCCAAACTGGCCCGGAAAACCTGCGCGCCGTTCTGGAAGATGTGCTTGCCACGCCGGTCAGCCCTGAACTTCTTCCGCCGGAACACGGTGAAATCGCGCAGAAGACGGAAAACATCGTCGGCCCCTACGAGCTGCATGACTTTTCCCTGTACTATATGCTCCGTTTCGGCTTCTCTCCCGCAAAGATTTACCGCATGGCTGTGCATTCTTTTGCGGAGACTTACGACCCCGCAACGGTGAAGAAGTGGCTGAAAGAATTTTACCGCCGCTTCTTCGCAAGCCAGTTCAAGCGTTCCGCCCTGCCGGATGGCCCGAAAGTCGGCACAGTTACGCTTTCACAGCGCGGTGACTGGCGTATGCCGAGCGACGCTTCGGCACGGATGTGGCTGGAGGAGATAGAAAGCCTGTAATGCAGAACCGACGCACCGTATGCTGATAACCTGGAGGAAACATGAAAGATATACACGCAGCACTTTTTGATTTGGACGGAACCCTGCTGGACTCGCTTGGTGTTTGGCATACGGTTGACCGGAATTTTTTTGACAGCCGCGGCATTGCCTACACGGAAGACTACAGCCGTGCTGTCGTTTCCATGTCTTTCCGCGACGCGGCAGAGTACACCGTCAGCCGGTATGGCCTAAGTGACACACCGAAAGAGTTGATGGACGAATGGTACCGCATGGTGAAAGAAGAGTACGCAGAGCATATTTTTTTGAAGCCTCGTGCAAAACAGTATCTTGCTTCGCTGCGCAGGCGCGGCATCCACCTTGCTGTTGCCACCGCTCTGCCGGAGGAGCTTTATCTTCCGGCACTGAAGCACAACGGAGTCACCGCCTGGTTTGAAGCGTTCGCTTCCACACAGGAAACAGCGCACGGCAAGGGTTTTCCGGATGTCTACCTGCTTGCGGCAAGACGGCTGAATGTAAAGCCGGAAGAATGCGCGGTTTATGAAGACATCCTCCCCGGAATCCGGGGAGCAAAAGCAGCTGGCATGACGGCCGTTGGAGTTTATGATTCCTATTCCGCGGGGGACGAAAAAGCAATGCGCGCCCTTGCGGATACATACCTTTCCTTCGATTAAACCTACGCTGCGGGGTACGCGCAGGTTTGACTTTCCCGGAAAATGTGCTATAATAAAGTGTATCTATCCGCCCGTAGCTAAGTCTGGATATAGCAGCAGATTCCGATTCTGAAGGCCGGGGGTTCGAATCCCTCCGGGCGGACCACCACAGAAACCCGCATGAGTACCGATTATTCAGTATTCATGCGGGTTTTCTCTATATTATTGTGTCTGAAAAGTTGGACTTTATAATGCTATTTTGTACTTAATAGCAGACTTTTTGACAAGTATGCAACACGAAATGCAACACGAAAATTAGTTAAGAAAGGCAGGCTATAAGCCAGAATTCAGACATTTAGATTATAGTATGCAACACTGGACAAGCAGAATAAAAATATATCCCCACCAGCCAATCGGCCAGCGGGGATATGTATTATTTCTTGTCCTCTTGCTCCTGCAGTTTTTTCTCGAGTTCCATTACCTGCAAACATAGAAAATTCTGATTTTCAATTATTGCTTTCAGATTCTCATTAATCCAGT
>JBFLFY010000042.1:0-10857 GCA_041859875.1 Caproicibacter sp. | reverse complement strand
TCCGCCGACTGGTCTACCAGCTGGTGGTCGTACCCTTTGATTCTGATCCTGATTTTTTCCTTGACTGCCACTTTGGATCGCCTCCTTATTGTAGTTGGCGGGCGACGTTCTTCAAATCCTAACACCGTGCCGGGTGTTTCTTCCCTTTACACGAAAAACCCGGATTTCCCCTGAAAGCGAAAATCCGGGTGTAAGGCTCAAAAAACGTCTGAGTATACAGAGGCAGTTATGGCATAAGCCAAACCACTGTACGCTCAAAAATATCTGTCGCCCGGTTTAAAATCGGACATACTCCACGGAAAAACCGACACATTTGTGCCGCAACCTCCCGCTTCAACGCATATCTGTCGCAGTCGTACTTTATTATAATACCACTGACCCAGGCGAATTGCAAGAACTTTTTTTACATTTTTAGCTTTTTTCTGGCTCCTCAGCCTGGCTTGGTTTTTTTGCTTTTTTCACAGCCCTGCACTGTGTTTTTTCCCTGTCAATGCTGAAAATTTATCTGCAAAAGTTCCGTCTCTTCAGGAAGCCTCAGATTGTTCCGGCAAGAAACAAAGCTGAAAAAAGCTGCAAGTGCTAAAGACTTTATGTCATCCATTTTTTCACAAAATTTTCTTCCTAATATCCGCCAAGCAAATGCGGTGCACTCTCGTCCATGCAAATCTGCCAAACCTGTACCGCAATTTGTTTTTCACCTTGATTATACCATTCCAGTACCAATCTTTATGCAGGGCTTAGAAGAAAGCCGGTACGGGCGGCTGGTACCCGCACCAGGTGTTTCAAAACACGTGCAAAATCACTTCAGCTTCAAAAACGCAAGGGTTTCCTTCAGCAGCCGGGCCTGACTGCTCAATTCCTCGCTCGCGGCAGCACATTCCTCGCTGGTTGCAGAGTTTGTCTGCACAACTTCGGAAATCTGCTCCACTCCCTGCGTAATCTGACTGACGGTGGAAGCCTGTTGATTCGAGTCGTTTGAAATATTGCCAATCAGTTTTTCAATCTTTTCTGAAGCTTCCAGAATACCCTGAAACGATTTTTCTGTTTCCTGCGCAATGGTGTTGCCGTTTTTCACGGCGACCAGCGAATTTTCAATCAGCTCCGAAGTGTCTTTTGCAGCCGATGCACTCTTGCCTGCAAGGTTGCGGACTTCATCTGCAACAACGGCAAAGCCTTTGCCCGCTTCCCCTGCGCGCGCGGCTTCCACTGCAGCATTCAGCGAAAGGATATTAGTCTGGAAGGCAATGTTCTGAATTGTCTTGATAATCTTCTGAATTTTCGAAGAAAAATCGTTGATGTTGTTCATGGCGGAAATCATTTGCTGCATCTGCTTCCTGCCCTGATCCATAAGTCCCCACGTTTTCGTTGAAAGCGTATTCGCATTTGTAGAATTTGCCGCATTTGTTCCAATTTTCGTGTTAATTTCAGTAATGGAAGCGGAAAGTTCTTCAACGGAACTGGCCTGCTCCGTTGCGCCCTGCGACAGCGCCTGCGCGGCGTTCGATACCTGTTCCGCTCCGCCTGAAACCTGCTCGGCGGACGTTCTGGCCTTGGAGAATATGCCGTTTAAATTATCGATAATTTCCTCAAGCGAAACTTTAATCGTCACAAAGTCACCCAGATAGTCCTGCTTCGTTTCCACTGTACAGTCACCTTTTTGGAGGGCGGAAAGCACATCGGAAATTTCGCCGATATCATCTTTCAGCGTATTAATCGTCTTTGTAAAACTCTTTGAAAGCGTGCCAATTTCATTGGAAGAATTGATTTGCGGCACCGCAGAATGGAGGTCACCTTCCGAAAGCTTTTCGATTCTGGCTGCAAGGGCGGTAATTGGGTCGGCAATCGGCTTGGCGATACGGAAAGCGACAAAAATCGCCAAAAGGATAAACACAACCATCAGGGCAGCGGTGAAGCCGATTGACTGGTAAAAGCTTCCCAGCATTTCTGAAGTCTGTGCGGTAACGCCAATCGACCATCCATCCGTATCCGGGATCTTCGCGTAGCCGGTAATCTGGTTATTTCCGTTGAAGCTGCAAGTTTCGATGCCGTTCTTTCCGGAAACCATGTTTTGAATGATAGAAGCCGCTCCGGCATAGGAGCTGTCTTTTTTCGCCTTTTCAATATAGTTTGTAAAATCTGTTACAACCTTTTGATTCTTATGGGCGATGATTTTACCGGTTTTATCTACAATAAATCCATAACCGGACTGGCCAATGGAAACGTCCCGTACCATTTTGCTGAATATGTCGCTCGACAACATACCATAAACAACGCCGTTAAAGTGGTTGGTATCTTCCTTTGCTGCAACAATCAGCAGTGTCTTATGGCTCACTGAACCTACAAGCGTTGAGGAGAAATTGGTTTTTCCCGCCATAGCCTGTTTGAAATAATCTCGGTTGGCAACCTGTGCACCATTTGTGGTTTTTCCGTTGGTATCGGCTAATACGACAGAGTCAAACCCGTACTTTTGGGCAAGTGCGCTCAGCTTACTGCTGCGCTCAACTTCTGTATCTTTTGGGTCTGTGATGGTAGGGTCTTCTGCGATTGCTTCAATTTTTGTCTTATAAGTCGCAATCGCATTTTGGATGGAATAGTTGTACGCGGTGACATTGTCATTCAGGCGTGCTTTTACATGATTGATGGAACTGTTGTAAAGGAGAATTGCGTTTGTGAGGCCGCAAAGGACGCTGATGGCTGCTGCCAGAGCAATCATGCCTGTCAGCAGCGTCTTCTTAATAGAATGTTTGTTTTTCAAATATGTTCCCTCTTTCGTAAAATTATAAGTTAAGTGATAGGATGGGATGATTGGAAAACGCTGTTACAATCTTTATATCGTCAATAATTTGGGATAAGTTAACTAAAAGTTATTTTTTATAAAATTTTGTATACTTTAGGCGTACTAACAAGCAAACAAAAAAGCACCCCGCTCTCTGCGGGGTACTTCTGCCGGATTTCTATTATTTCTGTGTTTCGCCTTTGTCTTCCAAAAGCTTCACCTGAATTGTTTTAGTAGAGCCGCTGGTTGTATAAATCTTCATGGAAATTGTATCTCCCGGTTTATGCGAGTTGAGCATAGCATACAGGTCGTCGAGCGAAGCAATTTTTTCTCCACCGGCTTCCAGAATGATGTCGCCGACTTCCGCCTTGCCGCTCATGTCACTGTCGGAATCAATCCGGCGGATAACCACTCCCTGCGTCGTGCTGAAAAGGCCGGACTGTGTGCCCGCAGTCTGCGCCGTAATGCCAAGGCGGCACCGGCCGGTAACGTAGCCGTGCTGAATCAGCTGGTTAATAATCGGCTGCGCTTTGCTGACCGGAATAGCAAAACCCATGCCCTCAAATCCGGTTGCGGCAATCTTGTTGGAGTTGATGCCAATCACCTGTGCATACATATTTACCAGCGGACCGCCGGAATTGCCGGGGTTAATGGCGGCATCCGTCTGGATATAAGTCATGCCGTTGTCGCTGTGGCTTTCGATAGTACGGTTCAGCGCAGAAATCATGCCGCCCGTAAGCGAACCGGCATAGTTCAGGCCGCCCGGGTTTCCGATGGCAAGTACATGGTCGCCGATTTCGTAATCGTCTGCGTTGCCGAAAGTTGCCGGGGAAAGACCTGTGGCGTTTATTTTCAGCACCGCAAGGTCAGAGCTCTTGTCAAACCCGACAACCGTCGCCTTGTATTCCTTATTATTATGAAGGATTACTTTAACGGAATTGCCGCGTGAATAGTCCACAACGTGTGCGTTTGTAAGGATATACCCGTCACTTGTTGCAACGATTCCAGTGCCTACTCCGGTTTCGCCTTCTTCTTCGGTGGTTCCGGCTGTTGTTGTTTCAACACCTACAACGCTTTGTATGACTTTTTTATAAACGTCTTTGGCCGAAAATTCAGGGCCGGAAGGTTTTTTCTGTATTGTAATTCCCGCAGAGTTCTGGTCGGTGCCGTCACCCTGTACGCCGCCGATAATTTCGCTGGAAGAACCGGAAGAATCCGGGTTTTTCGGCAGGGTGCCTTCAATGCCGGACGAGCTGCCCGACGGAAGGGAAGAACTTGAATTTCTTGGGGAATTGCTGAGGTTTACGGAAAAGAAAATCAGCGCTGCCAAAAGCACAACGGCAACCGCGCCAAGAATCCAGAGAAAGACTTTCAGCCCAATACTCATTTTATTGTGCGGCGGCTGCTGCATGGGCTGGCCGTAATAATTGCCGTAAGGCTGCTGCCCCTGCGGCGGAGCATACGGATTGTCGAACTTATTGTAATACGGGTTCTGCCTGCCGGAATTCTGGTAGGCCGGACCGCCCTGCGGTGCTTGCTGCTGTCCGCCGTACGGGTACCCCGCCTGTGGATTTTGATACTGCCCGCCATACGGGTACCCTGCCTGCGGAGATTGCTGCCCGCCGGCGTATGGGTTTCCTGCCTGCGTGGGCTGTTCCGGCCCAGCGGACGGGGTTTCTGCCTGCGAAGGCTGCTCCGATTCTGCGGACGGGGCTTCTTCCTGCGGAGGCTGCTGCGGTGCTTTGCTGCTGTCTGCACTGCCGGAATCGTCATAAGATGGAGTTTCCGTGCCCGAAACTTCCTCATTTTCCTGCGAAGGCTGTTCCGAAGGAGCCGGATTTTGCTCGGGCTTGCTGTCGCTCGAATTGTTTTCCCAAGGTTGCTTTTCCATATCGTCCATTATAATCTCCCTGCTGCCCTCATCTTTTTTCGGGCTTGTCATCGTCAGCCGGCGTGTCGGCTGTGGTTTCAATCATAGCCTGCGGTTCACCGTGCTGCTTCTCCACTACTTTGTCTGGAATCCAAAACTCAAAGCGCGTAAATTTCCCCGGTTCGCTGCTTGCGGTGATTTCGCCGCCGTGCAGCCGGATAATGGTGCGCACAATGTAAAGGCCTAAGCCCATGCCGTTCTTGTCACGGCTGCGGGATTTGTCTGTTTTGTAGAACCGCTCAAAAACCATGGGCAGTTCGTCGGGGGCAATACCCGGCCCGCTGTTTTCTATGCCAACCGTGGTGCGGCCCGCGCCGTGCACAATCTCAATTTTCAGGTAGCCGCCCTCGTTCGTAAACTTGACGGCGTTGTCAATCAAGTTGTAAACCACCTGGTGCAGCATATCGGGGTCGCCTTCCACAGAAAGGCTCTCGGCATTTTCAAGGCCCTGCACCTCAATTTTCTTTTCTTCGATTTTCTGCTCAAAAGAAAGCAGCGCAACACAGATGGTGTTCGTCAAATCAAAGCGCGTGGGGCGCAGTTTCAGAGCGCCGCTGTCTATGCGGGAAAGGTCCAGCATGGTCCGCACAAGGCGCGAAAGGCGCTTGACTTCCTGCGAAACAATACCAAGGTAGTACTTTTCTTTCTCCGGCGGAATCGTTCCGTCGAGAATCCCATCGATAAACCCGGCGATGGTGGTCATTGGCGTTTTCAGTTCATGCGAAACATTCGCAATGAAGCTGCGGCTTGAAGTTTCGCTTGCAGCAAGGGAATCTGCCATGTTGTTGAACGCTGCCGAAAGCTGGCCGATTTCATCGTCGCTCGTAACAGGAACGCGCACTGCGAAATTCCCTTCGCCAAAGCTCTTCGCCGCAAAAGCCATTTTATGCAGGGGCTGCACAAGCCGGTAAGTGAAAATCCATACCAGCGCAAACGAAACGGCAAAAGCCGCCAGCAGCGCCCAAAGCAGCACCTTGACAATCGTCCACCGAAATGCGTTGAATGTTTCCGCATTATAGGCGGCGAATACGGCGCCTATCACTGTTTTCCCGTGGAAAGGGCTTTCCAGCGTAATAGGAACCCCTACAATATAGTAAGGCTGCTGGTAAAAGCCGTTCATCGTTCCTTCGGCGCTGTAGCGTCCGCCCAGGGCTTTTTTCATGATTTCCTCATCCACGGGCTTTGTGGCGTCCACACTGCCGCCCCTGCCGCCGTAAACAATCAGCAGGGATCTGCCTTTGGTGTCCGTCAGGAAAATATCGGACTCAATGTTCCTCGCAAAAATGCGCGCAAAATTCTTCATGCTGTCAATATTCAGCGCATAAGTGTTCGGCCCGCTTTCCATAACTGAATCCGAAGCCAGCGCAGCCACATTCTCGGCACTCTGCTGCAGCATATTCCGCTTTTCGGTTTTCCAGTAGTTTGAAACGAAAAGCAGAATGGCGGCGCTGATGATGATAAAGCTTAAGAAAATGACCGCTGTTGTAATTCCCAGATATTTTTTAAAGAGGGTTTTCCTCATTTCAGTTTCACCTCAGACGGTGGCTCCTATTCTCTTATCCTCTTGGCTCCGCAGAGCCTTTCTTATCTTTTACTTCGAACTTGTAGCCCACACCCCAAACGGTTTTCAGGGTCCACTGGTCGGAAACGCCTTCGAGCTTCTCGCGCAGACGCTTTACATGGACGTCTACGGTGCGGCTGTCGCCGTAATAGTCAAAGCCCCACACCTCATCCAAAAGCTGGTCGCGCGTGAAAACGCGGTTCGGGTTGCTGGCAAGGTGGTAGATAAGTTCCATTTCCTTCGGCGGGGTGTCAATCTGCTTGCCGTTGACTTTCAATTCATAGTTTGTGAGGTTAATAGAAAGTTTGTCGTACTTGACTTCTTTCACGGGGTCTTCCCCATTTTTGCCAATCCGGCGCAGCACAGCCTTAATGCGCGCCACCACTTCTTTTGTTTCAAACGGTTTTACCACATAATCATCCGCGCCAAGCTCCAGGCCAAGCACTTTGTCAAACACTTCGCCTTTCGCTGTAAGCATTATAATAGGGCACTGGCTTTTTTTGCGTATTTCACGGCAGACCTGCCAGCCGTCCAGGCCGGGCAGCATAATATCCAGCAGCATCAGGTCCGGGTTTTCTTTTTCAAAAACTTCCAGCGCTTTTTTTCCGTCGTTTGCCAAAACAACCATGTAGCCTTCTTTTTCAAGATACAGCCGCAGCAGTTCACAGATATTCTGGTCATCATCAACGACCATGATTTTTGCATTTGCCATCTTCGTCTTCCTCCTTTTGCCGACTCCTTCAAAGTTCAGCACCGTATTATCATTCCAATTTATTTTAAGTTAAATTATACCGAATTGTAAAACCAAGTTATGAATATTTTTTAAATCTTCTCTTGAAAACGCTGAATTTTCCGGGCACTTGTGTGCACGGGTGCGTTTGCTCTGATTTTACCGCATTTCCACATAAAAAGCAAAGCCGAATCCAGGTTTCCGTACTTCCGCCCGGTGCCAAATTCCCGCGGCGCAGCAAAACGGCACACGGAAATTTTTCCGTGCGCCCACAGCCTTACCGTTTCCGGTTTTTACTTTTGCGAAATAAGCTTTTGAAAAAGTGTTTTGGAAGCTTCAAAATAACTTTTGTTTTTTCCCTCCGCTGAAGAGCCGTAGTAGACGCGCAGGGAGATGCTTTCATCCTTCATCAGGCCACCGAGCCGCTGGGTGGCGGTGGCACCGCTGTCCGTTTGGTAAGTAATCTTCCGATTGGCCAGTTTGGGACATTTAGAAAGCGGAACACGCAATTTGCTGTAATCTTTCTCGCCCTTCTTCGGCGTAGTCCCATCAAAGTAAGCAAACATCCCGCCCTCTGCCTGTTCCTGCACTGCAAAAGACTTGCTGTCGGTGATGAAAATCATGCTTGTCCCTTCGCTCAAATCCGTGAGGAATTTCGTCTGGCTTGCCATTAAAGTCTGCGGGTCGCGGAATTCGGAAGGCTTTGGGGAACTGCCGGCTGCGGAAGAAGGAACTTTGCTTTCATTCTGCGGCATTTCAGGGTAATACTGCACGATGCTCACGACGACTTTACCGTCGTGGTTCAGGTCTTGCCCATATTTTGCAATTTCCGTCTGCATCCCATCCAGCACTTGCTGCGGATAACCTTTTTCGGTAATCAGGCCGATGGTATAGTCCGGGGTCACCGTCTGTGCCGTGTTCCATACCAGGTAGCCCACAACGGCCGCCGCGATAAGCGCTATGAGCACATGAAATTTGTGGTAATACCAAAAATTGTCCCATTTCCCGTGCGGCGTGCTGTTTTTCTGCTCTGCCCGCTTTTCCGCTTCCGGGTCATGAATTGTTTCTTCCCCTGCATTTACGAGGTATCCTTCGCGTGCCATTGGCGGTCCCTCCTGCTTCCCAGATTTCCCTCACCCTCGGCTAAATTCTGTTTCCAGTATAGCATACCACACCAGGGGTGTAAACCGTGGAGAGAATGCGATTTTCCTATACAATTTGCGTCGCCTGTGATAATATGGAATAATGTAATGAATAGGATAAATTTCAGAAAGGCAGAGGAAATCATGCAAAGATTTAAGTCTGCTCTGCCCATTGTTAAATGGGTAGGCGGGAAACGCCAATTACTAAACTCATTGGTTCCCCTTTTGCCTCAAAAGATTTCATATTACTGTGAGCCTTTTTTAGGCGGCGGTGCTTTGTTTTTTCGAATCCAGCCCCAAAGGGCTATTGTAAATGACATTAATCCGGATTTGATAGCTGTTTATGAAGTTGTGAAGACCGATGTTGACGCGCTTATTGAGTCGTTAAAAACATACCGCAATACGCCTGAGCAATTCTATTTTGTCAGGGATCTTGATCGAAACAAAGATACTTACCAGTCCTTATCCGCAGTCGAGCGGGCTTCCCGCTTTATTTATCTTAATAAGACCTGCTATAATGGGCTGTTTCGGGTTAATTCAGCTGGAGAGTTTAATTCTCCTTTTGGCCGCTACAAAAATCCTAATATTGTTAATGAACCGACACTGCGCGCTGTAAGTGCTTTTTTTAACGCAAACGATATTCAGTTTTCCTGCATGGACTTTGAAGAAGTTTTAAAAGCCCTGCCAGAAGGTTCTTTTGTATATCTGGATCCGCCTTATGATCCGGTTTCAAGCACTTCCAATTTTACAGGCTACAATAAAGGGGGCTTCGGCAAAGATGAGCAGCTGCGCTTAAAAGCCTGCTGCGATGACTTAACGAGCCGAAAAATAAAGTTTATGTTGTCCAATTCTTCCACGGAATTTATATTGGACCTATACACTGGATACGATATTACTCCTGTTGAGGCGAAACGCTCCATTAACTGTATCGGCGCAAAGCGTGGAAATGTGAAGGAAGTGATTATTCGGAACTATGGGACAAAATGATACTGCATGGCAAGCATTATTTGAAAAATATGGGATCCTTCGTTCTATTCAGAGTAGCGGATTTTTTTTCATCTCTGCAAGCCAGATTAAAGAGTTCCGCGAACCAAGGCTCATGACAAAATTTGACCATAGAGTCAACCTTCCCGTGCCATTCAGCGAAAATAGGCTTGCCATACTGCCTGTTTCACGCAGCGAATATATGATTTCAACTTTTAATGCTTATCAGCAATTTGAAGATTCTTCCAATGTTCCAACACAGCGTGTAAAAATACCATCTTACATTCAAAGCTTAATGCCAAAGTTTTTGGTAAGCGAAGCAATCGCACTAAACTATGCCAATGCCTGCGGCATCCTTTCGGATTTTTTGGAAGACAGCAGCATTGTGCCAACGGTCAGCGGCCGCATGGGATCGGGAATTTTTTCTTTCGACATTGATTCACAAACCGGCAAAGAAAATGTTTCCGTCCACAATTCACAAATTGAGATAGATGCAGCTTATGAAGGCACAAAATATCTTTCCCTGTTTGAAGCCAAACGGGATATTTCAGAAGATTTTTTAGTCCGGCAGTTATATTATCCATACAGGACCTGGTCAGATCGGGTAACAAAGCCGGTTAAAACGATTTTTCTCGTTTTTTCAAACGGGATATTTCATTTGTACGAATATAAATTTAAGTCCTTAATGGATTATAATTCCCTGCAGCTGGTAAAACAAAAAGATTATATTATCAGTACTGAAATTACAAAAAGCGATATTGAGCAGCTCTTTAAGGCCGTGGCAGTCGAGCCGGAACCCAATCTCTCATTTCCACAGGCGAACAGCATGGCACGCATTATTAATCTTATCGAACTGTTAGCCGAACATCCAATGACCAAAAACAGCATCACAGAAAAATACGCGTTTAATGCCCGTCAGACAAATTACTATACTGATGCCGACCGCTACCTTGGCTTAATTGAAAAATTTCATTCACAGGACGGAAATATTATTTTTCAGCTTAGCCGATTGGGCCGCCACATTATGTCTTTAGACTACCGAGAACGGCAACTGGCAATCGTCACGCAGATTTTAAAACACAAAGCTTTCCATGATTCTCTCGAAATCTGCTTACGCACTGGTGAAATACCTGACAAAAACAAAGTAATTGAAATCATGAAAAGTTCCAACTTATATCAAGTTGGATCGGACAGTACCTTTTTCCGCAGAGCCTCCACCATTATTCGTTGGATCACATGGATAATGGAATTAATAAATTAGGCAGCCGCTTTCCTGTTTTCTCAGCGAAACGCATACGGCAGGACTTTGCTGACATCGCCGTCCCAAATTTCATAGGTTGCTTCCGTGTGCGTGACCTTACGGGACTGATTGCTGTGAAGATAGACGGAATCCATTCCCGCCGCCTTTGCGCCCAAAATGTCGGTAGAATCATCGTTGCCAACAAAAAGGCAGTCTTCCGCCTTCAGCATTTCCTTTTTCAGCAGGCAGTTGTAAAATTGCACATCCGGCTTGCAGACGCCGTAATCCGCCGAGCTGTACAGCGCCTGAAAGCTTTCAAAAATTCCGAGGTAACGCAGCTCCGGCACGGAAAATTCTCTTTGCCCGTTTGAAAGAATATAAAGGTTTTTCCCCTCCGCCCGCAGCGCCTGCAGCAGTTCTTTCACACCCGGGTACAGCCGAAGATACTCCGTCGAGGCGGCGCGGAACAGCCTGACCGTATGGCTCAGCAGCTC
>JBFLFY010000041.1:0-11023 GCA_041859875.1 Caproicibacter sp. | reverse complement strand
GGGTAAGCGCAGTCACCGCTGTGCGGCCATAGCCATGCCGCCGCAAACCCGGCACGCAGGCAACGGCGGAAATAATCGCCGCGCTCTTCGTCATGGCAGAGCACAGTGCGCACGCCGCAAGCCTTTCGCCCTGGTAAACGCCCGCTGTAAGCGCCGCGCCGTGCCGTGTGCGAAAGGAAAGGTCCATGTAAAACGGCTCGAATTCCGGCACCGGGAAGCTTGCGCTCTCCGCCTGCTGCAGCACGCCGTATACCTCACGCGGGCCCGGGTTCATCTTCACATCCGCGTTGGTTTCCGCGCTGACATCTTCTGCATGCAGAACCATAATCTCACCGCGCTGCGAAACCGGGAACCCAAGATGCTCCGCCGTTTCTGCTGTTCCGGAAAGCTCATGCAGGTCAAGCGTGCGCAGAAACGCGGCCAGCTCGTCCACATCCATCTGCTTTCCTTCGCACAGCACTGCCTGATTGTCTATTTTTGCAAGGACGGTTCCGCCATCCTGAACCCAAAACTGCTCAATCCGCTCGTTTAAGCCGTACGCTTCGGCCGCCGAAAGGATTTTGCACCCAAACGGTGTATCTTCCGGGACATCCGGAAGCCCTTCTGTTAATAATTTCAGCATAAAATTACTTGTTCTACTCCTCTTCCATCATCGCCGTAAGCTCTGTTATCAGCCTTGGCACGGCAAAAAAATCTTCCTGCGAAATCACGCTTACGGCCGAGTGCGGGTATCGGCACGGCAGAGAAACCGCCACAGTGCGCACGCCGCCGCGCATGGTATGAATAACGCCTGCGTCGCCGCCGCCTGCAACAGCCTGTTTTGCCTGGCACTTTACGCCTGCTTTTTCCGCTGCGCGGAATGCCATGGCATAATACGCGCGGTCATAAACCGTGCGCCGGTCCATAAAAGGAATGACCGGGCCTTCGCCAAGGCGGCAAGCCTGTTTTTCTTTTTCCACACCCGGAATATCTGCCGCCGCAGCAGCATCGACCACTATAGCCGCATCCGGGTCTACAAGGTAAGCCGCTGTTTTCGCGCCGTTCAGGCCGATTTCTGCCTGTACGGTAAAGGCAAACGTGGCGTCGTATTCCAAGCGGTGCTTCATCACGTCAACCAAGGCGGCGCACCCGGCACGGTCGTCAAGCGCGCGGCCTTTCACAGTGCCGTTTGAAGTGTCAAACAGTGAGTCCAGCGTGACCTCGTCCCCCGGCTTGACCGCCTTTTCGGCTTCGCTGCGCGAAAGGGCGCCAATGTCGATATACAGTTCCTTCAGCGGGATGCTCTTGTCCATTTCGCTTCTATTCGTCAAGTGAATCGGCTTCAGCCCAATCACGCCGGGAACGTTTTCTCCCACCGTGACGGCTTTCCCCGGCAGCACCCGGCAGTCAAATTTCCCTACGGTGCTGAAGTTCAGCAGGCCGTCATCCGTAATATGCGTCACAATCAGGCCGGCTTCATCCATGTGCGCGTCAAGCATCAGCCTTTTCCGCGGGCGCTTTTTGCCCTTTTGAAAAGCGATTAAGTCCCCAAGCGGAGTAATTTCGATTTTATCGGCAAGCGGGCGGATTTCATTTAAAATAATCTCCCGGACGCAGTCTTCCCTTCCGGAAATTCCCCTCGCCCCGCTCAATTTCTTCAGCAGTTCCAGGTCAGCCATTATTCCGCCTCCGCTATGTATTCCGCAATCAGCTGCGCGGTATTTTCTATGTCCTGCAGGTCGACGATTTCCGCCGGCGTGTGCATATTCCGTTCCGGTATGGAAAGGAGCGCCGTTTTCACGCCGCCCTTTGTGACGGCAACCGCGTCGCTGTTGGTGCCGGTATCGCCGCCCATAATGTCCCGGTGGTAAGGCATACCGGCCTTTTCCGCCAAGACCGTAAATTTTTCACTCATGCTGCGGTTCAGAATCGGTGCAAAGCCAATCATCGGCCCGCCGCCCAGTTTTCCGCTTTCCTGCGGCCGGACTCCCGGCTGTGCGGCAAAGCCCACGTCAACCACAATGGCCTGCGTTGGGCTTGCAAGGTATGCACCCGTTACAGCGCCCTGCCCGCCGATTTCCTCGCGCGTGCTGCAAAGGAATGTAACACGGCATTTCAGTTTTTTCTCTGAAAGGAGCTGTGCGCAGCGCACAAGCGCCGCCACACTGGAGCGGTCGTCAAGCGCCGGTGCGGAAACGCGCCCGCCCAGCAGTTCTTTCGGCTCGGCACAGAATACAGCACGGTCGCCCGGCTGCACCAGCTCTTTCACAGTCTGACAGGGGCAGCCGACGTCAACCGCCATTTTTGAAACTGCAGGCACTTCCTCTTCCCGGGCATCCAGGAAGTCGGGCGGCGTACAGCACACAACGCCGGTCAGCTTTTGCTTTCCGTACACCGTCATAGCCGTGCCGGGCATAACACGGCGGTCCATCCCGCCGCAGCGGTCAACGTGCAGAAAACCGTTCTTTTCAATGCCGGTGACAATTAAGCCAATCTGGTCGAGATGTGCGTCCACAAGGATGTGCGTTTCCGCGTCGGGGTTTCCCATCTCGGCAGTCAGATTGCCAAGGACATCCGTCCCTGTTCTGGCGTAGGGGGTAAATTCTTTTTCCGCCGCCCTGCGCGCACCCGTTTCGTCGCCGGGGGTTCCTTCCGCCCGGCAAAGGCGGAAGACAATCTCTTTCAGTTCTTGATTCATCTTTATTTCAGTCCGTTCACAATCTCGCGGAAGCGTTCGCCGCGGGTTTCAAAATTCGGGAACATATCAAAGCTGGCGCAGGCTGGGGAAAGCGAAACAATATCGCCGTCCAATGCGTTTTCACGGCAGAGGCCGACTGCTTCTTCCAGCGTTTTCGCGTGCAGGATTGTGGGGTTCCCATCCCGGTACCCGGGCGCGGCTTTCACCGCCGCCTCAATCTTCGGCGCGGTTGCGCCAATCAGCACCAGAGTCTTGACCTTGTTGACAATCGCCGGGCCAAGGGGGTCAAACGGAATTTTCTTGTCATAGCCGCCGGCTATGAGCAGAATTTTCCGGTCAAAAAGCGAAAGCGCCCCGTTGATGGTGCGGCTCGGTGTTGTGCCAATAGAGTCGTTATAATAGGAAACGCCGTCCAGTTCCCGCACAAACTCGTTGCGGTGCTCCACGCCGGGGAAAGTCCGCGCTACATCCTGCACTTCGCTAATTCCTGCAAGGCCCCACACCGCGCAGATGGCGGCAAGATAGTTTTCAATGTTGTGCAAGCCCGGCACTTTAATGCTGGAGGCGTTCATCACGCGAATTTCCTTTCCCGGAAGGGTAAGGAAGATTTCGCCCTCTTCGTTCATCCACGCGCCCTGCTTCACCGGGTGCCTGCGGCTGAAGAAAAGCGTTTCCCCGCGCGTATCCTCAGCGAAAGAAGCGGTAATGGCGTTGTCTGCATTCAGCACGGCGCGCCCAAAAGCGTTTTGGTGCAGGATGATGTTTTTCTTCGCGTCAATGTATTCCTGCATATCGCGGTGAATATCCAGGTGGTTTGGAGAAAGGTTCGTCACAACGGCAATATCCGGGCTTCTGCGCATGGAAATAAGCTGGAAGCTGGAAAGTTCCGCAACCACAACGTCATCCGGGCCAATTTCAGAAAGGCGCGGCAGAAGCGGCGTACCGATGTTCCCGCCGACGTGAACCTTTTTCCCGGCGGCTTGCAGAATTTTAGAGATTATGGTCGTTGTTGTCGTTTTTCCGTCACTGCCGGTCACGGCTACAATGCGGCACGGGCAAAGGTCAAAAAAGACTTCCATTTCGGAAGTGACGGCCGCGCCCCGCGCACGCGCTTCCTCAAGCTGCGGCAGGAAAAACGGCATACCGGGTGTACGGAAAATAACGTCCTCGTTCAGGTCTTCAAGGTAGTCCTCGCCAAGGACCAGCCTGACGCCCAGTTTCCGCAATTCTTCCGCTGTGCTGCCAAGGCGCTCCTCGGTGCGCCTGTCGCGCCCCGTAACCTGCAGGCCGTGCTGTACAAAAAGCTTTGCAAGCGGCAGATTGCTGCCGCCAAGGCCGCAGAATGCAACCGTTTTGCCCTGCATGGTATGGTAAAATCTCTCAGCTGTCATGGAAAACAATCCCTTCCTGAAAAGAATACTTCATATCTTTCCCGCCAATCCTTTCTATTATACGTTTGCGGGGCAAAAATAGCAAGGCAGAAGGTGCCGCGGCGCACGTTTCCGGGGAAAACAAAAGGGCAAAAAAATTCCCGGCCGAAGCCGGGAATCTGGTTTTTTCTGTCTTCGAATCCTTACCCCATGCGGCGGCCAAAATAGTCGCTTACACGGCTGGAAGGCATTGGCTGTGCATAGCGGAAGCCCTGTATTTTGTCACACCCGCACTGGCGCACAAAGTCGTCATGTGCCTTCGTTTCCACGCCTTCCGCTGTAACACCAAGGTTAATGGACTGAAACACTTTGGTCAGCTGGCGAATTACAATGCTGCACTTTTTGTTCTGCACAGAGTCCCAGATGAGGCTCTTGTCAATTTTCACCACGTCAAACGGCATGTCGATTACATGAGAGATATTGGAGTAGCCGGTTCCGAAATCGTCCAGCGCAAACTGAATTCCCGCTTCGCTCATGGTGCGGATTTTGTCGCCGATCTGCTGGTAGTCTTTTACCAGGGTGCTTTCGGTTACTTCCAGCAAAATGCGGTTGGGCGAAATCTCGTTCCGGTGGATGATGTCCAGCAAACGCGCGTCAACATTGTCCTGCATCAGCTGCACAACGGAAAGGTTGACCGAGATGGAGTCAATATCGGAGCCGCATTTCAGCATGGTGTGAATATAATGCGAAACCCTTTCCAGCACCATGCAGCCCATCTCGTTAATCAGGCCGTCCTGCTCCGCGATGGGGATAAACACATCCGGCGACACAAAATTGCCGTTCCGGTCGCGCAGGCGCAGCAGCGCTTCCGCTTCCGTAAAATTGCCGTCGTTAACGTTCAGCAGCGGCTGGTAATAAATCAGGAATTTATCATCTTTCAATGCGTGGTAAATCAGGTTCTCAATTTCGCACCTCTGCTGGAAACTTTCGTTTCCAATCGGCAGAACGAGCGGGCCGGTATCTCCTTTTGACGCCAACTGGGCTTGACTGCCTTTTTCAGGGGCAAACACCATTTGGGGCATAAGAACACCTCCATGCTGCATTTATAATGTTCAGCATGCATCCCTGCCTGCTGAAAGAAACAAAAAATAAATTACGCTCAAATAATATGTTGTCTAAAAGCAAAAGCCATATTCTGTTAAAATTGTATTCTATGCCTAATGTTTATCATATAATACCACATACTCTGCCAAAAGTATAGAGTCTGCTTACAAAAATATTTCCTTCTCGCCATACTTTTTTTGCGAAACCAAAGGATGTATTTTACGCAGCACGGCTTTTTCTTTGCGTATATTCCCGCTGTGCGCAGAAAAAATAAAATGAGGTGAAAAAAATGACGAGGAAAAAAGGCTTTACCATTGCCGTCGTGATTGTCGCCATCCTCCTGGGAGGAACGGCGGTTTACGGATTTGCACGCGCGGCCGAATACCGGCGCGATCTGCAGTACGGTTACCGCCGTGCGCTGAACGACCTGGGCGACCATGTGGGCAACATCGAAGCAGCGCTCGACAAATCCGTTTACGCCAACACGGTATCGGAACAAAGCCGCATCGCAGCGGGCCTCATGCGCGAATCAGGCATGGCGAAGTCATCGCTGGCCGTGCTGCCCGTGGGCGACAGTTCATTAGATAACATTAGCAAGTTTATAACACAGGTCGGCGATTTTTCCGCTTCTATGGAACGAAGCATCTCTTCAGGGCAAAAAATAACACCGGACGAGTTCAAAACCATTCAAAGCCTGAAAAACTATTCTCAGAAACTTGACCATGGCATGCGAACCGTCGATATTGACTTCAGCGGCACTAAAACTTTTCGTGACGCCATGAAAGAAACCGCGCAGGATTTCAGCAATTTCCCGTCGCTGATTTACGACGGCCCTTTTTCCGACAGCGTCATGAACCGCAAGCCGCAGCTTTTGCAGGGTAAGGCTTCCGTGCTGCAGGGGAACGCCCAAAACATTGCCGCCGATTTTCTGAATCTCCAGCAAAGCAAACTGGCTCATGCACCGGACACCGCCGGAACTCTTCCGACCTACAACTTTACTGCAAACAGCGGAGCCATCAGCATTTCCGTTACCAAAGCGGGCGGCTTTGTTTCTGAAATGTCCAACGAGCGCAGCATCGGCGAAGAAAAGCTCTCATACTCGGATTGCTCCGCGAAAGCGCGCGCATTTCTTGACTCCCACGGCATCCGGAATATGAAGGAAAGCTATTATATCATGCAGGATGGCATCTGCCTCATTAATTTTGCCTATGAAACAAACGGCATTCTCTGTTACCCGGACCTTGTAAAGGTCGGCGTTGCACTCGACAACGGCGAAATTGTGCGCTATGAGCCAATGGGCTTCCTGATGAACCACCGGGAGCGCAGCGCCCTGACGGCGAAGCTTACGGTGCAGCAGGCACAGAAAAGTGTAAGCCCCAACCTAACAGTGAGCCGTTCCCGCCTTGCACTGATTCCAATCGCGGGGAACGAGGAAAAGTTGACTTATGAGTTTCTGTGTTCCGGCAAAAACGAGGAACGTGTGCTTGTTTATATCAATGCCTCCACCGGCTATGAGGAAAATATCCTGATTCTGCAGCAGACCGACCGCGGCATCCTCACAAAATAGCAGGCGGCGCCTTGCTTTCTCACACTCTGTGCGCTATACTTTATGGCAACAGATTGTAAAAGAAGGTGCTTTTATGAAAAAAGTTGACTGTGAACATTTTTGCAGATTTCTCTGCCCAAATACGCTCACCGCGCATGGCGATGACCTGTATTACTGCATCAGCACTGCAGATATAAAAGAAAACAGCTACCGCAACGATTTATATCTTCTGCGCGGCGGAAAAAGCCGCCGCCTGACTTCAACGGGCGACATCGGCGCTTATTCGCTTCTGCCTTCCGGCATTGTTTTTGCCAGCCTTCGGGAAAAGAAGGATAAGGAAACCGCCAAAAAGGGCATCCCGCTCACCGTGCTGCAGAAGCTTCCTTACGATGGCGGCGAAGCAGAAGAATTCCTCCGCCTGCCGTACAACGTGACGGATTTCCGCTTCCTTTCCGAAGACAGATTTTTCTTTGCCGCGGACATTTCGCACGAGTACGAAGCTGCTTTGGCTGAATGCAAGGGCGACGCGGAAAAGGCTGCGGAAAAAATGAAAGACACCACTGACTGCCGTGTGCTGGATGAACTGCCGTTCCGCGCCAACGGCAGAGGTTACATAAACGGGCACCGAAACCGCCTGTTTTACTGGGAAAAAGGAAAAGTAAAACCCGTAACCGGTGAAAATACCGAGGCCTGCATCTTCGGCATTTCGCCCGACGGGAAAAAGCTGTGGTATGCCGCCACGGACTTTACGGGGTGCGCACCGATTTGTGACCGCCTGTATGAGCTGGACGTGAAAACGCTGAAAGCAAAGGATATTTCTGTTACAAAAGAAGGCCAGCACGGCGCCGTGATTCCTCTGGAAGACGGCAGGCAGGTTGTTCTCGCCATTAGCTCCGACCGGCATTTGCTGAACGAGAACATGAAAGTCTTCCTTCGTGAAAAAGGGAAATACCGCACCCTGTACGACGGCGGCGCACATGATTTTTATAACTCCGTTGGCAGCGAAGTGAAATCAGACCGCCGTATGCCATCCGAGCCAATGGTCATTGGGAACAATGTTTATTTTCTCGACACACTCGACGACAGCACACAGATTATCGGCCTGGATACTGCTGCCGGACGTATATCACCGGTGACAAAGGCCCGCGGCAACATCACCGACGCTGTCCTGTACCGGGATGGGTTTGCCATCATTGCCATGCGTGACGGCGGTGGCAGCGAGATTTATACTGTTTCCAGCGACGGCAAAGAAACACAACTGACGGATTTCAACGTTGATCTCTGTGCTGAATACGAGTATTCCGAACCGGAAGACCTGTATTTCACAAACAGCCGCGGCGAAACGATTCACGGCTGGGTCATCCCACCCGTGGGGAAAAAGGATGGGAAAAAGTACCCGACGATTCTTGATGTTCACGGCGGGCCGAAAACCGTTTACGGCAACTGCTACTTCCATGAAATGCAGTACTGGGCAGGGCAGGGCTATGCGGTCATTTTCTGTAACCCGACCGGGGGCGACGGCAAAGGCAATCATTTTGCCGACATCTACGGCCATTACGGCGAGCAGGATTACCAGGACTTAATGGACTTTGTAGATGAAGCGGTTAAAAAGTACAGCTTTATTGACAGTGACCGCATGGGCGTGACCGGCGGAAGCTACGGCGGCTTCATGACGAACTGGATCATCGGCCATACGGGCCGCTTCAAGGCTGCCGCTTCTCAGCGGAGCATTTCGAACTGGATCAGCTACCATAACACCGCAGACATCGGCTATTTCTTCACACCCGACCAGTGCGGCGGCGACCCGTGGAACGGCATGGAAAAGATTTGGGCGCAGTCCCCGCTGAAATATGCAGATAAGGTCACTACGCCGACTTTGTTTCTCAACTCCGACGAAGACTACCGCTGCCCGCTTTCGGAAGGAATGCAGATGTTTTACGCCCTGCGTGCGCATAATGTTCCGACGCGAATGGTAATTTTTCATGGTGAAAACCATGAGCTTTCCCGCAGCGGCAAGCCAAAACACCGTGAGCGCCGCTTAAAAGAAATTACCGCATGGTTTGACAAATACCTGAAAAATAGTTGAAAAATTAAGGCCGCTGCGTTTCTGCAGCGGCCTTGTTTCTTTTAGAAAAGGACTTGATTAAAATGGAAATTCGCAAGGCAAAAGCCGGCGACTTTGAAGCTGTTCACCAGCTTGTTCAGCAGGTTCATACACTTCATGCCAATGCCCGCCCGGATATTTTTTACAATGCTGACCCTTTAACACAGCAAGATTATCAATCAATCATTCAAAATGAAAATGTGATTGCACTTTCTGCTGTTTCCGCTGGAAAGGTTGTCGGGTATGCCTGTGCCGAGCTTCGGCACGCGCTGAAGGACCCGATTCTGAAACCGCGCATCGTGGCACATCTAAACGTCCTGAGTGTTTCCCCCGACTCCCAGAAACATGGTGCCGGAAAAGCTTTGCTTCACGCGGCGGAAGCGGAAGCGAAAAAGCGAGGTGCTTCGTCAATGGAACTGCTGGTGTGGGAATTCAATGAAAACGCAGCAGCCTTTTATCGTCGCCTGGGTATGTCTGCGCGGAGCACCGTACTGGAACAAAAATTGTAATTTCCGTGTTTTATTTTCCTATCTGGTAATCCAGACGGCATCTTCATCTCATCTCTTGTTATGAAAAATCGATTGTGCTAATAACTTTTTTCCACGTTCGCTGTGCCATCATAAACTGTGCATAATGCTTTTTTACATTCTTACAGTATTTTTCAAACTCTGTTGAAATTTTTAAGAAGCGCTTGTCGTGAAAATATTCCGCCAATTTCGGGAGCGTGGTTGCCAATGCTTCCCGTATTGACTCCATCTTTTGTTCGTATTGTTCCGGTTCTGTTATATAAATCAGCAGCGGTTTATAACGCACCCAGCCAATGCACGCTTCAACAAAGCGAGTGTCCACAGACGGCGAATCTCCCGTTATTTCCGAAAGTTGAATGGGAAGCACACCGTCCAGCAAATGCTGATAAAACGAAAATCCATCATGAAAGGTGTAGCACGGTATTTTTCGCACCACACGGTCTTTCAGCATTGTGGAAAGAAAGGTATCTTCGCCCCGCGCGCCTGGCGGGTTAAAAAACGGCAGGGTACGCTGCGGACGTGATAAATTAACACATAGGTTTCCGCCGGAAACAAATCTACACCCGTGAACCAACGGCACTTCAGTTTCTTGTCCTTTTAAAAGTACCTCTGTTGAAGCATATGTAACTCCACCGCAGTCCATCAAGCTTTTTATACTGTCCCAATTAATAATCTCGTTGCTGATTGCCTCAATGAACAGTTTAAACTCCGATTCGCTCAGGGTATCATTATAAACGATCTGTGGAATTGGTGAAATGTAACCACAGTGATAGCCGTTCGTGTAATCGGCATCCTTTATTTCCTGAAGATGTGTAAGAAAAACCTGCTGTCCGCTCCAAAGACAGATGTTGTGGTTATTTGTTACAGCCATTGGATATTCATCATCGTCAAGGAAGAGAAGATAGTCCATATGGTTTTCAAGAGCAGCATATAATATTGCATTTCGTTTTCCTGCATAGCCTGTTCCGAATACACTTTTTAATTCGTCTATTGTAAATTTTTCATTGTGAATCAGGTTTTCAATACTCCTGGATGTATTTTTTGCACCGGAGAAAACGATTTTATCAAATGCGTCTACAATCTCTTGGCTTAAATTTGTGTAATCGGTCGAATGGGTATTGTGGTAAACCAAATCGTATGAAACAAACAGGTTTAAACTTACTTCAACATCTTTTGGCAGTCTTCGCTTTGTGGCATCCCAGGTATTAATGTATGCCGCCAGGACTTTCGGGAAATTTTTTCTTCCTGTTGCAAAACCGATTCCCAGCTTAATTTTGCGCATTTGTTTTTCTCCTCTTTTCTGTTTTTTATGGCGACTCCATTCAAGGGCATTTCAAAGTCCCTTTTCCAATAAATGCTGCATTTGCAGCAGCTGTATTTGACCATGATTCGCCATATCGTCTTTTTTCATGTCTTTATACATTTAGTATATGTCTATTATACCATATAAATATAAATAATTCAACGAAGGCCATAATTTCATAAAGTCATACACGAAAAACGGCAGATTTGCAGCCTAAAGAAAGCAAAACAGGGCCGCTGCAAAAACACAGCGGCCCTGTTCTTTCCAGAGCCTAGGTATTATTGTAATGATACCATAGCCAAAAAAGATAAGACAGCTTTCGCTGTCTTCTCTCATTTCCTAAATATGTTGGCACCACCTATTGTCCCGGGCCGTTACCAGCCAAGTATCTT
>JBFLFY010000040.1:0-11350 GCA_041859875.1 Caproicibacter sp. | reverse complement strand
TATCGGAGGCTTGGTTTCGGGCGGTATCACATTTGCTACGCTTCCCCCTATGGGGACGCGGCTTATAGATGCTTTAGATGAAGCCCACTTTGCATATTCTGATGCCGCTTTTGAAGCCGATTGGAACGACATTTCGGGAGTGTGTAAAAATGAGAAAGAAGAAACTTCTCAACCTCCCATTGCAGAGAGTGCTGTAGAAGCAAGCAAAACTCCATCCAATTCTATATTAAAGAAAATTCAAGAGGCAAAACAAATGCTTGACGCTGGAATTATCAATGACGAGGAATTTTCGAATATTAAGGCCAAGTTGATTGCACACATGTAAGGCTGTTGTAGGAATGCCCAACATGATATTAAGCATCGTCGATTACATACTTGTAAACGAGGACGCTTTTTAGTGAGACATATTGTTAACGGTATAGGAGAAGAAGCCTCGCAGAAATTACACGCCGTATGATGAAGCGTATCACAAAGGACGCTGAAATCTAAATACTGTTTTAGGAGTGTAAGAAATGAAAAAATTAGTAATCATTACTCTTTGCGCGGCTCTGCTCTTTACGGCATTTCCGGGGTGCAGCTCCTCGTCTGCAAACGCACACAATGGCAGCAATGGTCAAGTCAACTCAGTTGAAAGCAAAACTCCCCCAAAGCGAGTGCCAGATCTCACAGGGAATTGGAAGCAAATAGGCAGCAAATCCGACGATTCCTATCAGGCAGCAACAATTAGGAGTAATACGATTGAAATTTATTGGGTAAGCGATAATGGCAATACAAAATCGCTTTATTGGGTTGGCACTTTTGTCGCCCCGACTGTTGCAGATGAGCCATATAAATGGAATTCAAAAAATAACCATAGCAAAACTGAAAACGCCGTGCTTGCATCCAATGACGAGACGAAAACAATGACATACCAAAACGGCGTGTTAAGCTATGAAGCTTCTGCAATGGGGACGACTACAACAATAAAGCTCGAAAAGCAAAAATAAGAACAGAAAGTGAACCTTGAGATTCCTTAGCTCCACAGATTTGTGGGGCTATTTTTTACGGCCAATTACCCGCTAAATAATAGGCACGGCTGGGAAGAATTTATGATCCGCTTATTCTTTCTTTGCATCGTTTTCAATTGATAAATTGTAAAATGAAGCGCACCACCCTAAGAAGGTAAAAAATAGCCCATAATGAAAACTTCTTACCATATTTAGAATCCCTTTTTCAACATTTTATGTGCTATTGTGGCTACCTTTTGCTTGATTCTACTGGAGTGGAGCAGCGAATTTTCGAGCCTAAGCTGTGGGGGCTATTTTGCAATAAAATGTCGCACATTTTCTTTCTGATTTTGTAAAGTGCTTAATTTTTTTAGGCCTGCAGATAACAGGCACAGCCAGTGCGCGGTAACAGCGCCGTGTTCAGCTTAACAAAATGGCTTTAAGTTATTTTTTGCCTATTTTGCATAACAATTTTCTAATTTAAATGGAATTATTTATGCATCTTGCTTGACTGTGGGCTGATCCAATGCTATATTGAGTTTGCAAAGCAAAGTAAAACGAACTTCGTCCGGCAGGTTCCGGGAAGGATCGGTTCTATGAAAAAAGGCGTTATCTCCGGAAAGGCACATAAAGTCAATCTATTCGTTCTGCTGGCCATCGCCGTAGGCTGCGGTGTGTATCTTCTTCATTATTATGCAGAGGCGCAAAACAGCATGAGGGAAATGCAGCAGCTTTCTTCCGAGCCTTTCTGCAGCAGCAATGCTGCGGCAGTTTCCTCCAAAGCTTCCTTAGGCACAGAAGTTCTGCCAAAGTTTCAGGTCCTCCGCAAAGAAAACACTGACGTTGCCGGGTGGGTGAAAATTGACGGCACAAACATCAATTACCCTGTTATGCTTACGCCGGGCGAACCAGAGTACTACCTTCACCGAAACTTCAAAAAGCGGGAAGAAAAACGCGGCCTTCCGTTTTTGGATGCAGGCACAGACCTCCATACAAGTGCCAACTACCTTGTGTACGGACACAACATGAAAGACGGCACAGAGTTGGCAGACCTTGTAAAATACCGTTCCAAAGGCTACTGGAAAGCCCACCCTACTATTTCTTTCGATACCCTTTATGAAACCGGAAAATACCAAGTGTTAGCCGCTTTCAATTCTAAAGTCTATAAGCAGAGCGACAATGTGTTCAAATATTACAAGTTCAGCGGCCAGGCTACCCGGTCGGAGTATGACAGTTTTGTTTCAAATGTAAAGAAACTTTCACTTTACCAGACCGGAATAACCGCAGAGTATGGCAACCGGCTGCTCACACTTTCCACCTGCAGCAATTACACTTTGGATGGCCGGTTTGCGGTCGTTGCCAAGAAAGTTGCCTGATTTTAAAAATAGCAGCTGTTTCAACTTTCAGCTGTTATTGATAATTATTATTTTGAAAGGAATGATTCCCAGATGAAAAAGTTGTGGAGAAAAGGACTCGCATCTCTTCTGACCCTCGCGATTGTTGCCGTATCCGGAGCGACACTGGCCGCTACACCCGCAAGTGCAGCAGGTGCCGGCGTAACTGTATACTTCCAGAAACCGCAAAACTGGAAGCAGGCTTACTGCTACACATACTATGGCAGCGGCTCTACCGGAAAAGCATGGCCTGGCGTTCAGATGGCCCAGGTTTCAGGCAACTGGTATTCTTTCCAATACACAGGCAGCAAACCGCTGAATGTCGTATTTAACGACAACGGCTCACCGAAGGCTCAGCAGACCGCGAACCAGAAGACGAAAGATCTGCCAATCACCAAGAGTGCTTATTGGGTAACCACCTCTTCCAGCACGTCCCAGAACGCTGGCGGCATAGGCGGCGGCGTAGACATTACGATTACTGACACGGCACCGGCAGGCGCACCGTCTCCGACGGCAGCAGCTTCTGCAGATACTGCCAAGACTACTACAGCCAGTGATGCGAAAGACGCAACGCCGAAAACCGGCGACAGCAGCAATGCCGCGGCAGGCGTAGCAGTTCTCGGCATAGCGGCACTTGCAGGCGCTGTGATTGAGCTCCGTAGAAACAAAGTCAGCGCCTAAGCCGCTGAAAAGCAGCAAAAAATTGGAGGCGCCGTTACAGCGCCTCCTTTTCTCTTCATTACCATTGTTATGATTCACAGTCAAGAAAAATTCGATTTCCCTCGCTTGGGGTGTAGTCAAGGTAAAGCATATTTTTCAGCACTTCTGCTGCCGCTTCCGCTCTTCGGATGTTTGGGATATGCAGGATATTTGCTTCTTTCGGCAGCGGCGTGTCTTCCAGGCTGGAAAGCACGGCAAGGTTCTCTTTTCCAAATAAATACAGCGCCTGCAGCCCCAGCAGATCGCCCAGCACAATTCCCTTTCTTCCACGGTGCGCTTCCAAAAAGGCCTGTAAATTGGAACCGGGTGTATGAATAAAGATGTCTTTTGTCTGGAAACTTGCTGTAATACGGCAGCGAAGCTCACAGTTGCAGATGTCTTCCATCAGAAGGAACGGTGTGTCGGTTTGCAGTATTGCCCGCGCCTTCCGGAATACGGCCTGATAATTGGGGTAAATTTTACAGAAAAGCGGGTCGTTAATCTCGCAGTTCAGAAAAATAATCGGTACATAGTAGTCATGAGTTATTTTCCGCGCGGTTTCACCGTCGACGTCAATCATAAATACGGCATCCAGGCAATGGGAAGTGATGACTTTTGCATCCTTCAAAAGGTCGGCCGTTGTTATGGTCAGCGTTTCAAAGCCAATGGAGCGGATTCGGCTGCTCAGTTCAGCGGCAAGGTCGTAGTACATCATTTTTTTTCCGGCGGAGTTTCCGTTTTCATTTAAATTGATAATAATTCCGACAAGGTTACTCTTTCGTTTTGCCGGCTTCTTTGTGAAGAGCGATGGCGTATAATGTAAATCAGCCGCGGCCTTCACAATTTTAAGACGCGTTTCATGGCTGATTTTTTCCTTTTCCGAGTGGTTAAGTACATACGAAACGGTTGCGGTGGAAACGCCGCAGACATCTGCAATGTCGCGCAGAGTTACTTTGCCTTTTGCCATAGTCTGCATTCGCTTCCTTTCGCCAATACACCGCTATTGTAACAGAGTTTTTGAAGTTATGCAATATAAATTACTTTGCATCAGCTTTTCAACATTTTTTAGGGATGGTGCCGTGTTAGCGGGAACGGCCTGTTCTTTTGTGGGAGGTTTTGATCGTGAAAAAAAGGGTAGGCTCAACGGTCCTTTCCTGTTTGTTGTGGGGGAGCGGCCAGTTCTTTATTGGTCGGCAGCGTACCAAGGGATTCCTCTTCTTTCTAGCACAGGTGCTGTTTTTCGGCATTGAGTTCCAGTCCGGCTACTGGGCAAACTATTTTGCCGGAGAAATCAGCGACTTTCAGATTCGACTGCACGGCGGTTTTTTTACAAAGGGCTTGTGGGGGCTTTATACCCTTGGTACAGTCCCGGGTGTGCGGGGCGACCATTCCACTATGCTGCTCATCAACGGAATTATTGCGCTGATAGGCTTTCTGATTTTTCTTGCCATATATGTGTGGAACATCGCTGATGCTTTCCATACCGGAAAGGCCATTGACGAGAGCGGCACATTTACGACCTCAAAAGAATACGGCAAAGGCCTTTACAAATCAATGTTCCCCTACCTGGTTCTTGCACCGGTCGCCATCATCATGCTTTTCATTGTCGTTATGCCAATTATTTTCTCGGTTTTAACGGCGTTTACAAACTACGACATCAATCATCTTCCGCCGGCAAGCCTTGTAAACTGGGTCGGCTTTCAGAATTTTGCTAAAATAATCAATGTGCCGATCTGGACACAGACCTTCCTTTCCGTATTGCTCTGGACGGTTGTCTGGGCTGTCGTCGCTACTTTTTCTTCGTATTTTCTTGGCCTGTTCCAGGCGCTGATTCTTAACAGCAAATGTGTGAAACACCGTTCGTTCTACCGCTCAATTTTCATACTTCCGTGGGCAATTCCTGCCATGATTTCACTTTTGATGTTCCGCAACTTGCTGAACGGCCAGTTTGGGCCGCTGAATCAGTTCCTGCTTGATTGCGGGCTGACCTCTTCCCGCATTCCGTTTCTTACTGACCCGACTCTAGCAAAAGTATCCATTTTGCTTGTAAACCTCTGGCTTGGCTTCCCTTCTTTCATGCTTATGCTGGAAGGCGTGCTTTCAAACCAGGATGTAAGCCTTTATGAAGCGGCGCGCATAGACGGAGCCAGTGCGGTCCAGATTTTCTTCGACATCAAACTGCCGCTGCTGATGAAGGCAACCGCACCGCTGATTGTAATGAGCCTGGCGTTTAATTTCAACTCTTTCGGTTCCATCTACTTCCTCACAGGCGGCGGCCCGGCCGATTCTTCGTACCAGTTTGCCGGCGACACCGATATTCTCATCTCGTGGATCTACAAGCTGACTCTGAATCAGAAGATGTTTAGCATGGCGGCCGTTATGAGCCTGTTGATCTTCATCTTCATCGGTATTGTGTCATACTGGAACTTTAAGAGAACAACTTCATTTAAGGAGATGTGAAGGCCGCTATGAGCAAAAAAATGACTTCTTTCTGGGTGCATCTGGAACTTATCGTAATGTCGCTTCTGGTTCTGATTCCAATCTGCTGGATTGTCCTTTCTTCGTTCAACAAAGGCAACGGCCTCGCTTCTTCTACATTTATCCCGAAAGCGCTTACGCTGGAAAATTACACCCGCCTTTTCCGCGACACCAACTATGCAAGCTGGTTCATGAATTCATTTGAAATTGCTATTGTAACTTCTGTAGTGTCGGTGCTGCTGGTCATGATAACGGCATGGATTTTCTCCCGCTTTAAATTCAAGGGACGCAAAATGAGCCTTATGACGATTCTGCTGCTTTCCATGTTTCCGACTTTCCTTTCCATGACGGCTTTCTACACACTGTTTCTGAATTTCGGCCTGCTGGACCAGCCTATCGCCCTTGTCATCATCTATGTGGCGGGTGCCATTCCGTACAATGTGTGGCTGGTAAAAGGATACCTCGACGGTATTCCAAGAGAGATTGATGAAGCGGCCTATATTGACGGCTGCGGATATTTTACCACATTTTTTCACATCATTCTTCCACTTTCCAAGCCGATTATCACCTACTGCGCCGTTTCTCAGTTCATGGCGCCGTGGATGGACTACATACTGCCGAACATGCTACTTTCCGACGACAAGCACATCACGATTGCCGTCGGCCTCTATAGCATGATTTCCGGAAAAGAGAACTCAAACTTCACCATGTTTGCCGCCGGCGCTATCCTGATTGCTGTGCCAATTACGATTTTGTTTCTAATTTTTCAGAAATACCTGGTGCAGGGTATTGCTTCGGGCGCAAACAAAGGCTGAAAACAAATTCTTATTAGGAGGAAAACCATATGAACTGTAAGAAAATCACAGCGTTTCTGCTCTGCGCACTTCTTGCCGTACCGTTTGCAGGATGCAAAAAATCTCTTCCGGCGGAAGGCGGAGCTCCCTCCGCCGCACAAAGCGGAGCCGCTTCTGCCACCGAACTGAAGCCTGAGGCCGGTGCCGCACTGAAATTCCGCACCGCCGGTACTTCCGATACCGAGTTCGCCAAAGCCGCAGCTGCAAGTTTCCAAAAAAAATACGGCGTTAAGGTAACCGTTGAGGAAGGCGGCCTGTATGACACGCAGAAAATCGCGTTGGAAGGCCCATCTGGTAAAGGCCCGGATGTGTTTATCTGCCCACATGACAAAACAGCCGAATGCATTAAGTCCGGCTACTTTCTGCCGCTGGATCAGTCCATCGTAACAAAGCTGAACGATGAAGTTTTACCCATCTGTATGAAAACAGTTACAAGCGGCGGTAAATGCTACGGGGTTCCGGTTTCTGTGGAAACCTATGTGCTGTTTTACAACAAAAAACTGGTGAAAACACCAATCAGCACTTTTGAACAGTTGGCAAAAGAAGCAAAAGCCTACAACAATCCGAAGAAAAATAAATTCTACTACCTGTTTGAATCCACCGGTTCACCGATGTACACCATGCTAAGTACCTACGGCTTCCAGCTTTTCGGCAAAAACGGGACGGACAGCGACCACCCGGGCTTCAACACTCCGGAATTTGAAAAAGGTCTGGAAGTCCTTCAGAAATACCACGGAATCGTCCCAATTTCTTCCGGTGACCTCGGCAATACAGATTTTCTCGACACCCAATTTGAAAACGGCAATACCGCATATATCATGAGCGGCCCATGGGATGTTAAGACTTTCCGCAAGGCCGGTGTGGATCTCGGTGCCGTTTCGCTGCCGACCCTTGACGGTCACCAGCAGAAATCCTTTGCCTTTATTCAGAATGCCCATGTTTCCGCTTATACAAAGTATCCGAAAGCCGCACAGCTTTTTGCGGAGTCGCTCATTTCTCCCGAAAATGCAGAACTGCTTTATACAAAAGCCTCCAAAATTACGGCGCGCAAAGATGCTTCCACTATTAAAGGTGTCGCCAACGACGATGTGCTGCAGGCTATCATAAAAGCCTTTAACAATTCCGAACCTATGCCGACTTCAAAGCGCATCAGCTATTTCTGGACAATTTCCGGCGATGTATGCACTGCTGTATACGATGGGAAACTCACACCTGTGCAAGGTGCAAAAAAAGCACAGGATGAATGGAACTCACTTGTTAAAGTCGAATCTTAACCGCAACGGGATTTAGGAGGATCATTGTGAATTTTCAGGGCCTATGTCATATAGAAAAAAGCAACTACGCTTACGCTTACAGCAATCGGGAACTGCATCTCCGCCTACGAACAGCAAAGGATGACTGCACCGGCGTTTTCGTTGTGATTGCACGGAAGCACGTTTGGTCGGAGAAAAAAGCATACTCGATGGAAAAGGTCGCTACAGACCGATATTTTGACTATTACCAGTATAATTTTACTACGGACGACCCGCGCCTTGGCTACTACTTCCTGATTTCCGACGGAAAGCAGACGCTCGTTTACTCGGAATCGGGCGTATCCAAAACATTTGACGACCAGTATGCCTACCTGCACTATTTCCAGTACCCATTCATCAATCCTGTTGATGTTCATCATGTGCCGGACTGGGTGCATGAAGCGGTTTTCTACCAAATCTTTGTCGAACGCTTCTGCAACGGCGACCAGTCGAATGACCCTGAAAAGCTTTCGACGTGGGACGAACTTCCAACGCCGAGCAGCTTCTACGGCGGCGACTTGCAGGGAATCATCAGCAAACTGGACTATCTGCAAAAGTTGGGGATTACCGGCCTGTACCTTACTCCAATTTTTGAGTCGCGCAGCAACCATAAATATGACACGACCGACTACCGCAAAGTTGACCCTGCATTTGGTGACACAGAAACCTTATGCCGCCTTGTTTCAGAGGCGCATAAGCGGGGAATCCGTGTGGTGCTCGACGGCGTATTTAACCATTGTGGGGAGAATTTTGCGCCGTTTCAGGATGTGATGAAAAACGGATCTAAGTCCAAGTATGCCGGATGGTTTCACTTCCTACAATACCCGGATGGCAAAAAAGAAGCCCGGTACCGTACATTTTCCGACTGTGGCTATATGCCAAAACTGAACACCTCAAACCCCGGCATGAAAAAATATTTGCTTGACACCGTAACCGGCTGGATGCGTGCCACGGGCATAGACGGATGGCGGCTCGACGTTTCCGATGAAGTTGACCACGAGTTCTGGCGCTCTTTCCGCAAAGCAGTGAAAGCGGTGAACCCGGAGGCCGTCATCATTGGCGAAAACTGGCACGATGCCCGCCCATGGCTGGAGGGCGACCAGTTTGACGGCGTTATGAATTACCCGGTAACAAAGGCCTGCATTCGCTATTTTGCAACGCAGGAGCTGAACGCCAAGCTGTTTTCCGCCGACCTTTCCTGCTGCCTGATGTGGAATTCTGAACAGGCAAATTTTTCCATGCTAAATTTGCTTGACAGCCATGACACCATGCGCTTTCTCACCTGGTGCGGCGGTGACAAGCGCCGCGTAAAGCTTGCGGTTTTGTTCCTTTTTAGCTATGTGGGCATTCCATGTACCTATTATGGAAGTGAAATCGGCATGAAAGGCAAAGGAGACCCGGACAGCCGCCGTACTTTTAACTGGGACCAATCCACTTGGGACACCGACCTTTGGAATTTTTACCACGCCGCTATGATGCTCCGACGGGAAAGCATAGCATTGCAGCGCGGCGATGTGCGTATGTGGGCGAAAGACGATGTTTTCTACCTGAAGCGCTTCAATAGTGCCCAGACGATTTTAACTGTTCTGAATAATACCAGCAGTGAAAAGGAATTCAGCCTTCCAGACGGTGTTTCCCCGGAAGTCCTGCTGAAAAGCGGTGAAATTTTGAATGGCAACCTGGCTCCATTTTCCGGTGCCATATTAAAGCTAAAGTAGCGTAAAACAGGGGCCTGAAAGCGGAGAAGGCTCTATGTCAATAGTTGGGGTAGCCTTAAAATGGGATGTGAGAAGGAGCAGCGCTAAGCTGCTCCTTTTTGCGTTAAATGACTGAACATATGCAGAATATGCAAGATACACTGCGCTGAACTCATTTTGCTGATTTGCAGATAATGAATGAAAAATTTTTCTAGGGAAACTTACGCTTTGACTGCCCACCTCATTTTTGCTGAATGGGCGCGGTTATTTCTGTCGCATTCTTCTGCCGACGGTCGTATTACTTCGGTTGCAATTTTGCTGTAAGCACCCTCTTGGAATTGCCTTTTAAACGATTTTTTAACCAATCTGTCTTCACCAGAATGAAAAGTCAACACAGCGACCCGCCCATTTTTGGCAAGGACATTGGGGAGCTTCTCAAGAAACGCATACAGCGTTTCAAATTCGCTGTTCACATCAATTCTAAGAGCCTGAAATACCCTTTGACTTGATTTTTTAACCGCCTTATCTCTTTCAGCTGCCGGAATAAATCGAAGCGCTTCTTTAATGATTTCGTGAAGCTTAGCCGTGGTAGAAATATCGACTCCACTTCTTTGCTTCAGAATAATTGCTTTAGATATTTCTTTCGCATAAGGCTCATCGGCATTTTCAACGAGCATGCCTTCTATTTCCTCCTGAGTCAACTCTTTTAAGCGCTGAGCGCCAGTAATGCCTCTTTCAGGATTCATTCTCAAATCCAACGGGCCGTTTTGCTTAAAAGAAAATCCTCTTGCGGGATTATCAATTTGCATGGAAGATACGCCTAAATCTGCCAGAATAAAATTAAACTTGCCGGCCTCGGCAGCAACTTCGTCAACATTCGCAAAATTAAGATGTCTGATTGTTAAAATATCCGGCCCGTAACCCATTTCTTCCAAGCGTTTTCTGGTTTTGTCTATTTCAATCGGGTCTATATCCAAAGCATAAATATGCCCTTTATTCTCTAAACACTTGAGCATTTCGGATGTATGCCCGCCATACCCCAAGGTAGCATCCAACCCGATTTCGCCCGGCTGAATCGCTAAAAAATCCAATATCTCCTTAACCATGATGGGAATATGCATCCCGGCAGGCGTATGGCCCTTTTGAATTATTTTCTCAACTGTTTCTGCGTATTTTTCTGGCTGCAGTTCCTTATATTTTTCATTAAAATGTCTCGGATGGGTTCCTTTGTATCGAATCCGCCTTTTATGCTGCTGCTCTTGGCTTTCCATAAACATTTCATCCCATTCTTTTAGTAATTGTTGTGGTCAAGCATTTTTGTAACACCACTGTCTAAATTGATTCAGTCCGTACCTTGCCTCATAGGGCATTCGATAATTGTTGTATGAATGTGGACAAATCTGGTTGTACCAAACATAAGCGAACTCTGAAACAGCATATGCCAATTCTTCATCGGTTCGAAAGTTGAAGCGATTGATCAATTCTGCCTTGAAAGTATTGTAATGGCGTTCCATCGGAGCATTGTCATAAGGACACCCTTTGCTCATGCTCTGCGTGATGCCATTTTTCTGACAGTAAAGGATGCCGCTGCTTTTTTTAGAAAGTCGTTCTCCCTTTCAGCTTCTGCAAGTTTCTGCCGGAATTGCCGAACCTCCTGCATTAATTTGTTCTCAGACTTTGCGGCATCATTTGTTTGGAATCCTTCGCGGTAAGCACGAATCCAGTTTGAAACGGTAGCGTGGCAGATTCCGTATTCGGCAGCAAGGCTGGCAATTGTGTGACCGTCCTGGATATGTAATTTTACAACTTTTTTCTTGGTTTCCTCAGTAATTGTTTGCATGGTGTACTCCTTTTCTAATAGATACTGTAATCCATTAGGCAGGAGCGTTATAAATTTACTATATCGTTACAGAGATCCACAGCAGTTAACGCCTTTCCATCAATAACGAT
>JBFLFY010000039.1:0-12345 GCA_041859875.1 Caproicibacter sp. | reverse complement strand
ACGGGTCACCAAATAGGACGAAGTTAGCAAGTTATATAATATCATAGATTTATAGTTGGTACTGATTACGGTGAGGGTACACCCGTTCCCATTCCGAACACGGAAGTTAAGCTCATTTGTGCCGAAGATACTTGGCTGGTACCGGCCCGGGACAATAGGTGGCGCCAACATCAATATTCCTCGTTAGCTCAGCTGGTAGAGCATGCGGCTGTTAACCGCAGGGTCGTTGGTTCGAGCCCAACACGAGGAGCCAAAAGGTAGGACTGCTGAAAAGCGGTCCTTTTTTGCGTATGCCAAAAGCTGGCTGGTTTGTGTTTCCCAGTTTCTGACCGGAAGCGCGTTGTAGGTTTGAGCCCAGGGGAAAATCATCGTGTTCTATTTTGGGCGAGAACAGGGCGTTGGGCGAGAACAGGGCGTTAAGAAGACGTGTCGGTGACACGTCTTTAGCCCGCGGCCCGCAGGGCGAGCCCAACACGAGGAGCTGCGGTGCTCATGTGTTCAAATGAAGTGCCAGATTAGATGCTGCTTTATGTTTTGGATTGAAATAGGGTGCTAAGAATATGTATCGCTTGCATGTTTTCAGATAGGCCTGCAAAGCGAGTGTAAATAAAAAACACAAGTAGGACTGCTGAAAAGAAGTCCTATTTGTGTTTTTCCTGATAATACTAGAATATTTACAGCGTTAAAAATTTTGCCATAATATTCAATCAATCGAAAAGTATAGTGGCTTATGGATAAAAAGCTATTCAACCGATTTGAGTGCGCCAACCATATCAATTTTCCGAACTTTGTGGCTAAGAAACAAGTTCACGCAAATCGAGCAGCCAACCGTAATCACTGTAGCCAGCAAAAAATCCAAAAAATTGAGATGCGGCGTCATGCTTACGCTGGAGGTTGATAAAACAGCGACATATACGTTTAGAAACAGCAGTCCGGCAGGAATGCCAATTAGCCAGCCAATGATGGAAGTTACAAGGTTTTCGCGCAAGGCAAGAGAGCGGATTTCCTTTTGATAGAATCCAAGAACTTTAAGTGTGGCATATTCTCTTACGCGTTCGGTGAAACTCAGAATACCAAGATTGTATAAAATTACCACATCGAGCAGAATGGCGGCCATTTTTAGAAGAAGAAAAATAAAGTTCAGTGGCTGAAAGTTGTTGTTCATACTGGTATGCTGATTTGGAAGAGTTGTTACCTCCTGCACATACGAAAGGCTGCTTACACTGCTGTTCTTGTCTGTACTTCCTGCTAACAGGGAAGTCGGTGTAAACGTTTTGTTTAGTTTTTTCCACCCACTTTCTGAAATATAAATTCCTTGTGGCGCCGGCGTTACAACAATGTCTGACACCGTGGCGGTGGTGTAATCCTTTTCGCCAGCGGCGCGGAACGAAATCTTGCTGCCTTTTTGAAGCTTCAGTAGTTTTGCTGCTCTCTGGGTTACTAAAATGCCGCTTTCAGGCAGCTTTTGCGCGGAACCTTCTGCATTTTTAAGATGAATAAAATTTCCGTTTCCCGCAACCGTCAGCGTTTCTGTTTCATTTGGCAGGTCTTTGTATTCAACGGATGTTTCCTGAACCCATTGACCGTTTCCGTATGTTTTGTAAAGTGCATTTCGATTATCTTTTGTTGCCGTAGAAGTTAAAAGAATTTTCGTCTGGTATGTGTATTGCTGTCCGTAAATGGTATCCGGCAAGGTGTTGCATGTATATTGCATACCAAAACCCGCTATGAGAAGCATCATGCAGCCAAGTACGCCGATTATGCCCATGAAAGAGCGAACTTTGTTGCGGGCAATATCGCGGAAAGTCCATTTCCAGCCGAAGGAAATCCTTTTCCACAGATGAGGCATCTTTTCAAGAACGATCTGCCGTCCTGCCTTTGGGGCTGTTCCCCGCATTGTTTCTGCAGGCATTGCAGTAAGCCCTTTTCGGCAGGCAAGCAGCGTCGCAAGCATACAACAAAGAGCTACGGCCCCAACCATCATATAGGAGATGGGAGTAAGGCGCACAGGCCATTCCGGCAGAGAATATTGCGTGGCCTGTGCCCGCAGCAGAGTAGGAGAAATCGTAACCGGCGCAATGATGATTCCGAGTAGCCCACCGAGCAGCCCGACTGTAACGCCATAGAGAGCATAATGTCCCCGAATTTGCCAGTCTTTTATGCCGAGTGCCTTCATGGTCCCAATCTGAATGCGCTGAGTATCCACCAGACGTGCCATCGTTGTCTGCATGGTTAAAAGTGCCAGCAGAAAAAACAGGAGAGAAAACATGAGCGACAATTTTTTAATCTGCGAAGTTTTCTGAACAATAGCATGAGCGGAAGTCATACTGTTCCTGTCAGCAAATCCAACGTACCGGCTTCCCAGAATGTCCTGCGATTTCTGCTCAATCATTTTTGTATCGGCATTTCCATCTGTGCGAATGCGAACCATATTGTAGTCAGCGGGTGTTTGTTTTAAAGTGGCAAGTGAAAAGCCGCCGACGCTTTGAGCGAGCATGGAATCAGGTAACTTCTTAAGCAGTGTGATAAACTGCTTTGCTGTATCGGTTTGCCTGGTGCTGTCCATTGACTGAATTTTTGGCAAGGCCACTAGGCTCTGAATGGCATCGAATTGCTGCGTAGTCAAGTGATATTTTTTTAGAATTGCCCTAGTAGCTTTTTCTTTCGCAGTGCTTTCTGCCTGTGTCTTCACCGCTGCAGATTGCTTGGCAAGCTGCATTCGCTGCAGCGAAAACTGCCGGTCTACTGTGGATTTTGCCTTCGTTTCAGCCTGTGCTTTGGCAGTTAAAAGCTGCTTTTCAAGCTGCGGCTGCAGTGCTGCAAACTGTTTTTCCACTTCCGCTTTCGCCTGGGCTTCTGCTTCCCTTTTGGCACTTGAAAGAGCCTGCTGATATTGAGGTAGAAAGGAGAAATCAGTCATAGCAGGAGCTTTCATCTGAAATTCCCGGTTGACTGCCTGCACGGCTAAAGCATCTGCCTGAAAGACTGCCTGTTTTTCGGCGGTTTCTTTCTTCTTGCTTACACTTTTTGTAAATGCCTGTTCAGCGAAAGCATCCGCCTGTGCTTTCGCCCTGGAGTAAGCGGCCTGTTTCTGCTTATTAACCGATTCTGTAAATAGTTGTTCGGCTGTGGTGTCTGCTTTTTCCCGGGCGGTATCATAGGCACCGTTTATTTGATTTGCAAGCTGTGGAAGCACATCTTTCTGCATTTTGAAGGCGACTGTTTCATCCATGATATTTTCGGCTGTAGGCAGGCCAATAAATGCAAAGCCATGCTGTTTGTGGTTTGGCATAGTGTCGGAACCGGAACCGGTATAGTAGGTGTATTCCGAGCTCATGACCAGCCCACGGATTTTAAGCGTTTGCTGTACGTCACCAATCGAAAGAGTCAAGCTGTCCCCGGTCTTCAAACCGTTTGCTTTTGCAAAAGCGTCGTCCAGCCAGATGCCGGACCCATTCTGCGAAAAATCTGCGCCAGAGACGGTGAGCGGTTTTGAAATTTTTCCGGCTGTGTCAAAATTAAGTCTTAAATCCGGCTCTTTGGTGCTGGACTGTCCCGAAAGTTTTACTTTGGCGGAAACAAGGCCGGAAAGGGCTGCATCTGTTACGCCGTTGATGTTTTTGATTTTTTGTAGGTCGCTGCCTGTCATCCCGTTGCCGTAAATCCATGCGGAAGCAAGATTGGTTTTGGCAAAGTAGCCATTCAGTTCGGTTTCCATGCCAAACCAGGTGCCTTCCATCCCAACGTAAATCAAAATTCCCAGAAATGCCATTAAAAAGACGGAAAGAAATTGCGTCCACATCTCGGCAAGGTCGCGGCGCATTTTTACAAAAAGATATTTCATTACCAGACGACCTCCTCCATCGGCGTGGGGGAAGCGTTGTCATCCACCGCCTGAATATGCCCATCCTTAAGGCGGATTACCCGGTCGGCTGCCGGCGCGATAGCTGCGTTATGAGTCACGACAACTACGGCATTGCGGTATTGCCGAGACATTTTCTGCAGCAGGTTTAGAATCTTTTTTCCTGTTTCACTGTCCAAGGCGCCAGTTGGCTCATCACAGAGAAGCAACTGTGGTTTCTTGCAAAGTGCACGAGCAATGGAAACCCGCTGCTGTTCTCCTCCGGAAAGCTCTGAGGGAAAATTGTTCATCCGTTTTTCCAACCCGACGGCCTGCAGGGATTCTTTTGCGGAAAGCGGGCTTTTGCCAAGGCGGCAGGCAAGATCGACGTTTTCAAAGGCTGTGAGGTTTGGTATGAGGTTGTAGAACTGAAAGACGAAACCGACATTGTGGCGGCGGTAAACGGTCAACTGGTCATCGCCAAAAGAGGTAATTATCTTTTTGCCGACTGTAATTTCACCCGATGTTGCTTTGTCCATGCCGCCGAGAAGATTAAGCGTTGTGCTTTTGCCGGAACCGGATGGTCCAAGAATAACGGTAAACTGCCCTTCTTCTACCTGAAAACTTACGCCATCAAGTGCTTTAATGTCTTCTTCCCCAGTCCGGTAAGTGCGCGTAACATGATTGAATTGAATTAAGCTCATGGAGTATCTCCTTTGCTGCGAATTTTTCATGATAAAAAGGTTTTTATGTTTTTTCAAAATCCTGTATTTCCAAAGGCGGAAGCCCAAGAATCTGTGTGATAAAGACAGGAATAAGTCTTGGATTTTCCTCCAGCGTAGATTTTCCTCGAAACAATTCGATGATTCCGCTGCAAATCAGCTCCGTGAGCAACTGCGGACCGGCCTGTTTTGCAAGATTCGTCAGCGGGATTTGCCCGTCTTCCAGTCCGTCAGAAATTACTTCCACAGCATGAGGTTTGATTTTTGTAAAGAACCGATCAAGAATCAACTGATGGAAAGAAGCCGCGTAATAGTTTTCTGATTCCATGAACATCTGATGGAAATCCTGCATAGCACTTTGCACACGAGTAGTTATTCCTTGAATTTTTGCTGAAAGATTAAGCGAGGCGTCGTCAATCAACGAAATAACATCTTCCGCATAACACTCCACATAAGTGTTTAGGCAGGCATCCAGCAGTTCATCTTTTGATTTGAAGTAATAGTAAAACACACTTGGTGAAAGGGGGGATGTTTTTCCCATCGCCGAAAGAATCTCATTTAAAGATGTGTTGTCATATCCCTTAGTAAGGAATAGCTGTGTTGCTGTTTTAATAAACTCATTTTTCCGTTTTGTTGGGTCCTGCCTTTTTCGTCCCATCGGAAAGCCTCCTTTTTAGTAGAACGCCGCTCTATAAACCATAGAATACCAGCCTCCTTACTCTTTGTCAATATTTATAGAGCAGTATTCTATAAATATTTTGAGTTTCGAATCTTTGTCATACTGCCTGGTAATCTGAATATAGAAAAAGACTTCGGCTCAGTTCATTTTGAGTCGAAGTCTTTTTGAGGACGCTTATAACTTTATTTAATTTTCCAAATTCATCAATGGCTGCATTCCAGTCTTGTTACTTTTCAGTTGCCAGCAGGTCTTTGTAAGGTGGTGGGCTACTGATTGACCGCTGGCATGACATATCCGGGTATCAGGCTCAGTGTATCTTTGCCGTCTTTGGATTTGTCTCTCACGTTGGCGGTGATGACCGCCACCAGGTCGAGGCCGGGGACCATGATAATAATCTGCCCTCCAGAACCGGCGGCGTGGTAGGCAAACCAGCTTTTTCCGTTCTCAGAATTGCTTACCTGCTGAATCCAGAACAGATAGCCGTAATCAAGCCCTTTGTCGACGGCGACATGCTTGCCGATGGAAGCCTTCATCCAGTCCTGCGGAATAATCTGTTCGCCGTTCCAGTTGCCATTGTGCAAATACAAGTAACCGAACTTTGCCATATCTCTTGGAGTAAGGCTTAGCCCGAAACCGCCCCCGTAATAACCTTTTGAGTCTTTATCCCAAGCATGAACTGTAACTCCAATTTTCGAAAACAAATTTTCTTCGGCAAACTTTCTTAAACTCATTCCGGTGCTTTTTGCGATGATAACCGAAAGAAACTGTGGAAGTCCCGTGTTGTATCCGAATTTCGTTCCGGGTTTCGCTGTAAGCGGCTGGCTAAGAGTATCCTGTGCCCAGTCGCTGCTTCGGTAGAATGACCTGAAATCGTCGTCAGTACTGCGCAGGCCGCCCGTCATGGTCAGTGCGTGTTCTACCGTAATGTCTTTTTTCTGCTGATTGTCTACTTTTGTAAAATATTCCGGCAGGAGGTCTGAAATTCGCTGGTTGACACCTTGTAGAAGCTTCTTGTGCACAGCGATGCCTGTTAGGGCGGAGGTCACGCTTTTAGTGACAGAGTAAACCGGGTTAGCATTGTCACGGGTCATGCCGCCATAATACTTTTCGTAGACGAGAAATCCGTGCCGCACAATCAGAAGACTGTAAAAGTTAGGGTAATTGTCCCGAATGCGCTTGTCGGCCTTTGCAAGTTTCGCTGCGTCTATTCCTTGCTGCTCCGGAGTGCTTATGCTCCAATCTTTTGTCGGCCAAGCAGCGGTGTTCGCTGGAATATTTGGAGCAGACGAAACAGTGCTGCTGGCTGCAGAAGAAGGCGTTGTGATTTTACTCGAGGCAGGCGGGGAAGGCTGCTGTTTTCCACAGCCGCAGGGCAGAAGCGCCATGGTCAAAGCCATTAGAAAAGCAAGACACTTTTTCATTTTCATCTTTCCTTTCAGTAAGATTATGCATGAGCCAACAGTGACACTGAATCTGGCTTTTTGCTGATGCTTTTTTCTTACCGCTGTGAAAATGTTATGCCTACTGAAATGATGCTGTGACCGTGATAAAGTTTAGTGGACTGTTACTTGATTCCTTTGCCCCTATAAAGCCATCGTAAATATTTTCTTTACATCTTCTTTGGTAAGCGGCATAAATCCATTCGCAAGCCCACCATTTGCCGCTTTTTCAGACATCATGTCAAAGTGTGTCTGGTCAATGCCAAGGTCTTTAAGATGGCTTGGCATTCCAATCGAACGGAAAAATCCCCTGGTTTTCGCTATGGCTTCCTTAGCAATGGACATGGGCTCTTTGGATGCATCAATACCCCATACATTTACACCGTATTCTGCAAACTTGCCGACCGTTTTTTCGCACAGAATATATTCCATCCAGTACGGCGTCAAAAGGGCAAGGCCTGCGCCATGGGTAATATCGTAAAATGCGCTCAGCTCATGCTCCATGGGATGTACCGTCCAGGCTGTGTCTTCGCCGTAACTAATCAGACCGTTGATTGCCAAACTGGATGCCCACATGAGATTTGCGCGGGCTTCATAATTATCTGGATGCTCAATGGCAATCGGCGCATATTTTATAACAGTCTTTAGAATTCCTTCCGCTAGGCGTGCTTGAAGGAAAGCTCCATTTGTGTTGTTAAAATAGTTTTCAAAAGTATGGCTCATGATGTCAGATGACCCGGCGGCAGTTTGATATTTGGAAACACTGAATGTATACTGCGGATCCATAATGGCAAATACAGGTTTTGTCAATTCATTTCCGGTGCCCCATTTTTCATTTTTGTCCATATCGGAAATAACAGCAAAACCGTCCATTTCGGAGCCGGTAGCCGCGAGGGTAAGTATGGCGGCAACAGGAATTGCCTTTTTGATTTTATTGCTGTCGAGGACAAGGTCCCAGGTGTCACCATCGTAGCAGGCGCCTGCTGCAATCATTTTAGCACAGTCGATTGTACTGCCGCCGCCAACTGCAAGTACGCCTTCAATGCCTTCCTGCTTGCAGACTGCAACGCCTTTTTTTACAGTTTGAATCCGTGGGTTTGGTTCGACACCGGCAAGCTCAAACACCGTTATGCCTGCCTGTTTCAGCTGCTGCATAGCCTGGTCATACAGCCCAATTCTCTTAATACTTCCCCCGCCGTAGACGAAAAGCACTTTCTTTGCAATCGAAGACATTCTCTGCCCAAGCTGATTGATTTGACCTTTTCCAAAGTACACGTCAGTTGGGATGTGGTAATCAAAATTATTCATTGCGTTTAGCCTCCATATTTATATTTATTTCTGAGCATTTTATGAAGCAACAGAATGCTGCGCCATGCGCCCTTCTCAAATACTTCCAAGCAGTTTCCTGCTTTTAGCAGATGACCTAACTCTTATCAGCAAAAAGACTTTCCGTATAACAAGCTGTGCCTTTGAACAAAAATACTGGTACTTGCAGATTGATTTTCGGATGGTTATACTTTAGTATAGTAGGCCGGGCAAAGAAAGTAAAGCTCGTTTTTTGCTGTCGGTCAATATCGCCAAAACATCAGGAAAGGTGGAATTCTCAGAATGGACTTCTTGGAACTTGCCGCAAATCGGTACTCTCTGCGTCAGTTCAGCCCTAAAAAAGTAGAGAAAGAAAAAATTGACCGTATTCTGCAAGCTGGCAGGCTTGCCCCAACCGCATGCAATAACCAGCCGCAAAAGATTCTTGTGCTTGAAAGCGAAGAGGCGCTTAACAAGCTGAAAAAATGTACTTCCTGCCATTTTAATGCCCCTCTTGCCTTTCTGGTTTGCTATGACAGCAGGGAAAGCTGGAAGCGTGGGTATGACGGCAAAGAATTTGGCGACATTGACGCCAGCATTGTTGGAACTCACATGATGATGGAGGCCGCTGACCTAGGCCTTGGGACAACTTGGGTTGGTTATTTTGACCCCGCAGCCGTAGTCAGGGAATTTGCTCTTCCATGTAATATCATTCCCATTGCGCTTTTCCCGGCCGGCTATCCGGGAAAGGACGCCGCACCCAATCCGGAACGTCACTTCAGCAGAAAACCTCTTGAACAGACAGTATTTTATAATCATCTTTAAAAACGAAAGACTCGGTACTTTTCGGGATCTGCCTTCGTGGCAGGTCCCAATTTATTTTCGTGTTCTGAAAATCATCAAATCATTCCCTGAAAAATTATGCAGGATTGCTGATTGACAGGGATTTCCAGCCGGAGTAACATGAAAGAAGTAAAGCGGATTGAATTGTAACAATTACCATTTTATTACGGCAAATTAGTCACACGGGGCAATGCCGGAAAAACTGATATGCGTTATTCTGACCGTTTTCTACCCAAAGAAAACGCAATGAGAGGGGTTGATTGGAATGAAGAAGATTCTCAGTATCATTTGTTCCTGTCTGATTTTATTTTCAGCTACAAGCTGTGGCATCTTTACAAAACCGGAGTCTAAGCCTGCCGGCAGCACCACAGTACAGGCCGCTGCAGGCTCAAATGCCCAGTCAACAGCGGAAAAAGTCGCAGCTCTTATGAAAAAGATGACCTTGCAGCAGAAAATTGCTCAGATGCTGCAGGGCGCTGGTTATCGTCTGACATACGACGATATGCAGAAGAACTGTTATGGTTCCGTACTGAATGGCGGGAATTCTCGTTCCCGGGACGCAGCAACCTGGCGCTCCTTTGTTGAGGGGTACCAGAAAGCCGCCATGAGTTCTATGCTGCCAATTCCGTGCCTGTATGGGCTGGATGCAATCCATGGGCACAACAATGTTCAGGATTCTGTGATATTCCCTCACAATATTGGAATTGGTGCGGCAAATGATGAGCAGCTGACGAATCAGATGGGTGCAGCCGTCGCGGAGGAAATGAAAGTGACCGGCGTCCTGTGGAATTTTGGCCCCTGCCTTGCGGTAGATTCCGACCCACGGTGGGGCAGAACCTATGAAAGCTATTCTTCAGACCCTAATCTGGTTGCAAAGCTTGGCGCGGCTTTTGCAAAGGGCCAGCTTGACCATGGCGTGATGCCGACGGCTAAGCACTTTGTTGGGGATGGAAGTGTCGTTTTCGGTACTGGCGAAGAGGGCAAACTCATCGACCGTGGAGATGCAAAGCTTACGGATGCACAGCTGGAAGAGTTGCTCAAGCCTTACCGGGCACTTCTGAAGGAAGGCGTTAAAATTGTCATGGCCAGTCACAGCAGCGTAAATGGAGTTAAAATGCATGCTAATAAACAGCTTTTAACCGGAAAGCTAAAAGGAGAACTGAAGTTCGACGGATTTGTAGTTAGCGACTGGGAATCCATTCAGCATATTCCGGGTAAAGATCTCGGCGAAAAGCTGGCAGCAGCAATTAATGCGGGAATCGACATGCTGATGCAGCCGGAAAATTTTGAAGAATGCGGCCGCTTAATTGAAAAAGCAGTTAACAGCGGCGCAATTCCGCAGTCCCGCATTGATGATGCTGTCTGCCGTATTTTAACGGTGAAATATGAAATGGGGCTGTTTGACGACCCCATGGAGAAAAATGTTAAGCATGAGGTGGCGCAGGTCGGTACTCAGGGAATCCGTGACTTGGCAAAGCGGTTAGCTGAGGAAAGCCTGGTCCTTGTTAAAAATGATAAAAATACACTGCCGCTTAAAAAAGGAAGCACCGTTTTCGTTACAGGGCCTGCCGCGGACAATGTTGGGGTGCAATGCGGTGGTTGGACTGTTCAGTGGGCAGGCGGGATAGACCAGAATGGTCAGCACGTCACAAAGGGAACCACAATTCTGGAAGGTCTGCAGTCTGCTGCAAAGGAATATGGTCTGAAAATAATTACGGATAAGAGCCAGGCTTCAAAGGCGGATGTCACTCTGCTTTGCGTTGGTGAAAAGCCGTACGCCGAATGGGAAGGCGACACAAAAGACTTGAGCCTGACTGGAAGCCTTGGACTAAACGGAAATACAGAAGCAATTCAGCTTGCAAAAAGTCTGCAAAAACCGACTGTTACTCTTGTTGTTGCGGGCAGAGAAGTGCTGATTCAAAATTATTTAAAAGATTGGAACAGCGTAGTAATGTGCTATCTTCCCGGCAGCGAAGGCGGGGGCATTGCAGACGTGCTGTTGAACAAAACAGACTTTAGGGGAAAACTATCGATGCCATGGTATAAGACGGTTCAAAGCATCGGAACGAGCAATGTGCTTTTCAAACAGGGATTCGGATTAAGCTATAAAGCTCAATCTTAAAAGAATTTTTTAATGAAAATATGTCTGCCAAAAAAAACACAGTGATGAACAGTCGTTCACAGGCCGAAAAAGCAGTCACCATCCCGGGTTTCCGAGACAGCGGCTGCTTTTTATCGTTCCTTTAGCAGCCCAAATTTGCAATCAAAAGCCCGCATGAATACTGAAAATATCAGCACTCATGCGGGCTTAAAATGGCAGGGGCAGAAGGATTCGAACCCTCGGCACGCGGTTTTGGAGACCGCTGCTCTACCAGCTGAGCTATGCCCCTATAAAAATGGTACGCTCAATATTATAGCGCGTCCGACATAAACTGTCAAGCAACGCAAAGCAGAAATCTGTTTTGAGAAAATATATGTTGCATTTATATTGGAGCTGTGATAAACTTAATTAGTATTTTGTCCGCCGATATTCTTTATCGGTGCGGATTATGCCCGGTTTCCAGGGCATAAAGCTGACAGTCCTCTGCCTTTGGCATGAATGTCTGAAATTAAAAGGAGAGTTTAATTTATGGATGCATTAAAGACTATTACGCAGGATTCCCTTAAGAAGGAACTTCCCCAGTTCGAAATTGGTGATACCGTTCGTGTGGACGTTAATATCCGCGAAGGTGACCACGAAAGAATTCAGGCTTTTGAAGGCACAGTGATTGCACGCAAGGGCAGTGCAGTAAGCGAAACTTTTACAGTCCGCCGTGTTTCTTACGGTGTGGGCGTTGAAAGAGTATTCCCAATCCATTCCCCAAATGTTAAGGCGGTTAAGGTTATCCGTAAAGGTCATGTCCGCAGAGCGAAGCTGTACTTTATCCGTCACAGAGTAGGCAAGGCGGCAAAGGTTAAGGAACAGATTCGGTAATTTTTAATCATTACAAACATTGAGAAAGGGACATAGAGTGTCCCTTTTTTGTTATCCGTTATTTTGCTGTAAGGTGGTAATTTTATGGCGGATTCAGGTTCCGGTATTCAGCCGCAGGAAAAGCCCAAAAATGGTTTTGCCGCTGGCTGCTACGATTGGGCAGAGGCTTTTATAACGGCATTGATTGGCGTAATGATTCTGCTCATTTTTATTTTTCGACTTAATATTATGGTGCAGGGCGACTCAATGCTGCCGAATTATGTAAACGGGTACCGCGTTTTTGTTTCCTGCGCCGATCGCAATTTTCAGCGTGGCAACGTTGTTGTAATTGATGCCGACGGCACACAACTGAAAACACGGATTATCAAACGCGTAATTGCCACAGAAGGCCAGAAAGTTGATATTAACTTTTCAAAAGGCGTTGTTTCCGTAGACGGAAAAGAGCTTGATGAGTCGGCCTATATCCAGAACGGCATAACCAAAGTACAGGGTTCTGCAGCATTCCCGGTAACAGTTCCAAAGGGGTGCGTTTTCGTTTTGGG
>JBFLFY010000038.1:0-12396 GCA_041859875.1 Caproicibacter sp. | reverse complement strand
CCGACACGGGGATTTTCAGTCCCCTGCTCTACCGACTGAGCTACAGAGGCAAATAATATGGCGACTCGGATCGGGATCGAACCGACGACCTCTAGCGTGACAGGCTAGCGTTCTAACCAGCTGAACTACCGAGCCACTTTTTGGTGGGAACAATAGGACTCGAACCTATGACCCCCTGCTTGTAAGGCAGGTGCTCTAACCAGCTGAGCTATGCTCCCGTCAATGTTCTGAAATGTTATTTGCATCAGCGACGTTTTATATGATACTATATCTCGCGCCGTTTGTCAACCACTAAACGCCATTTTTTTCATATTTTTTGTCAAGGTATTTCATTTCCCGGTTTCACCGCAGCTATTACTAAGCGCTCTGTGTGCGCCCCAGGCGCATCAAATGCCCCATCCGACCAGATACCTTTGGTTTGCAGACCAGCCTGTTTCAGCATTGCCTGCAGCTTTTCCGACGAATACGCATACTCGTAAAAGTGTTCGGAACTGCGGGTATAAGTTTTTCCATTTCTCTCGAAAAAGTCAAGAGAAATCGAAACCCGTGCAGTCTTTTCTTCACAGCGATTCTGCCAGACGCAGTAAACGTCCTCCATATCATAAACAAAGACATTGTCCGCCAGAATATTCCTGTGCTTATACAAAGTATTCGCATCAAAAATAAAATATCCGCCAGGATTTAAAAAAAGTGCCACACGGCGGAAGGCTTCCTGCAAATCTGCGGCAGATGGAAGGTGGTTCACACTGTCAAGCATACAAACGGCTGTGTCTACGGTGCCGTAGAGGTCCATCTCCTGCATTTTCTGGCAGACATAAAGGATGCTGCTCCCCAAGGCTGCAGCCTTTTGCTGAGCCACAGAAAGCATTTCCGGCGAAGCATCCAAGCCATAAACGTCAAAGCCGCGTTTTGCAAGTTCAAGAGTCAGGCTTCCTGTTCCGCAGGCAAGGTCGATTGTAAGGCCGGCAGGATGGTTTAAATGTTTCAGAATCCTGCAAAGGTACTCGGCGCGGCCGGAATAATCCACATTCCGCGTCAGGCTGTCATAATACTTTGCAAAAGCCGAATAACTCATCCTTTTGTACTGCCGTCCAAACGTTTGAAGGCCAGTTCGTAGCCGTCACATCCATAGTGCAGCGAACGGTTTACGCGGCTGATTGTCGCAGTGGACGCACCGGTTTCGGCAACAATGTCGCTGTAAACCTTTTTGATACTAAGCATATGTGCAACCAGAAGGCGCTGTGACATAGCTTTAATCTCCGGAACCGTGCAGAGATCCTCAAAAAAGGCGTAACAGTCTTCTCTGGTCTTCAGGGTAAGTATCGCATCAAAAAGAAAGTCAACACTTGGGTCCTTAATCTTTGAATTTAAGTTCATAAGATACTCCTTTCACACGCTCTGCTATTTTAGCACGAAAAAGTGTAAAAGTAAAGAAACTTCCAACAATTTTTCGAATTATTTTGATTGTTTTCAATAATAAGGTATTCTGAATATTAATAAATTTAGATAAATTAACTGCGCAGCACAAAGATACCGCTGCTTAATGCAGCGGTATCTAACAATATTTACTTAGTGCAGGCGGCAATCCGCCTATGAAGCGGTTCAACGCCCTCGCCGGTTAATGCGGAAAAAGGAAGATATTCAACGCCGTTTGCCGTAAACAAATTTTCCAGTTGCGCAGCCTGGTCCCTGCGCTGTGATGTGTTGAGCTTATCACTTTTAGAAGCCGCTATCAGAAATGGTAAACCACTGTTCTGTAAAAATCTAACCATATCCATGTCGTCTTCCGTTGGGGCCCGCCGCATATCAATAATTTGAATCACCAAACGAATTTTCCGCTTAGCGGCAAAGTAACCCTGTACCAACTCGGCCCAGCGCTGTTTTTCTGCCGGGGAAACTTTTGCATAGCCGTAGCCGGGTAGATCTGCGAAACGGCAGCAGTCAACATGGTAAAAATTAATGGTAGCCGTTTTACCCGGGGAAGAACTGGTGCGGGCCAGTGCTTTTCGGTTCAGCAGCTTGTTAATCATTGAGGATTTTCCAACATTAGACCGGCCGGAAAAAACGATTTCCGGCATATCCGGCGGTGGCAGGCTGGCCGATGTGCCAGCCGCAAACTCAAAAAAAGCATTCTGAAAATTCATGTATTCCCCTTACTGCGGAATCCGCGTCTGTTCACAGGAACTGTGTTCTACGGCCGACGTCTGCTGTGCAGAAGGCTCTTTACAGGAAGTTTTTGGCTGTTTTTCCGGTACACTTTTGCGCGGCACTGGCATCTCGCTCAGCGCCAGTTTCAAAACCTGATCAATCATCTCGACCGGTTCAAAATGGACGTGTTCCTTTACCGCAGAATCCACTTCCGCAAGATCCGGCTCATTCTCAGCCGGGATAATCACTGTCGTAATTCCGCTTCGGTACGCAGCCATGGTCTTTTCTTTCAGCCCGCCAATCGGAAGGATGCGGCCGAGAAGGGTGATTTCACCCGTCATGGCAATATCATGGCGAATCGGGATCTTGGTAAGCGCTGAAGTGATAGCAGTAGCCATAGCGGCACCAGCCGACGGACCATCTTTCGGGATGGCACCTTCCGGAGCATGGATGTGGATGTCGTACTTTGTGTAGAAATCGTGCCGGATGCCAAGCTGGGCGGCACGGGTGCGTATGCAGCTGATGGCGGTCTTTGCGGATTCCTTCATCACATCGCCAAGGGAACCGGTCAGTTCTATCTTTCCAGTGCCCTCCATAACAGCAACTTCAATTGGCAGCATGGTCCCGCCCACACTCGTCCAGGCAAGGCCATTCACCAAGCCGACGGTATCCTTTTTGTTTGTTGCTTCATCCTTGAATTTTTCGGGGCCAAGCAGTGCCTTCAGCTTTGCTGGAGTAACAACCACTTTTGCCTCTTTATCTTCTACAAACGTACGGGCGCTTTTTCGGCAGATGGAAGCGATTTGGCGTTCCAAACTGCGAACACCCGCTTCGCGGGTATAGGCGCTGATAAGTTTATGGACAGCAGCTGGAGTAATACGAAGCATTTTACGGTTCATGCCGTGCTTTTTCAGCTGCTTCGGAATCAGGTGTTCCGTGGCAATATGGAACTTTTCTTCATGGGTATAACTGCCCAATGTAATGACATCCATACGGTCATAGAGCGGTTCGGGTATTTCACTGGCATCGTTAGCCGTTGTAATAAAAAGGACATTGCTCAGGTCAAACGGCATATCAATATAATGGTCATAAAAAGTACAGTTCTGCTCTGAATCAAGGACTTCCAGCAGTGCAGAAGATGGGTCACCACGGAAATTGTTTCCCATCTTATCAATTTCATCAAGAAGAATCAGTGGATTATTCGTGCCGGCTTGCTTCATCGCCGCCATAATGCGGCCCGGCATCGAACCAATATAAGTGCGGCGATGGCCGACAATATCCGATTCATCGCGCACGCCTCCAAGGGAGACACGGACGTATTTACGTCCAATTGCTTCCGCAATAGAATGTGCAATCGACGTCTTGCCGACCCCTGGAGGGCCTACTAAACAGATAATCTGGCCACGGATATCCGGAGAAAGTTTTTTGACCGCGAGAATCTCGAGAATCCGCTCTTTTACCTTGGTCAGGCCATAATGATCCCGGTCAAGGATGCGCTGTGCCTTTTCCAAGTTAATATGGTCGCGTGTGGAAGTATTCCACGGCAGTTCCAGGCAGGTGTCAATGTAGCTTGCAATCACGCTTGCTTCATGGGAACCTTCCGGCATACTGTTCAGGCGGTCACATTCTTTTGCCAGCTTGTCGTGCTGCAGCTGCGGCAGTTTTGCTTTTTCAATGCGCTCCCGCAGTTCGTCAGCTTCCTGCTGCGGATTGTCGCTCTCGCCCAGCTCATCGGAAATGGCGCGCATCTGCTCCCGCAGAAAATACTCTTTCTGATTCTCGTCAATTTGGTTCTTCGCTTTTTCACTGATCTTTGATTCCAGCGAAAGAACCTCAATCTCTTTTTTAAGAATCTTTGAAAGCTTTTCCAAGCGCTTTTCCGGATGCAATTCTTCCAATATCTGCTGCTTTTCCTGGTAATCAAACATAATGTTCGCAGCAATATAGTCGGCAAGCTCCCCACATTCTTTTCGCTGAACGACGCCGACGACAATATCCGGCGGAATATGACTGTAGTTCTGCACATACTCCTCAAAAAGGCCTTCCGTATAGCGCACCAGCGCCTCTGAACGACGTGTAGAGCGGTATGGCAGTGAATCAATGCGATGCACATCTGCTACAAAGCAAGGGTCTGTACGCTTGATAGAAACAGTTTCAGCACGGTACACGCCCTCTGCGAAAAGGCGAATTCCCTCTTCGCTGCGGCGGATAACCTGCTTAATTTTTGCGACAACACCGACTTGGTAAAGCTCTTTTTCAGAAGGATTATTGTCGGCCAGGTCTTTCTGGGCAACCAAAAAAATCATCTGGTCCGCTTTCAAGGCTTTTTCCAGTGCAGCGATTGATTTTTTTCTTCCAACATCAAACTGAAGAAGCATGCCCGGAAACACAACCAGCCCGCGCAGGGCAAGAGCCGGAAGTGTAACAATATCCGACTTCTTCATTTCGCGATCTGTGCTCATAAGTTTCAGCTCCTTGAAAAAAGAACTGCTGCAGGGTGCTACAAAAAGCTACCACGCTGCAACAGTCCTCGTGTATGGTTTATGACGCAGTCTCTCTTCGGCCTCCGCGTTTGCCGGGAGCCGATATTTTCAGCTTTACGGGCTTTCGCTCCGGATTGCGTACAATCAGGGGCTGTGCGCCGTTCTGCACGGTATCGGCAGTAATAGTAACCTTTTCAATCGTATAATCCGACGGCACATCGTACATCATTTTTGTGAGGATACCCTCAACAACTGACCTCAGGCCGCGGGCACCAGTGTGGCGTTCAATCGTTTTCTTTGCGATAGCGCGGAGCGCCTCCGGTTCAAACTCAAGTTCCACCTTATCCAGCTGGAACAGTTTCTTATATTGGTTAATCAGGCTGTTTCTCGGCTCGGTCAGAATGCGTACCAGCGCATCCTCATCAAGGCCATCCAGCGAAGCAACAACAGGAAGCCGCCCCACCAGTTCTGGAATAATCCCAAACTTTACAAGATCGTGCGGAGTAACATCTTTCATCCAAGAAGTCGTGTCCAGCTCCGCTTTACTGTGTACTTCGGCGCCGAAACCGATGCCGGAAGAGGCCGTCCGCTGCTCAATAATCTTGTTCAGGCCATCGAACGCGCCACCGCAGATAAAGAGAATATTGGTCGTATCAATCTGCAGAAACTCCTGCTGAGGATGCTTACGCCCTCCCTGCGGCGGAACATTTGAAACTGTGCCTTCAAGGATTTTCAAAAGGGCCTGCTGCACACCTTCGCCGCTCACATCTCTTGTAATAGACGGGTTTTCGGACTTGCGGGCGATTTTATCGATTTCATCAATATAGATAATACCGTGCTCCGCACGCTCAATGTCAAAATCTGCGGCCTGTATAAGACGAAGAAGAATGTTTTCAACATCCTCGCCAACATAGCCGGCTTCGGTAAGCGTTGTGGCATCCGCGATTGCAAACGGCACATCCAGTATCTTTGCCAAAGTCTGTGCTAAAAGCGTCTTGCCCACGCCCGTAGGCCCAAGAAGCAGGATATTGCTTTTCGTTAGTTCAACGTCGTCATTTTGGCTGCCGCAATAAATACGCTTATAATGGTTGTATACGGCAACGGAAAGTGTAACTTTGGCACGTTCCTGCCCAATAACATACTCGTCTAGTTTCTTTTTAATTTCCTGCGGTTTCGGCAGTTCCGCCGTACGGCCTCCGTAATTCTCTTTCCGGGCGGAAAGGTCTTTTTCATCGTTTAAAATGGACATACAAAGCTCAATGCATTCGTCGCAGATGAAAACTCCAGGTCCCGCTATTAAGCGGCGTGCTTCACTCTGAGGCTTGCCGCAGAAAGAACAGCAGATTTTCCTGCCTTTATTGTCATCGCTGTTTGCCACTGTATCACCTTATTTCATCGACTCTCAATCACCTTGTCAATGAGGCCGTACTGAACGGCTTCTTCCGGTGTCATGAAATTGTCGCGGTCTGTATCGCGCTCAATCACTTCAAGCGGTTGACCGGTGTTCTTAGCCAAAAGCTCATTTAAAAGCTTTTTCTTATTGGAAAGATAATTGGCATGAATCATAATATCTGAAACCTGAGACTGCGGCAGGCCGCCGCTTGGCTGATGAATCAGAATATCTGTGTGCGGAAGGGAATAGCGTTTGCCCTTTGCGCCTGCTGAAAGCAGAAAAGATCCCATGCTTGCGGCAAGGCCCATGCAGATGGTGGAAACATCACACTTAATATACTGCATCGTATCATAAATTGCGATACCTGCTGTAACGGAGCCGCCTGGGCTGTTGATGTAAAGACTAATATCCTTCGCAGGGTCCTGCCCTTCCAAATAAAGCAGTTGGGCCACAACAAGACTGGCCGATGCATCATTCACCTCATCGTTCAGCATAATGATGCGGTCATTCAGCAGCCGGGAAAAAATATCGTAAGAGCGCTCACCGCGGTTCGTCTGTTCAATAACATAAGGAACTAAATTACTCATCTGCGCCTGACCTCCTTCAAACACACTTTATAAAGCATTGGCGAAACCCAACGGGTTTATTCCGCTTTGCCGGAATCTTTCTTTTCTGCGTCGTCTGCCTTCGGCGGTTCACCTTCGGCGATAACTGCTTTATCTTTTACAAAGTTAAACGCCTTTTCGACTGCGATGTCTTTTTCAAGATCTTCGCGCGCAATAACCTTCTTGATTTTTTCCGGCTCTACCTTGTAGCCATCGGCGATTTTCTTGTACTCTTCTTCTACATCTTCATCGGAAGGCTTAACACCCTCAAGAGCAACAATTGCTTCCAAAGCAAGGCGCAGTTTTACCTGACGCTCTGCCTGCGGATGAAACTGGCCGCGGATGGCATCTTTGTCAAGGCCCGTATATTTCATGTAGGCTTCAATATTCATGCCCTGGGACTGCAAACGATAGCTGAAGTCGCGCAGGTCTTCATCAATCCGGTTCTCATACATTGCTTCCGGAATATCCGCCTGAACCAGCCCAACCAATTTGTCAATCAGCTGATTGTCAACATTGTCGTCCGCTTCTTCTTCCCGGGCGTCTTTCAGCTTTTTGCTGATGTCTGCCTTGTATTCGTCAAGCGTATTGAACTCACTGACGTCTTTAACGAAATCGTCATCGACAGCCGGAAGTTCTTTCTTCTTGATTTCATGCAGTTTTACCTTAAACACGGTATCCTTGCCTGCAAGGTCTTTTGCCTGGTAATCTTCCGGGAATTTGACGTTCACGTCAAATTCATCTCCGGATTTGTGGCCGGCAACCTGCTCTTCAAAGCCCGGGATAAACTGGCCGGAGCCAAGTTCCAAGCTATAGTTTTCAGCCTTGCCGCCTTCAAAGCGTTTACCGTCGAGGGAACCGTCGAAGTCTATCATGGCGATGTCGCCCTTCTGTGCTTCACGGTCCTCTACCGTAACCATTCTGGAGTTGCGCTCCTGAACGCGTGCAATCTCGCCGTCAACGTCTTTGTCGGTTACTTCAACCGGCTTTTTCCATGCGGTAATTCCCTTGTAGCCATCAATCTTTACTTCCGGCTTTGTGGTAACAGTTGCCTTAAAATCGAGGCCTTCTTTGCCTGCGGAAACAAGCTCAAAATCGACTTTGTCGCGTACCAGTTCCAGCTTTGCTTCATGGATGGCATCATCCATTGCCTGCGGATAGACCTCATTGATAGCATCTTCATAAAAGACATTTTCGCCGTAATATTTTTCAACAAACTTGCGGGGAGCCTTGCCTTTACGGAACCCAGGGATTGTAATTTTCTTGTTTTCTTTGCGGTAAGCCTTTTCAACAGCCTTTTCAAAAGTTTCGGCATCCACCGTAACTTCAAGCTGATAACGGTTTGTATCGACTTTATTTGATGATTTCAAGCTCATAATTGATACTTCCTCCTGAAAGTTTACATATTAACGAAGAACATTATACCACATGGCCAAATAAGTTTCTACAGATTGCTGAAATGTTTTTAATTTTATTCACAGACTGGAACCGGTGTAAAGCCAAGATAATCACTTGAAATGAGGTGCATGGAAACCCCGCGATACTCTGTTACCGGCTGGCACCGCGCCGCCGCGCTTCCGTGGATGTGCCCAAAATAGCAGTCTGAAACTCCGCGGTTCACAAGAACATCCATAATCTCGCTGCACTCCATACCATCATAGATTGGTGGATAATGTAGGAAGACGACCGGCTTTTTCCCCGTTTTTACGGCATCATCCAAAGAAGCACTCAGGCGGCCAACCTCGCGGCTGACAATTTTTTTGTCCTCGCCGCTTTCGGCATTGTACAACCATCCACGCGTACCGCAGACCGCAAATTTTCCAACTGCTTCGGCGCAGTTGTGGATAATGCTGATGCTGGAAAACCCGTTTTCTGTAAGAAACTGGTCAATCTTTTTCCGGGTAGACCACCAATAGTCATGGTTGCCCTTCAAAATCAGTTTGCGCCCCGGAAGCGACTGGATAAAGCGAAAATCGGGCGCAGCATCTTCCAGGTGCATTGCCCACGAAATGTCACCCGCAACCACAACAGTATCCTGCGGGCCAACAGTAGCGCACCAATTTTTCTGCAAGCGGGAAACATAATTTTCCCAACCTGGAAAAACATCCATTGGCTTATCGGCGCCAAGTGAAAGATGCAGGTCGGCAATGGCATACAGGGCCATCCCGCTATACCTTCCTTTCTGCGGCTACTAAGACGGCATCGCCCATCCCGTCTTTTTCACAGACCTGTGAAAAACGAACCGGCCTTGTTTCCAGCGCTGCGATGGAAGCTGGAACTACCGTACCCGTCATGGAAGAAAGGCGGCGTACATCCTCAAAAACATTTTCCGATGGCTGTACGCCCGGCGTAAGCGCTGTGAGAACATCCGGACCAAATTTATATGGGCTTGCTGTAGAAATGACAACAAGATGCACCCGGTTTCCGTCTGCTTTGCGGTACTGGCGGCCGATGCAGGAAGCAACGGCTGTATGCGGGTCACAGAGGTAATGCATCTGCTTATAAATGCGGCGAATCTCTTCTTTTGTTTCTTCATCGCTGCAGAACCCTGCTGCAAAAATACTCTGAATCTTTGCGAGTGTTTCTGAATCAACCGTATATTTTCCGTCTGTGCTGAGCTGTTCCATCCAACGGGTAACTTTTTCGCCATCACGCCCTGTAATGTCATACAGCAGGCGCTCCAGATTACTGGAAATGAGAATATCCATAGAAGGCGAAATTGTCGTGTGGAAGGGACGGTTTCGGTCATAAACTCCGGTTTTCAGAAAATCCGTAAGAACGTTATTCGAATTGGAAGCACAGATAAGTCTGCGAATTGGTAAACCCATTTTCCGCGCATAATAGCCCGCAAGGATGTCGCCGAAGTTTCCTGTGGGAACGCAAAAATCGACTGCTTCATCCGCGGAAATTTTTCCCGCATTTGCAAGGTCACACCATGCAGAGAAGTAATAGACAATCTGTGGCAGCAGCCTGCCCCAGTTAATAGAGTTTGCGCTCGAGAACATCAGCCCCTGCTCCCCGATTTTTCTCCGGATAGCTTCATTGCCAAAAATCTTTTTGACACCCGTCTGGGCATCGTCAAAATTTCCGTGAACGGCCACAACTGCAACATTGCCGCCTTCCTGTGTACGCATCTGGCGTTCCTGCATGGCGCTGACACCATTCTGCGGGTAAAACACCAGAATCCGAGTCCCCGGCACATTGCGGAAACCTTCCAGTGCAGCTTTGCCGGTATCGCCGGAAGTTGCAACAAGAATCATTGCATCTTTTTCTGAATGGATTTTTTTGAGCGAACGAGTCAAAAAATGCGGCAGAATCTGAAGCGCCATATCCTTAAATGCGCAGGTTGGCCCATGCCAAAGTTCAAGGTAAGAAACGCCTTCTTCCGGAGTTACGACCGGCGCAGGTTTTCCACCGGAAAATTTTCCGGCACCATAAGCGTTTGAAACACAGCTTGTAATTTCATCATCTGTAAAATCCGTAAGAAATAGACTCATAATTGCAGCTGCGCGGCCAGCGTAGTCCATTTGCCGAAGTTCCGCAAGGTGCACCGGCGAAATAGCCGGGAAAGACTCCGGAACGAACAGGCCGCCGTTTTCGCAGATTCCCTGCGCAATCGCCTGCGCTGCGGAAACACTCATCCGGCTGTTCCGCGTGGATTGGTAGTTCAAGGCGTTTACCCCCTTCAGAATCGGTTTTCAATTATACTTTTATCATATACAATCAAAAAGGAAATGTCAAAAAAAGCCGCCGCACGAAAAAGCGTCGGTAATGTACTGAATTGAAACTGGAATACCATTCTGTGTTATAATGGCTGCAGCATCAAAACGCGGCTGCAGAGGTATCGGGTTCTTTTGCAGAAAAAGCAGCGCTGTGCGGATTATCTTTTTCTGTTTGGATGCCGTGACTGCTTCCAGCGGATTGACAAGCGAACCCTGTTCCCGCGTTTTAACCTCAACAAACGCAAGATATTTTTGATTCTTAGCAATAATATCGATTTCGCCGTAGCGGGAGTGAAAATTGCGTTTCAAAATAATGAAGCCTTTTTTTTGGAGGTACACTGCCGTGTACTCTTCCCCGACGGCTCCGGAAGAATTATTCATCAGCCGCATCCCCCAGAATCTTTTTCAGAAACGTTCTGCGATGTACCGGGCAAGGGCCATACTTTTTCAGCATCTCCACATGGTAGGCTGTGCCATATCCTTTGTGCTTCGCAAACCCATACTGCGGGTAAATTTCGGCTACTTGACGCATCAGGCGGTCACGGCTGACTTTTGCCAAAATAGAAGCTGCCGCTATGCTGGCTGACAGTGCGTCACCACGAACGATAGTGCGCGTTTCCACCCCAAGCGTAGGCATACGATTGCCATCAACGAGCGCAAGATCCGGCAAAATTTTTAATGCGTCAAACGCACGCTTCATGGCACGAAACGTTGCCTGCAGAATATTAATCTCGTCAATCTCCTCTTCTGTCGCAAAGCCAATCCCATAAGCAACAGCACCTGCTTCAATCTCATCGAACAGGACTTCTCGTTTTTTCGGGCTAAGTTTTTTAGAATCGTTAATGCCCTGTATCGTGCATTCTTCCGGCAAAATAACCGCAGCAGCAAAAACAGGCCCGGCAAGAGGGCCGCGCCCGGCTTCGTCAATGCCGCAGACTGTGCTGAAGCCTTCCTGCCTGGCAAGTTTTTCGTACCGGTACCAATCGTCTGTCACAGCTTGTTTGGTCATAGCTTGTCTGCCTGTTCCAGTGTGATACGGCCAATTTTACCGCTTCGGAACTCTTCCAGAAGCATATGCGCGGCGCGCTCGGTATCAACAGAACCACCGCCCTGCAGCATCCCACGTTTCCGCCCCACAAGCTCCAGCATAGCGAATCCATCCAATGCGGAAAGGTCAGAGCCTTCCAACTTATAGCGCACTTTTAGTGCTTCCGGTGCAGCCTCGCGCAGTGCTTCCAGCAAACGGCACGCCATTTGCTCCACATCAAAGACATCATCTTTTACCGCACCTGTAAAGGCAAGGCGCTCCCCTTGCCCGGCGCTGCTGATTTTCGGCCACAAAACACCCGGTGTGTCAAGCATTTCAAAATTTTTGCCAACTGGGAACCACTGGCTTGCACGCGTAACACCAGGCTTGTTCGCAACCGCTGCCCGTTTTCCGCCTGCCAAGCGGTTAATGAGCGAGCTCTTTCCCACGTTCGGGATGCCGACGGCCATAATGCGGATTTTGCGGCCGGACATACCTTTTTCTTTCCAAGAAGCAATTTTATCCTGAAGCACACTTTCGACTTGTGGGAAAAGTAAATTAAGGTTTTTCCCAGTCTTGCAGTCTGCGGCAATGGCTCCATACCCTTTTCCGCGGAAATAGCGAATCCATTCCGAAGTTTTTCCTGCGTCGGCAAGGTCAAATTTATTCATCAGCAAAATCCGGGGCTTTCCGCCAACCAGGCGCCCAAGATCCGGGTTGCGGCTGCTGACGGGAATGCGGGCATCTAGGATTTCCACAACGACATCCGCTAGCTTTAAATTTTTTGCAATCTGCTTTTCCGTACGGGCCATATGCCCCGGAAACCACTGTATCGTCTGCTGTTCATTCATTGACTGCTTCTCTGTCTTTCTGAATTATTATTCACTCACTTTATTTACTTGCTTTGAAAGCCGTGAAATGGACTGATAATGAAACTGGCTTTTCCAATAATATAGCGGGTATCAATCATCCCGACAGCAGTGTAGCGGCTGTCTTCTGAAACTGGCCGATTGTCTCC
>JBFLFY010000037.1:0-12695 GCA_041859875.1 Caproicibacter sp. | reverse complement strand
TGCCGCGGAAAAAACAGTCTTCAAAAAACTGTTTTATGAAAATGGCAATGTCTCCCCTGCCGACCGCAGGCTGTTTACGGAAAGCATTGGCCGCATTGTATGGGAGTGCTGCCTAAAGCCCGGAAATATCAACATTCAGCCCTACCAAGACGAAACGCGGGATTACCCAGAAGCGGAAATCTTATCGGTTGAATTGCAGGGGGAAAAAGGGATTGGCCGCCTTGCGGAAATTATTCTGCGAACGATTCCCTACCCCATGCTGCTGATTTTTTACAAAGAATCGCAGTGCCAGCTCTGGATGGCTCACCTGCACCGGAACGGCAGCGATACTGAAAAAGTCACAATAGAAACACCAATTCATTCGAACTGGTTCCCGGAAAGCAGCAGTGTATGGCAGGTAATGAATATCCGCAAATGCCGCTTTACAAATTTCTATGATTTTTATACCGACTGGTTCGACGCGCTCAGCATTTGGCTGGCACAGCAGACTGCCGGCGGGCAAGACGGAAAATTAACCGGTGAGCAGGCCCGCGCCGCGCTTGCGGCAAAGGCATGGAAAGAGAAGCAGATTGCCGACCTTCGCGCAGAGCTGAAAAAAGAAACCCAGTTCAGCCGGAAAGCGGAACTCAGCATGAAAATAAAAGAACTGCAAATGAAAGACTGGAGTGTAACAAATGACCACACTTGACGGAAAGACCCCCGACCTTGCGGCGGAAAACATTGAAAAGATAAAAGCCATTTTTCCGGATATTTTTGAGGAAGGTAAAATCGACTTTAGCAAGCTCAAACAGGATTTGGGTGAATATGTAGACGACGAAAAAGAGCGCTACAATTTCAGCTGGAACGGCAAAGGCCGCGCGCTGCGCCTTTCCCAGACGCCAAGCGCGGGAACTCTGCGCCCCTGCCCGGAAGAAAGCAAAAACTGGGGCAGCACAAAGAACCTTTATATTGAGGGTGACAACTTGGAAGTGCTGAAGCTTCTGCAGAAAAGTTACCACGGCAAAGTCAAGATGATTTACATTGACCCGCCGTACAATACAGGAAATGACTTTGTGTACCCGGACGACTTTGCCGACAGCATTGAAAATTACAAGAAAATTACCGGCCAGGTGGACGGCGAAGGTCATAACTACAGTAATAACAGTGAAGCCAGCGGGCGCTACCATACTGACTGGCTGAATATGATGTTTCCGCGCCTGAGGTTGGCAAGAAGCCTTCTTGCCATTGACGGTATAATATTCATTTCAATCGGTGATATTGAATTAGCAAACATGCAAAAAATATGTGATGAAGCATTTGGACAGAACAATTATATTGGAATAGTTCAAAGGCAGATGAAAACAGGCGGCAACAAAGGAAGGTTCTTTTCACCAAATATAGACTATATTCTTGTCTACGCTAAGAATATTGATATGGCAGGAAACTTCAAAGGAGATTTAGACCCAGAATTAATTGATAAGCTTTATAACAAAACTGAAACTGACGGCCCGCGTAAAGGCGAAAGATACCGGCCGTTTGGGCTATATCAGTCATCATTAGATGCGAGACCAAACCAAAGATACTATATTGAATGTCCTGATGGGACATTGGTGGTTCCCCCTGGTAAGGCAATGCCACCTGAAAAAAAAGATGCAAGCATGGTTTTGCCACAGAGTACTGATGGCTGTTGGCGATGGAGCAGAGAACGATATCTCGAAGAAAAGGATAAAGGAAATCTCGTTTTTATTAATAGTTCTAATGGCGTTTTAGTAACTTCAGATGGAACACTGTCAAAATGGAATGTCTACACAAAAATATGGCTTTCAGATAGAATAGAGGAAGGACAAACTCCCACAAATTTTATTTCCAAGTACGAAAACAGGCACAGTGCAAAAGAATTATTAGATCTTGGAATAGCATTTGATTTTGCAAAGCCAAGCGGACTAATTGAATATTTATTTTCTTTGGTGGACAATACAAAGGATTGCATTGTTTTGGACTTTTTCTCCGGTTCCGCTACAACTGCCCACGCTGTGATGCAGCTAAACGCCGAGGATGGCGGCAACCGCCGGTTTATAATGGTACAGCTTCCAGAGCCTTGCCCCGAAGACAGCGAAGCGGCAAAAGCCGGTTACAAAAACATCTGCGAAATTGGCAAAGAACGCATCCGCCGCGCCGGGGAGAAAATTAAGACGGAAGTGGAAGAGCAGAACGCGCAGCTGAAATTGGACGAGGAGCCGAAAAAGGTGCCGGACATTGGCTTTCAAGTGTTTAAACTGGATTCTTCCAACCTGAAAAAGTGGAACACCGAAGCCGGAATGGTGAAAGACTATGCGGACGGCTCCGAACAGCTGAACTTCAGCGAAAAGAAACTGGCAGAGGATTTGCAGGCCGCTATTGAAAACTATATTCCCGGCCGCACCGAGCAGGACGTCGTGTACGAGATTTTGCTGAAAATGGGCTTTGACCTTACCTGGCCGGTAGAAGAAAAAGTGGCTGCCGGAAAAAAAGTGTATGTGGTAGCGCTGGGCGCACTGATGCTGTGCCTTGAGAATAATATCACACCGGATGTGGCGCGGGGGATGGCAGAATTACATAAGCAGCTTGCACCGGAAACGTGGAAGGTCGTTTTCCGCGACAACGGCTTTGCTTCAGACAGCGACAAAGTGAATGTCCACGAGATCCTCAAGTCCGCCGGGCTTGAAGAAGACGCATTTACAACTATATAAGGAGCCGCAGAAATGAAACTTCAATTTGACGCTAACCTGTCATACCAGCAGCAGGCCATTTCTTCGGTTGTGGACTTGTTCCGCGGCCAGCCAAGAAAGCAATGCAATTTTACAGTGCCGGATTTATACGGCCAAATCAACCTCGCCGGCGGAACCGGTGTTGGCAACTGCCTGAGGCTGAGTGAGGAAGAAATTCTGAAAAATCTACAGGCAGTCCAGCTGCGCAATGGCCTTCCGCAGAGCAAATCGCTCAAAGGCGGCAAGCTGGACTTTGATATAGAGATGGAAACCGGCACGGGCAAAACATATGTTTACCTGCGCTCGATTTTCGAACTGAACAAAGCTTACGGCTTTACCAAGTTCATTATTGTTGTGCCGGGCATCGCCATTAAAGAGGGCGTCTACAAAACCCTGCAAATCACGCAGGAACATTTCAAAACTCTTTATAATAACGTGGTGTACGATTATTTCATCTATGATTCCAGCAAGCTGGAACAGGTGCGCAGTTTTGCTGTGAATGATACCATTTCGATTATGATTATTAACATCGGTGCTTTCCGCAAATCATTCAGCGACACCGATGAAAACGGCAATTTGATTACAGGACTGGACCGAAAAGAACTGGAGAAAAAAGCCAACATCATTCACCGCACCAACGACAGACTGAACGGCTCCAAACCGATTGAACTAATTCAGGAAACGAACCCGTTCGTGATTATCGACGAGCCGCAGAGTGTGGATACCACACCAAAATCCAAAGAAGCTATTGCTTCCCTGCACCCGCTTTGCATTTTCCGCTATTCCGCCACGCATGTGGAAAAGCATAACCTGATTTATAAGCTGGACGCGGTGGACAGCTTCGACCTTGGCTTAGTCAAGCAAATTGAGGTGGCCAGCTTTGCTTCCGAGGATAACCACAACACAGCTTATTTCAAACTAAAATCCGTGGATAACAAAAAAATCCCGATTACGGCAAGAATCGAAATGGATGTTCTGGTGAAAGGCGTCGCCAAGCGCAAAACCGTAACAGTCCGCCAGAATGATGATTTGTACGAACTTTCCAAAGGACACGATGTTTACGAAAATTACATTGTGGATGAAATTTACTGCGAGCCGGGGAACGAGTACGTCAGCTTTACCGCCAAGCCCACGGTTCTGCGCCTTGGCAAAGCGGTTGGCGATGTGGACGACCTTACTGTAAAGGATCAGCAGATTCGCCGCACAATTCAGGAACATCTTGACAAGGAACTGATTTTGAACCCACAGGGTATCAAAGTCCTGAGCCTGTTTTTCATCGACCGTGTGGCAAATTACCGCTATTACGACAAAGAAGGCAATCCACAGCAAGGCATTTACGCAAAGCTTTTTGAAAAGAATTACAAAGAGCTGATTCAGCTCCCGAAATACCGCACTCTGGCGGGTGACTTGCGCGACCTGGATGTGGACGTGAGCAAAGTACATAACGGCTATTTTTCTCAGGATAAAAAAGGAATTCTGAAAGATACCAGCGGAACTACGGCGGCGGATGAAGATGTGTATAATCTGATTATGAAAGACAAGGAGCAGCTTCTTTCTTTTGACTCCAAACTGCGGTTTATCTTTTCACATTCCGCTCTTCGCGAAGGATGGGACAACCCAAACGTGTTTCAAATCTGCACGCTGAACGAAACGCACAGCGAGGTCAAAAAGCGGCAGGAAATCGGCCGTGGCCTGCGCCTTTGCGTCAACCAAAACGGAGAACGCCAATATGGCAATTCCATCAACACCTTAACCGTCATGGCAAACGAAAGCTACATTGAATTTGCTGCTGGGCTTCAGCACGAATACGAGGAAGACGAGGGAATCCGCTTCGGTATTCTGGAGGCACATTCTTTTGCCAATATCTCGGTAAAGCAGGCGGACGGAACAGCGGTATATCTGGGCGAGGAAAAGTCCGGCGAAATCTATCACCTCTTTACTGAAAAAGGTTACATAGATGCATCCGGCCGTGTGCAGGACAAGCTGCGGAAAGCCCTGCGCGACGACCTGCTGGAAGTTCCGGAAGATATTATTGCCAGCAAGCCTGCTATTGCCGCGGTCTGCAAAAAGGTGTGCGGAAACTTGAAAATCCGCCCGGCAAATGATAAACGTATAGTTACCCCAAACAAAGAAGTCCTTCTCAGCCCAGATTTTAAAGACTTATGGGATCGCATTAAGTACAAAACGACCTATTCGGTGGATTTTGACAGCAATAAATTGATCGAAAAATGCTGCGTTGAAATGCAGCGTACCCTGGGTACCATCCAGCCTGCTAAGCTGATTTTCACAGAAGCATCCCTGAATGTTACCGAGGGCGGCGTGCTGACGAAAGAGCATGAGCACCGTGGCATGCATGTTCAAACAATTCGGCAGCCGCTGCCGGATGTCGTAACCTACCTGCAGAATGCCACAAATCTAACCCGGCGCACCATTGTAGATATTTTGGTGCGCAGCAAAACTCTTAATATCTTCCATAAGAATCCCCAACGGTATATGGAAGAGGTATCGGCAATTATAAAACGCCAGATGCGCAGCTTGTTGGTTGATGGAATTAAATACACACGCTTGGGCGATGATGAATACTACGCACAGGAATTGTTCGAAACGAAAGAACTGACCGGGTATCTGGAGCATAACATGATTGCCAGTAAGAAATCGGCGTATCATTATGTGGTTTATGACAGCGAAAATGAAAAGAATTTTGCCGAACGGTTTGAAGCAAACAACGCAGTGAAGCTCTATGCAAAATTGCCGGACTGGTTCAAAATATCCACTCCACTTGGAAGCTATAATCCGGACTGGGCAGTTTTAATTGAGCAGGATGGCGAAAAGAAACTGTATTTTGTGTTGGAAACCAAAGGCAATACCTTGGAAGAAGCCCTGCGCCCAACAGAATCCGCAAAAATTGAATGCGGTCGCCGTCACTTTGCCGCATTGGGCGAACAGGTTACCTTCGACACGGCAGATAAATTTGACGATTTCATTGAGAGAGTATAGACATCGTTAGTGGAAAATGGCTGTACAATATGTACAGCCATTACAGCGAAAAACCAAGTGGGAAAAGTGCTGTGTGTATAATCCATGCTTTATGTTTAGTTATGTCTTTAGCCTGGGCAATCTGCCCAGGCAACTTTTATTTACCACTTTTGCTACGCGTGCTTTGGAGGACAGTGTGAATGTTAAGGCACTGTCTAAAATTCCAGGGCATACGGATGTTGATTTTACTACGCAGCGGTACTGTTTGCCGAATGTAAATTTTTTGCGGGAAGAGATGGAGATGATAGACCAGGTTCGAAAAAGCAGGAATAATTAAGGACGAGACAACAGTTCGGACAATTTGTCCGAGTTGTTGTAATCTTGACCATAAACATCGACAAAATACGGCAATTTGCCTTGCAATTGCTGAGCCAGAATATTATAATAGAGATAATTTCATTATTTGGTAATGACCAATTTGTTAGAACAATTTTATTATTTTCATTATAGCGATCATTTGAAGTTGAGTTTTTATTATAGAATCACTCTAAACATTTCATTTATTGTTTCAAATGGAGGTTAGAATGTCTAAACAATATATTAAGCAGCAGAAAAGGATACGCAACAATATCAAGAGTCATCTATTTGAATTAAAGGATATTGCTCCTATTAAAAATAGTGAGACAGCTTTAGTGTTTGACCGACTTACCTATTTAATTTTTACAATTGGATTGCTGCCAGGAAATAACGAATCTGAAGATATTTTAGAACGTCTTTCCATGCTTTATACAAGTGTAATGAATGTTACAGGAGACTGGGCATTTGCTCCAGACGTTGAAAATATGATTAACGAAATATATTGTGCAACTAAAAAACAGTTTCCTTTAAAGGTAGGAATTAAAAAGGTTGCTTCAGTTCTAAGAGCTCAATTGATAAAAGACCAATTTCATAATGGTATTGAATTAGGTGTTATGTCGAAAATAATAGACTTAAGAAATATTCCATATTTAAAAGAGGAATTACCATATTATTCGCGTATCGGTCTGGGTTTTCATTCAAATCGATGTGTGAATGAAGAATTACAGCTATTAGATGATGCATTTTACTTATTAGCATTAGCTATAAAAGAGTACAATAAAATGCACTTATACGAAAACAAACTGCCGAAAATAAAAACCGAAAAAAATTTAAATGTGTTAACCTATTTAAATTCAAACGTTTGTTCTTTTTGCCGAAATAGTGTTGTGGGGTTTTATGCGTTTTTTGAAAGTTATATAAATGGTTTATGCTTAAATTATCTGTATTATCATGAAGATGAACTCTCTGAAGAAGATAAGTTTATGTTAGAAGGTAAAGACAGAACCGGAAATAAATATTTAAAAATGTCAAGGCGACTGGAACAAATGCAAAGAATTATTGCAAAAAAAATTACATATAATACTAATAATCCACAACAGTTAAAAGATAATGATTTCATTATATTATTAGCAAAAATGCAGGAAAGACGTGATGTGGCTGAACACTATTCGAAGTTAAAGGGAGAAATCATGTTTGCGCCTCAGGAATGGTTGGACGAAGCGCAATCAATTTCACAAGTAGTTATTAATGTGTCAAAAAAAATTTGGGATGCTTGCTTTCTAAATGCAGATCATTATCCTTATTATTTAAGAGAATTCAGATATGATTATTTTTTTAGTGAAGCCAAAAAACGGATTCTTGATATAGAAAATCAAACTTAGTAATACACAAAATAGCTGTTTAAACTACTTGGCGAAATCAATGACAAACAACTGGCGTATTATTAAATTCTAATGATGCTTTACTTCATAATTCAACATTAATCTTTTCTGACTCGGACAATTTGTCCGAGTCACTTTATTTACCACTTTACTTTTCCGCCGATTGTGGTAGAATATCCAGCAAAGGTACAACGTACTTTAATAAGGAGATGAGCATATGCGGCCAAGCCAGAAAGATAAAATCTATGAATACCTGGCAGAGTTTTATCGGCAGAACGGTTATTCCCCATCCATGGGGCAGATTGCCGCAGCGCTGGGACTTTCATCACGGTCAAATATCAACCGGCAGCTGCTGCAGCTCGTCGATGACGGCAGACTGGCTCACGTTGGCGGAAAGTTTTATCCAAACGACACAGCACAGGAACGAAACATCATCATGGTACCAATTCTCGGAAACATCGCAGCTGGTATTCCAAATTACGGCTATTGAAAATCTTGACGGATATGTGGGCTTTCTTCCGCGCACAGGCCAGCAGGAAAATAGCCTGTTCGCCTTGCGTGTGAAAGGCACTTCCATGATTGACGCAGGAATCATGGATGGTGATCTTGTTGTTGTGGAACAGACATCCTATGCCGAAAACGGCCAGATTGTCGCGGCTATGATTGACGGCGAAGCAACGGTAAAGCGTTTTTACAAAGAAAATGGCCATTACCGGCTTCAGCCTGAGAATCCCACAATGGACCCGATTTTTGCTGACCATGTGGAAATCCTCGGCCGGGTTGTTTCCAGTATGCGCTATTATTGAGGAAGGGCTTTATGGAGCGGGTTATTTTGCACAGCGACTGCAACTGCTTTTATGCAAGTGTGGAATGCCTTTACCACCCGGAACTCCGCAGCAAGCCGGTTGCTGTAGGCGGAGAGCCGGAGCATCGGCACGGCATTATCCTCACAAAGAACGGCATAGCAAAAAAGTACGGCGTAAAAACGGGAGAACCGCTTTGGAAAGCAAAACAGCGCTGCCCAGACTTGGTGATAATCCATCCGAACTATCCTCGCTATCTGCGCTTTTCTCAAATGGCCCGGAAAATCTATTTAGACTATACCGACCAGGTAGAGCCTTTTGGCATTGATGAAGCTTGGCTTGATGTTTCGAACAGCACCGGACTGTACGGCAGCGGCGAAAAGGTTGCGCAGGAAATTCGGCGGCGCATTAAATACGAACTTGGTATTACTGTTTCGGTTGGTGTCTCGTTCAATAAAATCTTTGCAAAGCTTGGAAGTGACTACAAAAAGCCCGACGCCGTCACAGTGATTTCAAAAGAAAACTATAAAAAAATTGCTTGGCCTCTTCCGGCTGGAGATTTGCTTTATGTCGGCCCGGCAACGCAGAAGAAACTTGCCAGCATCGGGATTCATACAATCGGCGAACTCGCGAATTTACCGGAAAACTATCTGCACAGCCGATTTGGCAAATGGGGCAATGTGCTGCATGATTTTTCGAATGGCCTTGATGTTTCACCGGTTGCTAAATATGACAGCATACAGGCGGTAAAATCCATCGGAAACAGCACAACGACGATTCGGGATTTGAAGAGTGACCAGGATGTAAAGATGGTTCTATTTGTCTTGGCCGAAAGCGTTGGCCGCAGGATGCGGGAACAGGGCTTCAAAGGCCGGGGACTTTCGGTATCGGTGCGTGACAATCAGCTTTATACCGTTGCAAAGCAGTGCAAATTTGAGAAGTTCACAAATATTTCTTCGGAGATAGCGGAAAAATCCTATTGGCTGTTTCGGCAGTTTTACCGCTGGCAGTACCCGATCCGCAGCATTGGCATTTCCGTTTCCGATTTTGCACATGATAATGTCCCAACGCAGACAGACTTTTTCTGTGACGAACATCAGCGGATTCAGCTGGAACGTCTCGACAGCACAGTAGATGGATTGAAGCGGCGGTTTGGGAATTTCTGTGTTCAGCGGGCTTCCCTGCTGGAAGAACCCTCGCTGACAGGATTTAACCCAAAGGATGAAAACACAATTCATCCGGTTGGCTACTTTTAAGGAGTCGTGATGAGATGGCATATAAAAAATATGTAAACATGATTGTCCGCAATTTTCCGGACGGACGTGTGATACCGCTTGCCATTGACTGGGATGGCGGGCATCTGTATGAGATAGACCGTGTGCTGGACATCCGCCCAGCGGCCTCCCTAAAAGCAGGAGGTGCTGGAATCCGCTACACCTGCCGGATTCAGGGACAGAACACGTATCTCTGGCGGGAAGAAGACCGGTGGTTTGTAGAAGCAAAAGGCGAACCGGAAGCTCAGGAGGTTTATCGATTTTATGTGTGGAAGATACTGTTTGTATGACAATGGCAATGAAGAGCTGCGTGCGATTTTTGACCGCACCGAGGGTGATTTCAAAACGGGCGAAGTTTTTCCCACAGACAAAGCGCCGGTGCTGATTCAGCAAAGCGGCAGTGTGAAGCCCCAGGCTGTTGTGTGGGGCTTTCCCGGATTTCAAGGCAAAGGGGTTATTATTAACGCCCGCGCGGAAACCGTAATGGAAAAGCCGATGTTCCGGAACAGCATCCAGGCAAAGCGATGTGTGATCCCTTCTTCCGGATTTTTCGAATGGAGCCACGACGGGAAAAAGACAAAGTATCAGTTCAATCTGCCGGGAAGTGGCGTCCTTTATATGGCCGGGCTGTACCAAGACTATGAAGACGGCAGGCGGTTTGTGATTCTGACCGAACCTGCCAACGAGTCTATGGCGGCGGTTCATAGCCGAATGCCGCTTGTCATTCCCAACGGCAGCCTTTCCGTATGGCTTGGAAGCATCGGCAGTGCAGCAAACCTGCTGCAGGCGCCGGGGCCAGAATTAACGAAAAAGGCTGTTTGATGTTCCCAGAAGATTGTGGGATTTATATATCAGCAATGGCACGCACAGAGCTTGAATTTTTCAGGCTCTGTGCTTTTTTATACTATGTTATAACTGCCTGACGACAAGTATGTATTGAAATAGAGCCGAAATAATTATACAAGATGGATTATAGTCTCGGACAAATTGTCCGAGTTGTTTTTACCAGAAGCGTCATCATGCTCTATCTTTATTTGTGCTATAATAATAAAGATACTTACTTTGTTGAGGAGCTGTTATTATGGGCGAAAAAATAAAAAGTCTTACGAAAAAACAGAAAATTTGGTTGTTCACTATTGGCATTGTAGTAATCGCCGTTATCGTTGCTATAAGTGTGTCTATTATAGCAGACAACAATAAAATTAATTTGGCTGACACTTATATCGTAAAGGTAGAGGGAATTGATACCCAGGGAACAGCAAGCTGCCAAATAAACAAAAAAAGTCTTGAAACAATTCTTGCTCAAAGAAATATTGACGCATCTAAAACCAATACTTTACTTACATCTATGAAATGCAGTCTCAATAAGACAGATAACCTGAAAAATGGTGATAAAATTACCGCAATAATTACATTCAATGACACGGTCGCTAGACAGCTGAACCTGTCTTTCAAGAATACAGAAAAGGTGATAGAAGTATCAGGTTTACCGAAGGGAAAAGAAATAGACGTTTTTAAAGATCTAAAAGTAACCTATACTGGTATTTCACCAGAGGGAAAGGTATCTGCTGTTAGCATTTCCAGAGATCCGTTCATTTCAAAAATTAACTTTGTATCATCAAAAGATAAAGTGTCAAATGGTGATAAAATTATGGTGGAGGCTAAATATACGACTCAAGAGGCAATTGCATATAAGGCACTAGTAAAAGAAACAAAAAAAACCTATTCTGTTTCCGGCCTTCCAGAATACCTTTCAAAGGCAAATCAGTTGGGGTCAAGAAACTTGTCAGATATTAAGTCCATGAGTGATGAACTTATTGGGGAAACCCTTAAAATATCGACGCCTTACTTTATTAACCATATTCCTGACCTACACGCTGACCCAACTTTTACTCTTGGAGATAATTACTCATATACGAACATACAGCTAAAAAGGGCATATATGTATACGATGAAAGAAAACAATAACCTCATAATACTACCATTCAAATATAATGCTATTTATACGGTTTCAAGCGTAGATATTATTGCAAATGGTAAGGTTGTAGGTACAACGTTTATGACTGCTGAAATCGATGATGCTATATTAAATAAAGGTAAATTAAGTGGTACTGGAAAAAATGCCAACCAATTTAATACGGAAGAAGATATTCAGAAGAGTGAAGATGAACGGTTTGCGTCAAGTCAGTTTAATGTTGAGCCAATAAAGATTCAATAGATGGAAAAAGCCTCTCGGACAATTTGTCCGAGAGGCGCTTTTCCTGATTTATGTTGCCAAATATTGCATTTTCAAACCCAAAGTGCTATTATAGTTGACGGGAAAATAAATAACCCCATCAACAGCAACATCGGCTGTAAAGAATCATCACATTCTTTACACTGATTAAAACGTAAAACAGATACGTTCTAAAAACTGATAGAAGCCATTAACAGGGTTGGTTTTCTGTGTTACTTTAAAGGTAGCATGGTAATCATAGATTTGCCAAGGGCTTGAACGTAACTGTTACTAGCGGAAACGTTCAGGCTCTTGTCTTTTGTTATCCAAAAGGCAAGATCGTGGATGCTTTCTCGGTTGAAGGAATTCACGGTTCCACAATAAATCATCATTGTGTGCTTCTCGTAATGGCTCGCGCTGCGAACCTGAGCGGGAAGCTGGTGTACGTTGAAAATTAACGGTAAACTAAAACCAACATTTGAACTAGTCCTTCAAATGCTCGTATTGATTTGCCTAATATGCTGGCCGAAAGCAAGATACCGGAGCTTATATTATGCGATGATAGGCGACAGCACAGAAACGAGGTGGTACTAAGCCTGAGCAATTCCCTGAACTCCCTGACAAACGCGACTTCAACTTGTCTGCACTTGTAATGTGGATAAGCCCTGCGGGAAACGACTTTCGGATGACCGGCAATTTTATGTTCCGTCAGCTACATTCGTCTGTGTGGCTGATAGTTATCATAAAATCAAATGCTCCAAATATTGAAACACTTGATTTTATGATAACAGGGAAAGGCAAAAGCCTTTCCCCATTATCGATTTGGTTGCGGAGGCAGGATTTGAACCTACGACCTTCGGGTTATGAGCCCGACGAGCTACCGGGCTGCTCCACTCCGCGCTGTATTGGATTGTGAATTGCTGTAATGCTTTCACAGAGCTTCTCTATAGTAACACAAGATT
>JBFLFY010000036.1:0-13941 GCA_041859875.1 Caproicibacter sp. | reverse complement strand
CCGGGTACAGCCGAAGATACTCCGTCGAGGCGGCGCGGAACAGCCTGACCGTATGGCTCAGCAGCTCATCGGAAGCCGAAACTCCTTTTTGCGCATACAGTTGCTGCAGCGCCAAAATGATTTTGGTATCCGGGTATTTTGTCTGTTTGTTTTCCGCCAGACGCTGTGCAACCACGCGGCGGTACTGTTCTTTCAGCTCGCTGCTTTCATACGGAGCGCCGTTATAGCTGAGGAAAAGCGACAGTGTTTCCCAGAACGCAGGATTTCCCTCATCTGTTCTCAAATCAATTAATGTGCCATACAGGTCGAATATTATATTGCGGTACATAAACGCGCCCCCAAATTTCAACTTAGCAAATTCACTGCAAAGGCCCCGTGCAGGAAAAATCTGCACGGGGCCTTTCTCGCTTTTATTCTTTTTCAATCGGCTTCATAGTCGGGAAAAGAAGCACGTCGCGGATAGATGCGCTGTCAGTCAGCAGCATCACAAGGCGGTCAATGCCCATGCCCATGCCGCCGGTAGGAGGCATCCCATATTCCAGAGCCGTCAGGAAGTCCTCGTCAATCATGTTGGCTTCCTCGTCGCCGCCCGCGCGCAGTTCCATCTGGCGCATGAAGCGTTCGCGCTGGTCAATCGGGTCATTCAGTTCCGAATACGCATTTGCAAGCTCCATGTGGCCTGCAAAAAGTTCAAAGCGTTCCACAAGTTCCGGTGTACCGCGCTTACGTTTGGTAAGCGGAGAAACTTCCACCGGATAGTCGTAAATAAAGGTTGGCTGCAGAAGCTTGTCTTCCACTTCCTGGTCGAAGGCCAGTGCCATAATGTTGCCCCAGGTATCCGCCTTTTTCGGCTCGAGGCCAAGTTTCTTCGCGGCTTCCAGAGCCTTTGCGGTGTCGCCCTTAAAGGAAAGGAAGTCTACGCCCGTCTCTTTCAGGATGGCATCGTTCATCGTCATGCGGGTAAACGGTGCGGAAAAGTCGATTTCCTCGCCCTGGTAGGTAACTTTCTCGCTTCCGCAGGCGGCCTTTGCGCAGGTGCGTATCATTTCTTCCGTGCGGTCCATCATGCCGAAATAATCGGTGTACGCTTCGTACATTTCAATCGTGGTGAACTCCGGGTTATGCTTTACGTCCATGCCCTCATTGCGGAAAATACGGCCGATTTCGTACACCCTTTCCATGCCGCCCACAATCAGGCGCTTCAGGTGCAGTTCGGTTGCAATCCGCAGGTACATGTCAATATCCAGCGTATTATGATGTGTGATGAACGGGCGTGCTGTAGCGCCGCCCGGAATGGTGTTGAGCACCGGGGTTTCCACTTCAATATAGCCCATGCCGTCCAGCAGGTCGCGAATGGCCTTGATGATGTGGCTGCGGCGGATGAAAGTTTCCTTGACTTCCGGGTTTACAATCAGGTCAATATAGCGCTGGCGGTAACGAAGGTCGGTGTCTTTCAGGCCGTGAAATTTTTCCGGCAATGGAAGCAGGGACTTCGAAAGCAGGCGGATTTCCCGTGCATGAACCGAAATCTCACCGCGGCGTGTTTTAAACACATAGCCTTTTACGCTGATGATGTCGCCGACATCCCAGTAGTTTTTCAGGTCGGTGTAGCTTTCTTCACCCACCTGGTCAATTTTCATGTAAACCTGAATGCGGCCGCTGCGGTCGTAAAGGTCCATAAAGCTGGCCTTGCCCATATCGCGCCAGCTCATAATACGGCCGGCAATGCAGACGTCCTTGTTTTCCAGCTCTTCAAAGCGGTCACGGATTTCCTGTGCGGTAATATCGCGCGGGCAAGTCGTAATCTGGAACGGGTCGCGCCCGTTCTGCTGAAGATCCGCCAGCTTTTTGCGGCGAATTTCCTTTTCACTTACGTTGCTCTGTTCTTCCGCGCCCTGCGCTGTCTTCTTTTCTTCACTCATAGTTCCCATACCTTATCCGTTTATTTTATTTGCAACTCCCCAAATATTTGCACACCTTCTGCGTACAAAAGGGCAGGGGTACAAAAGTACCGCCCCCGCCCAAAAGGTTACCTGGAAATCGTCAGCACCTCATACTCCATTGTTCCGGCAGGGACCTCAATCTCAATTTTATCGTTGATTTTGTGGTCCAGCAGTGCTTTGCCGACGGCAGAAGCATCGGAAATGCAGCCGTTCAGCGGGTCCACTTCGTTGGAGCCGACAATTTTGTAGTTGACGACCTGGCTTGCACCTGTAGCCGGGTTTGTTACGCGCAGCTCCACTTTGGAGCCGATGTGGATATTCTCCGCGCTGAGGGTACTTTCGTCAATCACCTTAACGCGCTTCAGCATAACCTCGATATCCGCAATCCGTGCTTCAACAATCGCCTGTTCGTTTTTTGCTTCGTCATATTCGCTGTTTTCAGAAAGGTCACCGAACGAAAGGGCAACTTTTATTTTTTCAGCTACTTCTTTTCGTTTGACGCTTTTCAGCTCGTCGAGCTCGTTCTCCAGTTTTTCGAGTCCTTCTTTTGTCAGAAGAATTTCCTTTGCCAATGTAACGACCACCTTTGAAAGGCCGCGTTGCCGCTGGCCTGTAATTTCCGGACAGTAAATCTATTATAATGAACTGCAGGCGGGATGTCAATCACCGCAGCTAAGGGATTCCAGCCGAACCGTGTCAATCTTTGGCACTCTCGGAAGCAGAGCCGTTCGGCGCGGAGCCCGGTGCCCGCTGCACATTTGCGCCTTGGCGCTGCAAGGCCGTAACAGCCGTCTGCACCTGCGCATCGGAAGAAGGGGGCAGGCTGTTGTGTTCCAGCAGGGTTTGCTGTGCCGCGGCAAGGTCTTTTGAAATATCCGGCATGACGCCGGTGCCTTCGAAGGTCTTGCCCCCGGCGGTAAGATACTCCGCCGTGGCTAAAATCATGGCAGAGCCATCCGAAAGCGGAACGGCTGTGTCTTTCGTTCCGTTCCCGGCTGTTTTCCGGCCGACCAGCAGGCCCTTATGAAAGTCGCGGATATCCGCGGCAAAAAGCTCTGCCGCGCCGGAAGTGCGGCCGTCTGCTACAACGCTTACGGGCAGCGCCACTCCATTGGCTTTAGAAGTAAACTCCACAGCAACTTTTCCGGTTCTGTCGCGGCTGGAAACCGTTGTACCCGCCGGCAGGAGCGTGTCCAGCACGGAAGCTGCCGCCGCCATGCTTCCGCCGGTATTGCCGCGCACATCTATTACAAGGCCGCAGGCGCCTTTTCGGATACATTCCGAAAGCCGGTCATTAAAATCCTCCGCCGTATTGTCGCCGAACCGGCTGATTTTAAAATACGCCACGTTTCCGTTTATGATGGATGCACCGACGGTATTCTGTGTATACTCGCCGCGTGTAACGGTAACGTTCATGGACTGAACCCCGGCGGCCCTGGAATTCCACGGCTGCTGCTCGCGCAGGACTTTAAATGTAACTTTGGAGCCCGCTATGCCATCCAGCTGGTTTACGGCTTCAGCGTAAGAAATGCGGGCGACTTCTTTTCCATCGATGCTTGTTATGGTATCGCCTTTCAGGATGCCGGATTTCTCCGCCGGGGAGCCCGGGATTACTTCAATTACTTCCATATTTCCGTCGGAATCCTGCAAAGTACGGATCCCGACGCCCGTATTTTGGGCTTCATTCGAATTCCGGTAGGCTTTATATTTTTTAGCGGAAAGGTAAGTAGTATGAGCGTCGCCCAATCCAGCCAGGTACCCGGCGCATATCCCGTCAGTCAGGCTTTTTTCATCGATTTTGCCGACGAAGTCCTGCCTTGCCTTCTGGTCAATTTCACTCAATTTATGGTACATGGCCTGCCGCTCGTTTACATCAGCTACTTTGGCATTGAAATTCTGCATTGCAAGGGAATACGTCAATGTAACCGTAACAGCCGCCGAAATCGCCGCTATGGAAATTGCCGCGCCAATGGATATTTTCCTGCTCATTGTCTTTTTCCTCCCTTGCCTGCGGCCTTTTGAAAAAGGCCTGGCGAAAACTTTACAGAATCTCTGAAAGTGACTTACTGACAACCTTAGCATTTCCCGTGTTCTGTGTCTGTCACTCCCCACGGGAAGCCTTCCAAAAAGCTCTGGCGAAAACTTTACAGAATCTCTGTAAATAATTTACTGACAGCCTTAGCATTCCCCGTGTTCCGCTTCTGTCACTCCCCACGGGAAGCCTTCCAAAAAGCTTTGGCGAAAACTTTACAGAATCTCTGAAAATGATTTACTGACAGCCTTAGCATTCCCTGTGTTCCGCGTCTGTCACTCCCCACGGGAAGCCTTCCAAAAAGCTCTGGCGAAAACTTTGCAGAATCTCTGAAAGCAGCTTACTGACAGCCTTAGTATTCCCTGTGTTCCGCTTCTGTCACTCCCAACGGGAAGCCTTCCAAAAAGCTCTGGGCGAAAACTTTACAGAATCTCTGAAAATGATTTACTGACAGCCTTAGCATTCCCCGTGTTCCGCTTCTGTCACTCCCCACGGAAAGCCTTCCAAAAGGCCCCAGTGAAAACTTTACGGCTTTTCTCAGAAAGCAGTTTAAACGGGCCTTACACACGGGAAAATCCGCCGAGGGGGTTCCCCCCGGCGGAAATTATCTGCTGCTGCGTTAACCGAAATATGCCATTGGGTTAACCGGGCTGCCATATTTACGAATTTCAAAATGGCAATGGTTCCCGGTGGACTCACCTGTACTGCCTACATAACCGATGAGCTGTCCTTTTGTCACCTGGTCGCCTGCGCCGACGGCGCGGCTGCTCATATGTGCATACAAGGAGGAAAAGCCGTTGCCGTGGTCAATCACAACCACATTGCCATAGCCGCCGTAAGCGCCATGGTAATCCTGCCGAACAGATGCAATCACCCGGCCGGAATCCGCCGCATAAATCGGGGTGCCGTACGCGGCGGCAATATCGACGCCCTTATGGAATGAGCCCATATCATAGCTGCCGTAGCCCTGGGAAATGCAGCTGTAGCTCGGAATCGGCCAGGTAAAGTTCCCGTTGCTCTGGTAGCCGCCGCTTCCTCCGGAGGTAGTTCCTCCGCCATTATCAGAACCGCCGCCGTTAGAGCCTCCGCCCTGGGAAGACTGCTGCTGCTGGGCCTGCTGCTGAGCTTGCTGCTGTGCATAGTAGTTGGCAAACCACTGGTCAACCTGTGCGTCGACCTGCTTCTTTTCTGCGGCAACCTTTGCCTTCTGCGTTTCCGTCTGCTGCTGATTGGTGCTGAGGGTAGCCAGCACTTTTTGGCTTTCCGTAGAAAGTGCGCTCAGTTTGCGGCGGTCCTGGTCAAGGCTTGTGCGCTTTGAGGCAACGGCCTTGCGGTTTTCTTCAATGGCCGCTTTCTGCGTCTTGATACTGTTCATGTCGCTTTTCAGCGCGTTAATGATTTTCGTATCATGTTCGGAGATAACCTGCAGAAGCTCTGTCTTGTCCGCAAGATCCATAATGTTCTTTGCATTCAGTATGATTTCAATATTGGAAGCTTCGCCGGTCAGGTAAAGTGCACAGACACGCTCCTTCAGCTTTTTGAAGTTTTCATCAATACTTTTCTGCTTTACGGCAATCTGTGCCTGTTTGGCAACAATGTCGGCATCCAGCTGAGTAATCTGGCTGTTCAGGGAGTCAATCTGGCCTTCCACATTGCCGATTTTAGCATCGAGCTGCTGTTTATACTCCAGTTGCTTCGCTTTGTCATTTTTCAGCTTGGAAAGCTGTACGTCAATTTCTTTTTCCTTCTGCTGCAGCAGGGCTTGCTGGCTCTGCATATTGCCAATGGACGAAGCCGCCTGCACAGGCGCTTTTACAGTGGAGGCCGAAAAGATGAGAGCAGTGGAAAGGACTGCTGCTGCAAATGTTCTGACCAACCGTTTACCAGTCAACAATGTCTCCTCCTTCTTTTTTCAGGTATTTGCTGATGGAAATAATACCGCCCAGCGCGCCAAAGATGCACCCGGCCAGCAGGAACGACAGTGTGAGCGGAACCGCAACCGAATCCATCGAAACCGGTGTGAACCTGGTGATGGAAGTCAGCGCACCCGTAAGTTTGTCGTACAGCATCTGCAGGATAACGCTGGAAAGGATGCCCGAAATCAGGCCGATAATCATGCCTTCCACCACGAACGGTATCCGCACAAACCAGTCCGTGGCGCCCACGGATTTCATAATGTTGATTTCAAGCCTGCGCGAGAACATGGTTGCGCGTATGGTATTTGAAATAATGAAAAGGGAAACGAGGCTCAGCAGCAAAACGATCCAGAAACCGCCCGTCGTAATCATATGGTCCAGCTTCGTCAGTTTCGCGGCGATGTCGGAGTAATCGTTGACGCTGTTCACGCCCGATATCTTCTTAATCTGTGCAACGGTGTCTTTGTATTTGGAAAGGTCCTGAAAAGAAATCTGGTAGGCATCCGGAAGCGGATTGTCCTTTCCCGTCATGCCGGCAAGAAGGTTTGCATCTTTTTCGCCCAGCATGCCCATTACATTTTGAACGGCTTCATCTTTTGGGATAAACTTGCAGCTCTTAATATTGTCAAGCTTCTTAATTTCCTGCCCGGCTTTAACCGATGACAGCACCGGAAGCCCTTGCTTCATATAAACCTTAACGGAGTTCGTTCCTTCTACGGCTTTCATGGCTGTGCTGATGTTCATGGAGCAAAGCACGGCTGCGCCCGTAAGCAGCAGGCATGAAACCAGTACGCCGACCGAAGCCAGTGACATGGTGCGGTTGCTCCAGATATTCCGCACACCTTCTTTAATTAGATAACGAATACTTTTAATCATGCTCTTCCTCCCAGTTACAGGTATCGGAAACAATGGTGCCGCTGTTGATTTCAACAACCCTGCGCTGGAAATGCTTCACCAGCGAATGCTCGTGCGTTACCATTAATATCGTTGTTCCGCGTTTGTTAATCTGCGTAAGCAAATCCACAATTTCAAACGAAAGTGCCGGGTCAACATTGCCCGTCGGCTCATCGGCAATCAGGAGTTTCGGGTTGTTCACAAGGGCGCGGGCCAGGCCTACGCGCTGCTGCTCGCCGCCGGAAAGTTCACGCGGGTGGCACTGGGCCTTTTTCTGCAGGTTCACAAGGCTCAGAATATACGGTACGCGGCGGTGAATCTCCCGGTTGGAAGCCCCCACAACGTGCATGGCAAACGCCACATTTTCAAAAACAGTCATTTTGCTGATTAGGCGGAAATCCTGAAACACCATGCCCATCATGCGGCGCAGGTATGGCACGTCGGTTCTTTTTATCTCGGAAAGGTGCTGCTCGCCGACAATGATTTCGCCGGCTGTAGGGCGCTCTTCACAGGTAATCAACTTCAAAAACGTACTTTTGCCGGCACCGGACTGGCCCACGATGAAGACAAACTCGCCGTCATTCACCTTGATGCTTATGTCTTTCAGCGCCTGGGTTCCGTTTGGGTAGGCTTTACTCACGTGTTGAAATTCTATCATTTAATCGCTCCAAATTCGGCTTAATTTCTCTTTTTTCGTACAAAATAGGGCAAAAACAGAACAATGCCCACCGGTATGTTTCCATAATACCAATGGGCACCCCTACTATAGTTCTTTACTGTAATTAAACTGTAATATTTTTGTTACACTTTTTGGCAGGATCAAAACTTTATCGGGTTGGAAGAAAGGTATTTTTTAACCATAAGCGCAACCTTAAACACAATGGCGTCTTCAAACTCGCGCAGGTCAAGGCCGGTAATCTTTTTGATTTTTTCCAAGCGGTAAACCAGCGTGTTGCGGTGAACAAACAGCTTGCGGGAAGTTTCGGAAACATTCAGGTTGTTTTCAAAATAGCGCTGTATTGTAAACAATGTTTCGTGGTCCAGCGAATCGATAGATCCCTTTTTGAAAACCTCTTTCAGAAAGGCATTGCACAGAGTAGTCGGCAGCTGATAAATCAGGCGGGCAATGCCAAGGTTGTCATAGCTTACAATAGAATGCTCGGTATCGAACACTTTGCCGACTTCCAGTGCAATCTGTGCTTCCTTGAACGAGCGGGCCAAGTCTTTAATGCCGGTAACAATCGTGCCGATGCCGACAACACAGTGAGTATAAAACTCGCTGCTCAGCGTATCCACAATGGAGTTTGCCAGTTTGTCAAGGTCTTTCGTGTCAATGCCGGGGCGGATTTCCTTCACAAGGGCAATGTCGGTTTCGTTGATGTTGATGACAAAGTCCTTATTCTTGTCCGGGAAAAGGTTCTGCACTACATCATAAACGGAAACATCTGTTTTATTTGTAACCTTTATCAGCATACACACACGGCTGACGTCGGAATTAAAGCGCAGTTCGCGTGCCTTAAGATAGATGTCGCCGGGAAGAATATTGTCGAGAATGACATTTTTGATAAAATTGCTGCGGTCATACTTTTCGTCGTAGTACTGCTTAATACTGTTGAGCGAAATGGCCAGCACAGAAGCATAGCGCCCTGCTTCAGGGTCACTGCCGGAAACAAACACCGCATACTCCGGGCGCGGGCGGCTGCCGAAAGATTTATAGGTGTAGCCGTTCACGACGAAAGTGCCCGGCGAAACAAAAGCATCCGTAGAAACATTTTCGCTCACTTCACCAATCCGGCCAAGCTCGCTGCAGGCGATAATGACCGAAGTTTCATCTACAACGCCAATCGTGCGGTCAATGGCGTCACGCATCTGATGGATTACGCCTTGAAATAGCCTGTTAGACATGGCAATCCCTCACTTTTTAATCTATTCAAAGACAATATCAATATAAACACTTCCAGATGGTGTACTGTATTACATTTTACATAAATTCGAGAAGAATTTCAACTGTGAATTTATTATTTTCTTAAAATAATTTTTAGCAGCCCTTTCTTTCTTTTTTTTAATGACTCATTCTCATTTCTTTTCGCAGAAATTGATATGAAAAAGGTTCTGCTGCAAAGCAAAACTTTACAGCAGAACCATAGATACTGCAAAACCAATTATTTAGAGGAGTGGAAGTAGTTTCTCTGCATTCGGGCTTCCAAGCCCAGTCACAAAATCATACCCTGTTTTAGCACTGTTTCCATTAGAGCCGGAAACAACGTCGTAAAAAACGCCCTGAGGGTTCCGGTATGATGTTCCGCCCGCAAGCTTGTAAAGCTTCTCACCAGCGTTGGAAGCAGGAGAATAGTTGTTGCCAACGGCAAGAAGGCCTGCCCACGCGGGAGCTGAAAGGCTTGTGCCGCCAACCTCAAACCAACCGCTTCTTCCGTTATAATTGACGCTGGAGTAAACCGCAACACCTGTCGACGGGTCGGCGTCAAAGGCGACATCCGGGATACCGCGTTTTCCATTGCTGGAAATATTCATATCTTTCTGCCAAGAGGGCTCCTGAATGTATTGGCTTGGGTCACCGCCGGAGCCGGACCATGCAGTCTCACTGCTCCGGTGACTTGTGGAATCCAGCCTCAGTGTTGTTCCCCCAACAGCCACAACCTTCTGCGATGCTGCAGGGTAACTGGCTGCCGCTCCATTGTCGCCATCGGAAGCTACATATGTAGTAGAAGGATGTGAAAAATAGGTATCATACCTTGAGCTTTCACTGTTGCTTTCCCTTCCGCCCCAGCTCATGGAAACGATCTGGGCCGAATTGTTGTTGGCGTAGTCTACTGCGTCAAACATATCAGTGAAAGAAGATGATTTCGCGGCAACAACCGTAATATTTGCCTGCGGTGCCATGGAATGCGCCCATTCAACATCAAGAGCCGTTTCCAGTGCCCAGCCACCGCTGGCGTTACTGTAATTCGGCTGTCCACCCGGGTAGGAAACGCGTATGCTTGGAGGTGCGTTTAAACTGAACGTGCTGTCAAAGGTTTTCAAATCTTGTTCAATGTTCGGGTCTCCATATGCATCAACAATCGCGATGGTCTGGCCAGCCCCCTGCTTCGGCAGGGAATTTACCCCGTAGGCAGTACGAAGCTGGTTCGGCGAATATCCATTTACATAAGCACTGGTGGCGTTGGTCTCAACTTTCATCATTGGGGAAACCGTTTGTACACAATTTTTGCCGACCGGGCAGTTTCCCGCCAGAATTGCCAAGCCCAGTGCACAGGCTAGCAGTTGTTTTATTTTTTTTACCATACTCAAGTACCTCCTTCACTTTCTTTAAAATCCGCGATAGAAGAATGCAGCTGGCCAAATACTGCATAGAACATTGCATTTTATCCTTCCAAAAGGGCAATCCGGATGCACTTAGGGATGCGAAACTAAAGTTGGATAATTCGTATGTACCATAATATCACTTTCAGTTATAGAAGTAAACATCTTTTTATCCATTTAATGTAATTATTTTCAAAACAGAGTTATCGACCCGAACTAAATGGCATTTACCCACAGCAGGACCTTAAATTATTCGCTTTAAGACTGAATTTTTGAAAGATTCGGCATAAAAATAAAAATTGCCACCTCCGGCTGTGCCGGAAATGACAATTTTTCTATGCAAATACAAATTTATAATTCTGTAAGGACCACGCGGCCCTCCTGCCGGGTGCGCTTCATATCAATCAACCGCTGGTTGCGGCTGCCGCGGAAATGCAGCGTCAGGTCTTTTTCTGCCAAAAGGAACGGCCCGTCAATCAGCACATCCGTCTGGGCCAAAAGGGCATTGACCGCTTCGTCCTGCTTTGCAAGCAGGTCTTCATACAAAAAGCCCGTGAACGTAACCACATCCAGCCCGCGCTCATGCACCATGCGCCCAAGTTCGGCAAGCGGCGCAGGCTGGCAGAACGGCTCGCCGCCGCTGAAGGTAACGCCCTTCAGCAGCGGGTTTTCGCAGATTTCCTGAAAAAGCTGTTCCACGGTTACCATTTTCCCGCCTTCAAAAGGATGGGTCTGCGGGTTGTGGCATCCGGGGCAGTTGTGCGGGCATCCCTGCGTAAAAACGACGTAGCGGAAGCCTGGGCCGTCAACAATAGACTCCGACTCGACACCGCAGATTCTCAGCTCACACGCCATGCTTCACCCTGTCGCGTTCCTCGGCTCGCTTTGCATCGTTCCAGCGGTCCATCGTACCCACAAGGTATCCTGTAATGCGGCGGATTCTCTCAAACCCCTGGCCGCCGTCTTCTTCTTTGCGGTGGCACTTCGGACATTCGTTGTCAATAATCCCGTTGTAGCCGCACACCGGGTCGCGGTCAACCGGATGGTTTACCGCGCCGTAGCCGATGCCGCTTTCTTTCATGCAGCGGATTACGGACTCGAACGCGTCAAGGTTCTTCGTGGTGTCGCCGTCAAGCTCCACATAGCTGATGTGGCCGGCGTTCGTCAGCGCATGGTACGGTGCCTCAATCTTGATTTTCTTAAATGCGGAAATCGGGTAATAGACCGGCACATGGAACGAGTTGGTGTAGTATTCCCGGTCGGTAATGCCCGGGAGAATGCCGTAGCGCTTCTTGTCAATCTTTACGAACTGGCCGGAAAGGCCCTCGGCCGGTGTTGCAAGCAGGGTGAAGTTCAGGCCGGTCTTTGCGGATTCATCATCCATGCGTTTGCGCATATGGCCGATAATTTCAAGGCCGAGTTTCTGGCTTTCTTCACTTTCGCCGTGATGCTTTCCCGTAAGGGCGACAAGCGTTTCCGCAAGACCGATAAATCCAATGGAAAGAGTGCCGTGCTTCAGCACTTCCGCGACGCTGTCGGTCGGCCTCAGCTTTTCGGAGTCAAGCCATACGCCCTGCCCCATGAGGAACGGATAGTTATAGACCTTCTTGGAGCACTGAATCTTAAAGCGGTGCAGCAGCTGGCGGATGACAAGGTCAATGCGGTCGTCCAGCATCTTATAGAATTTTTTCACGTCGTGCTTCGCTTCAATGCCGAGGCGCGGCAGGTTAATGGAAGTAAAGCTGAGGTTGCCGCGGCCGCAGGTCACCTCGCGGTTTTTGTCATACACATTGCCCATTACACGGGTGCGGCAGCCCATGTAGGCAACTTCTGTGTTGTAGTCGCCCGGCTTGTAGTACTGCAGGTTGTACGGCGCGTCAAGAAAGCTGAAGTTCGGGAAAAGGCGCTTTGCGCTGACGCGGATTGCCAGCTTGAAAAGGTCATAGTTCGGGTCACCCGCGTTGTAGTTCACGCCCTCTTTAACCTTGAAAATCTGAACCGGGAAAATCGGCGTTTCGCCTTCGCCAAGGCCCGCTTCCGTAGCAAGCAGCAGGTTGCGGATGGCCATACGCCCTTCGGGTGAAGTATCAGTTCCGTAGTTCAGCGAGCTGAACGGCACCTGCGCACCGGCGCGGGAGTTCATGGTGTTCAGGTTATGCACAAGCGCTTCCATGGACTGGTATGTGGTGCGGTTTGTAAGGCTCGTACCGCTTTCCACTGCAAATTTGTGGGCTTCCACCGCTTCTTCGGGGAAAATATCCTCGTAGCCACCGTTGCGCTGGTGCTGCGGCAGGAAGTTGGAAAGCTTTTTGCCGTATTCGCCGACCGTGTTCATGGTGATATTGGCACCAACGCCGTCTTTCACTGCGGCAATCATCGCATCGGCATCTTCCCGCTTCATGTTGTGGGTAATCTGAAAATACTTGGAAAGTTCTTTAAAATAGTTCCGGCAAAAAGTCTTTGCCACGCCGGGCGCCATGCAATAGTCAAAGTTCGGGATGCTCTGCCCGCCGTGCATTTCATTCTGGTTTGCCTGAATGGCAATGCAGGCAAGGGCTGTGTAAGAGCTGATGTCCTGCGGCTCGCGGAGGGTTCCGTGACCGGTGCAGAAACCGCCTTTGAAGAGTTTCAGCAGGTCAATCTGGCAGCAGGTTTCCGTCAGCATATAAAAATCTTCGTCGTGAATATGAATATCGCCGCCCACATGAGCCTTGGCGATGTCTTTCGGCAGGATGTAGTTGTTGATGTAATATTTTGAGCCTTCGGAGCCGTACTTCAGCATGGTTCCCATGGCGGTGTCGGCATCAATGTTCGCGTTTTCACGCTTCATGTCAATATCCTTGGCGTCGCGGAAAGTCAGCTGACGGTAAATATCCATCAAGTCACCTTCGGCCTGGCGCATTTTTGCGTGCTCTGCACGGTAAAGGATATATGCCTTGGCGGTTTTCGCAAGGTCATGCGAAATCAGGCGTTCTTCCACGGCATCCTGAACCTGCTCAACCGTAGGGATTTTACGGTTGGCGACCTGTGCTGAAACTTCTTCTGCAAGTTTGTCCAGGTTTGCTTCGGAAATTTCCTCGTCTTCTACGGCGGAATTTGCACGGGCGATTGCGCTGCGAATCTTCTTCACATCGAAATCCACCACAGAACCGTTCCTCTTGCGGATCTTTGCCGCCTCGTGGGCACAGGTTTCGGCCTCTTCCGGCTCCTTTGCCGCAGAAACCTCCGGTGCCTTTTCAGCTGCTTGGTCCACAGTTTTCTTCGCAGACGTTTCAGGTACTCTTCTCGCTTTCATTTGATGTACAGCATCCTTTCCCCACTAAATATTTTATAAACTGGACCGAACTCCGGCCCGTAAAACTCGTGATTTATTATTTTTCCGCAATAAGATGTGGTACAATCTGCTGCTTCCGGAAATGCAGGCAAACAGAATTATACCGCACTGCTTTTGAAAAGTCAACTACATTTTGAAACAATAAATGGTTTCAATACTATATCTTGTGTTGTTTGTGAATACGCCCCGCAGCGGCGGAATGCCCGACGCTATCGGGCTTTTTCTGCTCTGCAGCCCAAAAAGCAGGAACGGCAAAAAAATTTATTAACCCACTATATTGTCGATCTCGTTCTGCTCTTCTTCGCTGAAAGAAGTATTTTTAAGGCATCCGATGTTTTCATCGAGCTGTTCGGGGCGGCTTGCTCCCACAAGTACGCTCGCCATCGTCTTCTCACGCAGAATCCAGCTCAGGGCAAACTGCGCCATCGTCTGGCCGCGCTGTTCCGCAAGCCTGCCGAGGCGGCTGACTCTTTCCGCCAGTTCGGGCGTAATATCTTTCCG
>JBFLFY010000035.1:0-14343 GCA_041859875.1 Caproicibacter sp. | reverse complement strand
TCCCCACCAGCCAATCGGCCAGCGGGGATATGTATTATTTCTTGTCCTCTTGCTCCTGCAGTTTTTTCTCGAGTTCCATTACCTGCAAACATAGAAAATTCTGATTTTCAATTATTGCTTTCAGATTCTCATTAATCCAGTTCAGCATTTCTTTCAATTCCTGGTCCATCTTTCATACCTACTTTATGTAATATTTGCCAAGTGGCATGATATTATTGTAACGGAAATGAAAAGAAAGGCAAAAAAATAAGGCCGCACCGGAAATCAATCCGATGGGCTTTGAGGTGAGATGTGCCAACAAGCATTATGTGATAATCGTAGGAGGAAATATGGCTACATAACAGTATATGCAGCAAAAGCAAATTGCGTATAAATAAGCCCTCGGATTTCTCCGAGGGCTTTCATTCTGTCTATTTTGCGCTCGTGGTGTCGGGCGCGGCCGCCCCACTTTCGGGCTGCGCGTCAACAATGCGACCGTCTTTAACCTGCAGCTGTACGCCGCCGGCTGGAATCGTCGCTTCTGGAATTGCTGCGTCTGCAGACGTTTCCACTTTCGTTTTCAGGCTTGCAACAATCTTCATCAGGAACGGAGGCAGCGCAACGCCAATGTCGCTGATATTTTCCAGAATACTGATAATCTCATTGCAAATCAACCACACGGCGACGAGACAAGCGACGACATAGCCGAAATGGAAGTTGATCCCTGCCTGCTCTGCTGAATACGTCAGCAGCCAGTCGACCGCTGCGCCGATGCCGACAAGTAGCCACATACAGACTTTTTTTGCAATGCCGCGGAATCCTCTATATGAATTTACCCGCTGATTGCGGTACTTTGCCGCGGCGATTCCCGTCGCATAATCCACGATGTTCATCAAAACGAGCACGATAACAGGCACGGCCAGAACTCCCAGCCATGCCGAAAGAACTGTGAAAACGCTGATAAATGCCAATTTTACTCTGTCCATATGTATCCTCTTTCTGCCGATTGAACGGCAATTATTTGATTGTGATTTTCTGTCCCGGATAGATCCTGTTCGGATCGGAGATCCCATTGACGGCCGCGAGGTGCTGATAGCTGGTGCCATACTTTGCAGCAATGCCGGAAAGCGTGTCGCCCGGCTTCACCGTGTAAACCGTCGCTGTGGGCTGCGCAGGCGCGTTTCTTGTGATTCTAAGGACCTGTCCCGGATAAATTCTATTCGGGTCCGCGATGCCGTTCAGCGCGGCGAGTGCCTGATAAGACGTACCGAAGCGGGAAGCAATACCGGACAAAGTGTCACCGGCAACAACGGTATAGGTCTGAGCCGTTGAAGCCGGAGCAGGCTGTACGACAGGAGTCGGAGCCGAACCAGTCAGCTGCAGTACCTGCCCCGGGTGGATGATGTTCGGATCAGCGATATTGTTCAGGGCAGCAAGCCGCTGATATGTGGTCCCGAGCCGTGAGGCTATACCTGACAGCGTATCGCCCGACTGCACCGTGTATGTAGTCCCGGACGGCGTGGTCGGCGCGGGCGGGGCGGATACACCGGAATCGAACTGCATCAGATTACTGCCCTCAATGATGGAAATCAGCTTGTTCGCATAATCCGGATCCGTGGCGTACCCGTCCGCCTGCACATCGCGGCAAGCCTGCCGGTAATCTGTGCAGCCGATAATATTGTGGTAGCAGGAATTGTCTGCAAACAAGCGGGCATGGTCCGCAATGGAATCCGCAATGGAGTCATATGCCCGGAACGTGCCATTTTCGGTGACAGACTGGCCGTCAACGACTTCGCCGGTCTGGCAAGTGACTGTTTTGCCTGTCCACGATGGGCTTGCCTTGATACCGAAAATATTGTTGCCGATGGAATATTTGCCCCACCCTGTCTCTAAAATCGCCTGCGCGATCGTCAAACTGGCGAGGACGCCATACCTTTTCTGTGCCGCAATGGCACCATCCTTGATTTTTTCAACAAATACGTTCATGATTCATCCTCCTTATTCGTCCTCGATCATGTAGTCGATCGCCGACAGTTCCGCGACGGACATATCCCTGCCGTTCAGTTCCGCCAGCTTGAATTTATGAACCGGTACTTCGGATATGATGCTGAGAAGGTCTTCCATGTCCTTGTCCCATTTCCCGCGGCCTTCCCCGCTGAACTGGTACTGGCCGTCCCTGTCCACTTTTGGGCTGCCGTTTTCGTCCTTGTCGGCATATTTGTCAATCAGCTTTTTCCTCTGCTCGAAATACGGCTTCAACTCGGATTGTAGTTTCATATAATTTTTGGTGATCGCATAAGACGCCTTAACCGGCAATTCCTTTTGCGCCACGGTTTTTAGGGACTGCAATTTTTCAATCATTTCACGGTTACTTAATTTCATGGATTGCTCTCCTTACTGCGCGGCCTGCCCGAACTGGGTCAGGCCGATACTGTTTGCCTGCGTGCGCACCTGGGCGATAAAATCGGTCAACTGCTGCTGAATCACGCTGTCGGCCGGAAGCGTAGCATTGGAGGACACCATCGCATTGATGTTGACGGATTTGTTTCCCGTGTCCACCGTGGCGCTCATGGTACCGACTGCCGTTCCTTTATCCGTCCCGTCGTCTGTGATGGTCTCGCGGTAATTATTGCTTTCGATTAATGTTCTTTCCATGACGAATACTTCCTTTCAAAATTAGTATAAAAAAAAGAGCCCCGCGGCTCCCATCTGCATGAATTACTTCCAAAAACCCCATATTCCCCAGTGAATGGTGACGTCGATAGTTGTTGACGCCCCCGATGCGGCACGGTAATACAATTTTGATATTGTCGCCCCATTGCCGCCTGTTGTATTTTCAACCTTTGTGTTTGCGCACCATAAAATTCCGGTGGACTGAAAAGATATATGGGGATCGTATGACCTTGATGTATTAATTGGGACGGGGAGAGCTATGTTCGTGTCGTTCACATCTTCATGGAAATACATCGTGTCGCCGTATTTGACAGTAAAGGCAATCGTCTCGTCGTAAGCGCCCCACTCGTGAATGCGGCCATCGGCGAACTTTTCGTAATGCGTTGTCCCTGTCCCGTCGTCCTTGTCAATGACCATCGGGGCCCATAGCATATCCCCTCCGGAACTCTTAACACCGAATTCATTCGTATCAAGAGCAAGAGCAGGTTCTCCGGGCTGCAAATCCGCGATGGTTAAATCGCCTCGATTTCCTCTTCGGAAAAGAATCTTTTGTTGTGTAACAGCCATTTTGCTGCCTCCATAATTCCATAATTTTTTAAACTGTCCCCCATATATCAAAGAACAGGATATAGTTGAAATTAGTCAGGGAAACCGGGGATACAAGATTCCCACTGATCGAGCTATTTGAACCGTACTTCATACTCCACGAAACTGCCTGAACATTTCCGGTGGAAGCGGCATGGACATTGATACTGATTAAAGTACCAATACTGTGCGGCAGCACGAAATAGTCGCGGCCCTGATACATGGAGCCATAAGCGGAATTAATATTAGCCGTACCGTTGCCATATCCCCATATGTGGATTGTGCCGTCCTGATATTTGTGCCAATATCGGCCACCGGAATTGCCCCAACTCTCGTTATAGCATTTAACTCCATAAGTTGTATCAAGATATAACCCTGCTTTTAAAATGCCGTTCTGGAATACTTCTATTCCAGCGGACTGGGCAGCATCTGCTCCACCCGTCATATAGAAGTTTGAGCCATTAGCAAGGCCATTTGGATAATCTTTTGCGCCTATAGCAACAGCAAAATCATTTGCCCCATCTCTTTGGATTAAAGCGATATTGCAGCCAACATTGTTCTTAGCCCCAAGTACCGTCTGATAATAATATTTGCTGCTGTCCCCTTGCTCTCCACTGCCCTGCGTGTAAGCAGAATATAAGCTGCCAAGCATGGTTTCGTTTTGATATAGCCCAATTCCTGTTCCAGACCTTGTGCCACTTTCGGTTAGGAAGCTAAACTGCCCTATCTTTGCATAATAGCCGCTTGTGGTGTCATATATTCTTTGTGCCTTAAGGTTTGTTGTGTCGATAAGGTTAGCGTTTATCGTGCCGGTTGTAATATTGCTGCCGTTGATGGTGGTCGCCCCGGCAGTAGACAGCCCGGAAATGGTAACGTATCCGGTAAGGTCTAATTTTTCAGCACTGATTTTTATTAGGTTTGTTGTGTCGATAAGGTTAGCGTTTATCGTGCCGGTTGTAATATTGCTGCCGTTGATGGTGGTCGCCCCGGCAGTAGACAGCCCGGAAATGGTAACGTATCCGGTAAGGTCTAATTTTTCAGCACTGATTTTTATTGCCTCTGCCGACTGGTTGATTTCGGAAACGAGCGTGGATTTATCGGCTTTCCCGGCCATACCGGAATTATAAACCGTCTGTTCCACCTTAGAGCTGATTGCCGTCGCATTCTGGCTGATTTCAGAGGTGTGCGTGTCAATCTGGCCTTGCACGTCCTCCGGGGCAGGCGTCCAGTCGGTGGCAGTGGTGCCCTGTTCATACTTTGCCTGCGCGGCATAATAAGTAGTTGCCCCGGTTGGGTAGAAACAATATGCCCCGCCGCCTCCGTTCCATTTACCGGTTCCCGTATATTTGGCCCAAGAGGTTCCGACGGATACGGTCTTGCCTCCTTCCCCACTTTCATGAGAAATCAATATTTCCGTAGGAGCATCGGCTTTCAACCATACACTCCATGAATATTGAGTACCCGCAACACGAGTATGTGGGGATTGGTATATGCCTTGATATGCTGCTGCGGAAACGATCTTTGCACAATGCCCAAAAGTCGTATCTGCTATAACAGACGCAGCACCCGTTCCATCCGGATTATTGAGCGTCCAGCTATTTAGGGCGTCTCCGAAATTACTGTTTAGGAGCAGGTTTCTTCCGCCGACCTGAATTCCGCTTACCGCGCTGGTAATATCCGTTTCCCAGACCTTTGACGAAATTTGCCCCTGAATTGCTGAAATATCCGTTCCCTGCGATGTGAGCGTACTGCCCTGTGAGGATACCGTGCCGGACAGGCTTTCAAAGGCTGCCGTGAGCGTCTGTCCGGTCGGGTCATACTGAATCCGGCTTGATTTTAACAGTGTGGTGGCGCCATTTATCCGGGTGATAAGGCTTTCCTGATCTATCTTGCTTGCGTTAATGTTAGCATTGTCGGAAACCATGTCGTTGCGGATAATCTTGTCTTTGATTCCTGCGGCCTTAATTCCGGTTGCGTCAAACATAAGATTCCCACTCGCGTCCCAAACGTACATATCGTAATCGTTTGAAGCATCTTTGCCAATCTGCACACGGACACGGTTGGCGTCGGAAATCTGAATGGTATTGTCCTTGATTTTAAGGTTTCCACTGTCACTTCCCACGGTAAATTTATCCGTGCTGATATTCCCGGCAAGCAGTTTCCCAACCGACAGGCTGCCGATCTGCGCGTCGCCGAGGGTGCCGTGCAGCAGGGCCGCATAATTTGCGGACTNGTCGAGAAGCCGCCCAAGGTTGCCCTGCGCAAGGGGATTATCTTTTATGGTTATGACATAATCATCAGTGCCCTGCATTACAGGAGCCACCTTGTCATCTTTCGGGACTATCCGTACGCCTGTAATGCGCACGTCCTCCGTGGGTACCGTGCAGGAAGACAGCGAAGATATCTCTGCAGGGGGCTGGAGCCCATGCCTGAAAACGCCGCCGGTTACGGCATCGGTAATAGGCGAACCGTAACCGAAAAAATCGCCGCCATTGAGCATCTCTGCCTGAGCATAATCACTAAAGCCGCCGCCGTCGGCAGAATCTTCCTCCGAGCAATCAAGCAGCGTGCCGCCGTCCACCGCCGCGTCCTGCGGATAAAAAGACCCGCCGTCAAGCATATCAGTCTGCCCGTAGGCGCTGAAACTCCCGCCGTCAAGCACATCGCCGGATTCCGGATAAAACCGGTCCATATCGTACCATCCAAGAACAAGCGCACCGACGTTATTACACCTGGCAAAACAGCCGGCGAGCTGTGCAACAGAGGACACAATATTCGCATACGTCGTGGAATCGTCCGATGGGCGCTTGTCCACAGCGTAATCCATGTTGGCAAAATATACGTTTGCGAGCTCCACGCCACAGTTTTTGCAGGCGTCCCAAAGAATTTGATAAAGCGTTGCGGGATAGGTAAGGGTACTGTCATACTTCCGGTCAAATTTTGCCGCATTGTCATACGCAGTCAATGTAATGATTCCGCCGCTTTGCGAGTGTTCTCCCGTGCTGAAAGTACCGAGGTATACCCATTCCACTTTTTCCGCGGAATCTTTCGTGGCAGGCGACAGGACGAGCCCGAGTTTCAGGGCAACCGTTGAACCTTCAAACTGGCTTTCCATCAGCCTGCCGTCAAAGTTAAAGAGCTTGACCGTCAGGCATTTGCTTACAAAAGTGCCAATGCTGAAAGCACCTTCTTCGCTTGTGCCGTCGGAAAAAGACACGCCGCCCTCCATGATGTCGGGGTTGGAGAGCGAGTATGTATAGCCATTATGGAGGGTAATAAGCACACTGACTTTCTGATCCCGCCCATCAAGCGCAATTTTCTGCTGATATTCCGCGCTTGTCTTAAGCAACGCTCATACCTCCTTACACTTCAATAAAATCGAATGAAACATCTTTTACATAGCCGTCATTGTCCCATACCCACAAATATGGTGCCGTTCGGTCGCCGACATAAAAGGTTGCCGTCCGTAACCCGTTCTGCATCACATCAAAATAAGTTAGATGGAAGTTCACCTGCGAATTTACATTCTTCAAAAGCGTTGATGCTTCTGAAAACGGCATCGCGCCCCATTTGCAGGTCAGCTTGACTTTTTGTGCCACCCGGTCTTTGTGCATCACGCCGTCGAGCGTTCGGCCGGAATTTGGGCTTGAAATATCTTGCAATGCCCATGTGACTTCCGCCGGTGTACTCAGTACCGTATCGTTTACTTTTAAAATCTGAAGCAAAGACATCACCTTCAACGCATAAAAATACCGCGCCGAAGCGCAGTACCAAGATTGACAAAATTTAGCATAAAGTATAGAATATTTTCCCGGAGGGGATAAAAATGAAATGCCCTAAATGCGGGACTGAATTCAGTAGTAAGTTTTGCCCTAACTGCGGAACACCGGCACCGGGCGGTGGAGCGCCTAAACCGGGAGTAACACAACCTGTGCAGCTGCCGAACTATCAACAGAATTTTCAGCAGCCAGTTCAGCAGCAAATCCCACCTCAGGCACAATATCAACAACGACAAAGCTTTCGGTCAATACCACTACAGAAGCCAAAGAAAAAGTATATGCCATTAAAAGTGATTGGCTGCGTTCTGCTTGGATGTTTGGTTTTTATGATTGTTATAGTTGCAATAGATAGTGCTGTTTCGGGCCCTAGTTCAAAATCTACAGCAGTACAAAGCGCATCATCTGAATCTGTTACCAATGGCGCCACAAAAGCAGATTACAAAGCACTTTTCAAGGACTACAAAGATAACCCGATTAATGCTGACAAAAAATACAAAGACAAAAAATTTGTCCTAACTGGAACAATTTCAGATATTGACCGAGACATAGGGCAAAGCCCATATATTACTTTTGATGTTGATTCCGACATTACCGCAAAGGATTACGGAAATATTAAGCTGTCGTTTTCCGATGATGATGCCGTGGCAAGTCTTAAAAAGGGCCAAAAAGTTACGGTCGTTGGAACGTGCGATGGTACATTCACAAGTACGTTGCTTACGTTTAGCGATTGCAAAATTGTAAAATAGATAAAGGCAGACGGTTTTCAAGCCGCCTGCTTTTTTATCCAGGCACTACTCTGTGATAGCGTTTGCTGATTTGCACATTCCCCCGGTTCGCCGATTCTGCAATAGTCCGGTCGTCCGTATAAAGTGCGAGCTTCATATTCTGGATAGCCTCTCCCAGCGCGTCAAGATGTTCGATGATTTTCTCTGTGTTCATGCCGCCGGAATCACCGCCATTGTCGCGGATGCCTTTCCCTATGCGGGAATAGACGGTGTCGTTCAGTGGAAGCACGGCTTCATGGTCGCGGCCTTCACCGATGATTGCATTCGTTGGGCCGGTAGCCAATCCTCCAGAAGCAAGGAGCGCATAAGCGGGAGCCGCTGCACCACCCGTCGCAATGGTTGCAATAGTTATTCCTACTGCGGCTATGCCTATGGCCGCAGGAGCCGCCCAACTTTTATTAGCATCCCACCAATTCCCGATATTCTTTCCAACGCCTTTCATGAACCCAGTAAATTGGTTCCAAGCTGAGGACAGCCCACTGACAAAGCTGGTATACCAAGATGACATTGTTTTTCCAACATTGTCTACCAAGCTATTTCCCCATGCTGCAATTCCATTCCCGGATGATGTAAGCCAGCTGGAAAGTCCTTTGCCTGCTGCGTTTAAACCTCCGCCAACAGCCTTTGGAATATAGTCAAATGTTTTTTCGACATTCGACATAACATTGTTTCCCGCTGTAGCAAATGCTTTTCGAACAGAACTTCCAAATTCACCAATACGCGATGTTATTATAACTGAATTCACGACTATGCTCGATTTTGCCCAGTCCCAGGCTTGGCTAAGATTGCTTTTTGCTACATCTATTGACAACCTAAAAGCTGTAAGTACCATTGCAGGGGCAAAAGCCGGTCTTACAAGTGGAGCATTTACTGGCTTTTGATATGCGCTTCTGCTCTTTTGATATGCGTTTGAATTTAATGCAGGCGCATATCCGGGGCATACTGCTGGGCCTTGTACGGGTTGCTGATATTTTTTCTTGCTTCTGTCAAATTCGCCGAGGTTCATGCCGGGAACTATAATTGGATTCAATGCAGGAATTTTTCCAAACGCTTTTGATACCTCTTTGGCCTTATCCCTTATTCTGTCAAGCGCCTTTCCCGCCTTATCGGAACCGTCTTTGAACCAGTCAAATGCCTTCTGCCAATCCTTTTTATTGAAATTAGAAGGAGGCGTTTTAATTGTTTTAAACATGGAGCCATAATCTGGAGCATCAGGCTTTTTCGGACTTGAAAGAGCGTCGTTAACATTTTTGTTTAGTACATTCAGTTCATCAAATCCCATAATCGTCCGCTGCAATTCTTTTACCTTTTTACTCGCTTCCCCTGCATTATCTCCGGCTTTGTTCAGAGATTTTGCATAATCGACATAGGCCTTTTGAGCAATCGTCACAGTCTTTTGGTCTGTAATTTGTGCAATAAAAATAGCAACCTGATTTGCTAACCATGATATTCCGTCCGCTACCTGCACTATTACCGGCGTCAATGCTTTTAAAGCGGGCATAAGCGCCGCCGCTATGCTGTTCTGGAGGTATAGGGCACTCGATGCCAGCTGTGACATTGTGCTGTTTGCCTGCGAGCTTCCGAGAGCCATATTTTGAAAGCCCTCGGATATGGATTTTGTCACGAATTCAATGCCCCGGTACAGCGCCATGCTCAATAGCATTCTGCTTACCATACGGCTAAAATAGCTGCTGCTGTTCCCGGCGCTGCGGATATGCCCGCCCGCCGTTTTCATATTGCGCCCAAGCTGTTCTGTTTTAGCCGAGGCCGCAGAAGCAGCTGTTCCGGCGGAAGCCATCTTCTGCGCTGTTTCAGCCGAGGCTGTACCTACGGAAGCAATCTTTGCCTTTGTCGCATTGATATGCGCCTGCAAGGGCGCCATCTTCGCATCCAGTTCCCCAAGTTGAGTGTCAAATGCTTGCATTTGCGGTTTTTCAGAAATAATTTCGGACATTTTTTTCCCAGCGCCCCAAGCGGCCATATCTTCCTTTGATTTCCACAAGTCTGGTACCATTGACTCTCTTAAAGATGCTTTTTTCGCTGATATTCCTTGCTTCTGCTTCACAAGTTCGCTTATTTTTGCCTGCGTGCGGTCAATTTCGGCCTGCAGCTTTTTCAGGTTGCCCTGTGCCTTGTTTGTGGTAACATCCACGTCGGCAGCTTTTTTCGGCTGAATATCGGCAACTTTCTCTTTTACTTTTTGGACTTTGTCAAGGACGCCGTCAATCTTTGCCGAAATAACGATCTGCAGTTCTTCAACAGTCAATGTTTTTCGCCTCTTCTCCGGTTGAATTCGGCTGCCCAGAGCGCGAAGTCCGCTTTCTGGGCTTTCCAGTTTTCGGGTTTCATTTTTTCTTTGAACAGTTCCGGATAAGCAGCATCGAGCGAGTTAGGATAATGCTCCGGGTCATGAACGATAGTCCCAATGAGCTGAGCCAGTTGGTAATCCATTAAAGCCCGAATTTGCTTCTGCCGTTTTTCGCTGTCATCGCGGCGTTTGTAATAGGCATTGATTTCTTCCGCCGCTTCCGGATAGGTCATATTCCAGAAGCGGTCAGCAGAAATTCCGGTTTTAAGTGCTTCATCTTTTGCGTCAAGCACCATTTCCGTTATGCTCCGATAGAGTTTTCCTCCACCGGACTGTCCGCGTTTTTTTCGTCGTCCGTATTTCCAATGCCGATCTGTGCCAGCAGGGCAAGCTCAACGTCAACAATTTTTTCCGCGCTGCCGCCGGCCGCAAGATAGTCGTCATACAGATTGCAGACTTCGCGCAGGTTGGTGCTGTGATTATATGGCTGCAAAGCTCCCCAAAGCAGGGTTATAATAACCGTCGGGTCCATCAGACGGTTCAAGGCTTCCGTCATACCCATGCCGAGCTGTTTTTCCACCTGAATGGCATTAAAGGTTGTGAGGCGGAGCTTGTATTCTTTTCCGTTTACATTCCAGATAATATAAGGCTGATTCATCATAATAAAAATCTCCTTTTAAATAAAAGGGAAGAGCTGTTGTGCCCCTCCCCCAAGTTTTAAGTGCTTGCCGCGGGAATATCCGTAACGTTGCTGTTGATGAGCGTTTTCAGCTTGAATTTTAAGGCATCGCCTGTACCGCCGCCGACACGTGTGGTCTGGCAGTATGCCGAGAACGCGAACCCAGTGCCATCCGGGTAAAGTAACTTGAAATATTCAACCTTGCGGGCAAGTTCCGCCGCGCGTAAAGCCTTGTAAGAATTCATCACCATCGTGCCGGTTGTCGGTTCCGTTGCGGTGTTGTCGTTGAAAAATTCGAATTCCGGTTCGCCAAGGTCGGCGATGCCCGGAATAGAGCGCTTATTCTTATCCTGCAGATTTGTAACGTCAATCTTTTCAGCATTGGAACTCATATCAGGCGCTTTGCTCATGCCGTACAACGTTTTGAAGGTACCGTCCGCCGTGTCTGCCATATCAAGATGCGTGCCGAGAAATGCTGTTTCCATCAAAAACCACCTCTATATACTTTCTTTTCGATATTATCGACCCAGCCGGTAAAGTCCAGTATGTACCGGTGCAGCCCGGATGGGTCTTTCATAAGCTTTCCAGCACTGCGGGAGAAACCCGCAGCAATCATTGCCGTGCTGATCTGCCCTGCAAGCTGTGCGCAACGTGCTGGACTGTTTCCGCCTGCCGCAGTGTCCCATACGTCAAGTTGGCACTCATACCGGGAATAACGCTCTTCGCCGTTCAGCACGGCAGCAGACGCATTTCCAATCTCCTTAAGGGAAACATACGGGAAATCAGAATTAATTTCCGGGAAAGCAGACTGCACCGTGCAAATATCTTTCAGCAGGCCGGCCGCTTCCCGGTTCATGTCAATCATTTCAGACTTTTCACATCCTCCCGGATGGACTCTTTCACGGCTTCCACCACCCTGTCCTTGTTTTCGGCAAAGGCTGTGCGCATGAACGGCTGCGGCGGCTGACCGTGGGAAGTGTAGAAATTGCCGTCCGCGCCCTTATATACCCACGACGTTTTTGTCGTGTGCGGGACGGACGGGTCGCCCTTCGGGCCGGTGCCAAATTCCACATATGGAGCATACTGTACGTTTGTTCCAACTGTAACCGTGTTTTCGCTTTGCGCTTCCGTATGGATACTTTCGCGCAGCTGGCCGGTATCGACCGGACAATGCTCTTTTGCACCCGCCTCAAACACCGCACCACCGCGCAGCATGGCTTTCTGCATACTCTGCGGAATGCTGCCACCGAGGCCATCCAGCTTTTTCAGCAGCTTGTTAAGCCCCTCAACTTTAACTTCCATTATCAATCGCCTCAATCAGTGCGTAGGTATGTGTCATACGCGGTTTCGCGCTGACAACAGTAAATTCCGGCTCCGTTGTTCCTTCGGTCAGGGAAATACCCATGCCGTCGGTAACCGGAGCATCCGGCGCGGCGTGCAGCAGTTTCATTTTCTTCACGCGCGGGCCGTATTCTTCAACGGTTGCCTGGTCTGTAACGGGCAATACGCTGCACGCGATGGACGCGGCCGGCTGCCATGCGTAAGTATCGCCGACATAGTCGCTCGGCGCTTTCTTCTTGGCAAACAGCAGCGCGGTTTTGTCATACGTTTCCGCCAAATCGGCAGCGTAAACAGACAGATCCATCACAACCACAGCTTTCTGTAAGGACAGAGCGCCTTTTTCTCAGCATCCGTCAGATTCCCGGTCGTGTCGTATGAAACGACGTCGAAGGTGAAAGACACGTCGCCTTCGGTAAGCTTTGAGAGGACTTTCGGTAACGCTTCCTGTCCGTATCCGCGCGCCCGGTACCGAGTAACAACCATATCGGCCATAACACCCTGTAGACCCGTGTCGGTTACGTCGGAAACACGGCAGTACGATTTTACCTGTTTCGTCACGGTATCGCATAGCAGGCTGAGCAGCGCATCCTTATCCGTACCGGTGACGCCAAGAAGCACTTTGACCTGTTCCAGTAGTGTCATGCGCTCACCTTATTTCACGGGTGGAGCGACCGGAGCCGCCGGTTTGGTCTTGATAGCCTTAATAATGTCATCCTTCTTTGTCGCGTCTCCGAGGTCAATGCCCTTGCCATCGGCATAGGCGCGCAACTCGTCAATCTTCATGGTCGAGAAATCCGGTTCTGCTTCTTTTGTGACAACCGTGAAGCCGTCCGCTTCAAGACGGGCGGCGGCTTCCTCAGAATCGACAATGCGGTGGACATTCAGCTTTTTCGGTTCAATCATGATTTTTTCCTCCTTTAGGACGCAGGCTTCTGGTTAACCCATACGGCATCCAGCTTGTTATCCGCAACCCACAGCTCGTGGAATTTACGGTACTCAATCAGCCACGCATGCGCGCTTTGGTTTGTGACCGGGTCGAAAATTTTCATGTTGTCGGTCTTACTCACGGCTATTGGTGCCCTGCGTGCGGTAATAATCCAGTTGACATCAACTGCGCCGGTTGCTGGGACAAAGCCGCCCACGGTCTGCCCTGTCGTCTTGCCGTCGTTGAACACATAAGCGGTTTTCATCCGAGCAGAAGGTACGCGCAGGATTGGAGTAGTGTCGATGGAGCTAACCTTCGTCTGAATGCCGCCCTGCGTGAACTGCGTCACGTCGAGACGTTTCTCAATCTTGTCGGCCTGTGCGAGAATCGTTGCCACAGGGATGCTCATGGTCACGACAAGCGGCTCGCTCTCGCCGACGACATCCTGCACCGCAGCAATATCCGCAAGAAATTTGGCGAGAATGTCCTTGGTATCTGGAGTATACTCGGTCTTATGAGATTTTCCGCCGGCCAATGCAGCAAGCTTCGAATAACGATAGGCATCAACTTCCGGGATAACCCTTGTGCGCTGGAATTCGGTTGTGACGTTCGCGGCTGCAGCGACAAAATTGGTCTCATCGACATCCATCGCGTCAAGCTGGAATTTCCGGCCACGGTCCTGCGTCATGGTGTAAGTGCCGTAAGCAAGCGTCACGCTACCCTGCACATAACCATTATCGCGGTCGTAGTTGCCAAGGCCGTCCATGTTAATCTTTGGGATTTTCACTTCATTGCCGCCGGAATACTTGACTTGACCGGCATTCTGCTCCATCCACCCGGATGTAGCACCCTCAATCATCTGCTTGTCAAGCTGCTGCTGAAAGAGGATTGCAGTTGCTAAAGTATTAATAGGCATAAAAAATCACTCCTAATTAAAAATTGCCCCTTGCCGCGGCGAACGCGTCGGCAACTTGTTTTGCTTCCGGTGTATCGGGGTTGGGTGCGCCGGAGTGGAAACCGTCGCCCTGCGGCTTGGTTTCCTCCTGTGTGAAAAGATACCCGTCCGACTTTTTCAGGGCTTCCAGCGCGGTGTCGAGGCCGTCGACTGTCCCATCGTCTTTGAGGGACAACTTCGACGTGTCGAGCAGCGCCTTGACGGCTTTTGCGTTCTTGCCCTTTGCCTTGGTAATACCGAGGTCAAGGGCGGCGTTCAGCGCATTCTGGCTGATTTTGCTTTGCAGAGCTTCCGTGTCTGTTTTGTACTTTGCCTGCAGGTCGGTGAGCTGCTT
>JBFLFY010000034.1:0-20271 GCA_041859875.1 Caproicibacter sp. | reverse complement strand
ATAACGATACCGGACAGTGTGGAAGCAATAGGCGCGCATGCATTCTGGGATTGTAAAAGCTTAGTTGAGGTGACGATACCGGACAGTGTCAAGTCGGTTGGTGACAATGCATTTGAAACATTTTCTGGATTTACGGCTGTAATATATGACGGTGTACATGCATCAAAAGGACTAGGAATATGTGTATTTTCAAACAATGAATATCTGCAGAAAGTAATTATAGAAGATGGAGTACCGAGCATTGGAAAGGATTGGTTTCAGGGCTGTGAACACCTGACCAGTGCAAAAATAGCGAATAGTGTGAAGAAAATAGATGACGATGCGTTTAGAAGTACAGGCCTAACAGAAATAACGATACCGGACAGCGTTACGAGTTTAGGGAACGGTGTATTTTGTAACAGCAAGCTTTCCCATATAACCATTCCAAATAGTGTGACAAGCATGGGATCATGCGATTTGGGAAATTGTGCAGGCCTCAAACAAGTAACGCTTCCCAATACAATAAAGACGATAGGCGAAGAAACATTTTATAACTGTACAGCTTTAGCAGGAATAACGATACCGGACAGTGTGGAAGCAATAGGTTCAAATGCATTCTGGAACTGCACGGCTTTAACAGAGATAACGATACCGGACAGTGTCAAGTCCATAGATCAGGAAGCTTTTGAAGATTGTTCAAATCTTAAAAATATAACTATTCCGCCAAGTGTCACAAGTATGGGCTGCTATGTTTTTGAAAATTGTCAAAAACTGACGATTCATGGCAAAGCCGATTCTTATGCTCAAACCTATGCGAATGAATACAATATTCCGTTTTCAACAAGTGCACAGCCCTACAGAGATCCGCCTGTTTCTCCTACGGAAGTGAAGTGGGCAGACCCGGTTAATACGGGGAGAGGGACGCATACAATCAGCTTAAAGCCTTTGGAAGTGAACGGCGCGCAAAATCTTTCACTTGTCCTAAACTATGACTCTTCGGAGCTGACGATTGGCTCTATGGGGAAAGGCTGGAGCCATAACTATGAAATGCGGTTAGAGAGCAATTCGGATGGGACAGTCGATTACTATCCTACGCCGTCGGAATATATTCGCTACACGGAAACCGGTATCTCTGGTACATATGCCTGCAATGTATTAGGAAAACAGAATGACGTTTTAACACATAATGCCGATGGGACATATCTGCTGAACTGCAATAACAGTGAAAAGTACACGTTCAGCGCGGCGGGAAAATTGACGCAAACCCAAAACAGAACAGGCATGGTAATTTTGATTTCCTATCCATCGGATGGGGGAATTGTTGTTACAGAGCCTGTTTCTGGCCAGAGCTTGACAATCGCCTGTAAAAATGGGCTTGTTTCTTCTGTTTCCGATCAATCCGGCAGAAAAGCGTATTTTTCTTATAAACAGCGCCGACTGTTTGACACAGGTTACCGATGCAAACGGTAAAAATATCACTTATACTTATGACGGAGCAGGCCGCGTGCTTACCGGGACAGATGGCGATGGCGTTTGCTATTTTACCGATACTTACGACAGCCAGGGAAGAATTGTTTCGCAGGATGATGGCGTCGATGGCAATAAGCTGACTTATTTCAGCTATGACGACACTTCAGTTTCCGGTGAGCGGCAGGTTACCATTACAAACCGGAACGGAGATACCAGAAAGAATGTCTATAACCAGAGCGGGCAGCTTGTTTCTGCCACAGATGAGAACGGGAATGCTAAAACGTACACGTACGATTCCAACGGAAATATTGCAAGCGAAACAGATGCGCTGGGCAGAAAAACTTCCTATGAGTATGATGACCACAATCAGCTGCTGAAACAGACCGACCCGGCAGGTGCTGTGACCGCAATGACATATGATTCTTCGGGGAATATACTTACTGTTACAAATCCGGCAGGGAGTAAAACAGCTTATGCTTATGATGCGTCGAACCGCCTTGTGTCTGTAACAGATGCCCGCGGAAATACCATAACCTATGCCTATGACAGCAATGGCCAGCAGACGCAAAAAAAGATTGGAAACCTGACGTATCGTTTCACTTATGAGAAGGGTATGCTGGCAGAGTCAGCCGATTCAGAAGGCAATAAAGTATCCTATACTTATGATACTGCTGGAAGGGTCTTATCCAAAAGTCAATCCGATGGGCAAAAAACGGTTTATACCTATGATGCAGATGGAAATGTGCTTTCTGTGTCAGATGCACTTGGAAATACGGTAAAATACACCTATAACAGCCGCGGAAAGGCGCTTACGGTTACCGACGCCAACGGTAATGTTACTGCGAATAAATATAACGGGAACGGCAAACCGGTTTCCGCAACGGATGCGAAAGGAGCCGTTACTGCCTATACATATGACGGAGAAGATCATCTTACCCAAACAAAAAACAGTGAGGGCAAGACCATAACGGTTCACTATGATCCGGCAGGGCGTGTGCTGAGTACTACCGATGCAAACGGCTCGAAAACCTCCTATACTTATGATGCGGGAGGGAATGTCCTTACCGAAACAAAGCCAAACGGCGGCGTGACGGCATACACATACGGTCCCAACGGCAAGGTAAAAACCCAGACCGATGCAGCTGGAAACTGCAGCACATACGAGTATGATAAGGAGGCTCACCTCGTTTCTGTAACAAATGCGGAGGGAAAGAAAACCCTTTACTCTTACACGAAAGCAGGCGACCTCTTAAGCACAGTAGACCCGCTTGGCAACGCGGTTCAGTATACTTACGATATTTACGGGAACAAGCTGACCCAAACAGACGCAAATGGAAACACAACATCATATGGATATGATGCGATGAACCGGCTAATCAGCACGACAGACCCGCTCAGAAACAAAACGGTCTGCAGCTATAATATGAACAATCAGCTGGCATCCGAAACAGATGCAAATGGCCATACGACAAAATATGCGTATGATATTGCCGGCAGATGCATAGCTGTTACCGATGCACTCGGTAATACGGTCAAAAAAGAATATGATGCAAATGGCAACCTTGTGAAAACCGTGGATGCGCTTGGCAATACAGCAAACACGACTGAATATGATGCAAAAAATCTTCCGGTAAAAGTGATGGATGCACTTGGCAATGTTACAGGCTATTCCTATGATTCGCTTGGCAGAGCAACAAAAACAACAGATCCTTTGGGCAATAGTACTGCATTTACCTATGATGGGAATGGCCAGCTTCTTACCGCAACAAATTCATTAGGCGGTGTTAGCTCTTACACCTATGACAAATCCGGCAGCCGCATTTCCGTAACGGACCCAATGGGCATATCGGAGAAATACACCTATGACGCTTCCGGCCGCCTGGCCGTAAAAACAACGACTTCGGGCGGAAAAATCACATATGGCTATAACGCACTGAATTTGCTTTCTGAGCTTACCAATGCCCGCGGGCAGAAACGTGCTTACACCTATGACGATAACGGAAGAATCATTAGCTGCAAAGATTCCGACGGCACAACAGTATATACATACGATGCGAATGGAAATGTTCTGACGGCGAAAGATTCCGCCGGAACTGTCACAAGGAAATATGATGCAGATAACCGTGTGAAAGAATATACCGATACCCGCGGAAATGTGATAAAATATTCCTATGATGCAGCTGGAAACTTGGCATCCATTGTTTATTCGAATGGCAGCACAGTCAAATACACATACGACGCTGTAAACCGTATGCAGACCGTGACGGACTGGCTCGGAAACAAGACGGAATATTCCTATGACGCCAATGGGAACCTCATAGAAACGAAACGCCCGGATGGCAGTATCCTGACTGACACTTACGATAAGGCGAACCGAATCATCAAAGCGCAGGATGCGGCCGCAGACGGAAGCACTATCAACGACTATGCCTACACATACGATGCGGCTGGAAAGGTGATTAAAGAAACATCTTCAGCCGGAGGGCAGACTTTCTCCTATACTTATGACAGCCTTGGGCGCCTTACCGGAAAAACCGTGACCGGTGCAGATGGCAAATCTGTTTCAGGCGGAGCTTATGCATACGACGCATCCGGAAACCTTACGGGCACGGGCTGTAAATACGATGGCGGCAACCGCTTGACTGAATTTAACGGTCAGGCTATCGCATATGATGAAGACGGAAACATGGCAAGCGGCCCACTCGGGGCTTTTTCCTATGATGTTCAGAACCGTCTGGTACAGGCGGGAAACACCTGCTACACTTATGACGCGGCAGGAAACCGAATTTCTGCGAAAACAGGCAGCGATACCGAGTACTATATATATGACAACAGCCGCAGCCTAAGTCAGCTTCTCGTTCGTACCGGCAAGAACAGAAAAGATACTTTCTATGTTTACGGCAACGGTCTGATTTCAGAGAATTCCGACGATAGCTTCCTGGTCTACCACTTTGACCTGCGCGGAAGTACCACGGCACTGACGGACAAAAACGGCAAGGTTACAGACCGCTCAATAGTGATTACATCTTCATAAGCAGAATAACCGTATTAATAGGGGCCCACACCTTTCCTTTATGACGGCTGCGACGGAGTCATGACGGATTCGGATGGCCTGTACTATATGCGGGCAAGGTACTATTCCCCAATACTGAAACGCTTTATTAATTCCGACCCGTTGACCGGAACCATACAAGATTCCCGTACCCTGAACAAATACGCTTATGCCAACGGCAACCCGGTTTCCATGCTTGACCCGTTTGGGACGAGCGCGGACAATTGGAGTGCTGAAAATACAGGGCTAGCAACAACCAATTTACTGAATAAGTATGTCTTTTCCAGACTTGCGGAATTAATAGCGGGTGGGAAAAATAACGTATTATATTCTTCTCTCAAAGTAGCAGGGTTACGCTCTGAGGCGCTGTTATTAGGGCTCAACGATATGATTATGAGTCCTATTAATGCAGTGAGAAACGATCCGGCGAGTATTTGGGGTATGCTGGATCCAAGCAATATGGGAATAGGCATTGTAAACACAGTTTCAACTTTATTTGATTCAAAACAGGCAAACAACTGTNATAGGTTCGAGTCCTATTGTTCCCACCAAAATATGGCTCGGTAGTTCAGCTGGTTAGAACGCTAGCCTGTCACGCTAGAGGTCGTCGGTTCGATCCCGATCCGAGTCGCCATATTATTTGCCTCTGTAGCTCAGTCGGTAGAGCAGGGGACTGAAAATCCCCGTGTCGGTGGTTCGATTCCGCCCGGAGGCACCAAATGCGAATGTAGCTCATCTGGTAGAGCGCCACCTTGCCATGGTGGAGGTAGCGAGTTCGAGTCTCGTCGTTCGCTCCATTTTTTAAGGCGTCATAGCCAAGTGGTAAGGCAAGGGTCTGCAAAACCCTCATCCCCAGTCCGAATCTGGGTGACGCCTCCAATCTATATATCCCAAGAATGCAGTATTCATGCGGTTCTTGGGATATTTTTATGCCCTTTTTCAATAAATAATATTCCTTATAATCATAGACAATCACCTTTAATCTCTATCTTTCTTATACTTTCCATGCCATGTTTACTGTCCTATTTACTGTCAAACTCTTGAAATCCTTTTATCATACTACCAAGTGTTTTAAGCTCTATGGGCTCTATGTCAATAGTTGGGGTACCCCTAAAATGGGAATGCGATAATATCGCGGCAGGAACGGGTTCTCTTCAAAGAAACGCTTTCCACAGCAAGGGCAAATATGTGGTTTTCTCGGCAGCTCAACGACAATTTCTATTCTGTGAAGCAGTTGTCTCACATTTTTTACGATTACCCCTTTTAATCCAAGCAGTTTTTCGGTAGAATGATTACAGAGCATATCGATGGCCTCCAAAATGGTGATGTGGTAATTTCCATTTTAAAGGTTTTTTATCGAATATGCTCTGCTTTTTTATTTTTTATCAGGCCCTATTCGCTGTACCCCAACATTTATTATAGAGCCACAAAAACATAAAGGGGAACGACAAGAAAATGGCCTATGACGTTGCCAAAGTCAATAATGACAAAGTAATGATGAGGCTTCTGAAATAGCATTCTGGTGATTACTAACTTTTACCCGGACAGCTTTTTGGAGGCAGGTCACGTTTTGGACGTTCGAGTATTGCTTGCACCTATTATTCGTAATTCAGCGCGTCAATCGGCTTCAAGCGGGATGCTTTGGCAGCCGGGTAAATTCCGAAAATAATTCCTACGGCCGCCGAAAATACGAACGCCAGCATCACCACAGAGAAGGAGATTACAATCTGCTGGCTGGAAAGCAGCGGGATTAGGAAGCCTGCGAGAAGTCCGAGGCCAACCCCAGTCAGTCCGCCGATGCAGCTGATAAAAATGGACTCAAGTAAAAACTGAAGCAGAATATCTTTCCGCTTTGCCCCGATTGCTTTCCGAATTCCAATTTCTTTCGTGCGCTCAATCACCGAAACCAACATGATATTCATAATGCCGATTCCGCCGACCAGCAGCGAGATTGCCGCAATTCCGGCCAGCATCACCGTCAGGCTTCCAACGGTTGAGCTGCTTGTTTGCAGAAGTTCACTCTGACTGAGAACCCGGAACTGGTTGGAATCGCTGTCGTATTTCTTAAGAAAGAACGAACTAAGCTCGCTGGAGGCAACCGTAGTCTGATCAGAAGACTTTGCCTCGACATAGTAAGTTTTCACCTGCGTGCTTTTTAAAAAGCGCTCGGCCGTCGTAAGCGGAAGAATGACCCGATTATCACTGGAGCCGATCGATGAGGTGCCTTTGCTTTCCAGAATACCGACGATTTCAAAATTTTCGCCATTCAGCTGCAGGCTTTTCCCAATCAGCGTATCATACTGGGATGCGTTTAGGTCCGGATAGAGATTCTGAAGCACTTCAATGCCGACGTCCGCGACCTGATACCGGTTGTCGCTGTCGTCCTGTGTGAGGAACCTTCCAAGGGCTGCATGGACGCTCCGAATATCTTCATAGCCAGCCAAAGTGCCTTCAACCGACGTAGTGTAGCTTTCAGTGCCGGCTTTTGCCGTGGCGGTTCCCGTAAGATCCGGCACAATGTTTTTGACTGCCTGAATGGATGTTATCGTCTTGAGATCGCTGTCTGTCAGGGGATTCGCTCTATTTCCCGTCAGTGAAACTGTCAGCAGATTGGTTCCCATTCCTTCGATTGCGCTTGTAACCGCTTGCTTGGACCCGTCACCAATCCCAATCAGGGTAATCACGGAGGAAATGCCGATTACGATTCCAAGGATTGTGAGAAAGGAACGCATTTTGTTTGTACGCAGCGATTTCAGTGCCATTTTCACTGCCTGTGCGAATTTCATTCTACCCCGCCTCTCCTGTCCGAAAGAATCTGCCCATCGCCGATGCGAATCACGCGGTTTGCCTGTGCCGCGATGCTCTGGTCGTGTGTAATTAGGATGACCGTGCGGCCCTCGTTGTTCAGGCTGCGCAGAATTTTCAGCACTTCCGCTCCGGTATGGCTGTCAAGGTTGCCGGTTGGCTCGTCCGCCAGAATTACGGGCGGATTCGTAATAATCGCCCGCGCGATGGCGACCCTCTGCTGCTGACCACCGGAAAGCTCAAGCGGCGTGTGGTCCATGCGGTTCTGCAGCTCCACCAAGGCGAGGGCCTGTCTCGCCCTTGCGCTGCGCTCCTTACCGCCAATGCCCTGGTACACAAGGGGCAGTTCCACATTCTCCAGAGCACTCATCTTGCCGAGTAAATTGAACTTTTGAAAAACAAAGCCAATCATTTTGTTCCGGACCTCAGAAAGGCCGTTGTCATCATACTCGCCAATCTCGAGATTGTTCAGCCTGTAGGTGCCGGACGTGGCAGTGTCCAGACACCCGATGATGTTCATCAGGGTAGATTTGCCCGAGCCGGAAGGCCCTACGATTGCTACGAACTCGTGTTCATTAATATTCAGTGAAACGTCAACGAGCGCACAAACCTGGTTTTCGCCGACAGTATAAGTTTTGCAGAGGTGAGACAGTTCAATGAGCGGCACCGAAGTCATCTCCTTTCATGTGTCCGTCCGTCAGCCCGTGGCGTTCTGCGTGCTCCGTCCCGCAGCGGATGCCGTAGAATTTCCCGCTCCGTTGTTTGTGCTCCGTCCCGCAGCGGATGCCGTAGAGTTTCCCACACCGTTATTTGTGCTGCCGCCCGTCACTGTGTTTCCGGTTCCTCCGGCCGCCGTCCTTCTGCCGGAGCCGCCCATGCCGCTGAAGTTGCCGCTCTTACCGCTGAAACCGTATGTGGCATTGTTCGACGTGTTCTGGTTGCTGAGACTCTTGACCGCTTCTGAATTTACAGTCACGGGAACGGCCAGTTGGTCGCCGGCACTTACCCCGCTGACGATTTCATCCTGGTCTGTGGTGGAGAGGCCGATTGTTACCTCTTTGCCGTACTGTCGGACTAGTTCGGCGGTGTTCACGTCGTCCAGATGGATGCTCTTTCCGCTGGAGTCGAACAGAGTGGATGCGGGGAGGACATAGCCCTTTGTCCCATCTTTCATCAGGACTGCCCCGGAGGAAACGACGACCGTGTTTTCCTTGCTTTCTGTGACGATTTCGACGTTGGTCGTCATACCGATTTTCACATTGGCCGGATTTGTAATTGCGACGGTCACACTGTAAGTAGCGACGCCGTTAGAGGACGAACCAATCGGGTCGACCTGTGTGACTGTTCCCGAGAAGGTCTTGTCAGGAATCGCGCTCAGGCTGACGACAGCCTTTTGTCCAACCTTGACTTTGGAAATATCCAGTTCATCGACCGAAGTCACGGTCTGCATAGTGGTCGGGTCGATAATGACCGCGACGGTCGAACCGCCCGTGACGCTGTCGCCGTTTTTAACGTCAAGCTCCGCAACAATTCCGTTGATTGGGCTGGTGATGGTGTCTTTGGCAGCGCTGTTTTTTGCATCGTTCAAATCATTCTGAGCGCTTGTCACAACTGCTTCCTTTGATTCAATTTGCTGTTGGACCGAGTCGCTGCCCAACACGAACAGCGTCTGATTTTTGTCGACCATTTCATTTTCGCAAACGTCGACCCGAGCAATCGTGCCGCTGCCCATGTTAGAAATGGCGATTGATTTCGGAAGCTGCAGGCTGCCGCTTCCAATCACGGTTCCGTTCAGCTTTACGGTTGCGGTGTCGTCAACCTCTGGGTCGTCGGAAGCAATGACGGCGACGGTCGAACCGGAATTGCCGTTCTGCTGACCGCCCTGCATGCCGGAGAAAGCTGAGGCGGAGGAAATGGTTCCAGCGTATGTTTTGCCAGAGGCCGTTACTGTCACCGCCTGTCCGCTTTTTACAGACTGTGAGGGGGTAAACGAAACAGTCATAGAGCGGGATGTGGAAATGACGGCGAGATTACCGAGCGGCTTGATGTTAGAAAGGCTGTCACCATCGGATGCGATGAGCGACTTTACTTTTCCGGCGACCGGTGCCGTTACGTACAGGCTGTCAAGCTGTTCTTTGGCTTGGACTAGGTCGGTCTGCGCGCTCATCAGCTGATTCTGCTTTTGTTCGACCGTCTGCACGGAAGCCGTACTGTTAATGTGGGCGATGGTCTGCCCGGCTTTTACAGTGTCGCCTTGCTTGACCGGCAGGGAATCCACTGTACCGGCGTTGACGGCAGTCAAAGAAAGCTGCGAGGAATCAGATACGGAACCGCTGCCGGTTACTGACGTACTGATGCTTCCGGCCTGGGCGGTCACTTTGCGGAATGTGGTTGTGGAAGCAGACTTTGCTTTTGCAAAGACGAAATAACTTGCCAAACTTCCTCCAACGACCAGAACCGCGGTAACGGAAACGAGGATGGTCCATTTTTTTCCTTTTTTTTTACCCATGCGTATTCCTCCATCATAGATAATCCGGCTGCTATGTGAGGTTTGGTCTTTCCTTTGCCGAACTGCGCAAAGTATAACGAAGAAATATGAATGAAGTATAGCCGATGTATGAGGGATTCGTAAAATATAGTTATTATGCATATATTTATATGGATATATCTGGATACAATTTAGAACAATTAACCATATAATTTTCTAGTAAATGCCATATTGGGCCAATTCCCCGGTGACAAGACAATATTTGCTGTGAAAAATTCGTGGTTTGCTGCTCTCAGCAGCCAGTGCAAAATATTCTGTGCTAAAAGCTTTGACCTGGGACAGGGCAGCTTTATTGTGACAGACTGCAGATTCCATGCAGGTACGCCGTGAAAAGTCTGCGTCAAACAGCTTTTCATTATTCAAGCCTTCCGTATAATTCATAATTATAAAATTTTTATATCTCTGTTGCTTCGACATACATTGATGGTCCCTGTTACAGTACAATTAAATCAGCCCTAAGGGCAATGCAAAAGAGGTGATGGCATGATTAGACAAGCTTTTGTATTTGCCCCTGCACCATACTTTGTGAGTGGCTGACACCCACCTACATAGTCGCACTTGCGACGGGGCAAAGCTAAAATGCGGAGCGCCTACCGCAAAAGAAGTGCAGGCTGCGAAAGAAGCGTATTCGCTACATTACGCCGCTTGTCATGGGATTTTTAATCGGCATTCGGCAATCTTTTCGGCATTAAATTTAGGCAGCGTGCAGCAGTCAATGGCAAACAAATAGGCGGCAGCCGGCTAATGGTAGCGCATTGGCCGGTTTGTTTTTTGTTTTCTTTCGGCCCGCCTAAGTACACATTTTCAAACTCAGCAAGACGGTCAATCAGCTCTTTTTTTGTATTGGAAATCCAGTAGTGGGTGTTTATACGTCATACGTTGATAGGCTGTTCCAGTTATCTGTTCAGAAATGGTGCTTCCTATATTAAATGTCGTTTTTCCGAGTTTTGGGTCATTCAGAAGCCTTCGGTTCCAATTTTAGATTTTTTTCTCATTACTAGCTTATATTTACGCTTGACTCATGAAAATATTTTAAATATAATGCATTTAATTGTAATACAATGGCATATATTTACATATTAAAGCGTACTTCAGATATTTGCGCATAATTTTATTAAAATAAAGCATGGGGTGCAAGACATTATGATTAAAATGGAGAATATTAATAAAAATTATTTGAAAAAGCAGGTGCTGTTTGATTTTTCGTTGTGTATTCAGACGGATAAAAAAGCAATTTATGGGCTGGTAGGACCAAATGGTGCAGGAAAAAACAACAATAATCAAAATATTAACGGGATTATTGAACTTTTCGAGCGGAAGCATATCTTCGGATGAGTCGGATGATTATTTAAAATGTGTTGTAGGCAGAATGTTGTGTTAATTCCGGCAGGCGAAAGAGGAATACGTTATAAAAATACCATATATGATAATGTGCTTTTTTTCGCTGCAATGAAGGGCATATCCGAAAAAACCGCAAAGCAGTTATTAAATAAATATGTAGAACTCTTAAACTATTCGGAGCTTTTATCCAGAAGAGTCGAAACATTGTCCATGGGCCAAAAGAAAAAGCAATGATCCTTTGCGGGCTATGCACTGACATGAAAGTTATAATTATGGATGAGCCATCAAATGGACTTGATATTGACGCAAGGATGGAAATGAAAAATTTAATCATGATGTTGGTTGAAAAGCTCAATAAAACATTTATTATTTCATCACATGATTTGGATTTTTTAAGTGGCATGATTGACCATTACATCTTTATTTTTCAAGGCAAAAATAGAAAAGAAATCAATGGAAAAATGCAGGCACAAGATATTCAGAGCGAATATGTGAAATTGAAAAATGAATATGAAGGTTGATTCGATGAAAGGTTTTTTTAATGCTGTAAAATGGGAAATAATATTGGATATGAAAGAATGTATCCGTTATCGGTTAGATCTGATAATGGATTTTATTATATTCACGGGGACGTTTGTTGTTATTTATTTTTTAAAAGTTAGCGATGGATTTACAGCGTTTTATAATGTAAATGCTAACAGCGGAAATATGCTTGTGTTTATCGGATACATATTTTGGCAAAACGCTTCAACTGCATTAGGATATTCGTCTGGAATAATCAGCAGTGAATCCTCACGGGGAATATTTGAAGTTCGTTTGCAAGGAAAATTTTCTGTAGAAGCAATTTCGTTTTTCCGTTTGCTGGCAAGTTGCATCATTCATTTAGGAACTTATGTTGGAATTCTTGGTTTTGGTGTAATTGTTTTAGGGTGTCAGGTTAGAGATTTATTATTTATGCTTTTGGCAATAGCAATCAGTATTCCATGCCTTGTGGGAATGTACGGGATAGGATTATTATTTGGAAGTGTCTGTATTAGAGAAAAGAATATTAACTCATTTGTGATGGTAGTACAGACGTTGCTCCTATTTGTCACGAATACACTGTCTCCTTCCAGAAGCAAGCTGGTTTATATTATTCCATTTTCATGTGGAATCGATATTATGCGCAATTTATATCTGGGAATACCAGTTTCCGGTACCTTAATTGCCACATATATTTTGGTAAATATTATTTGGCTGGTAATTGGTGTAATCTGTTTTCAGAAGGCAATTAAACGTGAAAAAATACGAGGGTCGTTTGACAATTATTAAAAACCATCATCCCCAGTCCGAATCTGGGCGATGCATCCAAAGCGAAAATTCCCAGAAGCCGTGTGTTGCCCGGTTTCCAGGAATCTTTTTCATCCCAGCGTGTAAAAGCCGAAATTCGGTTTTGATGGATTGAAAAACGACTTTTTTCGAATTGCATCTTTGCCGAGAAAATGATATAGTTATTTTACATTATTCTACGGGCAGGCGGCAAGCCTGCCTTGATTTTCGGCGGAGGACGCATGAATTACGACAGACTTGTTAGTACCACGGCGGACATTGGCGACCTGCTAATTGCCAATGGCGCCGAGATTTCCCGCGCGGAGGAATCCATGCGCCGTATCTTTTACGCATACGGCGTAAAACGCAGCGATGTTTTTGCTATACCAACTTTTATCAGCATTTCCGCCAGCGCACCGGATGGGCGCCCTATTACTGCCATACGGCGCATTCCTGTGCGTCAGGTTAATATGAACCGCGTAGACCAAGCGAACGACCTGTGCCGCCGCGTCTGCCGAGGAAAACCGGAACTTGACGCTGTAAACCGTGAGGTGCGGCGGATTGGCAGTATGCCAACCGTGCCTTTTTTTCTGCAGATCGTTGCATATGCCTTCGTTGCGGCTGCTTTTACTCTTTTTTACGGCGGAAATGCTGCGGATGCCGTTGTCGCTTTTTTGTGCGGTGCGGTTATTAAGCCGGTTTGGCGTTTGCTGGAGCATTTTCATGTAAACCAGTTTTTCCTCTATATTGCCGCCAGTTTTGTTCCTGCGGCGATTGCCTTAGTGCTTGCACATTTTTATGTTGCACTGGATTACGACAAGATTGTTATTGGTGCGCTGATGAACCTTGTGCCTGGAATCGCGATTACTGACTTCATGCGTGACATCATTGCAGGGGATATGATTGCGGGAATCCTCCGCTTTACAGAGAGTTTTCTGGTAGCCGCAGCGATTGCCATTGGCGCCGGTATTGCTTTGACTGCTTCACGCATGATTCTGGGGGTGTAGCAAATGGAGTATCTTGCCTGCTTATGGGCATTCTTTGCCTGCTACGCTTTTGGGCTTGTTTACAGTATGCGCGGCAAAACGCTTGTAATCGCTTCGCTTGGCGGGGCCATCGGCTGGTTTGTGTACCTTTTAATGAATTTCGCGAAAAATGATATTTTTCAGTTCTTTGTTGCGACGGTTGCAACGGCAATTTATTCTGAGATTATGGCGAGGGTGCTGAAGAAGCCGGCTACGGAGTTTCAGATTGTTGCTCTGCTGCCGATGGTTCCCGGCGGCGGAATTTTTTACACCATGGAGTACTGTGTGCTTGGTAACAACGATATGTTTATCCGGACGGGGCTTCACACGCTTGGCATTGCTGGTGCGCTCGCCATGGGAATCCTTTTGGTTTCCTCTCTTTTCCGCATCAGTACCCCGGCGTACATTGGACCAAATGAAAAATAAAAATCGGGGCTTCCCTCCAAAACAAGAAGGGAAGCCCCAATCCTTTTGCTTTATTTTCCGCAGTAGACAGCGATTGCACGGCTCATGAAGTCAGCAAGTCCATTGCCAAAGCAGTCGATATTTTTCTGAAAACGCGTATCACCGCTGTACATCTGCCCCAGCCCTGCCAGAATCTCATTGGTGCAGGTATAAAAATTTTTGGTAATGCAGTCCTGCCACTCTTTTACGAGCGCCTGAACCTCCGGTGTATCAGGTTCCTTTGCCATAACAGCGGCAAATTTTCGGAAAATCGTTTCGGACTCGCCCTGAAGGCGTTTCCAATCCTGCTGTGTGTAAGAAGCTGTTTTCTGCTCACTTTCTCGGTAAGCCTCTGTTTTGCCCCAGTGCTTTTTCGCTTCTTCCGCATATTCTTTCTGTGCCGTTTCAATTTCAGTACGGTCGAATTCCTGAAAACTCATAGCTTTTTCTCCTTTCAGTGTTCGGTCGGCAAGGTTAATCAGTCCGTTTAGCCGGTCACGCTCCATTACAAGCATTTCCCGGTGGTGACGCAGCGCCTTGCGCGGCTCAAAGGAGGGATTGTCAAGAATCAAACGGATTTCTTTCAGCGGGAAGCCAAGTTCCCGAAAAAACAGGATTTGCTGCAGGCGGCCAAGCGCTTGGCTTCCGTACAGCCGGTACCCGGCCCCGGTGGTTTCAGTCGGTTTCAGCAGGCCGATTTCATCGTAGTAATGCAGTGTGCGCACACTGATTCCGGTCATTGTGGAAACTTCCTTTACCGTTTTCATCTGGGCTCCTCCTTTCTGAAAGTCATGTTACACTATGACGCAGCGTAAGAGTCAAGAACATTTTGAAAAAGATTAAGGCTTTTCAATCTTCTCTTCGGATTTTTCAAGCTTTTTATTATGAAGGTAATTTACCCAGTAGGCAGTACCAATCGTCAGCGCTCCTACTCCGACTGCCAGTTCGCCGATTCCATTGTAAATTGTTGCTTGAGAATCCGCAATTTTTGAGATAATATGGCCGGCAATACTGATACCGCCTAAGCAGAGCATAATGGCGAGAATACGAAAATTACCTTCTCGAATCCCATCGTAAGCGTTTGTAACAATCAGTCGAATGGTAATTACGAGAATTGAACCCCAAAGACCAATCAGCATCTGCGAAAAACTGCTTGCCCAGTGTGTGCCTGCTTCATTCAAGGCAAAGCACAGAACCGTGAAAAGTGCTAACGTACAGTAACCGGTTTGGAAGGCTTTTCCGCGTTCTAAAGTCTGGCGTTCATCGTAGCCTTTGTCGTATTGCTTCATGTCATTCATCCTTCCCAAAAAGTTCGTCAAGTGTTTTCCCAAGTACTTTGCAGATAGCCCGGCACAGCCGGATCGTTGGGTTGTATTCGCCTTGCTCTATGGCATTCATCGTTTGGCGCGAAATACCAACGGCTTCGGCTAGCGCCTTCTGCGTCATATCATGTTCTGCGCGGGCTACCTTAATTGGGATGTTTCTACCCATTTCATCACCCTCTGTAGACAGATAATATCATATAATTTACATAGTATCAACTATATATTACATAATTTGTACTATAATAGAATAAAAAAGCAACCTCAGCGCGGCTTTCCGGTGTGGGAAATTTGTGGGACTGAATTCGCTGCTTGCCTTGTTTTTTTGAAAGAGGTATAATAGAGATGCTGAATAACTGATAAAATCCATTCGGTTTGTTTCGGCATAAATATTAGACCAAGGTGAAAAGATTGAAATTCCAAAATTATTTTGGCACAGAGCTTCAGTTATTCTTGAAGAACAACCGAAAGGAAAACACAGTTGTCTTTTTTAAAGGCTTCGGCCGCCTGCAGAACCAGGCTGTACTTTCTTGCCCGGAAGCGCTTTCTCCCGATGGCATCCTCGACCAAGACGGTACGCTCAATCTTCCGGCGCTGGAGGCAAAAAAGGATAGCTTGGCGGCCCAGCTGCTTTCAGAGCAGGGCTTCCGGGTGGGCTTGTACGAGCAGCTTTTAGCCATACTGCGCGCAGAGCCTGATTTCTTTAATCGATACAGCGGAGAAATCCGGATTGCGGAAAACAATCTGTTTTTCGGGCATTACCCAGCGGCAATTTCTCCGGAAGCCACCCAAAAACTTTACCGTTATTTTCAGGATGAAACAGCCGATATACCGGAAGAACTGGCTGTTTACCTCAATTATTACGGCGATGTTGCTTCGCCGGATGAAACACATTATTTTACGGCTCCTTTCAACCGGTATTCAGACGAAAAACTGCCGGTTATTCCTTTCTTTTCGGAGGGTGAAGGTATCCAGGCTAAAAAGCTGGAAAAGGGGAAACCCCTTTTCGTTTCAAGCCTTGATTTTTTGATTCAGAAAGCAGACTTGCTGGAAGACCGCCTGCCGGAAGGATTCCTTTACAGTGTAGAAGCCCAGGCTGACTCGAAACAGTACGGCTTTGGGGCTTTCGCGGAAATACTGAAAGTGCTGAAAACTCCGTACGGAATCCAGCGCTTTCAGCGGTTTAATGTTTCCCAAGGATCTTCAGAGGACGAATATCTGCCTTTGCTGCAGAAATACTGGGGTGAAGACGCTTCTTTCCGTAAGTTAAAGTTTTACAGTGACCCGGATTCTAAAAACGATACTGTTGAGATTTCTCAGGGAAAAATTATCTCACAGATTATAGCCCAAAGTGAAACGGCGCTCAGCGGTAACCGCGATTTCCGCAATATCTTTATCACGGCGCCAACCGGCGCAGGCAAGTCCCTGCTTTTCCAGCTTCCAGCACTTCATTTAGCCGAAAAGTCCGGTGCTGTCACCATCGTGATCACGCCGCTGATTGCCCTTATGAAAGACCAGGTTATGCAGCTGGAACAGGAGCATCATGTGACCTGTGCAACTTATATTAACTCCACGCTTTCTTTTGAGGAGCGCGAAAAGCGCATTGACGCAATTCATTCCGGCGAAAAATCCATTGTTTACCTAGCACCGGAGCTATTGGTTTCCATGCCTCTTGATTCCATTACAGGCGGCCGTAAAGTCGGCTTGTTTGTAATTGATGAGGCACATATCGTTACCACATGGGGCAAGGACTTTCGCGCAGACTACTGGTACTTGGGCGATTTTCTGAAAAAGCTGAAGCGCGAGGGCGTTTGGTTTCCAATTCTTTGCCTCACGGCGACTGCTGTTTACGGAGGCGCAGAAGACGTTGTAAACGAAACCACTGCCAGCTTGTTCCTCAATGATCCTCTGCTGTATCTCGGCAGCGTCCGCAGAGGGAACATTCAGTTTAATATCCGCCAGGTAAGCCCAAAGAGTGTTACCGGCGGGGTAGAATCTTTCAAAGTAAAAAAAGCGGCTGAAGCCGTGAAGACCTATGTGGAGCGCGGCGAGAAGTCACTTGTTTACTGCCCGTTTACCACGCAGGTTGATGATATTTACCTTGCCCTTGACCCAGCGGTGAGGCCGAAAGTCAAAAAGTATTATGGTACGCTTGACAAGCAGACGCGTGACGAAGCACAGGCCAGTTTTCGTTCGGGTGAATGCCTTGTTATGATTTGCACCAAAGCTTTCGGCATGGGCATTGATGTGAAAGACATCTGCAACGTCTATCATTTTGCACCGACGGGCAGCCTTGCAGACTATGTACAGGAAATAGGCCGTGCCGCAAGGCAGGAAGGTTCGCAGGGGAGTGCTGACTCCGACTTTCTGCCAACCGACATCCGCTATGTTCGTACACTGAACGGCATTTCAGAGATGAAGCAGTACCAGCTTCGTGAAATGCTGCGGAAAATTTGCACTATCTGTCATGAAAAACAAAAGCGCAGCCTCTTCCTTTCGCCGGATGCGTTTTCGTATCTTTTTGGCACAAGGGATATTGAAAACCGCGTGAAAAATGGCCTCCTGTTACTTTCCAAAGACCTTGAACATCTTTACGGGTACCCAGTGCTTACCATACGTCCGAAGGCCATTCTGACAAAAGGCTTTGTGAACGTACCGCTTTCTGCCGCGGAAAAATTTGAAAGCGTTTATGGCAGCGCCGTTCACCGACTGCATGATAATGGCAAGAGGGTGCTTCCTTCTCATAACAAACGTTATGAGTCCGACACAATCGTCGTAAACAGCGGCAAAGTCTATGAGCTTGATATGCCCGCTATCTGGTCAGGGCATTTTCAGAGTATGAGCTTTTCCCAGTTCAACCGAAAGTTCTTCAGCGGCGATTTGTTCCAGTGTGCTTCAGGTGAAATCTTCTCGCCGCGTATTCATATCCGTGCAGCGTATGGATTCCCATTCCCGGAGCTGAAAGAGAAACTGAAGGAATATTGCAGCAAGATTTCCGACATTTTTCGTGATTACCGTAAGGAAAGCAAAATGTTTACAGCGGAAGACTTTCGTAAAAAGCTTGCCGCAGCGTTTGGCGAAGATTCAGATCGGCTGGAGTTTTCCGGTATGCTGCTGAATCTTTTTGTGGGGGATATGTCAAAGAGCATTGGTTTCCGCTCTGGAAGCGACCGGCTGAAATTTATTGCCCCGCGCAAATCGCCTTCTGGGGAATATCTGTACCGTGTGCTGAATTCCGGCTATATTACGATGCCGAATTATTTTGTTCAGCTTGTTTCACAGTGTCCGCCGCGTGACTCCAATATTTTTGAAGCATTTATTCCGCTTGGCCACAGCAGCAGCCGCCGCCCGGAGCGCCTGCGCCTGCTTTCCCTTTTGGAGTTGCTGGGCCTGGCTTCTTACCAGGTGCAGGGCAGCCAGAATATGGAAATCTTTGTGCGCATAAATGATCCGGAAAGGGCAGCCTCACTTGTCGGCGAAAAATATACAAATGGCGTTCTGACGGATATTCGCAGGCGTCACAAGGTGGCACAGGATATTATGCTGAACTTCCTGATGCGCAGCCTTACCAGCACGCAGCGCTGGGATTTGATTGAAAATTACTTTCTTGGCAGGGAAGACACGGTGCGTAGTATGCTGAAAAAACCGGATGAAGGTGAAAGTTCCGCAGCAGATTAAAATAGTGCAGCTCCGGTAAAAGCCGGAGCTGCACTTCTGTGTGTTTATTTGTTTCCGAAAAGCGCTCCAAGCCCGCGCGGCGGTCCTTTTGTGCGGATTGGGCTGCTGTAATTTACCAGAATTGTGTCATCGCCAATAACCTGAATATCTTCCCAGCGTATTACAATATCATCTTCCCGGCCAAACAGCCCGAACCAGCGAAGCTTTCCATATATAACAAGGGCTGCGACCCGTGCGGTGGTCATGTCAATTTCAAGGTCGCAGACGCTGCCAAGGCGCATTCCATCCTTTACGTTAATAACTTCTTTGTGGCGCATATCGTCGATTCTGCAGTTCAACCGTATCGCCTCCCAGTTCCTATGTGTATGCCGCTGAGAGGCCGAATATTTTTCACTTTTACAGAAATTGGGGTATCCTAAAGAGTGCAGAACGCTAAATTTCTTTTTTAATTTTGTCCAGTGCCGCTTTTTCCAGCCGTGAAACCTGCGCTTGGCTTATGCCAATTTCCGATGCCACTTCCATTTGCGTTTTACCTTTAAAATAGCGCATGGAGAGGATTTTCTTTTCGCGGTCGTTTAGGCTTCGAATTGCTTCTTTCAGTGCAATTTCATCGAGCCAGTTGTTGTCGTCGTTATTGTCACCCACCTGATCCATTACGTAAATGGTGTCGCCGTCGTCGGAAAAAACCGGTTCATAGAGTGAAATTGGCTCTACAACAGATTCCAGCGCTACCACAACTTCTTCGCGGGGAATCTGCAGTTCTTTCGCTATTTCTTCTATTGTTGGCTCACGGTCGTTTTCTGCGGTCATCCGCTCTTTCACCTGCATGGCCCGGTAGGCGGTGTCCCGCAGGGAGCGGCTTACCCGTATGCTGTTGTTGTCGCGCAGGTAGCGCCGTATTTCACCAATAATCATGGGAACGCCATAAGTGGAAAAACGTACGCCCTGGCTCATATCAAAATGGTCAATCGCCTTAATCAGACCAATGCATCCGACTTGGAAAAGGTCATCTGGATTTTCCCCACGGTTGGTAAAGCGCTGTATTACGCTCAGAACGAGCCGAAGGTTGCCCTTAATCAGGTCATCCCGCGCCTGCATATCGCCCTCTCTCGTTTTGCGGAGCAGTTCCATTTTTTCTTTTTCTGTCAGCACTTTTAGCTTTGCGGTGTTTACGCCGCAGATTTCGACCTTATTATACTGCAACTGCAATCCCCCCATGTTATCCTTCTAAAGGCATTATTGCCATCGCGTGGGAGAGTCATTCAAGGGAAAAGCAAATTAAAACGGTATCTTTTCGAC
>JBFLFY010000033.1:0-17119 GCA_041859875.1 Caproicibacter sp. | reverse complement strand
ATGTTGTCAGAACTGGCGTTGATAAAAAATCAGCGGCGTTGTTTTCTGCCTTGACAATGATTTTGACGCCAAAACAAAGGATGGTTCCCCAAATGAGAACCATGGGCAAGTCATGGCCGGGAACTATAGGAGTAAGCACACAGGAAAAGGATATGCAGTGAGCATCCTGACCCCGCCGCTGAAAGATGGAATGAAATCCAAAAAAACAAGGTAATGTTTGAATCTGGTAATTTTTTGCCGTATAATGAAGGAAAATAGGTAATAAAGTCCCTCATTTACATAGTTATGTCGGCCTGCAATAAATCAAAGTATTATGGGAAGCTTCAAATATCAACAATGACACATTTGTAATAGTGCAGCTATGATATTCTGCTTAGCCGTAGCAATCTTCTGAAAATAACGAGTGCATTTTAGTCGGTAATAGTCAAGTACTTTCTTGCATTGGTGTAGCAGCAATATGCCGAAGTTTATGGGCAGTTAGACTTTTGAAATCTATTTTTGCAACAACGGTGTGCTTTGCAAGATATTTTGTATGGCCGAATAATTAACTGGCCACCATTGCGAGAAATAAGCAGTTAGACTAACAAAATTCCAGCAATATTGAGGCGAACGGTATGAACAAGCGGCAGCCTTCCCTGACTCATGTGGAAGAATGGAATAATAATACATATACGCCTATTACCATCGATGAAGCAAAAGAAAAATATTCTGGAACGATAAGCGCCAGTGTAAGGCGTTTTCGCTGTTCGCTTTGCGAAGATTATGTTTCTTTAACAAGAGAAGGTATTCCGGAGCGCCATTTTCGGCATGAACATGACAAAAACTGTTCCTGTCCGGATAAGGTAGGAAATAATTCTGTATCCTATGAGCAGGAGTGTCAGGAAATACGAGACAACTGCCGCTCTCTGCCGCTCTATCTGAAAACTGATCAAAAGGAAATCTGGTTTGAAATCGGATTCTTCCGGATTGACGAAAAATCCTTCCAAAAATATCAGAATATGAAAGTTCGTATTTTGACTGAAACAGGCCGTATCCTGAAGACTTACTGGATTAGGCCAGAAAACTTTGGCCAAGTGCCGATCACACATATAAAGATTGGTTCGGAATGCAGCAAAAAATATATGCTGGAATACTTAAATACGGAATCGAACGAAATTGAGCGTAACTTTTCCTTTACCTGGGGAAAAGAAATTTGCGGAATTAATCCTCGCGGAACAGTTTTTGATGGAAAATCTGGCAAACGAATTCCGGATGGTGCCTGCGTGGAATCGGGTCATGAATACTGGCTTTTTACAAAAGGACAGATTCCACAAAGCAATGATGAAAGCAATGATGTACGTATTTGCGAAAATACACGGTTAGGGATTCCTACCGAGTGGCACTTATATCAAATCATCGCTAACGTCGCCAACCAAAGTGCAGCCGATTTTTTTCGTGATTATCGGCTCTTCCTGACCGGAAGCCCAGAGAGGTTTACTCTTCTCTGGCCGGTCTGCACGCAATATCTTTCAGAGCACATCATCCTGTATACGGGAAAAGGACTATCGTTGCTCCGTTATGGGGAGCAAACGGAACGCGAGGAAATTTTTTTTGGTGTGTCAAAAGCAGGAATAGAGGATGTCCCTGAAGATCAGACAAAGAAACTACAATTTGTTGATTTGCCGGACTGTGGTGCAACTTGCATACCTCTTGTGTGGAGCCGTAGAAATAAAATCTTTCAATATGCGTATCTGCTGAAAGATCCATTGCAGGAAAGAGCAAAAAAGCCGGAGATTCGTGTGCTGAATCAAGGCGGCTTAGCTTTGACAGATGATGATTACTTTTCGCTTCCGTCTGGCGGCAAAATTTCTGTTTTTGCATCATTTAATGGCTTTGTAGAAATATTGGAAGACGGTTTTCCTGTAGGGCAGATTGAAATTAAAAGCGGAACTGAGACTGGGTACTTTTCAGTCCACTATGGTTGGAGGATCCGGGTGTATCAGGGCCTTGATTGCATCCGTGAAATCCGTTTTCAGTACAAAGCATCGGAAAATGTCTTATGCAATTCGCACATGCAAGATATGGAATTATTGATAAGGCTCAGACGATGCAAAGGAAAAAATGTGTTTTTGCCGCATGCCATTGGCTGCATTGCGATCAACATGGCAAACTATCCACGAACAAAAGGATGGCTTTACGCCGCAGTGCGAAAGCAGTCAATTCCGGAAGATGCACTTGCACTGCTAAAAAGCATTTTTGAGGAGTGAAAAGTTTTGAATAAATCGGAAAATTACAACGAGCTTTACAGAAAACTATTGGAATATGTAGTGAATAGCGGAAAGCAAGATGCCATCATACATACTTTAAGGTGCAAGGACAGGTTGTCTGCTGTCCACACGATTCGCGTGTATTTACAAGAAAAACGGATCGGTGGTGCTTTAAATACCTTGACATCTTCGTTAAACGCAGATGTTTCAAACAAATTTCTTCACCTGGTCAAAGACGAATTTGGGTGTAGCAAAGAGAATACGGACAAAATACAATATGACAATATTGCCGAGAAAATTAATGGCCAAAATGCTATTGGCTATTTTGCTTGTTTCTTAATAAAGAATGATTTATCTGCCTGCGAAGAAATTAGTCAAAGGCTACAAAAGCTTTTCCAAGAGAAAACGCAGAAGAATCAGATTCCTATGAAAATAACCGAACTGGAAGCAGAAAAACAGAAACTTGAGGAGAAGCTTACAGAGGCAAAACAAACGCAGCAGGAACAGGAAAAAGTCATTAAGAAGCTGAACCAGGAAAAAAGCATGCTAGAAAACAGAACCCAAAAGGTAAAGGAACAAGCAGATACAATTAAATCTTTAAATGAGGAAATTGGGAAGCTCTTAAAAAGCAATGGAGATTTAAAAACTGAAATCGATCAGATGAAGCAAGAAAGAAAATTGTTGGCAAATAATGAATCTAATGAAACCATCGAAAAGACTTCCCTATTTTTGCTGGAAGGAAACAATGTACGAAGATATCTTCAGCGTGTTGCAGATTTTGACGGAAATCGCCTCATCCGCTTTTCTAGTGATAACGACAGAGAAAAACGCTTTGATAATAGAGATCAATTTTCTTTCCAGATGGAGCATTTTGATGGACTGGACGCTGGTACGGCACAAATTTATGATTGGTTTGCAAAACCGAAACAACAGGATCCGGAAAAAGATGAAGCAAACATCATTTTTAAAAGTGATAGAAGGCCTATAGAACTAATCGATTTGCACGCGCACGACAGCGGCGAAGCCCTGCAAAACTTGAAAAACGGTTTTCAGTGGTTTCATTTTTGGGAAAACGGGCAATATTTGTATGTGCTCTCCCATCGGGATGACGGCACTGTGGAAACGCTGTATTGTCCGAAAGAAACTTTGAAAAAGGAAAATGATTTAATTCACATCGACCCGACCATCGTCAGTTTGGAGCAATATTCCATTGAAAAGAAAGATCTGCTTGCCGTCCCGTTCTTCAATTTTGAAAGTGAAATTCGGATTTTTTATGCAAAGCTGGAACTCGGTGAACCGCAAAAGCGGATGCTTCTCTGTACGCCGCATGAGGTTACGGCGCACTTCGTACGCGAATACGCGACGGAGACGAAGCTGAAAAATATCATTTCGGGTCGACAAAACTGGCAGGCATTTCGCGGCTTTATTAATGCAGAGTGTATTGAGCCTATCTGTAGAAAGATTGCTTCCGAGTGTGGTTATGATGAAAGAAAAGCAAAGGAATGCTTGGATCAATTTTTAAACTGTTCCGAGCAATATTTATCCGGTACAGACGAGGACACCCAACTGGTTTCCACTTTGGTGGAACGTAACCCATCACTCCTCAAAAAATATAAAACTATCGTTCAAGAAAGATGGGAAAAGGAAAATACTGAAAAATTGAAAGCAGTCGGCGAGCAGTTTACTGCTCAGTCAGTATTGCTTCAAGGTATACAACAGGAGCGGGAAAAGCTCTCAAAGGAAATCAGGGCAAAGCAGAGTGAGTTAACCGCTTTGGAACAAGAGATTGACTCTAAAAGGCAGCTTGGTGAAGACACGCTCCATGAAGTGCGCCAAAAAATCTGTGAAGCACGAAAAGACACCGCTGGCTTTCTTGCAGAACTTTCTGTGTACTTCCCTCAATCTGAAACTACAATAATAAAAAATGGGAAACAGAGCGTAAGCGCCACATTCCACGATGGTCTACGAATAAAAGATGGCTTAGCTGAAGAAAAGGTTTCCATCTCTGTTCTGCTGAATATAGTCCGTGACAACATAGAAGATTCCGGCGTCGGGGAAAGTTATGCAGATGCAGTGGCAACTTGGCTTTTAAGTGCTTATTGTGAGCATATACCACTTTTGCTTGCAGGCCCGGCTGCCGCTCAACTTGCGGACTCCATTTCATGCGGAACTAACGGGCACATGGCAGCACGGTTAACCTGCAATGGAGAGTGGAATCAAGAGATTGCAAACCAAGCAGTGACAAGCAATTCCCAAGTTGTACTTGTGGAAAATCCTTTTTGTGGAGAGTGGATGGAACGGATGCCATCTCTTGCTCTGAGTAGTAAAAAGCTGTTCCTTTTTGCTACACCGTTTTCAGAAGACTTGACGATTGAACCAAAAAGCCTGTATCAGTACATGCTTCCGGTTTTCACGGATTTCTTTATTTGTACAGTCCCACAGGAGCCGAAAATCGGTTCTGTTTGGAACGGCCAGTTCCCTAAACTGAAGGGAAACGGTGAAGGTATGTATCGTATGTCGTTTTTAAAGCCAACTGGTTTGCTGAAGACACAAGCAAACCGGCTATTTCGACGTTTTGAAAATTTTCTGGAAAAGCCAGCTGATTTCTACGAATTCTTACTCTGCATTTTACCGCTTGCAAAAATCATCGATCATGGGCAAAAAGCGGCGGACGAGATCAGAAATTCCAAACGGCTGGGCGAAGATGAACAAAAATATCTTTTAACACTGCTGGGGTAGCTGAAAATGTTATTCGAAAAAAGGCTGTGCAAAATTGCGCAGGAACTGAATATTAATCCATTTGTAAACGAATCCGATGAATTAATGAAAGCAAGGCTGTTCTACAGTGTGGCAGGAAGATGGGCACTCGCATGCTTGTGGGACAATGAACTGCAGAACACAGTATCCACTGAACATATGAAAACTACAATTCAAAACTGCCTAGAAGCGTTCCTACAAATGAGCCCAGATGTAGGGTACCAGTTTCCCCACGTGGCTTTATTAAACTTAACGGAGGAAATCTATCAACAATATAAAAAGACCGGATATTTTTATGAAAAAGCATGCCGTATTGGAGCTCCCGTTTTTATGCAGGCTAATGTAGATGGCTGTTACTTTTTGCGTGGAATTCCAGCGGGGCTTTCTTGCAAAATGAGTGGCCTTGGGCCGTATTGCATTGGTGATGGCAGCGCTGTAACAAATTCCATATTTCTGGAAGAGATGTTCCATTGCCTGCCTTTTCCAATTCGAGAATGGTGGAAAAATTTTCAGGCAAGGCAAAGCTTTCATGTCATAGAGAACTGGAATTCATTTGAATTCATGCAAAAAAATATTTGTATAGGGACTAAGTGGTGGAAATCTCAGCCAGACACTGATGGAGCAGTTTCTCTTGCCCGCACAAATAGTGTACCTTTACGGGAATATCACTTGTATTGTTTTTCTAACGGTGTAATGCAGATGTCAGATACTTTGCCCAGTTGGCAAACGGATCATCTCGAATATTGTCGGATTGCAGCCGCAGTCATGCAGGAAAACGGGACTTCGCCACGTATTTATACAGAAGACATTGGCGGTGCGAAAAAAATTAAGCTCCAATATCTACTGCCGCCGCCAGAACAGAATTTCTTTGAGCTGTACAGTTGGCCGTTAGATTTCAAAGAGTTTGGTGTTGATGCTTCGAAAAATGCAAAATTCTATTTAAAAGTAAACCGCGTTATGGCGGGGGAAGTATATCCGGCATTTCGAAAACTTGCTTCCCAACTCGGCTATCATTTTGAGGAGGATAAAAATGGAGCATGGCGCTGAAGGTGTTTACCACATTATTTGTAAAAGTCTTGAAGACTACTTAAAGACACAGTATTTCGGTAAAATCCCTTTTCTTGCGGATGCCGTTTCTGGTGAACTAAGGAAGGAAGGGAATATTCGCCAGAAACCTTATTTGGAAGCCTCTCCTGTTTACCGTAAATGGACGGAAGGTTTTGGAAGCATCGGTCTGCCAAAATGGGAAAGTGACTTTTTTACCCAACTCGCTGAGAAAAATCTTGGCGTTTACAAAACGCCATATGAGCATCAGATAAAAGCCCTACGGGCTGCCGAAGCAGGAAAAGATGTATTCGTTTACACCGGCACTGGTTCCGGTAAAACGGAGTGCTTTTTGTGGCCAATTATCGCACAACTGGTAAAGGACGCACATGAAACTCCAGAGACTTGGGAAATGCCCGGTGTACGTGTTATCATCATGTACCCAATGAATGCACTCGTTTCCGACCAGATCAGCCGTCTTCGCCGTATTTTCGGTGACCCCAAGGGAAATTTCGCACGAATTTTCCGATCTGCTTCTTCACAAAGTAGTCGCAGACCACGGTTCGGCATGTACACCGGCCGGACGCCTTACCCGGGCCATCCTGATTCAAAGCAAGACCACGATTTATCGAGAACACTGGCAAAATTCATGAAACCGGCCGACGAAAAAGATCAAGAACTTTATTTCGAACTTTTAGAAAAAGGAAGGATTCCTGCAAAAGAAAACCTGAGCAGTTTTCTGCAAAGAGTACGACAAGGCATTTATACACCAGATTCGGAGGATGCTGAGCTGATTACCCGCTTTGAGATACAGAATAACTGCCCAGATATTCTAATTACAAACTATTCCATGTTGGAATATATGCTTATGAGGCCAATCGAAAAAAATATATGGGAGGACACAAAGAAGTGGCTTGAGAGCAGCCCAGAAAACCGCTTGCTTTTCGTTATCGATGAGGCGCATATGTACCGCGGGGCTTCCGGCGGTGAAGTAGCACTGCTTCTCCGTCGAATGATGTACCGGCTTGGCGTAGGTAGGGAAAAAGTACAGTTCATTCTTACGACAGCAAGTATCCCAGACTCTACGCAGGAGCAGAAGAATGGGGCACATCAGTTTGCACAGCAACTGACCGCTGCAGAAGAGGCTACTTTTGAGTACATAACAGGGAATCCGGAGCAGCTCAGCAACAATATGAAATACAGCATACCAGGCGAAAAATTTCTTTCCTGCAATCTGGAACATATGGAAGGCACGGAAGCAGAGCGCCTTGCGGAACTAAACAAATTTTGGATTGGTATTTCCAATTCGGCTGCTCCGTTCCATACCCTTTCAACTGCAGCCAGTTGGATGTACGACCATCTTGCGGAATATGAACCATTTCATAAGATGCTTACGCTATGCCGTGGCAAAGCAAATGCTCTTGACGCCCTTGCCTCAGCCATATTTTCAGGACTTTCGATAGAGCAGAGCCAGCAGGCTGTGAGCGCCTTGCTGGAAATTGCACCACTTGCCGTAAATACGGATGGGAGCGTGCTATTTCCAGTACGAATGCATCTTTTGTTTCGTGGAATTGAAGGTGTATGTGCCTGCACAGGTGACTGTTGCAAGAATCCCCACCCCAACGGAAAAATTTCACTTGGAAATATCTTTATTCATAACGATAGATTAACCTGTCCGGATTGTGGAAATATGGTTTACGAATTGCTCAATGATCGCCGCTGCGGCGCGCTTTTTCTGAAAGGGTATGTTCTTCGTGAAGATATCGAGCATGGAGAAAAAACGTATTTGTGGCACGATCAAGGCTCCATTATAAAGAATCAAAAGACAGAAAACGAAGTCGTCGAAGTCCATCTATATCTTCCCCCAGACAATAATATTCATATCGGGGGTGGTAAGTACCCTGCAAGGCCCTGCTACCTTGATACGCGCAGCGGCTATTTGGAATTTGATGATGCCGACGATATCCCTGAGGGAAAACCAGGCCTTCGAAAATTGTATTATTGTCTGCATGAAAGCAAAGGACGACCAAACTTACTTACTTTTAGTAAATGCCCTAAATGCGGTCGCGATTTCAAATACAGGGTTCCGACCTCTTTTGCGACAAAAGGGAATGAACCTTTTTTTAATCTCATCAAGGCACAATTCAGTGCAGAACCGCCTGTCCCGGGAAAAGACAGCGACCCAGTAAGATTTCCGAACCAAGGCAGAAAAGAACTGCTGTTCTCGGACAGCCGCCAGCGTGCCGCAAAGCTTGCCCGCGATTTGACAGAGGCTTCTGAGGAAACCGCTGTGCGGCAGCTTTTTATGCTTGCCGCACGGAATGCGGAGAAAGAGGACGATGAAGTTAGTCTTGATGGGATATATGGCTATTTTGTGCTGGAAGCCATAAAACATCATATTGTGTTTTCAGATTGGCAGGGCTTTAACGGCAACACTAAGAAAGTACAACAGCAGAAGGCTATTGCTGATAAAAACGGGCGGCATTTCCGGCCAAGACTTACTTTCAGCGACGCCCCCAGACAGATGCAGAAGTGGCTTTTGCGTCTGTTTTGCGGCGGATTCAACACGCTGGAAGATATGGGACTTTGCTGGCTCCAACCAACGGACGATGCTTTGTATGAAATTATTGAAGAAACCGACTGTCCACAAGATGATGCTCTAGAACTGTTTCATACTTTCCTTCTGTACGCATTTGACCAGTACGCTTTGGGAGACACAATTAGTAATAGTATTCGGGAAGAAATTGCCCCCCCATATGGCGGCTTCGGCTTGCCACGTAAAGACTATTTTTTTCAAAAAGCGCGTGCAGTCATGGGTTGGAAGAAAAGTTCACGAGAGGCCGCGCGTTGGGAAGAGACGTTTCAGAAAATCCTTCTTCGTCAACAACGTGATCAAGCTGGAAATCTCAGTGAAAATTATTACATTAAACTTGATAGTATTAAGCCTTGTACAGGCCCAAAACACCTATGGTACCGCTGCGAACAATGCGGGCTGATTACGCCCTTCCTCCTGAAGAAAAGATGCCCAGTGTGCGCTGCGAAGAATGTTGTGTTGGTAGCACAGCACGATTTTGAGCTGCTGTCTTTCTGGCGTGGTCCAGTCGAGGCTGTATGGAAAGATCCTGACAAACCGATTCGGCTGATAGACACTGAAGAGCACACCGCACAACTTTCTTACAAAGATCAGCGAGACGAAATGTGGTCGAAAACGGAGCAATATGAGATGCGTTTTCAGGATCTTGTAGGAACTCCCGAAGAAGAAGACTCAGCAAACGAAAAAGACAGTCCCCTAAATCAGCCTCCGGTGGACATTCTCAGCAGTACGACGACCATGGAAGTCGGTATTGATATTGGTTCGCTGGTAGCCATAGGCCTACGGAATATTCCGCCAACGCGGGAAAACTATCAGCAGCGTGCCGGTCGTGCCGGGCGCAGGGGAACTGGCCTTTCCACCATCGTGACCTATTGTCAGGATGGTCCTTACGATAATCGCTATTTTTCCAATCCGGAGCCGATGCTCTGCGGAGATGCCCGTACTCCATGGATCGATATTTTCAGTGAAAAGCTGCTTCGCCGTCATCTCAGCATGCTGATGCTGCAAAAGTACCTGGAATCTGCTAGCACAAGTATGGACGAAATCTCTGCCATCGATTTTTTAGATAACCACCTGAACCAGTTTTTAGACTTTGCAAAGTGCTGCCCACTGGAGTGCTCCAGCGTGCTTCTACCAAAAGAAAAACAGGCGGTTTTATCTGAATTTTTACCGGATTTAGAGAAGAGGCTATGCAAACTGAAAATAAAAAGAGAGCAGCATGCAGAATTGTATGCGACGGATCTTTATAATAGAAAAAGCAGATGCACGGAAAGAAAAGAGAAAAAGCTTTTGGATGCTCTGTATGAGGAAGGTATTATTCCTACATATTCCTTTCCCAAAGACGTCGTTAGTGCGTATGTTACGCAAAAATATCGTCCACAGCGTGCACTAAATATCGCTATCAGTGAATATTCGCCCGGGCGGACGATTGTTGTAGACAAACAAACCTATCAAATAGGTGGACTATATGCCCCTGGCGCAGAGTACAGAAAAGATTTTACACAACGCTATTTTGATGACAAAAACTACAATGTAGAACTTGTGCAATGCCCGAACTGTGACTGGTTTGGAGTAAAACAAGACCTGAAACAAAACGTTTGCCCGTTCTGTGGTGGCAATCTCTCCGATAAAGATCAATTGCACAATATGATCCGCCCATGGGGATTTGCTCCACTTAACGCGCAGCCGGTTTCCTCTGAACAACTTATGGAACAATATTCCTCTGCCACTCCGCCTATGTATTCGGATCTCCCGGAAGGTGATATGGAATCGGTGTCCGAGTGCAGGCACATCCGAAAAGCTGTTCGCCCAGATCAAAATATTATTATGCTTAACCGTGGCCCACTTAACAAGGGCTTTGTTCTATGTCCGGATTGTGGTGCAATGATGCCAGGGAATGATCCCCAAAAAGCATTGAATGATGTAAAGCAGCCTTATTTCTCAAAATATTCTTGCAAACATCCAAAAGCAGAAGTTGTCAATCTTGGCTTCCAGTTTAAAACAGACATGCTTGTTCTCGAATTCTCCCTTGATCCGGTAAAAATTAGTACTGACCTTAAGGAAAGTCTGTGGTTAAAACGCGCCAGCATTTCCCTTTCGGAAGCACTTCACTTAACGGCGGGAAGCATGCTTGACGTTGAGCTATCAGAGTTGGAAGCGGGTTCACGAATTAGGAAAACAAAAGGAGAATGCTTTGTTGATGTTTACCTGTACGACAGCCTTTCCAGTGGAGCCGGCTACTCTGCACATGCTGCGGAAGATTTGCCAGGTTTGCTGCACCAAACGATTCGTCTCCTTGAGGGCTGTACCTGCGAGAGGGCCTGCTTTAATTGCCTGAAGCGTTATGGCAACCAACGACTGCATGATTCTTTGGATCGACATGCAGCTGCAGAGCTTCTAAGATGGGGTATGAATGGGAAAATAAAATGCGGTTATTCCCCAGAAGAGCAGACGAATTTGCTAAACCCATTAACAGAAATCCTCAACGAGTATGAGATCCAATCAAAAGTCGATACGAACGGAATTTTATTAAACCGGAGAGGAATCAAAAAAGGGCTAGTAATTTACCCTGCCATGTGGGCCGAACCACAAAATACTTTCAACCAATTTTACGTCAGCGATTTCGCTGTAAAAGAGGCCAGACCATACGCTGTAGACAAAATCCGGAATCAATTCAATGGTATACCGTAATAAAATATGTAATGGTCAAGCGTTTCAGGCAACCAACGCCGTCTATGACGCAAGCCACAATTTGGCTATCCGCAGTACTATTTTGCCGGTGTATCAGAATGAAGCTTCCGCAATGGGGACGACTTCAACAATAAAGCTGGAAAAGCAAAAATAAGAACAGAAAGTGAACCTTAAGTTTTCTTAGCTCCACAAATTTGTGGGGCTATTTTTTACGGCCAATTACCCGCTATCTAATAGGCGCGGCTGGGGGGAATTCATGATCCTTTTATTCTTTCTTTGCATTGCTTTCAATTTGATGCTTTCAATTTGAAATGTTGTCAGAACTGGTATCGTTAAAAAATCAGCGGCGTTGTTTTCTGCCTTGACAATGATTTTGACGCCAACCGAATATGCCAAGAAAATTTCAGGTGATTACTAACTTCCTATCTGGACGGTTTTGGGGGGCAGGTCAGTACCATGAAAATCCTTTCAAATATTTTACAAATGTCAGTGCCGGAAAGAAAACGATGGAAACGCCGGACAAAAATTGACCCAAATGCCGATAAGATTATCGCCGAAAATACATTTGCCGGGTTCCTTTCCATCGAATATTCTGCCGCCGGGATGTTAGGGGCCGAACGGTTTGGATGCCAATCTTAAGCCTAGCTTTCAGCGTGTCCAGAAGGTCCTCAATCACCGGCACATCTGCCTCGGTTGCCGGTACAGATTTTCTTATTCCACGCCCAGAGCTTTAAATATAGCGTCTTCCGGGCTGTTATATAGCATAACATTGCCAAAAGCGCTGCTTAACTCAGCAGGAACAGTTGCTAAATCTATCATAGATGCTGCCGGAATTAAAATCTTCTTTGCTCCGCTGTCTAAACAAACCTGTAATACATCGGCCAAATTTTCAATTTTAATAATAGTGCCGCCTATGCTAAATTCTCCTAAGACCGCCAAAGAACTGGCGGTTGGCTTTCCAAGAGCAATGGAACAAAGCGCAATCACGGTTGGTAATGCAAGGCTTTTTGTCATACCAATTCCTTGTAAATCCTGATAGTTGATGATGTAGTCTTTTGTTGTTGTACTGATGGAACCACTGATTCTTTTGCCATTGGCCTTCAGAAAATTAAAAGCGGTATTTGCAGCTTCTTTCGGCTCACGGTCGCCGCCAAGTCCGGTGCGTTCAAATTTGCCACTGCCGGGCAGCATCTGGGATTCCAAACGGTAAACCCCAACCATACCTGATTTTCCCTGTGAAACGGTATATACCTGACCCGGATTGCATAGTCCTTCCGGAATGAGTTTTCCGCCGCCTTGCTCTGGCACCGATACATAGTGCTCCTCAAAGGTTTCATTGTCAATATAAGAGAAGTTGACATCGTAAAATTCCATGCCGCCGAGCTTTTTCAGCTGTTCCTTCACACGGCGGCGCAGTTCCAGAGAAAGTTTCAGAATTTCCTCAAGCTGTTCCTTCGTATATTCACCGTTTGGGTATACCAGTTTTATGAATCCGCCAACCATCTTTCGGACGGCGATGGTGTCGCGCTGATTCAGATTTTTACCCAGATGAAAATATTTGTCCAGGGCGTCCCCATATTGTTCCTTGCGCAGTTCGCGGATGAATTCAGCCAGATAATCGGTAATAAAACCGTAATCATTGGTGAAGTGCTCAGGCCTGAATTTTGGAATCTCCCAACCCGGGATATAACAATGAATGCGGTCCAAAAATGCCGTGTCGGTACCCATTTCCGGCGGAAACGGATCAAACAGACTTGAAGTCTTCAGAAGGACGTCAACACTCTGGTTGATATTGCCTATAAACACCATGGAAGCCGAAGCCGCCTTTTCTTCCTTGCCACGGGCAAAAGAGCCGGAAGCCATGTAGTCTTTCATAATCTGAATGCCGTCATTATCTTTGAAATGGATACCCGCAACCTCATCAAAAGTTACACAGTCCCAAAGTCCTACTAAGCCGATGCTTTTCATGCCCATGTTGTAAAACAAGTTTGCAACGGTAGTTTGACCCCCAGATACCAAAATTGAATTTGGAGATATTTCTTTATAGAGATGCGATTTGCCGGTGCTGCGCGGCCCAAGTTCGCAAAGGTTGAAGTTGTTTTCTACTAACGGCAGCATACGGGCAAGCAGCAGCCATTTCACGCGATATTCCAGAGTAGACGGCTCCATACCGATGGAACGGAGTAATAAATCAATCCATTCGTCTTTTGTAAAAGCTTTCCGCCCGGCCTTTAGCTCTTCAATGTCTACATGGGGCATTTGGATTGGATCTAGTTTTCGAATTTTAATCGGTGTTTCACTGTTTTTGTCTTCTTCTATGTACTCGTAATCGAGTTGGACAATGCACCAGATTCCACCACAAAGCAGGCGGTCATATTTGGTTGGATATTCTTCCGAGATAGGGACACCTTTTAGGCCAAGGTTGGAAAATTCCGCTTCATAGCTATCCTTTTTAATATTTAAGCTGACCGTGATTTTATCAATAACAGTATGACTGCCGCGCTGACGCAGCAATGACAGAATTTTCTGCGCTTCGTCTGGACGAACAAAGTTGTCGGCGAGGATTTTCTTAACAGTCTCTACGCCTTCTTCGATTTCGCTCTCATCTTGTGAGGAGCAGTACATGCCTAGAAGATATTCCAGCACATAAACCGGAACATTTGCTCCTTCTTTAATCTTTTTGGTTAAGTCTTTGCGAACAATTTTCCCCGCAAAATTTTCCCGAAGTTTCCGGTGCATCTGCTCCAGTGCATCTTGGGCTTCGTCAGTCATCTTTATCCACTTCCTATCGATATTTACAGACCAAATCCATAATCATCAGAAAAAGCAAGATCCATGACGACGGCATGACGGAACACCTCAATGCCGCTGTTTTCATCATAGGCCACCAGATAATAATGCTTGTCTTTGCCGTATTTCTTGTTTTTAAATGTAAACCGCATCCGGAAAATACGTTTCTGTGCATCCGCATCACGCTTGTCTGCAGCATAGATGTTTTCATTGGAGATTTTCTCATTGTCCTCAGACACGAAATACAGGCGGAAACTGGTCCCTTTTACTACGTCACTTACCGGCTCCGACTGAATAAAGTCCAGAGTGGTAATCATGTTGGTAATCTTCTGGACAAGGCTTACCAGCATAATCTGTACCGTTCTGGTCTCCATGTGGCCTTTTTCCATCTTGATGTCAATGACAGGAATCAGCATCTCCTGCGGAGAGGAACCGCCGTGTACATAATTCTGCCCGCCGCTGCCGGGCGTTTTGAAAACACTTGTGCTGCAAGGGAAAGATACAGTTTTGTCGTCATTGTTTCCAAGTAAATATCCCAAACTGAGATTGCAAATACCGTTATCCTGAACCGGCCGTTTTGATACGATATAGCGGCGCTTTACAATGCGGTCTTTGTCCGTTACGCTGCCGATTTTATCGCTTTCCTGTACTTTGTCACGCTTATAAATAAAGCCGTGGTCCGCCGTGACAATAAAATGCAGGGTGTTACCGTTTTGGGCAACATTTCGTATGAGTTCAGCAATTTCATTGACTGTCTTTTCACAGGCATCAAAGACTTCATCCTCAGTATGTTCACCATGCACATCAATCTGGTCATGATAAATGTAGACAACCTGCTTACCGGTAAAGACTCTCCTCAATGCTTCCTTGTTCTTATTCATATTTTTAATATCATTGAATTGGACGCAGCAGCTTTCCGGCACTGCGGCCTGTAAAACGGACTGCCTTGCAGCAAGGTCTACGCAGTATACGCCATCCACCAATTCCTTGCCGTCATCCGTCAGTTCCAATGTGGTATGCGGCAGCAGTGCCGACATGCCAAGGCGTGTGTAAGATGGCAAAGTGCTGAGCATAGCTTCCAACTTTGCCGTGCATTTCGGGTCATCCTGCATCTTTGTAAACAACTCGCGGCCAACCTCATACCTCATAGCGTCAGAAATGATGACCACTGTGCGCTCGCTGTTGTTTTTGACATACCGGTCAAAGAAATTCCGCTGCAATGGCAGAACTGACAACGCATCCGGTTCCAGCAGCCCCTCGTTCCACTTTGGCAGTTGTTTCCCAAGATACTCGTTGGTATAGATGTTTTCAATCAAATTCCGCAGCGGTTCGAATTCTTCGGTATTGTCCAGTTTATCGTAGCAAGTATAGAACTGCCGATACTTTGCATCAATCAGGCAATCGGTGGATTGATACTGGCTGACGATGGCTTTAAAGCCATTCGGGCAAGAATAATTGGCTGCCATAATCACGCTGTAGGCGCTGCCCAGTACCTGATATGCGGAGGAAAACTTCTTCCCAAAGTGCATTTTCAGCCGCGTTTCGCAAATCTCCGGAATGGTGCGGGTTCCTAACTTGGCACCGGTATCTTCCGCCAAAAGGCGTTTTACCAGCCAGCGCAAAAGAATGGAATCAATCTGCGCAAAAGAATCACATTCCACCAGTGCTTCGGGCTCATATTTTTCTAACGCAGAAGCCGCATTCAGGCCTGCCGCCACATGAGCGGAAAGCTCGTCATAGCGTTCCCGGTAGAGGTAGTTATTCATTAAGCTGTCAAGGAAAGCAATGATATTGCCCGATTTATAAGAGACAAAGGACCGCCATCCTGCGGGCAATTCCTTTTTCATATATTTGTCCGCATAGGTCACAAACATGGTGACAACTAATTTTTCGAGGGTTGGTTTACTGTCGGTATAGCCGAACTGCTGCTCACAGAGCTTCCAGAAATCGGGAAGCAAATTATATTTTTCGAATTCAGCGAGAAATTTATTGCCTTTCAAGCCGTCATCCGTCAAAAGAACTCGAACTACTTCATCAAAGGAACACGTTCTGGTGCGGCAGACTGCACTCATAAGGCCAACCAGAATGTTTTCCTCATTGAAATTATCAATTTCCAAGTCATAAAAGCGCTGCGTCCGCTCTTTGCGGGCAAAGAACGGGAGATGTTCTTCAATCAAAGGCTTGTACTTGTCATCAATTTTCAAATCTGCACAGATTAACGAAGCGCGGTCTGCATAAAAGCGTTTGGAATACAGCAGGGTGTCTTCCAAATGGTTGTTCCGGACATCCGGCTTCGGAAATGGCGCGTAAACAAGATAATTTGTCGTCTTGTCCTGCCGCTCCAGAAAGTATTTTGTTTGGAACTGATTGTTCGGTTCCAGCTTCAGAATTTTGGCGTTCTCCAACTGAATGGAGTCAATATCCTCAGCAAAATCGGCTTTATCGTCATACCAGAAAACCAGCTTGCGGGTATCTCCCACAAACTGAGCATTTAGGCGGTCAATGATTTGCTTCAAACTCAGCTCAGCCAAGAAATCCGCCTCCTTCCGTTATATTTTCGCCAGAACTTGATATTTTTTGCCGTCCGTGTCGGTCTGGACTTTTTCGTAATTGACCTTTACGCCGTCGTCCAAATCAATCGCAATGCGGGCGAGGGCAAGGTGGGCAATCTTCTCATCGTATTCCTTGCATTCCTTTATCTGCTTTTGGAGCTTTTCCTTCCGCTTCGTGGCGGCGGTCACTTCACGGGCGTTGTCGCTGTTGTCAATCGTGTCCTGCATCCGGGTGATTTCGCTTTCATAAACGCGCTCCATGCGGTGCAGGTAATCAATCCGCAGGTTACCGACAGTGTTTTCATTATAGCGGTGCAGATAGATAAGTGCCTTGAATCCGTTTTGCCTGCCGCTGTCAAAGAGCCAGTAAATGGGGCGCTTTTTATAAGTCTTGCAGTGATCCTTAAAGAAATCATTCAGGAAATAGTTCCGGATAACTTCCCGGC
>JBFLFY010000032.1:0-17138 GCA_041859875.1 Caproicibacter sp. | reverse complement strand
AATGAATAACGGCTCAGACCTTGAGAAAAAGCAGGCTAGGTCAGCATGGAATTCCTATACTGCCATAGCAAAAGCCCTTGGAGTTTCATTGGATGAGTACACAAAAAAGTATGGAGTAGATGCCATGCAGACTGCTTTGACGGAAAGCAGGTATTACCAGCATTTTGCGTCTGGCCTGCCGCAGAAAAATCTTACAGAGGGGCAGAAAAACAGCCTGTATGACAAGTCGGTGCAGAACTTGATTCAAAAGAGCAAGATAACAGTCAATGATTCGTTGCTCCAAAATTAAGATTATTTTCTGCGGTGCCTATTTTAAAATTTCAGAAAAAGCGGTGCGGACCGAAAGATTCGCGCGGCTTTTTTTGCTGTTTTGGGGCAAAATGAGAGCGCGGGATTGTATTTCCCGTGTTTTTCAACTATAGTAATGTATTGCGGGGCTGAAAATGTCGTTTTGCCCCGGGAAAGGGAGATGCCGTATGGCGGATGTCATTATTCTGGGGCGCGGCCCGGCGGGAATCTCAGCGGCGCTTTATACAGCGCGTGCCAAGCTGGACACTGCGGTGCTCGGCAGAACAGGCGGGTCCCTTGAAAAAGCCGGAAAAATTGAAAATTACTTTGGCTTTGCAGAGCCGGTTTCCGGGCGTGAGCTTTTGGAAAACGGTGCGGCGCAGGCGCGGCGTATAGGCGCTGCACTTGTGGATGGCGAAGCTGTGGATATTTCCTATGACGGGAAGTTCACCGTGAGTACGGAAGAAAAGGAATATCATGCGCCGTTTGTGATTCTTGCGACGGGTTCGGAGCGGAAAGCGCCGAAAACCGCCGGTATAACGGAATTCGAAGGGCACGGGGTAAGCTGGTGCGCAGTCTGTGACGGATTTTTCTACCGCGGCAAAGATGTTGCGGTGCTTGGCGCGGGCAGCTATGCGCTGCACGAAGCGCAGACGCTTCTTCCAATCGTCCGCAGCGTAACGGTCCTGACGGATGGTGCAAAGCCGGAAGCGGAGTTTCCAAAGGAAATTCCTGTGGCAACGGGAAAAATTGACTCCTTGTATGGCGGGACGGTGTTGGAAGGTATCCGCTTTGCGGACGGTTCCGAAAAGAAAATTTCCGGTCTGTTCATTGCTCTCGGCATTGCGGGAAGCGTTGAATTCGCGCGGAAACTGGGTGCCGAAATGAACGGTATGGCAATTAGGGTAGACGAAAACCGCCGTACGAGTGTGCCGGGTTTGTATGCGGTGGGCGACTGCACCGGCGGCCTGCTCCAGATTTCCAAAGCTGTTTGCGACGGCGCGGTTGCCGGGACTTCCGTTGCCCGTGAATTCCACGAGCGAGCCTTATGAGGAGGGAGCGTCTTTTCGGCAGCAGGCCGGATGATTAATCAATGGATTTTTCTAAAATTGTACAGCCCCTTTTAAAATGGTATGAAAAAAATGCGCGCGTTCTGCCGTGGCGGGATTCCCCTGAACCGTACCGTGTGTGGATTTCGGAAATCATGCTGCAGCAGACGCGCGTTGAGGCCGTGATTCCGTATTTTGAACGGTTTGTGCGGGAAGTGCCGGACGTGCGCGCCCTAGCGGAAATCCCGGACGAGCGTCTTTTAAAACTGTGGGAGGGCCTCGGCTATTACAGCCGTGCGCGGAACCTGAAAAGGGCCGCGCAGGTTCTCATGCAGGAATACGGTGGAGTGCTTCCCGCCGATGCGGAAAAATTAATAAAACTGCCTGGCATTGGGGAATACACTGCCGGGGCTGTGGCGGCGATTGCCTACGGCCGTCCGGAGCCTGCCGTGGATGGAAACGTGCTGCGCGTTGCTTCGCGCCTTGCGGCATCCGCACGGGATGTGACGGAGCCGGGCGTAAAAAGGGAGCTTCGCACGTCTTTGCGGAAAGTCTACCCGGAAGGAAAAGCCGGAGCGTTTACGCAGGCACTGATGGAACTTGGCGCGACGGTCTGTCTGCCGAACGGAGCACCGGCCTGTGAAAAATGCCCGCTTGCTTCCCAGTGCGAAGCGCACTGCGCCGGGCGGGAAACAGATTTCCCCGTAAAACCGTCGAAGCCGGAGCGCCGTGTGGAGGAGCGCACAGTCTTTCTGCTTTGCTGCGGGGAAGAAACTGCCGTGCAGAAACGCCCGCTTCATGGTTTGCTTGCCGGGCTGTGGGAGTTTCCCAATGTGGAGGGCGTCCTCTCTCAAAGAGAAGCGGAGGAGTATCTGTGCAGTATTGGTCTGAAAGCCTACGGCATGGAGAAACTGCCGAAAGCAAAGCATATTTTTTCCAACCTTGAGTGGCACATGATGGGGTACCTTGTACAGGTGGAAAAGCCGGGCGGCAGCTTTGTCTGGGAGCGCCGCACGGTGCTGCTGCGGGATTACGCGCTTCCATCCGCGTTTCGTGCCTACCGGAAAATCCTGCAGGATTTTTCAGGAACGCCGGGCATTTCATTTTAAATAAGGAGAAAAGAGTATGGCATTGTCTGACCCGCACCGGAAAGCGGAACTTCTTATGGTCGCAGCAGCTGTCCTTTGGAGTACGGGCGGCATCCTTATTAAAATGATTCCGTGGAACCCGCTTGTTATCTGCGGTGTGCGCAGCCTGCTGGCGTCTGCAGTGCTGTACATTTATATGCGTGTTTCCGGCGCAAAGGTACGCCTGAACCGTTACTCGGTTTCTTCTGGATTACTGCTGGCTGGGCTGATGTTCTGCTTCGTCTTTTCCAATAAATTGACTACGGCAGCCAATGCCATTGTGCTGGAGTACACTTCACCTGTGCTGATTCTTGTGTTTTCTGCCGTGTTCCTGAAACAAAAATTCGGCAGGCAGGATTACATCGCCGTGGCGGCGGTATTCTTCGGCATAGCGCTTTCGTTTTTTGACCACCTTAGCCCCGGTCACATTGCCGGAAACTGCATTGCACTTCTTTCCGGAGTTTTCTGCGCGGTAAGCTACATAGTCTGCGGCCGGTCGGACAACGACTCCCGCCTGAGCGGGATTTTATTTTCGCACATTCTTTCGGCAGCAGGGGGGCTTCCGTTCCTTGCGGTGTACCCGCCGCATTTTACGGCGCCATCTGTGCTGAGCGTGCTGGCCCTTGGTATTTTTCAAATTGGCATTTCCTATATTTTTTATGCCCTGGCCATGCGGCAGTGCCCACCGCTTGCCTGCTCACTTATTGGCGCACTGGAGCCGCTGCTGAACCCCGTGTGGGTGTTTCTGTTTAACGGGGAAGCGCCGGGCGCGTTTGCTTTGTGCGGCGGCGCGGTTGTTTTGCTTTCGGTCACCGGGTGGTGTGTTTGGCGCGACCGCTTTCTTGCGGAGCATCAAAGCAAAAAGGTTTGACGCGGGCTGCCGTGTGTTGTAAATTTTCGGCGGTTACGCTATAATAAAACAGAATATTCACCTGGGTTCACAAGACCCACGGTGTGAAGACCATTCAGGGAAGAAGGCTGGCCGAGTGGCAAAAATAATAGCCGTTTCGAACCAGAAGGGCGGCGTGGGAAAAACCACGACGACCTGCTCCGTTGCGGCGGGACTGAAAAAACGGGGCTACCGTGTGCTGGCAGTAGACCTTGACCCGCAGGGCAACCTCGGGTTCAGCATTGGGGCCGAAACAGAAACAAGCGCAACCATTTACGACGTTCTGAAAGAGGAAGTCAAAATACAGTATGCCATTCAGCGGATGCCTGCTATGGATGTCATTATTTCCAGCATCCTGCTGAGCGGCATTGAGCTGGAATTTACCAACAGGGGCCGCGAGTACCTGCTGAAAGAAGCCCTGCGCCCAATCAGCGGTATGTATGACTTTATTCTGCTTGACACGCCCCCGAACCTTGGCATTCTTACCATTAATGCCTTTGCGGCTTCAGATACCATTATTGTACCAATGATTTCGGACATTTTCAGCCTGCAGGGCATTGCGCAGCTTTACGAAACAGTAGAGCGGGTGCGAAAATACTGTAACCCCGGCCTTTGCATTGCAGGCATCCTGCTGACGCGGTTTAGCCCGCGCACGCTTTTAAGCCGTGAAGTGCGCGGCACGGCGGAGCTTGTTGCGCGTGACCTGCATATCCGGGTGTTTGACTCAAGCATTCGCAGCGGCATTGCGGCAAGCGAGGCACAGTCGGTGCAGCGGAGTGTGTTCGACTATGCCCCAAACAGCAATGTTGCCCGGGACTACAACAGCTTTATCGATGAATTCCTTGCAAAGGGAGGCGTCGTAGGCCGTGAGCAGATTGGACCAGCAGCCGACGCTGCAGGAATCCGCGGAAGAGAAGAACCTCCAAAATTCGGAAACGGCGCAAATTTCGCACAAAGCAGAAATTTCGGCAGCCCGCCCCAGGAAAAAGCGTGGCAGCCCATCGAAAGGGGCGAGAACGGTAAGAACGAAACGAGAAATTGACAAAGAACTGATGTACCAGAAGCTCATGCCGTCGGGAATGCACAGCTTAAACCCGGAAGAAGAAGCTGGCGGTGCCGAGGATGCAGAAGCTTCGTCGTATGTCCCGCCTGTGCCATCCGTCCCGGAGCAGCAGCCGCCCACGTCGCGCAGTGTGACAATCCCGTGGCTGAACGACCGGCAGATGACCGTTGTCAATATTATGGAAACCCAGGTGATGGGGAAACTTGATTCCCTGCTGGACCGCTTTACCTGCTGCCGGTGTGACCGCTGCAAAAAAGACATTGTTGCGCTGGCACTGAACAAACTGCCGCCAAAATATATGGTCCTGACGGAAGGCCAGCCCGACCCGGAAGTCGATGAAAAGACGAATTCCAAAATCGTTCTGGCTATGATACAGGCTCTTATCCGCGTAAGAGATAACCCAAGGCACTGATAAAATTGGGAGGGATTTTTCATGTATGAAGAAATTGCCGAGCAGGCGGGAACCGCAGTGCGGGAACTTTTAAAAGTCGCACGCTTGAAACCGGGTGATATTTTCGTGGTGGGATGTTCTTCCAGCGAAGTAGGCGGGCATAAAATCGGCTCGTTTTCCAACACCGAAGTTGCCGACGCAATTTTTGGCGCGGTTTACCCGGTGCTGAAAAAACAGGGCATTTACCTTGCTGCACAGTGCTGTGAACACCTGAACCGCGCGCTGATTCTGGAGCGTGCAGCGGCGGAAAGCCACCGCATTCCGGTAGTAAACGTAATGCCGCAGCCGAAAGCGGGCGGTTCGTTCGCTACGGCGGCCTGGCATGGTTTCGACGACCCCGTGGCCGTGGAGGAACTTGCCGCGCAGGCTGGAATCGACATTGGCGATACGCTCATTGGGATGCATCTGCAGCCGGTTGCTGTTCCGGTGCGTGTTTCCATACGCAAGGTAGGCGAAGCAAACCTTGTGTGCGCCCGTACCCGCCCAAAGTTTATCGGCGGCCAGCGCGCGCATTACGACGAGCGTTTCCTTTAGCCTGCGGAGCGGGGGCGGTGTAAAACCCGCCCCCGCTTTTGCAGCAGAAAAGTCTCAAAAAGATGGTCTGTATTTGCATTTTAAATTGGCGTTATTTTCAGCTTCTTGTATTTGCGCAGGGGACGAAAGCATGATATAATCAGTTACATAAGTATAAAAAGAAAAAACAGCCGGTTTTTCCGCCGGCTTTTTGCGATAGAAAACAGGAGGAAACGCGGTGAAAGACGCTTTTCATTCTTCAGGATTTAAACTTTTGGCGACTGTAATGGCCGTTATGTTTTGCCTGATGCTGTACACTTCCCGGCCGGGAAGCGGTACTTCTTTAGGAAAGATATTTGGCTTTGTGCTTACGCCCATGCAGCGCATCAGCACCATAGTAACAAATAATGCAGCGGTGGCTACAAATACGGCGGGGAAGTCGAAAGATCAGCTTGAAGCCGAAAATGAAAAGCTGCAGCAGCAGGTCAATGACCTGAACAAAAAACTTGTAAACTACTACAGTTACCAGCAGGAAAATGCGCAGCTGCGCAAATTCCTCGAATTGAAAAATAATAACCCCGACTTTAAGCCGGTGGCCGCCGCCGTTGTAGGCCGTGACCCGAATGACCTTTTCGGCCAGTTTACCCTTGACCAGGGCTCGCAGAACGGGGTAAAAAAGAACGACCCGGTGGTAACGGAAGCGGGCGTTGTGGGCTGGGTTTCGGCAGTAAGCCCAAACTACAGCCGTGTAACGACGATTCTTTCGCCGGAAACAAAAGTCAGCGCCGCCGATAAGATCAACCGCGAAACGGGCATTATTGGGAGCGACATCCAAACTGCTGACCAGAACACGCTGAAGCTGCAGTACCTTTCCGCCGAAACAAAAGTGAAGGCTGGTGACCTTGTGGTTACAAGCGGCATTGGAGGCGTGTACCCGCGCAACCTGATTGTTGGCACAGTAAAGTCGGTAAAGCACAGCCAGTACGATGTTTCGCTGTATGCCGAAGTGCAGCCTGCCGTAAGCGTGAAGGATGTGCACGACGTAATGGTCATTACCTCATTCCTCGGCCAGGGTGAAGAGATGGAAGCAGCACTCTCATCCCCTTCCACGCAGCCGTCTTCTTCCGGAAGCAGGTGACAGTACGAGATACCGTATTCTTCGCTGGTTTGCGTATACTATAGAGATATTCGTTGCTTTCGTCCTGCAGGAAACGCCGGGGCTTCTCCCCACAGTGTGCGGTGCAAGGCCGGTGCTCGTCATACCCGCTGTTCTTGCCATAGCCATGTTTGAAAGGCCGATTCCCGCAACAATTTTCGGCCTGTTCGGTGGCTTGCTGATTGATTTTGGCTTTGGCGGGATGCTGGGCTTTCATGCTCTGCTTCTTGCCGCGGTATGCTACTTTGTTGCCGTTATGGCGGCAAACCTTTTTCAGACAAATTTTCTTACCGCCGTGCTGATTTCGGTGCTTGTCACAGCGGGAATCACTTTGCTGCAGTGGGCCTGCTTTTATGTGCTTTATGGTTACCAGCACGTGCTGTATGCGCTGAAGACACATTACCTGCCCTTGTTTGTTTATACCATAGCTCTGACGCCGGTTGCTTACTACTTTAACCGTGCGCTGGCCACACAGATTTGCTCGAAGGAGGAATAACGGCCGTGGATGAAGAAGAAAAGAAATCTTCCGGCAAAGGCCGTTTCCTGTTCGCCGCATTGGTACTGGTGGCGATTGGAGTGGTATTCGTTCTGCGCCTTTTTGACTGGCAGGTAAAGAACGGAACAAAATGGTTTCAGCAGGCAAGCCAGGCGGGCACCGATACCGTAAAGATGGATGCGGCCCGCGGTGAAATCCTTGACTGCAAGGGAAACGGGCTTGCAATCAACGAAAGCGGCTATGCCATTCAGTTCAATGCCGCAAAGCTGGATGAAAAGACCAATGCCGCAAAGCTGGATGAAAAGACCGAAAACAAAACGATTCTTACCCTGATAAAGCTCATGAATTCCCGCAAGGAAAAGTGGACAGACAGTCTGCCCATACGCCTGACATCCGGCGGCAAATATGAATTCCTTCCGGGGAAAGACTCGGAAATTTCTTACCTGAAGTCCAAAGACTACCTGCACATGAACTCCTACGCAACGGCGGATGAGTGTATGCAGCAGATGATTACCAAATATAAATGCACCGGATATTCGCCGGAGGATACACGCAGCATCCTTTCGGTGCGGTATAATATGACAAAATCCGGTTTTTCCGTTTCCCGGCCGTATGTTTTTGCAACGGGTGTGCAGCAGGCTACGATTGCCATCATCAGTGAAAATTCATCTTACCTGCCGGGCATAGAAACAAAAGTCACAACCGTCCGCAAATACCCCAACGGAACCCTGCTGCCGCATATTCTCGGCACGGTGGGAGCCATCTCGCCGGAAGAGTACAATGCGCTGCACAAAACAAAAGATTATGCTCTTGACGCGCGCATCGGGAAAAGCGGTGTGGAACAGACTTATGAAGATTGGCTTCGCGGCAAACCGGGTGAAAAATCCGTTCGGTTTAAGCCGGACGGCTCTTATGCTTCCGAAGCTGTTACACAACAGCCTTCTTCCGGCGATACCGTTTACCTCACAATCGACAGCAACCTGCAGAAAGTTGTAAATGCTTCGCTCGCAAAGCATGTGACGGAAGCGCGCACACAGGGCAAGGGAACCGACTGTCACGCCGGTGCGGCTGTTGTGCTGCGGGTCAAGGACTTTGCGGTGCTTGCCGCCTCCACATACCCTTCGTATGACTCCAACAAATACACGAATGACCCTAATTATTACAGCCAGCTGCTGAAAGATACCAGCAAACCGCTTATTAACCGCGCATTCGACGGTGTGTTTACTCCGGGCTCCGTTTTTAAGCCTTCGGTTGCGCTGGCAGCTTTGCAGGAGGGCGCCATTACAAACTCCACTACATTTTTCTGCGGCGGCGTTTTTGTGCTGAACGACTTACACCTGAAATGCTGGAACTGGCGCTCCGGCGGTCACGGTACAATTTCGGTGCAGTCGGCCCTTGCGGAGTCCTGCAACGTGTTTTTCTGCAACACGGCATTCCACACTGGTATTTCTGCCATGAACCTGTACGCAAAGCGGCTGGGCCTCGGCCAGAAGACCGGCATTGAGATTGGGGAAAGCACTGGCACACTTGCCGGCCCGGCCGAGCGCAAGGAGGCCGGCGGGGTCTGGACGGCCGGTGACACATGCCAGGCGGGCATTGGTCAGAGTGACAATATGCTTACCCCGGTACAGCTTGCAACATACTGTGCCACGATTGCCAACAACGGCAATCGCCTGAAAACGCATATTGTTGACAAAATCACCGATTATTCCCGTACCAAAACGGTTTACAAGGCCCCTGCTACGCAGGTGGATACCCTTGGCGTTTCCCAGGAAAACCTTGGCTATGTAAAATCCGGAATGCGCGCTGTTGCTACGCGCGGCACCGCGGCTTCCACCTTTGCCAACTACGGCATTGCTGTGGCGGGCAAAACCGGTACCGGCCAGACGGGCAACGGCTCCGACAACGTGTCGTTTATCGGCTTCGCACCTTACGACAACCCGCAGATTGCAATTTCCGTCATGCTGGAGCACGGCGCCGGAAGCGCATACTCCAACGCGGTTGCAAAAGATATTTTTGACGCTTATTTTTACGGTCTGACGGTTGACGCGAACGGCAATCTTGTATTCCCCGCGAAAACTGCTTCTTCATCTTCTGCCAAAGCAGGGCATTGAGTTTTCTTTGTGGGAAGCCCGCCCGCGCTGCTGCTGCTTTTCATTTTACAGCGGAAAAATAGTGCGGGTAAATTTCAACAATGAAAATACTTTACTCTGAAAAAATATTGTGGTAATATAATAACACGAGGGATTAGCTTATGAGCACTGTAACGGTTATAACGTCCGGAAAAGGCGGCGCGGGGAAGTCTACCATCACCGCGGGCCTTGGGGTGGCGCTTGCTTCGCGCGGCAGGCGTGTGCTGCTGATAGACGGCGACGCAGGCCTCGGATGCCTTGACCATATGCTGGGCGTTTCGGAACGTCGTGTGTGTGATATTGCCGACGTGGTATCCGGCACGGCGGAGCCGGGCAAAGCGGTGTATACCTGCCCCTTTGCACCGAACCTTTCCCTGCTTCCGGCACCTGAAACGGAAGAGGATGTTGTGAGCCCGGACATTATGCAGGAGCTGGTGGGAATCTTTTCCCACTACTACGACCATGTGCTGATTGACAGTCCGGCTGGGGTAGGGCAGGGCTTTTTAAGCGCTGCGGCTTCCGCAAAGCGCGCCATGCTTGTGGCAACGCCCGACCCGGTTTGCCTGCGCGACACGGTGCATACGCGAAAGCGCCTGCAGGAAGCAGGTGTTACACAGCAGCGGCTGATTATCAACCGCTTCAGCAGCGCGGGTTTCCGCGCGCAGGGTTATTACCGCGACCTTGACTCGATTATTGACGAAGCGGGAGTGCGGCTGATTGCCGTTATCCCGAACGATCCGCTTCTTGCGGATGCTGCCGCAAACGCAAGGCCGGCGCCGCAGGATGCGCCGGGAGCGATGGCTCTGGCGCGCCTTGCCGCAAGGCTTGAGGGAAACCAGGTTCCCCTGCCGCCGTTGCAGAAGTTTTAACGCCGAATTCCTGTTTTTGGAGGAGAGTTTCATGAATATTGCCTTAATTGCCCATGACGCGAAAAAGGAACTGATGGTCCAGTTCTGCATTGCGTACTGCGGCGTACTGAGCCGGCACAAGCTTTGTGCCACGGGTACGACCGGAAAAATGGTTTCGGAAGCTACAGGGCTGGAAATCCAGCGGTTCCTCGGCGGTTCGCAGGGCGGCGACCAGCAGATTGCTGCGCGCATTGCCTGCAACGAAGTGGACTTGCTCCTGTTTTTCCGTGACCCGCTGAACCCAAAGCCGCACGAACCAAACGACATGAACCTGCTGCGCCTTTGCGATATGCACAACATTCCGGTTGCGACAAATATTGCCACGGCGGAAGTGCTGATTCACGGGCTGGAGCGCGGCGACCTTGACTGGCGTGATATACTGAATCCAAAAGGTTAAGTCCTGTTTTTTCGGCATAGACCGGAAAGAGTACCCGAAAACCGGCAAAGAGAGGAAGCGCCGCGGCTGAGAGCGCTTCTGCACAAGGGCTTTCGGCGAAGACATCCGCGAGCCGGACCGCTTTCCCGCGGCATGGGAAACTTTGAGGGGACCGCTTTACGGTTCCGAAAAAGGGTGGCACCACGAGTGGTTATTCCCTCGTCCCTTTCTTTGGGACGGGGGATTTTTATTTTTTGCATCCGGATACATCCGATTGAATTATGAGAAAGATGGGAGAAACTATGGAACTGATACAGGCACAAAGAGGTACAAAAGACATCCTGCCCGCAGAAAAGGGAGAATGGAGCGCACAGTCCCGCAAATGGCAGGCCGTGGAAGAAGTCATGCGCGGAGAAGCGGAAATCAGCGGCTTCCGGGAAATCCGCACACCGGTGTTTGAGGACACCCGGCTGTTTCAGCGTTCCGTGGGCGAAACGACCGACGTAGTGCAGAAAGAGATGTACACTTTCCTTGACCAGGGCAAGCGTTCCGTTACCCTGAAGCCGGAAGGCACAGCCGGTGCGGTGCGCGCGTACCTTGAGCACGGCCTTTTTAACGAGCCCATGCCGGTCAAGCTGTACTACCTGACCCCGTGCTACCGCTATGAAAAGGCGCAGGCAGGCCGCCAGCGTGAGTTTCACCAGTTCGGCGTGGAGATGTTCGGCTCCAGCCTGCCGGTAGCCGACGCAGGCCTGATTGCTTTTGCGCACAGCCTGTTCGAGCGGCTTTGCATCAAAAACCTGAAACTGAAAATCAATTCCATCGGCTGCCCTGCCTGCCGTGCAAAATATACCGAAGCGCTGAAAGACTATTTTGAGCAGCGCAAAGACAAGCTCTGCGACACCTGCCTTTCCCGCCTTGACCGCAACCCCATGCGCATCCTTGACTGCAAAGACCCACAGTGTGGTGAAGTGGCAAAAGGCGCGCCGCATATCCTTGACTACCTCTGCGACGACTGCCGCGGGCATTTCGAACAGGTGAAGTCCATACTAGATTCCATCGGCATTCAGTATGAGATTGACCCCACCATCGTGCGCGGGCTGGATTACTACACCCGCACGGTTTTTGAGTTTGTTTCGGAAGACCTCGGCGCGCAGAGCACCGTATGCGGCGGCGGCCGGTATGACGGCCTTGTGGAAGAGCTTGGCGGTAGGGCTACGCCCGCGCTCGGCTTTGCCGTGGGCCTTGAGCGCCTGCTGATGATTATGCAGGCACAGAAAGTGGAGTTCCCGGAACCGGACACCTGCGAACTGTATGTAGCGAACATTGGCGAACCGGCGCACCTCGAGGCTTTTCGTATTGTACAGCAAATGCGTTCGTGCGCCGTGGAAGCGGAGTGTGACGAAGTGGGCCGCAGCCTGAATGCCCAGATGAAGTACGCTGGAAAAATCGGCGCGCAGTTCACCCTTGTGCTTGGCGACGATGAAATCGCATCCGGCAAGGGAGTCATTAAGAATATGAAGACGGGCGAAAAGAAAAAGGTCGACCTGAAAAACGACCTCGAGGGCCAGTTCGCGGCTATCAGCTGCGAAGGCGAGGACGACTTAGCGTTTTAACACTCGGCCGCCTGCAGCAGACGGCTGTTACCATTACCGCCCATGAAGAGCTTCAGCCGTATGAGATTATCCACGCCGTGTTTGACGAAATCGTACTGAGGCTTTAAGAAATTCCGGGGGAGGAAAAGCCAAGTGGATTTTCGAATCAACTCGCTTTATCTGTGCGTTTCCAATATGGACCGCGCTGTAAAATTCTATGAAGATTTTCTGGAACAAAGCGTGACGGTGCGGGACAGAATATACAGTGTATTTGATGTTCACGGATTCCGGCTTGGCCTTTTTGCATTCCGCAAAATGCGGGAAAACCATGTCTTTGGGAGCAACTGCCTGCCGAGCATTTCCGTTGCAAGCCTGGATGGCCTTAAAAGAAAAACGGAAGGTCTGAAAATCGTGTTCCCTCTTGCAAAGATTGGACCAAACTGGGTCACGGAGTTTGAAGACAGCGAAGGAAACCATATTGAACTGACAGCGCCAGCTTGCTGATCTTTTAAGCTGGAGCAAGCAAAAAGGGGAATTGTTTATGCGTGACGAAAAGGGCTTTGACCTTTGGGCCGACGGCTATGACAAAGACGTTCAGCTCAGCGAAGAAAACGGCGAATATCCTTTTGCAGGCTATAAAGAGGTGCTGGGGAATCTTTACCGCCGCGTGCGGCAGCAGGGCGGCACTGAGGTGATGGACATCGGTTTTGGCACGGGCACACTTTCTTCACGCCTTTACAGGGATGGCTGCAAAATTACCGGCCTTGACTTTTCCGAGAAAATGATAGGCATTGCACAGCCCAAAATGCCGGAAGCCGACCTCATTCAATGGGACTTTTCCACCGGACTGCCCAAAAGTGTGGAAAGCCGCCGCTTCGACGACGTCCTCAGCACCTATGCGTTCCACCACCTGACCGATGAGGGCAAGGCAAAACTGATTCGCTCCCTGTGGAACGTGCTGAAGCCGGGCGGAAAAATCATGGTGGGCGACGTTTCGTTCCGCACGGCTCAGGAGCGCGAAGCCTGCCGGGAAAAGTTCCGGGAAATCTGGGATGAGAACGAGCATTATTTTGCATTTGACGAGCTTTGTGGCCTGCTGAAAGGCATCCCGTGCTCTTACCTTAAAATTTCACACTGCGCCGGCGTCTTAACCGTAACGCGGAAGTAAAAATACTGGAGGAAATGAAGAAATGGCAGAATTTATGGAGGGCATGAAGCGCACCCATTACTGCGGTGTGCTGCGGCCGGACGATATTGGAAAAGAAGTTACTGTATGCGGCTGGTGCCAGCGCCAGCGCGACCTTGGCAAACTGATTTTTATTGACTTGCGCGACCGCACGGGAATTGTGCAGCTTGCTTTTAACGACGCGACCGACCGCACGGTGTTCAAAAAGGCGTTTTCCGTGCGTTCCGAGTATGTGCTTGCTGCGAAAGGAACGGTGCGCGAGCGCTCTTCCAAAAACCACGACATCCCAACGGGTGAAATTGAAATTGCCGTAACGGAGCTGCGCATCCTTTCCGAAAGCGAAACGCCGCCGTTTGCCATCGAAGAAAACTCTGCCGTGCAGAAGGAAACGCGCCTGCGCTACCGCTTCCTTGACCTGCGCCGCCCGGATATGCAGCGCATTATTATGGCACGGCACCGCCTTGTGAAAATTGCGCACGATTATTTTGACAACAATGGATTCCTGGAAATTGAAACGCCGGATCTGATGAAGTCTACGCCGGAAGGCGCGCGCGACTACTTAGTGCCGAGCCGTATTTTTCCGGGAAAGTTTTTCGCGCTGCCGCAGTCGCCGCAGCTTTATAAGCAGCTGCTGATGGTTTCGGGCTTTGACCGCTATATGCAGGTTGCCCGCTGCTTCCGCGATGAAGACCTGCGTGCCGACCGTCAGCCGGAATTTACGCAGCTCGACTTCGAGATGTCCTTCGTAACACAGGAAGACGTTATGGAGATTGGCGAAGGGTTTATCCGGGAAGCATACAAAAAGCTGCTTGGCGTCGATATTGCCACTCCGCTTCAGCGCATGACATGGCAGGAAGCCATGGAGCGCTTTGGCTCCGACAAGCCAGACCTGCGCTTTGGCATGGAACTGACCGATGTGAGCGATGTGCTGAAAGGCACCGGTTTCCGCGTGTTCTCCGGTGCACTTTCCGGCGGCGGCAGCGTGCGCGGTATCAACCTTAAAGGGCAGGCCGACAAACTCAGCCGCAAAGAAATCGACAAGCTGGGCCAGTGGGTAAAGACTTATGATGCCAAGGGCCTTGCGTGGACGCGCCTTGCCTCTACGGGTGAAACATCATCCTACGAAAAATTCCTTGCGCCGGAAGAAGCAAAGGCAGTGCGCGAAAAGCTGGGCGCGGAAAAAGGCGATGTGCTGTTCCTGGTTGCGAGCGACGAAAATAAAGTCGTGTTTGATTCTCTGGGCGCGCTGCGCTGCAATCTTGCACGGAAATTTGACTTAATTGACAAATCCCACCCAAGGCTGCTTTGGGTCACGGACTTCCCAATGTTTGAGTACAGCAAAGAGGAAGGCCGCTGGATGGCCATGCACCATCCGTTTACCATGCCGAACCCGGAAGACCTCGACCGGCTGGAAAGCGACCCAGGCTCCGTGCGCTCCGTTGCGTATGACATGGTCATTAATGGCTATGAAGCGGGCGGCGGAAGCATCCGTATCCATGACTCCAAGCTTCAGCAGCGGATGCTGAAAGCCCTCGGAATCCCGGACGATAAAGCGCAGGAGCGTTTCGGCTTTCTGCTGGAAGCCCTCAAATACGGCGCACCGCCGCACGGTGGAATGGCCTGGGGCCTTGAGCGCTTGATGATGGTGCTGCTGAATATCGATGATATGCGCGACGTTATCGCATTCCCGAAGGTTTCGTCTTCCGCTGAACTGATGAGCGGCGCGCCCGGCGCGGTGGATTTGCAGCAGCTGAACGAACTGGGAATTTCCATCGTGAAGCAGCCGCAGGCATAAAACGATAGGCCCTTTTGTCTGAAATTGAAGCTTTCATAGCCGGGCCGACCTGGGGATGTGCGTGCCTGCACTGAAATCAGGGCCCCATGCGGCGCACTCGCTGACGCGGCGCGCCTTGCGTTACCCCCAAACCGTTTCGGCTTCGCACATTCTCCGCCGGCTCTTTGGGGTCCATAAAGTTTCACAAAGTTTCTTGAGAACTGGGAGGGGAGAAGGACCGTGCAGAATGTGAATTACCAAAAAGTGCTGGATGAGACCATCAAGGAACTGAACGGAAGCGCACCGACGCTTTTGCTGCACGCGTGCTGCGCCCCGTGCAGCAGCTATGTGCTGGAATATCTTTCGCAGTATTTCCGCATTACGCTGTTTTACTATAACCCCAATATTTCCCCGGAAGAAGAGTACCGCAAGCGCACAGCGGAAGTCCAGCGCCTGATTGCCGAGCTTCCGACAAAATACCCGGTGCAGTTCGCCGAAGGCCGGTACGACCCCGAACGTTTTTTCCAAATGGCAAAAGGGCACGAGGGCGACCCCGAGCGCGGGGAGCGGTGCACGCTTTGCTACCGCCTGCGGTTGGAGGAATCGGCCGCGTACGCGCAGAAAAACGGTTTTGAATGGTTTACTACCACCCTCTCGCTCAGCCCGTACAAGGACGCTCAGCGGCTTAACGCTATCGGTGCACAGATGGAAAAGCAGTATGGGGTCAAGTACCTGCACTCCGATTTCAAAAAGAGGAACGGGTATCTGCGCTCTATTGAGCTTTCGCGTATTTATGGCCTTTACCGCCAGAATTACTGCGGATGCGTATTTTCAAAACAAGAAGAGAAAGAAAAGCAAGCGGAGGAAAACCGCATTCCCGAATAAATCCTGCCCGTAATGGAAATGACTACGCCCAAAACATGGGCTGAAAAGCAGAAAGGCATGATGATATGGAACGCAAAATGCTAGTTGAACCCTATGTAGCGCGGGATGAGCGCTACAATACCATGCAGTACCGCCGCGTGGGAAAAAGCGGGCTGAAAATGAGCGCTGTTTCCCTTGGCCTGTGGCAGAACTTCGGCGGGTATGACAGCTATGAAAACTGCCGCGCCATTGTTCGCCATGCGTTCGACCTCGGCATAACGGTCTTCGACCTTGCCAACAATTACGGCCCGCCATCCGGTTCAGCGGAAGAAACTTTCGGCCGCCTGATGAAAGAGGATATGCATCCTTACCGCGACGAGATGGTGATTACAACAAAGGCGGGCTACACCATGTGGCCCGGCCCTTACGGAGACTGGGGTTCACGCAAATATCTCCTCGCCAGCCTTGACCAGAGCCTCCGGCGCATGGGGCTTGACTATGTCGATATTTTCTACCACCACCGCATGGACCCGGAAACGCCCCTTGAGGAAACAATGGGCGCGCTGGCTGACGCTGTTAAAAGCGGTAAGGCCCTTTATGCCGGCATCTCGAACTATTCCGCGGAAGAAGCCGAAAAAGCTGCGGCAATTCTGCGCGGCATGGGTGTTCCCTGCCTGATTTGCCAGTCGTGTTACAACCTGCTTGACCGCAGGCCGGAACGCGGCGGGCTCTTCAAAACGGCGGAGCAGTGCGGTTTTGGCATGACGGCATACAGCCCGCTTGCGCAGGGCCGCCTGACCGGCAAGTACAGCCACGGCATTCCCGAAGGCTCGCGCGCTTCCGGAAAATCGATGTTTCTCAGCCGGAAAGACATTACGCCCGAACTGGTGGAAAAAGTCGGCCGCCTCGGCAGGATTGCACAACAGCGCGGCCAGACGATGGCACAGTTTGCCTTGAGCTGGGTTCTGCGTGAGAAGACGATGGCAAGCGTGCTCGTGGGAGCAAGCCGCCCGGAGCAGCTCGATGAAAACATCGGATGCCTTAAAAATACTTCTTTCAGCGAAGAAGAGCAGAACGAAATCGACAATATAGTGGGTTGATAAATTTTTTTGCCGCCCCTTCTTTTTGGGCCGCACAGCAGAAAAGCCCGATAGCGCCGGGCATTCCACCACTGCGGACCATATTCACAAACAGCACAAGATATAGTATTAAAGCTATTTATTGTTTCAAAATGTAGTTGACTTTTCAAAAGCAGTGCGGTATAATTCTGT
>JBFLFY010000031.1:0-17512 GCA_041859875.1 Caproicibacter sp. | reverse complement strand
GGGCGACGGCGTGCAGGAAGTCCTTGCTACAGCCGGTGACACACACCTCGGCGGCGATGACTTCGACCAGCGCGTGATGAACTGGATGGTTGACGACTTCAAAAAAGCAAACGGCATTGACCTTTCCGGCGACAAGATGGCGATGCAGCGCCTGAAGGAAGCGGCTGAAAAAGCAAAGATTGAACTTTCCAGTATGACTTCTTCCCAGATTAACCTGCCGTTCATTACAGCAGATGCAACAGGCCCGAAACACCTTGACATGACTTTGACCCGCGCTAAGTTTGAAGAACTGACGGCAGACCTTGTGGAAAGAACGGTCGGCCCGGTTAAGCAGGCCCTTTCCGACGCAGGCCTTACGTTTAACGACATCAGCAAAGTCCTCATGGTCGGCGGTTCTTCCCGTATGCCGGCAGTGCAGGAAGCCGTTCAAAAGCTTTCCGGAAAAGAACCGTTTAAGGGCATTAACCCGGACGAGTGCGTTGCGATTGGCGCTTCCCTTCAGGCCGGTGTTCTCGGCGGCGAAGTCAAAGGTTTGCTGCTGCTGGATGTCACTCCGCTTTCCCTTGGTGTTGAAACCATGGGCGGCGTTATGACAAAGATTATTGACCGCAACACCACCCTCCCAATTAAAAAGAGCCAGGTTTTCTCCACAGCGGCAGACGGCCAGACTTCCGTGGAAGTCAACGTGCTGCAGGGCGAGCGTGAATTCGCACACGACAACAAACAGCTGGGCCTCTTCAAGCTGGACGGCATTGCTCCGGCACCGCGTGGAATTCCTCAGATTGAAGTTACTTTCGATATCGATGCAAACGGTATTGTTAATGTTTCTGCAAAAGACCTCGGCACCGGCAAACAGCAGAAGATTACGATTTCTTCCAGCACCAACATGAGCAAAGACGATGTTGACAAGGCCGTGAAGGAAGCCGCAAAGTACGAAGCGGAAGACAAGAAACGCCGTGAAGCTGTCGACACGAAGAACGAAGCCGAAAACCTCTGCTACTCCGTGGAAAAGCTGATAAAAGACAGCGGCGACAAGATTGACGAAGGCGACAAGACCGACCTGAACTCCAAAGTTTCCGCACTGCGCGCTGCAATGTCTTCCGACAATGCGGATGACATTAAGGCAAAAACCGAAGAACTTCAGAAGGCCATGTATGCTGTAAGCGAAAAGCTCTACAAAAATGCCGCTCCGCAGCAAGGCCAGCCGAACCCGCAGCAGGGTCAGCCAAACCCACAGCAGCCGCAGCAGGGCCCGACAACAGACGCCAGCGGGAACACTGTGTACAATGCGGAATATCATGATGTAGACGACAAGGATAAGAAATAAGCTAGAAGGCTCCAATTGACCGCAGAAGCCCCCGCAAAGGGCTTCTGCATAATTTTCATACAGAACTTTTCGAGATGGCACAGCGTGGTATAATGAAAGCCTGAGAAAAATGGAACAAACCATCCGTTCTGATATAGAAGCATGATTCGGGAGTGATAGGCTTGGCTGAGAACAAAGATTACTATGAAGTAATGGGCGTTTCAAAAAACGCTACCGAAGCCGAAATAAAAAAAGCATACCGGGAACTTGCGAAAAAGTACCACCCGGATCTTCACCCGGGAGACAAACAAGCGGAAGCCAAGTTTAAAGATGTCAATGAGGCTTACGAGGTGCTTTCCGACAAAAACAAGCGCGCACGCTATGACCAGTTTGGCCAGGCGGGTGTAGACCCGAACTTTGGCGGCGGTGCAGGCGGCGGAAGCCCGTTCACCGGGAATATTAACATAGACGATATTTTTAACAGCGTGTTCAGCGGCTTTGACGGTTTTGGCGGGTTTGGCGGCAGCACACGGCGTGCTTCTTCCAATGCGCCGCGGCGCGGAAGTGACAGCGAAACAACGGTGACCATCGGCTTTGAAGAAGCGGCTCATGGCTGCGAAAAAACCGTCAGTTACACCCAGGTGGAAAGCTGTTCGGCCTGCCACGGCACAGGTGCGAAAAACGGTGCGACCCGTACTTGCCCACAGTGCGGCGGCGCAGGCCAGGTACGCATCAGCCAGCGCACGCCTTTCGGCGTAGTGCAGACGGCACGCACCTGTGACCGCTGCGGCGGCACCGGAAAAATTATTGACACCCCTTGCCCCACCTGCGGCGGAGCGGGGCATATTACCAAAAAGCGAACCATTGAAATCAATATCCCCGCCGGCATAGACGACGAGCAGGTACTGAAGGTGAGCGGCCAGGGAAACGCCGGCACAAACGGCGGCGGAAACGGCGACCTGCATGTTTATGTGAATGTGCGCCCACACACGATTTTCGAGCGCCGCGGGAACGACGTTTGGTGTGAACTTCCCCTTACTTTCACACAGGCAGCACTTGGTGCGGAAGTGGTTGTGCCAACGATTGACGGCCGTGTGGAGTACCAGGTTCACGCCGGGACGCAGCCGGGCGATGTATTTAAGCTGCGCGGCAAAGGCATCCCGAAAATCGGAACCAAAAGCCGCGGGGACCAGTATGTGCGCGTGACGGTGGAGGTCCCAAAGAACCTTTCGCAGAAGCAGAAACAGATCCTGAAAGATTTTGAGTCTGTAGCGGAAGACAAGAATTACCAGAAACGAAAATCATTCTTTGAAAAAATTAAAGGAATGTTTGACGATTAATACCATCGTTATAAAAGAATAGAAAAGCCGCCGGAACCCATATTCGGATTTCGGCGGCTTTCTGCGTCAGTATCAATAATATTAAAAAATTTTGCTTGTTAGTAATAAACTTTGTTCAAAATAGCCAAGACGGAATATAAAGAAAACGAATTTATGGTAATATATCCATACTTTATTCGAGAAAAATAAGAGGAATGGAGTAAATCGTGACTGGGTGGTGAAGAAAATGACAGGTCCGGCATGGTTCAGCTTGGGGCTGTATTCGACTGTAATTGTAGTTTTTCTTTTGGTCGTTTCCCTGAGGCAGGGGAATATTAAATCAAAGCAGAAGAAGATTTACCTGCAGATGGAGGAACTGACGATTCTGCTTTTAGCCACGGATATGGCAAGCCGCTGGTACACTGGCCCGGACTGGTTTTTTCCGGCTGCACAGGCGGCGACTTACATAAAGTATTTACTTTACCCTTTCCTTGTCTTATGCTGGTTCCGCTATGTTTCCAACCTGGTTTTGGGAAAAACACAGCGTGTATGGTATGCTGCGCTGGCTGCACTGTGCGGCCTGAACATGGTCCCGTTGCTGCTTCCGCGTTTTTGCGGCCTGGTATTTTTCTTCGATGCACAGCATGTCTATCACCGCGGGCCGCTGTACCTGGCATCAAACACAATGGTCATACTGATGCTTGTCGTTTCCGAAGTTTTTATCATTTTCTACCGCAGAAAAATTGCGAGAAGATACCTTTTCTCCCTGCTGATTTTTGCGGTTCCGCCTTTTGTGGGCGGCCTGCTGCAGACTTTTTTGTACGGCCTTCCATTCGCACTTTTTGGCATTACACTTTCTCAGCTGACGGTATTTGTGGACATTCAGAACCGCAGTATTGATGTTGACTACCTTACCGGGTTATATAACCGCCGCTGCCTTGACAATTATATGGACCGGGAAATACAGAGAAGTGAGGAAGAGCCGCTTTCCGCTATCTTGCTTGACATGGACCATTTTAAGCAGATTAACGATCTTTTTGGCCATACGACGGGCGATACCGCATTAGAGGAGGCAGCGCGGCTGATGCGAAAGGTGTCGGGTGTGGATGCTTTTGTTGCGCGGTACGGCGGCGACGAGTTCTGCATTGTGCTGCGCAGTGCGCATCCGGAGCAGCTGGCATCCCGCATCCGCAAAAAGATGGAGGAATACAACGCACGCGGCGGCAGGCTTTACCGGCTGAGTTTCAGCATGGGGTATGCTGTCTATAATCCGCAGGAGCATCTGAGCCGTGTGCAGTTCCAGAAGAAAATCGACAGCCTGATGTATGAAGAAAAAAGGCGCAGGCATTTGGAACGTGGCTATCAGGCCGAAGCTGGAGCGAAATAATACAGCCGCCGAAATAAATTTGGAAAATTTTCGGAAAGTATTGTTTTTGACAAGAATAATAAATATAATAGAAAGGAATGATGCTGCTGCGTTTGGAGCCTGCGCACCAAAATAATCCGCTGCACAGGGCAGAACGCAGGTAAAATTTCATCAGGGAGGCGTCAGGATGCCGAATGGCGTGAAAAGGCTGCTGATTATTTTATCGGCTGTTGTGGTGCTCGGAAGTGCGGCACTTATTTGTGCGGCGTTTGTGGGAACGGGCGGTTTGCTCCATGTTTTCAGTGCGTCGTCGGCAAGCAGTGCTCAAACGGTTACTTATTCGCAAATGCTGGGTGTTATGGCTCCAAAATATTCGAAGGTTGTCCTCTGGCGCAGCGAAGAGAAGCATATTATAACAGACCAGAACAAAATCCAGTCGCTTCTGAGCGGCCTTGCAAAAAACAAGCTGATTAAGCAGCCGGATGGGAAGAAGCCAAAGAGTCAATGGAAGTACAGGTTGGAGTTTTGGGCTGCCGACGACACCGGGGTCTTTTCGTTTACCGACACCGGCGACTTCCGCAAAGACCCCAAATGCAGCATTCCCGGCTCCGCTGGTTATTATCTTCCGGAAAACCCGAATATGATAGGCAGGCTGCTGGATTCGTACTGCAGGGAAGTCCTTGGAGCAGGATGAAAAGAACGCAAAAAGGTGCACGGCAGGTGAGTGCCGTGCATCTTTTGTTCTTGCTTCAGCTGTGCACTGCGGCGGAGCTGATTTCCCCGGAAAGGTCTTCAGCGCAGAGCCTTTGGATTTCTTTGGGGTCGGAAGTCTGGCCCAGCACCCACATCAGTTTAGTAACGGCGGCTTCCGTCGTCATGTCATGGGCTTCGAGCACACCGGTTTCCAGCGCTTTTCGGCCCGTTTGGTAAATGGAGAAATCACTGCGTTCGTACAGGCACTGGCTGCAGACAATCACGGCGACGCCGGCCTCCACCATCATTTTTAGTTTGGAAACAAGGTCGCGCCGCAGAAAATTCATTCCGCCTGCACCAAAGGCCTCTACCACAATGCCGCGGAAATCCATTTTCAGCAGCATATCGAAGATGGCGGGATCAAGGCCGGGAATCAGCTTCAGAAGGAATACCCGGCTGCAGATGCGGTCTTCCAGCCGGAAACTGCCGGTTACTTTCGGCAGTGCGCTTTCATTCATTACAAGCCCTGCCGCATTGACAGTGGCAATGTACGGGTAATTAATGCTTTCAAACGCGTCCATATCAAAGGTTCGAACCTTTACCGCGCGGGTGCCAAGGATGACTTTCCGGTGGAACGCCACAAATACGCCGGGCTTTCCGGAAGCTGCCATGGCAAAGGCGCAGCGCAGGTTCTCCACGCCATCCGTGAGCAGGTGGGTCATGGGCAGCTGCGAGCCGGTCAGTACCAGCGGAATGGGAAGATTCCGCAGCATAAAGGAGAGGGCCGCCGCTGTGTAGGCCATGGTGTCGGTTCCGTGTGTCAGCACGATGCCGTCAAAATTTTGGTATTCTTCCGCAACGGTGCGGGCAATGCACTGCCACTCTTCGGGCTGAATATTGGAACTGTCGAGCTGGAAAAGATTGCGTACTTTCAGTTCAAAACTGGGGCTTAGCAGCTCATGCAGAAACGGGAAATCACCGCCCTGCAGCACTGGGGCGAGTCCTTCACCCGTCTGCCCGCTGGCAATGGTTCCGCCCGTTGTAATCAGCAGTCTTTTTTTCATTCGTTTTTTCCTGCCTTCCGCTTTCAAACGATAAAAAAGGCCCGCCGAAGCGAGCCGGAAATTTTATGGAACAGCTCCGCGTTTTATTTTATAATGTGAATGGAGCCGATGACCGGCAGTTCCGTTGCATGGCCCTGAAGTGCGTTGATAATGCCGATGACAAACAGTATGAACATCAGGACGCCGTAGATGCCCTGGAGCATTCCACCGATCAGCGGGATAAAGTGGAAAATGCAGTTGCCCGCCATTTCAAACAGAAGAAGCACAAGCCCCTGGTTTGCATGAAACCTGCCGTACCTTGAGTTTGGGCTGATAACGAGGGGCAGAAAGAACAAAATGCCAAAATAAGCAAGAGCCGTCCACACTCTGTTTTTCTCAATGTCCTGCGGGTCATAGCCTTCTGAATAGGGGGCGCTTTGGTAAGAAGTGTATGGCTGTCCGCTGTAAGGGCCGTTCTGGCCGTTATGGTATGGAGCACCCTGTGGCTGTCCGTTGTAAGGGCCGTTCTGGCCGTTATGGTACGGAGCGCCCTGCGGCTGCCCGCTGTAAGGGCCGTTCTGGCCGTTATTGTACGGAGCGCCTTGCGGCTGTCCACTGCTGGGGCCGTTCTGGCCGTTATTGTACGGAGCGCCTTGCGGCTGTCCACTGCTGGGGCCATTCTGGCCGCTGCGGGAATTATTCCACCCGTTCGGATTATTGTTATCCATTGTGTTCCTCCTTGCTGGAATTACGGTAACAGTATGCCATACGGTACGGCGCGGAAACAAGCCCTGCAGAACATATTTTGAGAAGATTGCCAAAAATCATCCATCCATAATAGTATCGTTACGTTAGCTGAAAGGGGAAATCAATCGATGAAATATTTTGACCTGCACTGCGACACAGCTACCCAATGCTGGGAAAAGCACAGCGGCCTGCGGGAAGCGCGCGGGCATGTGAGCCTGCAGAAAGCAAGCCGCTTTGAAAACTGGGCGCAGGTGTTTGCCGTTTTTCTGGATGATAAACGGCGCGGGGAAGAAGCATGGAAATGGTTCCAGGATGTTTCCGGCCTGTTTGCCGATGAAATGGAGAGAAACTCGGATATCGCCTCGTTCTGCCGCTCTGCAGCGGACATCCGCCGGGCAGCCGCAGACGCGAAAGAAATCGGGCTGCTTTCCATAGAAGGCTCGGCCGCTCTTGCCGGAAAGATGGAACATCTGCAGGAAGCGTGGGAGGCGGGGGTTCGCCTGATTACCCTGACCTGGAACGGCCGGTGCGAAGCGGGCGACGGGTGCCTTGCTGAAAACGCGGGCGGCCTTACGCCGTTCGGCTTTGAACTTGTGCGCGAAATGAACCGGCGCAGCATGATTGTGGATGTGTCGCATCTTTCGGAAAAAGGCTTCTGGGATGTTGCCCGTGCGGCACAGCAGCCGTTTGTGGCATCGCACTCCGACTCAAAAGCCGTCTGCGGCAATGTGCGCAACCTGACGGACAGCCAGTTCCGCGAGATTGTGAAGGGCGGCGGCCTGGTGGGCATCAATTTCTACCGTGCCTTTCTTTCGGACAGCGCGGAAAATGCTTCGCCGGAAGACATTGTGCGGCATATCGATCATTTTCTGCATCTCGGCGGCGAAAAGATCCTTGCCATGGGTTCGGATTTCGATGGGTGCGAGCTTCCGGATGGCATACGCGGGCAGGAAGACATGGAAAGCCTGTACACTTTCGTATGCCGTGAATTTGGGCAGGAGATGGCGGACGCAATATTCTGGGGAAACGCTTACCGCTTTTTTACCGAAAATCTACAGTAAAAATGGGTTGCAACGTGTTATAATGGCAGAAGAATTCTTTGGGAAAAAGAAAGGTGTGGAAAGAATGCAGGCAGAGCAGATTAAAAAAGTCGTGATTTCCGGAGCCGGAACCATGGGGACTTCCATGGCGCAGATTTTCGCGGCTTACGGCTACGAAACGGTTTTGCACAACCACCGGGAAGTCACCCTGCAGAAAGCGCGGAAAATGATTGACCTAAACCAGCAGTCGCTTGTTGTGAGCGGCGAACTGACTCAGACCGAGTCGGACGCGGTAAAAGGGCGCATTACGCTTACGGCAGACTATTCCTGCTACAAGGACTGCGACATCGTCGTGGAATCGATTGTAGAAAACGTGGATGTAAAACACGAATTCTGGAAGCAGATTTCCGCCCTTGTGCGGGATGATGCAATCCTTACAACGAACACTTCCGGCCTTTCCATTACGGAAATAGCAACGGCCGTGAAAAACCCGGAGCGTTTCTGCGGGATGCACTGGTTTAACCCGCCGCATCTTGTGCCGCTCGTAGAGGTCATCAAGGGTGAAAAAACGGAAGAAGCCACGGCGCAGGCCGTGATGGAGCTTGCCCGCAGGATTGGCAAAAAGCCGGTGCTGGTGAAAAAAGACGCGAAAGGTTTTATCGGAAACCGCCTGCAGCTTGCCGTTCTGCGCGAGGCGATGTACATTGTGCAGTCCGGCATAGCAAGCGCGGAAGATGTTGACAATGCCATTAAGTACGGCATCGGGTTCCGCTATGCCTGTGTAGGCCCGCTGGAAACGGCAGACCTCGGCGGGCTGGATATTTTCTACCATGTGGCGGAGTACCTTGTGCCGGATTTGGACAGCGCAGCAGAAATCCCTCCGCTCCTGAAGGAAAAGTTTGAAAAGGGCGAGTACGGCGTGAAGGCCGGCAGGGGCTTTTACGATTACAGCGGCAGCAAGGGCGAAGAAGCCATCAAAAAACGCGACGCAAACTTTATTAAGGTTTACAACGCACTCTACAAAGACAAAAAAGATTAAGTTTTTGCAGAAGTGTGATTATAAAAGCAGGGCTGCGGAACTCATGTTCCGCAGCCCTGCTGCCATCCGTATGGGTAAGCCGGCACTCATACGGATGGACTCAGCCGTTTAGAAGAATTTTATTTTGCGGGAGCGGCGGCGGAAGAAGCGCTGGCAACAAACATCTTCGGGTCATAAGAGTTCAGGGCTGCATCGTTTACCGAAATGTCCTTTGCAGCGGAAGCATCCTTTTCGAGGGCAGGAAGGAACTCATCGGATTTATAGTTAAGCAGCAGGTTTTCGCGTGCATCTTCGGTCTTTAGCGTTGTTTCAATCGCTTTTTCGGAATCCCCCTTGGAAAGAAGCAGGTAGATTCCCTGGCTGCCAATTTCAAGCGTTTTCACTTCGCCGGTCTTCATGCTTTTGAGCGTAGTACGCATGGCTTCAGGGTAATTGGTTTCTGTTGCAAGGTTAGCAGAAGCAGTGTGCAGCTCATCGGTGCTGCTTTTCATCAGAGCTTTGTAGGAATCGGCAGCCTTGCGCATTGTCAGTTTGCCAGCCTTAATCTGTGCGGCGTAATTGTTCAGCACGCCTTCGGCTTTTTTCTTCTGTGCGTCGGTCATGGCAGAAGTGGCGTTGCCGCTGGCATCGGTGTTGTAAAGGCTGCAGAGGATAAACGAAAAATCAGAGTAGTTTTTAAGGTAGTAGTCTTTCAGTTCCGTATCAGGAACAGCTTTTGTTCCGCTTTTACCATAGGTTGCGTCAAAAATTTTCTTCTCTTTCATAAAAGCAGTGCCGTACACGGTTTCAAAGGAAGACTGGGCGACACCGTATTTTTCCATAACGGAAGAAGCCTGCGCCCACGCAGAAGAGTTCATCTGCTGCGCCATCTTTTTGTCGGCATCCGTCAGGGTGAGTTTCATAGACTTCATCTTCTGGTCAAGGAACAGAAGAAGCTTTGTGCTGGTAAGCGCTTTGTCGCGAATCCAGGTCTTTGCGTCCTTGTTTTCAATCTTCTGTGAAAGAACGTCTTTGGAGGCATCCGGCTTTTTGCTGTCCGCCATGGAATAGGCGCTGTAAAGGCTGTAAACGTAGCACCCGATGGGGACGCTGTTGTTGCTGCTGTCTTTTACGGCCCAGCTTTTATCAGCACCGGAACATCCGGCTGCGGAAAGGCACAGCACCGCGGCAAGAGATACCGCGAGGGCTTTTTTTAGAAAATTCATATTTCACACTCCGTTACTTTTTTATTATGCATCTGCAATTATACACTTTTCGAAGAAGACTGTCCATTCTTTTTGCTGCTGGGCTCCGCAGCGGGTTTGCCGCTTAAAACGGCCAGCGTTTCTTCCAGAACGTTCAGCGGTTCCTGGCCGGAAGGAATCTTGACGCTGATGTACGGCTTTGTGCCGGCGCTGAGCATTACGCGCCCGTGCATGGCTGCAATCAGGGCGGAAACGCGCTCCATGTCGAAGCTTTCGCGGAAGAACAGAAGCTTTTCGTTCTGCTGCTTGATTTCGCGTATGCCAAGGGCGGAAGCGCGGTTTCGCAGCAAGGCAATCTGTACAAGGCCGTTTACGCTGGCCGGCGGGTCACCAAAGCGGTCAATCAGCTCGTCGGTCACGTCGAGTGAATCTTCGTGGGTGCGAATGTCTGCAATGCGGCGGTAAATGTCAAGCCGCTGGTTGAGGTCGGCAATATAGCTTTCCGGAATATGCGCTTCCACCTGCAGGTCCACAAGGCACTCTTCACCGTACTCTTTGACCTCTTCGCCCTTTTCGCGCTGGATGGCTTCCGAAAGCAGATGCAGGTACATGTCGTAGCCCACGGCTTCCATGTGGCCGTGCTGCTCGCCGCCCAGAATGTTGCCTGCGCCGCGGATTTCCATGTCGCGCATTGCAATTTTGAAACCGGAGCCGAACTCGGTAAACTGCCGGATGGCGGAGAGCCGCTTCTGCGCAATTTCAGAAAGCACCTTGTTTCGCCGGAAAGTAAGGTAAGCGTAGGCGCGCCGTGTGGAACGGCCCACGCGCCCGCGTATCTGGTGCAGCTGGGAAAGGCCCATGCGGTCGGCATCTTCAATAATCAGCGTGTTGACGTTTGGAACGTCTACGCCGGTTTCTATGATGGTGGTGCAGACCAGCACGTCAATTTCCTGCTCAATCAGCCGCCGCCAGACTTCGGAAAGCTCCTGCTCACTCATCTTGCCGTGGCCGAAGCCGACTTTTGCCTCCGGTACAGCGGCCTGAATCTTTGCTGCCGTGCGCTCAATGGTTGCCACATCGTTATGCAGGTAGTAAACCTGCCCGCCGCGCCGCAGTTCGCGCCGTATGGCTTCATTTACAATGCCGTCGTCATGTTCCAGCACATAGGTCTGCACCGGGTGGCGGTCACGCGGCGCCTCTTCTATGACGCTCATGTCACGTATGCCGGAAAGCGCCATGTTCAGCGTGCGGGGAATCGGCGTTGCCGAAAGGGTAAGGACATCCACATTTTTATATTTTGTCTTGAGCTTTTCTTTCTGCGCCACGCCGAAGCGCTGCTCTTCATCCACAATAATAAGGCCGAGGTCGCGGAACTCCACATCCTGCGAAATCAGGCGGTGCGTCCCTACCACCATGTCCAGTTCCCCACGCTTCAGCTTCCGGATAATCTCGTCCTGCTGCTTTGGTGTGCGGAAACGGGAAAGAAGCTCAATGCGCAGGGGAAAACCCTCCACGCGCTTGGTAATCGTCTGGTAGTGCTGCCATGCAAGGATTGTCGTCGGAACAAGCATGGCGCACTGTTTGCCGTCTGTTACGCACTTAAAGGCGGCGCGCAGAGCGACTTCCGTTTTGCCGAAGCCGACGTCGCCGCACAGCAGGCGGTCCATGGGCATCGGGCGCTCCATGTCGCGCTTAATTTCATCAATGCAGCGAAGCTGGTCGTCGGTTTCATCAAACTCAAAATGGGACTCAAAATCCCGCTGCCATTCGTCATCCGGCGGAAATGCATGCCCTTTGGCGTTCATGCGCTGCGCGTAAAGCTTAATCAGGTCTTTTGCAATATCCTTCACGGCTTTGCGTACGCGGGACTTGGCTTTTTGCCACTCGGAACCGCCGAGGCGGCTTAGGCGTACGCTGGCGTCTTCGCGCGGGCCGATATATTTTGAAACCATGTCCAGCTGTGTAACGGGGACGTAGAGCGTGTCACCCCTTGCATACTGGACTTTGATGTAGTCCTTTACAACGCCCTGCATGGCAAGCTTGTGGATGCCTTCAAAAACGCCGATGCCGTGTGTGGCATGAACGATATAGTCGCCGGGCGCAAGGTCGGAAATATCGGTGATTTCCTGCCCGGAGCGGGCTTTGCGTGAGCGCTTCGACTTCACGGGAGCCATGCGCCCGCGCGAAATCAGACCGAAAAATGCGGCGGGGTACTCAAGGCCGCCGGAAAGCGCGCCGGAAGTTACCACGACTTCGCCGCGCGCGATTTTTTCCGGCTTTTCCACATACGCCGCGTTAATGCCCTGTGCCAGCAGGTCTGAGGCAACGTTCTTTGCCGCTTTTTCGCTGCCGGCCAGCACGGCGCAGGCCCACTTGTTCTGCAGCATATTGCGGAGGTCTTCTGTTAAAAGCTGCATACTGCCGCCCCAGGCGGAAAGCTGGCGCACGGTGAAGTTCAGCATGGTCTGCACAGGCGTTTCATAGCTGCCGTGGACGAAATTGTCGAGGTAGATGGAGGCGGATTTTTCAAAAACGGCAAGCGCGTCGGCCCAGTCGCGGGTGTAGCAGTCCAGCGTGCGGCAGAGGGAGCCGTCCGCGAGGCTGTCTTTCAGGTCTTCATTCCACTGCCACTGCACACTGCGCATCCGCTCGCGCGCTTTGACCGGCTCGCTGACAAAAAGCAGGGTGCTGTCATCCCGGTAATCCAGCAGGCAGGCTGTGTCGCCGCCGTACAGAATCGGCAGAAATTTGTCCGCGTTGCCGAGGGGTAGGCCGTTTTCCAGCTTCTCTGCTTCCTGCTCCAGCACTTTGCGCGCCGCAGGAGCGGATTTGCCGCGCAGGGAGGAGGCCAGCGTCCGAATCTGTTCCGCAAGGCCCCCCGGGTCGGCGACAAGCGCTTCTACAGCGGGCGAAAGAAATACGCTTTCGGCAGACTCCGTGCGGCGCTGTGTTTCGGGGTCAAAGAACGAGAGGGTGTCAATTTCATTACCGAAGAACTCGGCTCTTACCGGCAGGGAAAGCCCCGGCGGGTAAAAGTCAAGAATACCGCCGCGGCGGGAGTACTGCCCCGGGCCGTCTATCTGTGCCGCCTGTTCGTACCCGCAGGCGGAAAGTACGCCCAGCACTTTCTCCATGGAAACCGCCATGCCCGCTTTCAGCGTAACGGTGCGCCGCTTCAGCTCTTTCGGCGGGATGGTGAACTGCAGGGCGGCGTCTACACAGCAGACGACCACGCCGCAGGTGCCGTTCAGCAGGGAAGCCAGCGCAAGAATGCGCTGGTGCTCATATTCGTGAGAGCTGCCTTCCGCAGCGCGCAGAGAAAAATCGCGGCCGGGGTAAAAAAGCGCAGGCATCCCCATAGCCGTAAGGTCGGCGCACAGGCGGTTCGCTTCCGGCTCGTCGCTGGTAATGACAATGCCCCTGCGCCGAAGTCGGGTGCAGAGTGTGTCAATGATGTTTGCCTTGTGGATTTCGCTTACGCCGGTGACCGCGGCGGGAAGGGCTTTTTCCTTTACCGCCGATTCCAGAGAAACGTATTCATTCAGCCCACAGAGAGCGCGGTTTAAAAATTCCATTCCAGATCCCCTTAGTTGTACTGGCTCATGGCTTCGGCGGCTTTGCCCTGAACCATCAGCTCCACGGCGGAGTAAGCGTGTTCCACTGCTTCATAAAAAAGCTTTGCGTCGGCCTCCGAAAAGCGCGAAAGCACCCAGTCTGCAAGGTCCCACCGCCGGTCTGGCCGGTCGCCCGTGCCAAGCCGGATGCGCGGGAAGGTGTCTTTCCCCGCAAGGTAAATGATATTTTTCATTCCATTTTGCCCGCCGTCGCTGCCCTTCATGCGGATGCGCATTTTTCCGGGCGCAAATGAAATGTCATCATAAATTATTATGACGTGTTCCGGCGGAAGTTTATAAAAATTCATGGCTTCCGTAACACTTTGGCCGCTGAGGTTCATGTAAGTGGAAGGTTTCAGCAGAAGCACTTTCTTCCCACCGATGGCGGCTGTGCCGCACAGGCCCTTGAATTTTAAGCGGTCGATTTTCACACCGCATTTTTCCGCAATATAGTCCAGCGCCATAAAACCGGCGTTGTGGCGTGTGCCGTCGTATTTTTCACCGGGGTTGCCAAGGCCCGCTACAATGTATTCTACAGGGCCGTACGGCTCTTCCCTTTTTTGAAACAGATTCAGCATGAAAACCTCCACAGGATTTGTTATTTTACAGCAATATAAAGATAGCAGTGCGCTTTGCCGTCTTTTGTATATTGTGCCGGAACCGTGCTTTCGTAGTCTTCTGTAAAAGCACGGCAGATGGCGCCGGATTGTTTTTCGGCCCACACCTTTTCCCAGGCTTTGCGGGCGCACTGGCTTATGTCGCCGTTTTCGTCGGATTCATCATATTTCCGGTACCGGCCTTCCCGGACTCCGTTTTCTAATTCCCCGAAAAATCCCGCCGTAACCGCGAGAATGGAGAGATCATATTCACCATTTTCGCCACTAGCGTAATTGCTGTACCGGGAAACCGGGGAAATGCCGTTCAGCAATTCATGGTCACTGTTAAACAGCAGCGGCAGTTTGCCGCTTTCAATATCGCGCCACAGTTCATCAATTTTCGCCATGCCTGCTTTGGAATTGTCGGTGCGGAGAGTCACACCCTTTATGCTGTAGGCCATAAAGTTTCACTCCTCCTAACTAAAAAATTAATTTTGCAGTATAAACCGATAGCGGAGCAGATGACTCTGCTCCGCTGCAGCCTGAAGACCCGAGGAAAATCAGGCTGAAAAGGTTCATTTTAATTTACAGGAAAAGACCCGTTTTGGGAAAACAAAAATCAGAGTTCAGTAGTTTCTTTTCGCCAAGGGCACAAAGTGCCATTCGCCGCCTACGGCGCTTACGAGATAAAGCCAACGATAAAAAATAAGCTTTTATATTGCGGGATTATCAATTTTGGCAATCGTTATTTTCCCAAAGAAAAGGCGTGTCACACGAAGAGGGGCGAAACCGGTTTGTCTTCGTAAATGCGCTCAATAGCTTCCGCAAAGAGCGGTGCGACGGAAAGTACTGTCATGTTCGGCAGGCGCTTTTCATCCGGCACGGGGATGGTGTCGAGCAAAACAAGTTCTTTAATAGGGCTTGCCTTAATACGCTCGAGTGCCGGGCCGGAAAGCACCGCATGGGTGGCGCAGGCCGTAACCTGCTTTGCACCGTTTTCCATAATTGCTTTGGCGGCGTTGCAGAGCGTTCCGGAAGTGTCAATCAGATCGTCCACCAGAATGATTTTTTTGTCTTTCACGTTGCCGATGATGTTCATGACTTCACAGACGTTTGCTTTCTGGCGGCGCTTGTCTACAATGGCGAGCGGGCAGCCGATGCGTTCTGCAAAGTTGCGGGCGCGTGTAACGGAGCCGAGGTCGGGGGATACCACCACATACTCGTCGCAATGACCTGCAATGCGGGACTTGATGTGGGAAGCCAGCACCGGAACGCCCAGAAGATGGTCGACCGGGATGTTGAAGAAGCCCTGAATCTGCGCGGCGTGAAGATCCATGGTAAGCACGCGGTTAGCGCCTGCTGAAGTCAGCAGGTCCGCTACCAGCTTAGCTGTAATCGGGTCGTGTGCCTTCGCCTTGCGGTCTTGCCGCGCATAGCCGAAGTACGGGATAACAGCCGTAATCCTTGCGGCGGAAGCGCGCTTCATGGCATCAATCATAATAAGCAGTTCCATCAGATTGTTGTTGACCGGCGCGCAGGTGGACTGAACAATAAAGCAATCCGAGCCGCGGACGGATTCGTACAGCGAAACCGAAATTTCACCGTCGCTGAATGTAGTAACTTCGCTTTTCCCGAGTGGGAGGCCCAGGCATTTCGCTATCTGCGACGCTGTGGCCCGACTTGCATTGCCAGCAAAAATTTTAATATCCTTACCGTGAAAACTCATTTCCTTCTTAATCCCCCTAATGAATTGGCAGGGCCGTTTTGCAGCCCCGCAGATTTGTGGTGTAAAAATTTATTGGAAGAAGCGGCTTTCCAATCCTGCCCACATTTAAGAAGGATGGAAAAGGCGCTTCGAATTTTACGCCTTTTCCGGTTTTCCCTGCCCGCTGCCCAGTATGGCGAAAGGCCTTGGCCGAAACCCCGGCGCTGCAGTGAATCCCTTACCGCGTACGCTGTCCAGCACTGAACCGGAACCAATGGAACAATCCTTTAAAACGGTGTTTGGCCCCAGTGTACAGCCGTCGCTAATAAAAGTCTGCCCGTAAAGAACCGTGCCGGGCAAAAGAGTGCAGTTGCGGCCTATGACAACATCCGGGCCGAGAAGAATCCCATCTGTGCAGGGGATGTCGACGCCGGCACGCATTTGCTTTTCCAGCACTGCGCGCCGCGCAATGGTATTCAGCTCGTGCAGCTGCAGGCAGTCGTTTGCGCCTTTCGCTGCATCAGCAGTTTCCGCCGCGCAGGCTCCTGCGCGCTTTCCGCACGCAATCAGCAGCTCAAAGGCATCCGTCAGATAATATTCCCCCTGTGCGTTCGAAGTTTTTATCTGAGGCAGAATGCCCAAAAGGTCATTTGCCCGGAACCAGTAAGCGCCGGAATTCACTTCCCGCACAGCCTGTTCTTCCGTGGAAGCATCTTTCTGCTCTATAATTGCGCGCACGGAACCGCCCTCATTGGTGCGGATAATGCGTCCGTAGCCGGTGGGGTCTTCCAGAATCGCTGAAATCACAGTAACGGAATTCCCGCTTTTTTCGTGCTCTTTCAGTGCGTTTGTAATTGTCTGCGGGCTGAGAAACGGCGCGTCGCCGTTCAAAATCAGCACATTGCCGCCCGCCGCGTGCGAGCGGATAAAGTCCGCCGCCATCATTACGGCGTGGCCGGTTCCGCGGCGTTCCGCCTGAAGGACGGAAACAACCGCCGGGTCATTTTTCTGCAGGTAAGCGTTTACCTGCTCGTGCAGGAACCCCGTAACCGTGCAAATGCTTTGGAGCCCCGCCGTGTGGGCCGAGTCCAGAACCCATTGGAGCATAGGTTTAAAAAGGACCGGCGAAAGACATTTTGGGCGGTCCCATTTCATCCGTTTCCCCTCGCCTGCGGCGAGGACAACGGCGCAGTTCTGCTGTGACATTCGTTTTCCTCCGTATCAATGCTGAAGCCGGTTTTTCATTCATTCTTATTATCTCATATAAATTAATTTTTGCAAGTGAAATGTGGCAAAACCTTTTTTTCACAGCGTTTTTGAAAAAAGCGGAAAGCACAAAATGCGCGCTGTGCATTTTCGGGAAAGCACGTAGCCCCATTTTGCTGGTATTTTTACAAAATATCTTGCCTTTTTCCGTACAAATTTTTATAAATTCCTGTAGCTTTTATGCCGCCAATTTGGTATAATACTTTTTGAGCGTTAATTTCGAGCACGATTTTTATTTTTAAATATTTAGCTCGACAAAATATTATCATTATAATTCAGGAGGTATAGTTTATGGGTCAGAAGTACTTGTACTACTTCACTGAGGGCAGCAAAGCCTTTAACGGCAATATGACCACGATGAAGAATATCTTGGGCGGCAAAGGTGCCGGCCTGGCAGAAATGACGGCCGCCGGTATGCCGGTCCCGCAGGGCTTTACGATTACTACAGAGGCCTGTACTCAGTATTATGAGGACGGCGAAAAGATCAACGACGAGATCATGGGCCAGATCATGGACCATATCGCAAAGATGGAAGAGATTACCGGTATGAAGTTCGGCGACAAGGAGAATCCTCTTTTAGTTTCTGTCCGTTCC
>JBFLFY010000030.1:0-18831 GCA_041859875.1 Caproicibacter sp. | reverse complement strand
CCTGCCACGCGCCTACTAAAGCGCCAACTCCCAGAGCAATCAAGATAGCGAGCCATACGTTCATGCCTTTCTGCACGATCAAAACGCCTAGCAGCGCGCCGATGAAAGCGACAATCGAGCCAACCGAAAGGTCGATTGCACCGCTGCTGACAATACACAAAAGCATACCAAGGGAAAGAATAATTACATAACTGTTCTGCAAAATCAGGTTCGTAATATTCTGTGGTTTCAGGAAAATGCCGCCCGTTAAAATCTGAAACAGCAGCATCATAACAAGCAGCGCTATAATCATGCTGTACCGCTTTAAGCCAACTGCCGTTTTTTTCTTGCCGGTTGAATCGTTCATATTTACTCCGCTCCAATCCTTTTGTTGTCCATAATGCACTGCATAATGGTCTCCGGCTTTGCTTCATCCTTTGAAAGCTCGCCGACTACCGACCCTTCATTAATGACATAAACCCGGTCGCTTACGCCAAGGACTTCCGGTAATTCAGAGGAAATCATGATGACGCATTTCCCCGCAGCGGCCAGCTGATTAATAATCGTATAAATTTCGTATTTTGCACCGACATCAATCCCGCGGGTCGGTTCATCCAAAATCAGCACATCGGGTCCGGTTAAAATCCATTTGCTCAGAACAACTTTTTGCTGATTTCCACCGGAAAGGCTGCCCACCAGTTGGCTGACACTATTCGACTTAATATTCATTTTTTTGCGGTATTCTTCGGCAATGCCGATTTCTTTGTCAAGGTCAAGAATCATATGGTCGCTGACACTTCCCAAATTGGAAAGGGTGATATTCGTCTTAATATCGTTCGACAAAACAAGCCCGGCATTTTTTCGGTCTTCTGTCACATAGGCTATTTTGTTTGCAATCGCCTTTGGAACCGTGCTGGTGTCAATTTCTTTTCCGTCTTTGAAAACTTTGCCCGTAATGTTTTTTCCGCAAAGATGGCCGAACACGCTCATCGCAAGTTCCGTTCTGCCAGCGCCCATCAGGCCTGCCAGGCCAACGACTTCGCCTTTATGTACCGCAATGGAAACATGGTTCAGAAGTTTTTTGCCTTCAATCAGCGGATTGTCCGCCGACCAGTCTTTAATCTCAAACGCAACCTCGCCAAGCTTCACGTCCCTTGGCGGGAAGCGCTCGGTCATTTCTCTTCCGACCATGTCCGCTATAATGCGGTCTTCGGTAATCTCGTCCTGCCCCTGAACCATGGTTTCAATGCTTTGCCCGTCGCGCAGGATGGTGATGGTGTCGGAAACCTCCGTGACCTCATTCAGTTTATGGGAAATTAAGATGGAAGAAAGCCCTGTGTTCTGCAGTTCTTTTAACAGATGGAGCAGATTGGCGGAGTCCTGTTCTGTTAAGGAAGCCGTCGGCTCATCCAAAACGAGCAGCTTTGCCTGTTTTCCAAGCGCCTTGGCAATTTCCACAAGCTGCTGCTTGCCCATATTCAGATCTTTTACCAGGGTATGCGGATCTTCTTTCAGGCCAACGCGCTGCAAAAGTTTTTTTGCTTCGCTGTAGGTCAAGTCCCAGTCAACAACTCCGCCTGTGGCTTTTTCATGGGCAAGAAAGAGGTTCTCACCGATTGAAAGATACGGAATCAAGGCTAATTCCTGATGAATAATTGCGATACCGGCCTGCTCGCTGTCTCTAATATGTTTAAATCTGCAGGTTTTTCCCTCAAACACAATGTCACCGGAGTAAGTCCCGTAGGGGTACACACCGCCTAAAACATTCATCAGAGTAGATTTGCCTGCGCCGTTTTCTCCTACTAATGCATGAATGGATCCTTTTTTGACACTGAAGTTTACTTCCTTCAGCACTCGAACTCCTGAGAACTCTTTGATGATATTCCGCATCTCCAGAATATTATCTGCCATTCTGAAACCCCCTTGCCTGCAAACCCTCTAGGAAGATTTCTACCCGGAAAGTAACTTCCCGGGTAGATAGGAAAGCAGTATTATTTTTTCAGTTCTCAGTTCAATCCAAGATCTGCCTTTGTGTAATAGCCAGAGTCAATTAGTACTTTCTGGTAATTTTCTTTTGTTACCACAACCGGGTCGCAAAGGTAAGAAGGAACTACCTTAACACCGTTGTTGTAAGTCTTCGTATCGTTTACTTCCGCCTGCTTGCCCTGGAGGAGTGCGTCAACCATAGCGGCAACTTTGTTTGCAAGCGTACGGGTATCCTTAAAGATGCTCATGGAAAGTTCACCCTTTGCAATAGAAGCAACATTCGCCTTTTCGCAGTCCTGACCAGTGATAACCGGCAGCGGTTTGCTCGCAGAGCCATAGCCAATGTTCTTCAAAGAAGCAAGCACGCCGCGGGCAATTGCGTCATTCGGTGCCAGAACAGCATCCAGCTTTGCACCGCCCGCATAGTTAGCAGACAGCAGGTTATCCATTCTGGATTCTGCAACTTCTGTTTTCCAATGCTCTGTTGCGCATTTTGCGAAATCATTCTGGCCGCTCTTAACAACAAGCTTTTTGCTGTCCAGGTACGGTTTCAGGACTTCCTGTGCGCCATTGTAGAAGAATTTTGCGTTGTTATCGTCCTGGGAACCGGAGAAGATTTCAATGTTGTAAGGGCCTTTGCCTTCTTTTAAGCCCAATTTGTCTACAATATACTGCCCCTGCATCTGGCCGACCTTGTGGTTGTCGAAAGTTGCGTAGTAGTCAACGGCGTCTGAGTTCATCAGCAGACGGTCATAGGCAATGACCTTAACGTTGTTAGATTTTGCAATCTTCAGGGCATCGGTCAGAGCCGAGCCGTCAATGGAGGCAACAACAAGCACGTTAACGCCGCTTGTTACCATGTTTTCAATCTGCGACACCTGGGTGTTTACATCATTATTTGCATACTGCAGCTGAACAGAATATCCTTTTGCTTCAAGGACCTTTTTCATGTTGTCGCCGTCTTGAACCCAGCGCTGCAAATTCTTTTCAGGCATGCAGACACCGACTTTTTTGCCGCCGGCCTTTGCTGTGGCAGAGGCTCCGCCAGAGGATGCACCATTTGTACTTGTTGTGACTGCCGAACACGCTGTAGCGGATGCCAAAACGCTGAGCGACATAAGAAGTGCCAGTAACTTTTTCATCCTTTTCATCAAAGACATCTCCTCTAAAAATTATCATAAACCTGCGGAAAGCAGTTTGTGATGCAACCAGTGGCACAATGCCTAGCTTCGCCTTCAGTTATTCAATTTACTTTTTTTAAGTATTTTATAAAACATATCATAGCACCCATTCTAGGCATTGTCAATAAAAATATTGGTTTTCTTCCGTAATTTTGCTAATAATTTTTGGAACTCCTTGTAATATCTGCTGATTTCTGTGTATACTTCCTATATGCAAATTTGATTGTTCTTTCACGGTATATACTACCCCTATGCAAAGCCTCTTCTTACGCGCTTTTTTAAAAAATTCATTTTCTTTTGAATTTATCTTTTATAAAGCTGTTTCTTTATATTGTGTCTTTTTAGATAAAATAAGACCTTTTTTATTATTAATAATGGGTATAATTTACTTATAGGAAGCCGGTGTTTCACATGAACAGCCTGAAGGTCCGCGCTGCGAACAGGAAAAAAATAGCCAATTTCCTTTACGAAAACCGCGATGCCACCAAGCAGAAAATCGCAAAATCGCTGAACCTGAGCCTTCCAACCGTTACAGCCATCTTAAAGGATCTGACCGATTTAGGGTTAGTAAAGCAGGAAGGGACCTTACAGTCTTCCGGCGGCCGCAAACCGGCTGCCCTGATGCTTCGGTATGACGCAAAATACTCGGCAGGCATTGCCATTACTCAAAACCATATTCGCTTTGTCGTCATTAACCTCGGGGAAGAAATTCAAAAGTATAAGGTAATAAAAGAACATTTTCAAAACAGCAATGCGTATTTTAAAAGACTTGCGGAATTGCTGGAAACGTTTTTGGAAGAGTGCGGCATTGAACGTGAAAAGCTGCTGGGCGTTGGAATTGCGCTTCCCGGACTTGTAACCGTTGATAAGCAGATGCTGGAGTACAGCCCGACTTTGCAGGTTCATGACCTTCCCATCCAGTCGATTGCAAAATACAGCCCCTACCCTGTTATGGTGGAAAATGAGGCCAATCTTGCGGGGTTTGCAGAAATATGGCATATGGATGATGTGGAAAGCGCTGTTTTTCTCTCCATTAACAAAGGTGTCGGCGGCGCAATTATGATAGGAAACAAAGTCTACAGCGGAATGGGCGGGCGTGCCGGTGAATTCGGCCACATGACCATTGCGAAAGACGGCTTGGCGTGTTCCTGCGGAAAGAAAGGATGCCTGGAAGCCTACTGCTCCACCAATATCCTGACGAATCCAAATTTCAGCGATATTGACGAATTTTTCACCGCACTGCAGTTTGGTGACCGATACTGCCTGAAAAAGTGGGAAGATTACCTTGACTACCTCGCCACGGGTATCAACAATATCCGCATGATTTTTGACTGCGACATTATTGTAGGCGGCGAAATTTCGAAATACCTTTCCCACTACAACGATGAGCTGTGCCAGCGGCTTCTTTCACTGAATTCGTTTGGCGAACAGCCGAACTACCTGCACTACAGCAAATACGATGATACGGCAAGCGCTGTGGGTGCGGCGCTTCTCTTCGTCAACCGTTTTCTAGGAACATAATCCTCCTCTGCTGCAGGAAAACGAAAGGCCGCCTGTCATAGCATAGCGCTATGGCAGGCGGCCTTTCGGCATCCATGATTTTTTTGAAATCTTTATGGAATCTTCAAAAACAGGGCGTACTGTTTGCCATGAACTTAAAAAAAGGATGATGAACATGGCAGACTACATTCTGCAAACCAAGAACCTTTGCAAGACTTTTGAAAAACAGCGTGCCGTAAACAACATTTCCATTTCGATTCAGAAAAACTCGGTTTATGGCCTGCTCGGCCCAAATGGAGCCGGAAAATCCACCACTTTAAAAATGATTACCGGGATGTTCCATAAAACATCCGGTGAAATTCTCTTTGAGGGACACCCGTGGAGCAGAAATGACCTGAACGACATTGGCGCGCTAATTGAATCCCCGCCGCTTTATGAAAACCTTACGGCAAGGGAAAACCTGAAAGTGCGCACCCTTCTTCTGGGCCTTCCCGATTCCCGGATTGACGAGGTTTTAAAGACAGTGGACCTGACGAACACCGGGAAAAAATGCGCCGGGCAGTTTTCCATGGGAATGAAGCAGCGCCTGGGCATTGCCATTGCCCTGCTCAATTACCCAAAACTTCTGATTCTTGACGAACCTACGAACGGCCTTGACCCCATTGGCATACAGGATCTGCGAAACCTGATCCGCTCGTTCCCGGAGCAGGGCATCACCGTCATCCTTTCAAGCCACATCCTGTCTGAAGTGGAGCTGATTGCCGACCATATTGGCATCATCAGCAATGGGGTTCTTGGCTATGAAGCTCAGATAAACCCCGGCGAAAGCCTGGAATCGCTTTTCATGGAAGTCGTCGCCAAAAGCAAAAAGGCAGGTGCCTGAGATGCCGAATTATCTGAAAGCCGAAAACATGAAATGCAAAAGCACATTTGCCAAAAGGCTTGTCCTGACTGCACCGGTCGTCATGATTCTGCTTGCGCTCCTTTCGGGGCGGTATTTTGTGGAAAACGGCTACAACTGGTGGTACTGCATGATTCTTCCGGGGTTCCTCACACTGCTGTCGGCCCTTGTAAACCAATATGAAGAAAAGAAACTGCGCTACAGGGCTGTGTTTGCCCTGCCGGTCAATTTAAAAAGAATCTGGGTTGCAAAGGTTGCGCTGATTGCGGTCTATTTCGCTGCTGCCAACCTGATTCATCTTGCCGGAATACTCATTGGAATGGTTCTTTACAATACTTCTTCCGGTATTTCTGCCGTTCAGGTAATTTCCGCCACAGCGATTCTGTTTCTCACTGCGCTTTGGCAAATTCCCCTTTGCCTTTTCCTTTCCAAAAAATTCGGCCTGCTGCCGACCGTTTTTCTAAACTTTTGCGGCGGGATTGCGCTGGAGATTCTGGGCGCCGGCAAATCGTGGTGGTGGGCGTGCCCGTACAGTTGGTCTGCCAGACTGATGTGCCCGGTACTCGGAATTCTGCCGCAGGGCGTTATGGCTGCACCCGGAGATCCGCTGCTCAATGCCGGAGTGATTCCCATTGGCATTGCTCTCTCCATTGTGCTGTTTGCCCTGCTGCTGTTTGTAACAGCTCAATGGTTTCCGAAGCAGGAGGTCAAATAAAATGCGTTCTTTTTTCCACTGTATCCACGCAGATTTTTATAAATTTCGGCACACTTCCATGCTTTTGATTCATCTGCTGCTTCCGCTGGGGATTGCCGCTGCTTTTTTGGCCTACTATACCGTCTCTCCATGGAAACCAAGCGCCAAAATCAGCGCGTATTTTGAATTGATTGGTGTTTCTTTTCCGCTGATTATCAGCCTGGTGTGCAGCAAAGCCATCGAGCAGGAAGGCCAGGCAGGCAGCTTTCAAAACCTGCTTTGCGGCGTAAAATCGCGGGCCGTCGTGTGGTTCAGCAAGCTGACGGTTCTGTTTTTGCTGGGCATCTGTTCCATTGCGCTTGCCATTGCCGTTTTTGCCGTGAACTTCCAATATGCTCCGCCGTCTGTCTACGGAAAAGCCGCAGCTCTGCTGGCTGCGGGAAGCCTCTTCCTCTACATTCTGCATCTGTTTGTCAGCCTGAAGTCGGGCAGAGGCGCATCCATCGGGTTAGGCATTGTGGAAAGCCTGCTTTCTTCTTTGGCATTGACCGGGCTGGGGGACCGAATCTGGTACTTCCTTCCCTGCACCTGGAGTGCGCGTTTTGCAGACAGCCTGGTTTTCACATGGCTGAACCCCACAAAGAGTTTTGGTCCTGCGGAAATACAGAAAGGCCTCCTGTTTGCAGTACCGGCAACGGGAATCGCTTTGGTTCTGGTGCTTCTCTGGTTCCGGAACTGGGAAGGAAGGAAAACCTATGACTGATTTTCTTCGAAAGCATAAGCTGCTGACAGTTCTGTTGTCCGTTGCCCTAGTTTTGGTACTGATTGCGGTGTTTGCGGGACGTGCCATTGGGAACGCCGCCATTGAGCAGTACAGCCAGTTTCGGAACCGGAATAAAGCAGTCTGTACCGTAAACCCTAAAAACGGCACGCAGATTGAATACGAAGGCACTCTGTACCAGATTCTGAATAAGCCCGTTCCGGATGCCCAGCTGGGCGGGTGGAACGGTGTCTTCCGGAAAATTGCCATTCTGGATGGCCAGTGCCGTGTGCTAAAAGAAGTGAAGGCCGACGTAGATTCCGCATCACAGGTGGACGAACTGAAAAAGCATCTGCCGCAGGGTGCAAAATACGTTGTAACATACTTCACGGTGTTTTCCATAAAAAAGACGGATGAACACAGCGCGATTGCCGTAGGCCTCGACAAAGGAATGTTTCAGGCCGTGCCGGTATGCAAGGTCACAAAGAATGAATCCGCCGTGCAGTTGCAGCCGGACAATTAGCTTTCGCCAGCCTGCACGCTTGCCTTAGGCGTGATTTCCCGTTATACTGAATTTTAGCCAAAAGAAGAGGGAGTGAGCCTGCTGGCAAAAATTCTTGTAGTTGACGATGAGCCGGAAATTCTGGCCTTAGTGAAAGATTCTCTGGAAAAAGACCATCACATTGTAACAGCTGCTCTGGGCGCAGACCAGGTAAAGCCCGATGACATTGCAGAATATGACCTTATCCTGCTCGATGTTATGATGCCGGGAACCGATGGTTTTTCGTTCTGCAGAAAAATCCGGGCAACGGTGGACTGCCCCATTCTGTTTCTGACCGCAAAAACCATGGAAACAGATATTATGAACGGCCTTGATTTAGGCGCGGATGATTATATTACGAAACCGTTCGGCACCGGGGAACTGCGGGCAAGAGTAAACGCCCACCTGCGCAGGGAAAAGCGGGAAAAGCACAGTATCCTCTGTGCATCCGGCGCGCGGTTTGACCTTTCCGCAAAAGAAATAAGCGTCGAAAATCACGTCATTCCACTCACAAAAAGTGAATACAGCATCTGCGAATTTCTGGCCAAGAACCGGGGGCAGGTCTTTTCAAAGGACCAGATTTATGAAACCGTTTTTGGCTATGACGGTGAAAGCGACCCTTCCACCATAGCGGCTCATGTAAAGAATCTTCGGGCAAAGCTGGCGGTGTACGGCCTTTCCCCGATTGTAACCGTATGGGGGATTGGGTATAAATGGCAGTAAAAAAACATGAATCGTCCCTGAAGCTGGTCTTTGTGCAGTATTTACTAGCTACTGTTTTGGCTCTGATTACTGCGGCTGTAATTCCGTACGCTCTTTTTTCCGTTGGGATGCAGGCGGGGCTGTACACCTACGCAAACTCCAGTGAAATACAGGCAAAAGACGCGGAAGCAGCGATTGCTGCCGCCCATCCATTCGACCCGAAGCAGGTCCCCGCCTCCTGCGCCTATGTTTTTCTTTCCGAAAGCCGTGCGGTTCTGCAAAGCAATATGGGAAAAGACGAAATTCAAAACGCGGTCGGCTATTCAAAAGGAACGTACACACCGCGAACGCCAGACGACTGCTACCTGATGATTCGGCGCAGCGACGGCATTTGTATTCTGCATTACCACATCGGTTCCCAGTACCGGGACAAATGGATGCAGCGCTTCTTCCCAGCGCCGGAAACGCTGCTTACCGCTGTGACGGTAATTAACTGCCTCTTCGGGTGCTTCCTCGTAACGAGCTTATTTGTGCGAAAGTTAAAGCGGCATCTGCACCCCGTACTGGAAGCCACGCAGAAAATCCGCGGGCAAGACCTTGATTTTGAAGTTGGGCATTCCGGCATCAAAGAATTTAACCATATTCTTGCTTCTCTTTCCGACATGAAAGAGGAACTCAGCCGCTCTTTGGAAAAACAATGGCGCATGGAACAAACGAAACGGGAACAGACTTCTGCGCTGGCCCACGACATCCGAACTCCTCTTACCATTATACGGGGCAATGCGGAGCTCCTCGGCGATTCCGGGGTAACCGAAAAGCAGCGCGAATATATTTTTCATATTTTGAAAAATTCAAAGCGCATGGAGCAGTACCTTACCGCGCTGATTGATTTAACGAAAGCAGAATCCGGCTTCTCCCTTCATCCAGTCAAAGTGCAAACTGAACGGTTTATAAAAGAACTGGAAGAACAGACAAACGGCCTTGCCGCGCCAAAGCAGATTTCGGTCGTATTCAGCTGGAACAGCCTGCCCGAAACGTTTTTGGCGGATTCCGATTTGCTGGAACGTGCTGTCGTTAATGCTGTTTCCAATGCGGCCGAGTTCACTCCCGAGTGCGGAAAAATTAAATTAGCCGCCGAAAGCGTCGGCGGTTCGCTTCGTTTTCAGGTTACCGACAGCGGCAAGGGATTTTCTCCTGAGGATTTAAAGCAGGCTTCCACACAGTTTTATATGGGCGACAAAAGCCGCTCTTCCCGCAGCCATTTTGGGATGGGCCTTTTTATTGCAAAATCCGTCGCAAAGCAGCACGGCGGCGCTCTTTCCATTGCCAACTCAAAGGCCACCGGCGGCGGGCAGGTAACCATTGAAATTCCAATCCGCTAGCCAGCAGCCAAAAGCTTTTTTAACAGAATGGAACAAAAAACAAAAAAGATCTGCATATAGATGATAAGCATCCGGATACAGTTTTTTCTATGCTGTTTCACCGCAGGATTCCTCCCTCCGCTTTTCGCCTGATTCTTGACTCCAGTATATTTTTTTGCAAGCCCTTGGAATAGGCAAGTTCCGTAAAATTGTGGTAATCTTTTTGAAAAGCAAAGGACAGCCCTATCGTTTTGAAAGGCAGCCCTCAGGCAAAGCCGTTTTTTCGTACAGCTTTTACCTGGGGGCTTTCTAATACCCTGATTTTCTGTTTGGCACAAGCTCTTGAAAAGGCTTCCGTCCCAAACTACAATAAAAGGGAGCGGCATCAGCGCAAAGCCGCCTTAATTTTGTTTCGTGAAACAAAAGATGCAGTAAATGATGCAGCAAAGGGGAAAGCAAAAGATGCACATTTCCAAACAGCAGGCAATGAAAACCGTCACGGAAATCAGTACCATCATACAGCAGAACGTCAACATTATGGATCAAAACGGAATCATTATTGGAAGCACGGATTCCAGCCGGCTTGGGACTTTTCATGAAGGAGCAAAGCAAATCATAGACAAACGGCTGGAAATGCTGGTAATAAACAGCTCTTCCGAGTATACCGGAAGCTGCCCAGGAATTAACCTTCCGATTCTTTTTCAAGAGGAAATCGTGGGCGTTGTGGGCGTTACCGGAGCTTCGGAAGAAGTGATGCGGTACGGCAAAATCATAAAAAAAATGACGGAAATTATGCTGTGGGCAAATTATATGAAAGAGCAGCAGAATTTAAACCAAATGCTGAAAACTCGCTTTCTGGAAGACTGGATTTTAGGAAACGCAAGCAAAATCACGCCGGAATTTATCAGCCGCGGCTTGTCATTTGGGCTGGACATTACCGGCAAGCACCGCACCATGATTCTTGCTGTGGCAAATATCAATGAATACAAAAGCACAGACGACCAGCGGAAACTTGAAAAAATTTACCGCGAACTTTCCCTGCTGCTGGAGAAAAGGACCAATCTGCTTCTGCAGGTCAACTCCTGCCTCGTCTGTATTTTGGGCGAACTGACAAACCAGCAGCTTCTGGAGATTGTGCAAGGCCTTTTGCAGCAAATCACGGCTCTGTTCCCCTCAGATCCCCTGATTATTGGAATTGACAGTGAACCGGAAAGCTACCTTATGATTCACTCTTCCTACCAAAAGGCTTTGAAAGCGCTGCGTGCGTGCAATGTGCTGAAAAACCGGTCTTTTCAGTTTTACGATGAAATTAATGTTGAAATGTTTACGGAAGAAATCCCGAACTCGCTGAAAAAAGAGTACCTCGGAAACATCTTCCGCCACTGCACCCAAAAGGAAATTACCGAATGGGTCACACTGCTTCACACCTATTTTCAGTACAACGGCTCCATTGGGAAAACCGCCCAAACCCTCTTTGTACATAAAAATACGGTTCAGTACCAACTGAACAAATTAAAAAAGAAAACAGGTTACGACCCACGGGTTCTGAAGGATGTTCCCGTATTGTTTTTCGCTTTGCTTTTCTATGATGAGCTGGGCGGCGGCACGCCTTAACCCGGCAGGCAGGGGGAGGCAGTATGTCTTTCGTAACATATAATTCGTTATTGTTTTGTCACACGGAACATAGACAGCCAAATTCCAAAAAGTTATACTGAAATAGGCTAATAAATGTTGTTCGAACAAATGTTTTTTAGGCAATAAGTCAAAAATTATTGGGGAGGCTGTTCTATGACAGGGATACCGCTGATTATCACTTTTGTTATTGCAATTATTCTTATGATTGTTGCAATATCGAAGTTCAAGCTGCATCCGTTCCTGGCGATTATGGGGATTTCCCTTCTTTTGGGAATTGCTGTTGGAATCCCGCTCAGCAAACTGCCGACAATTATCGGCCAGGGCTTCAGCGGAACTTTTTCCAGCATCGGCATCGTCATTATCCTCGGCGCGCTGATTGGAACAATTTTGGAGAAAACGGGCGGTGCAATCAAGCTCGCCGATGCAGTTGTGAAACTAGTCGGGAAAAAACACCCGGATATTGCCGTTCTAATTATGGGGTGGATTGTTTCCATTCCGGTTTTCTGCGACAGTGGATTTGTTATTCTGAATCCAATCCGGAAAGCCATACGCCAAAGGACAAAAGCATCCAGTGTTTCCATGACCGTTTGTCTGGCGGCTGGCTTATACATTTCTCATGTATTTATTCCACCGACTCCTGGACCGATTGCGGCGGCTGGCTATGTTGGCTTAGGCGACAATTTGCTGCTGATTATCGGCATGGGCGTTTTGGTTTCCATCCCGTGCCTGATTGTAGCCTATTTCTTCGCAAAATACATCGGCAAAAAGGTAAAGACTCCGGAAGATGAAGAAGACAACGAAGAAGAAAACAGCGAAACGAAAAAGGGCTACGATGATCTTGTAAAAGAATATGGCACTCTGCCCAGCACTTTTTCGTCTTTTGCTCCTATCGTGCTGCCGATTCTTTTGATGGCGGTTGGCTCTATTTCCGCTATGTCAGGCTGGAAGGGCGCTTTAGGCACCATCTGCAATTTCCTCGGTGCTCCGATTATCGCTTTGACGGCTGGCGTACTTTACAGTGTTTACCTGCTTGCTTCCACGAAAAAGCTTGACAAGTTCTATGACGTAACGAATGAAACCTTAAAAATTGTCGGTCCAATCCTGTTCATTACAGCAGCGGGCGGCGTTTTAGGGAAAATCATTACCAGTGCCGGATTTGTTGAATTCATCAAGGCGAACGCAGATGTAATTTCTTCCGTCGGCATTCTGTTCCCATTCTTAATTGCGGCTATCCTGAAATCTTCACAGGGCTCTTCTACCGTGGCAATTACAACCACGGCGGCTATTATGGGCTCTTATGCAGACAAAGGTTCTATGATGCACGTTTTGGGCCTGACTTCCCCCGCCTTGGCCGCCCTTACCGTTATGGCCATTGGCGCAGGCGCTATGACTGTGTCGCATGCGAACGACAGCTACTTCTGGGTTGTTACCAGCTTTGGGCGCCTGGAACCGCAGCAGGGCTATAAAACGCATACCATGTGTACCTTGCTTATGGGCATCACCGGTATGATATTTATCGGACTGCTCGCACTGATTGTAAAATAGTTTGTGAAAATTTGGGGGCGCCTTTTTCAGAAAAAGGGCGCCCATTTCTTTTTATTGGAGTAAAATAGTTCTGTTATGAGAAAGGAGAATTGCAATGGCAAAGAAGTTTATTGTGATTCCAGATTCCTTTAAGGGTTCTCTCTCCTCCGCAGCAATTTGCGGAATCATGAAGCAAAGCATTCAAGCGCAGTATCCCAGTGCGGATGTTGTGCAGATTCCTGTGGCAGACGGCGGCGAAGGCAGCGTTGACGCGTTCCTGAGCGCACTCAAAGGTGAGAAAAAGCCTGTTACTGTAAAAGGCCCTTTCGGCGAACCGACCGAAGCATTCTACGGAGTTGTAAACGGCGATACGGCAGTAATTGAAATGGCAGCCTGTGCGGGTCTTCCGCTCGCAGAAGGGCACCTGAACCCTTGCACTGCCACCACATACGGCGTCGGGGAACTGATTGCCGCAGCAGTCAGTTCGGGCTGTAAAAAAATCATTGTGGGGCTGGGCGGAAGCTGCACGAACGATGCGGGGGCCGGTATGGCGGCAGCGCTTGGTGTAAAGTTCTATGACCGGGATGGAAAAGCCTTTGTCCCGGCCGGAGGAACGCTTCAGGATGTAACTTCCATCGACCTTTCCGGGCTGGACCCCCGGCTGGCAAAAACTGAAATTGTTACCATGTGCGACATTGACAATCCATTGTACGGGCCTACGGGGGCGGCATACATTTTCGCTCCGCAGAAAGGCGCAGATGAAGCAACCGTCCGCCTGCTGGACGCTGGCCTGAAACATTTTGCGGATGTCGTACAAAAAGACCTGAAAATTGATGTTTCCCAGATGCCGGGTTCCGGTGCGGCAGGCGGCATGGGCGCAGGCATGGTGGCTTTTCTGCATTCCAAGCTGCAGATGGGCATTGAAACCGTGCTGGACACCGTTCACTTTGACCAGCTTCTGAAAGATACAGACATGGTATTTACCGGCGAAGGAAAAATTGACACGCAGAGCCTTCGCGGGAAAGTCGTGATTGGCGTTGCAAAGCGCGCAAAACGTGCCGGGGTGCCTGTGATAGCCGTTGTGGGCGATGTTGGCGACCAGATAGACGACGCTTACACAATGGGGGTTACGTCTATTTTCAGCATCAACCGGGTTGCGGTCGAGTTTAAGGAAGCAAGGAAAAGAAGCAGCAGGGACTTGCGCTCCACGATGGATGACGTGATGCGCCTGATGGGCAGGATTGGCTTTTAACTGGCAGCATACCGTTTGGCTTTTATTTTGGCACATAGAATATTGCAGGGCATTCAGAGAAGGAACGTATCTTTTCTCCTATGCCCTGCCTTATTTTTACTTATTATCAATATTGTGCTATATTTTAGGCGGGGGTATTCTTGATTTGAGCAGATTTTTGTATGCTTTATTCATTAGCATTTTTGAACAACAATGCCGCTGATTTTTTATCAACGCCAGTTCTGACAACATTTCAAATTGAAAACGATGCAAAGAAAGAGTAAGCGGATCATGAACTCTTCCAAGCTGCGCCTATTAGATAGTGGGTAATTGACTGTAAAAAAAACAGCTCCGCAAATTTGTGGAACTAAGAAACCTCAAGGTTCACTTTCTGTTCTTATTTTTGCTTTTCGAGCTTTATTGTTGTAGTCGTCCCATTGCGGAAGCTTCCTTCTGTTATACCGGCAAAATAGTGCTGCGGATAGCCAAATTGTGGCTTGCGCCATAGACGGCGTTGGCTGCCTGAAACGCTAGGCAATACAATTATTCTTTTATCGGAGTATTCTTCCAGCAAACCGCTTATTCTAAAAATCAGCGATTTTGCAAGTGATTGCGTTACGATTATTGGTGTAGCCGTTCTGTATATAATTAGAAAAAAGCTGTAACTTTCCGCAAAAAGGCCGTCCCATCCAGAAAATTGAATGAGACGGCCTTTTGCCAATGGGGATAAGAGAGTACATACTTAAGTTTTATTCGTCAGACTTCGTTTCCGGAGACTGACGATCCAGCCGCAAAGCAACATTCCGGCAATTCCGCCACCGAAATCCAGCACCACGTCAAGCACGCTGCTTCCACGTTTGGGCGTAAAAAGCTGGATGAATTCGTCAATCACGGGAACAAGTAGAAGAAAGAACATTCCAGCAAAGGCAGATTTCAAAACTGGCTTGCGGTAAGACCTGACTGTTATCAGCATTAAGGCGCCCAATATAAAATATTCCGTAAAATGGGCGGCTTTTCGGACAAAATACTCCGACAGCGTAACCGGACTCCGTAAAGTGGCCAGCATCTGATTCAGAAGATTCATGACATATTGGCTTTGGTTGCTGGACTGTGGACCCGGAAACATGGAATTATGGAAAATGAACAGGATAAACAGGACAGTGACTGCGGTTAAAATCCGGCGTTTGGCGCGGTCCTTCGACGTTACGACAAGTTCAATCCGGTTGGTTGAAATACCGGAATGCTCTGTATTGTCCTTGAAGTTTCTGCAAACCAAACGGCAAATTCCCATACCCACAACGCAACCCGCAAAATCGATCAGCACGTCACGCACGCTGCTGCCTCTGCCCGGATAGCGCAGCTGAATGGTCTCATCCACAACCGGAAAGGCCAGGAAAAGGAACAGTTCAACATATAAAAAGCCATTTTGTTTTTTCAGAATAATTTGAATCGCAGCAGTCAGTAGACAGCCAAAGATAAAATATTCAATAAAATGTGCCAGTTTTCGAACCTCGAACTGCGTGAGAACTACATTGAGCCCGATGGAGGCAAAAAAACGGTTCAGGGCATTCAGAACAAAACCGCTCTGCAGGTCGGACTGACGAATCGGATACATGGAATTGTGGAAAATAAGCAAAAGGGCAAGGAGAGGGATTCCAACCCAAAGAAAATTCTTGATTTTTCTACTTTGCATTTTCATAGTACGCTTTCTGAAAATTGCCCTGCCAAAGGCACTATATGTCCCCATATCTATAGGTTGATTTGAGATCGACAGGACATTAAGACAGCCAACACCGACAATCATATTTTTTTCGACCGCTAGGCCTTGTTTGAAAAATAAAAGTTGCACAGAAGTATAAGATTATGTAAACTCAAAGTATGAAACGCTATGAAATAACAAGTAAAGAATGGGAACAAATTCAAACATTTTTTCCACCTGAAAAGACAGGAAAGCGTGGGCGTCCGGCAAAGAGTAACCGTGATATGTTGAACGGGATGCTCTGGATTGCCAGAAGTGGTGCACAATGGCGAGAAATGCCTTCCTGCTATGGACCATGGCAGACGGTATACTCGAGATTTGCAAAGTGGCGGGACAATGGCATTTTAGAGAAAGTTTTCCGTGTTCTTTCTTCAGACGCTGATATGGAAAACATCAGCATCGATTCCACTTGTGTTAAGGTACATCAAAGTGCAAACGGAGGGGAGAAAAACGGCTGATAAGGCCGTTGGACGCACCAAAGGTGGATTGAATACCAAAATTCACGCTGTTGTGGATGGACTGGGGAACCCCTTATATTTTCAACTTTCAGCTGGAAACATAAACGATTCGAAAGCAGCTGTTGATGTACTTTCTCACATTGATATTTCTCAGAGTAATGTCCTTGCCGACAAGGCGTATGGGACCGGAGAAATACTGGATTATATCCAACGTCAAGACAGCGAATATACTATTCCGCCAAAAGCCAATACAGTGAATCCATGGCGCTGCGACTGGGTTCTCTACAAAGAGCGTCATTTGATCGAATGCTTTTTTCAACAGATAAAATGGTTTCGAAGAATCGCCACACGATACGATAAGCTGGATGCTTCCTTCTTGGCGTTTGTCTATCTTGCTGCTATCATGATTTTGTTGAAATAGCACATATCTCTCGATTTTTCAAACAGCCCCTAGACAAATTCATGAGTTGACATGCATTTTTACTGTGACACTTTTACAGTGTGCTTGCAATTTTTCGAAGTAACGTGAAATCCAGATAGGTTGAATAAAACAGTAAGGCAGCAAAGCAATTACGTTAGCAATAATAATGGAAATCCAGCTATGCGTTATCATGACAAAAAGGTAAGCAACCGGAAAATTCAATACTGCGCCAATCGACATTAAAAGCAACTGCAATTTAACTTTTCCAATTCCATTTACAATGCTGGATATAACGCCATTCCAGATAAACAGACTGCCGGAAACCGCAAAAATCAGTCCATACCCAATATTAGCATGGATTGCTCTATTGCCCAACCAGAGATTAATTATAGACTGCAAAAACGGAACTAGCAGAAAATTGCAGAAGACTCCTAATAAGGATAATTTTTTTAGCAATGAATACACTTTCATGATCCATGTGTACTTTTTTTCTGAAGCGGCCTGCGTGACAGCCGACCAGATGGGCGTAAGGGCTAGGTTAAAAATGGTTCCGATCAACATAAAGATTTTATTATAAATCTGATAATCCACAACATCCTTTGGCGAGAGAAACCAGGTTATCAGAAATTCGTTGGTATTCATAATAATCATATACATGCATTGGATAATGAAAAAAGCTCCACCCAGCTTCATAATATGTGTTATATGTCTTTTATCAATAGAGTTGATGCTTGGGAAACATTTTTTTAGCCCAAAATATAGCACTAAGACTGTTGCCAAGAGTAGTGGAATATTCACTGCTAATATATTCATCCATGCCAAAGATATCAGCTTGGAAGTGACATTGCCCTCCCGCTTTACTGTAACGAATACCAGTAAAATAAGATTAGAAATCAGGTTTAGAAATCCGGGGATGGCAGACTTTTGCATAGCATATAGAATTGAAGTGATAAGTTTTAACACAAATTGCAGAAGGACTCCTGCAAATATAATTCGGACTGTCTGTAATAAGACATTAGAGGCGATTACCTTTGTGGAAATATTGAAAAACGAGTTCCAGTTACAATAGGAAAACACAAAAAAGCCTATCAAAAAGGCCACAATAGAGACAAAAATACAGGTAAAGTAGGCCGATGAGATATATTTTTTAAGTTCTTTTCTATCGCGTTTGACAAATACCTGAACCAGATGGTTTCTCAATCCGTTCCCTATCCCTAAATCAAAGTTCAAAATCCAGTTCAAGATTGATATGATTGTAAACCAGATGCCCAACACACTCTGATTGTCAAAATACCGGATATAGGCAGGCATGGTCAGGAGCGAAACGATTACCGATCCGCCTTTTACGATAAAAGCACCCACAGTGTTTTTCAGGACGATCTGATTCAGCCGATCTTCCGATTTTGACTTTCCCACAAGTTTTCTGATTGAATGCATTTCATACCTCGTTTTTTACAGCAGCTTTTTTATATCTTCTACAAATTGCAGATCCAACTTCCTAATTGTATTTCTGCTGTCATAGGGCTGGCTCAGATCGACCGACATAATTGTGTCGGCGATCGCTTCCGGAGTATCTTCTTTATAATAAGAAACCAAACTACCAATAGCAGATTTTCTTACACATTCTGTTTCGCAGGAAACGACATGAAGTCCCATTGACAAATAAGAAAGAATTTTACTTGGAAAAGATGTATTTTGGTATTTTCCTACCATAGATTGCGTGCTCAGACCAATATCACAATTTTGACAATATGCAATATATTCGTCTCCTGTTTTTAATCCGTCAAACACAATTTTGCAAGTATTTGTTTTATTCAAAAAATCAATTTGGGCACATAGTTTTTCCGTTTCTCCAAACCCAATAATGTGAAGGACATACAGGCTAGATAGGTATTTGGTTGCTTCAATTGCTCGAAAAGCGCCCAATTTATGGCTATCGATTATTCCAGCATAGAGAAGGTGAATTTTACCATCAATCTTATGTTCTGCATGCTGCGATGGAATAGTATAACTTCCATACAAAACCGTATTGGCCGCGCTTTTTGTAACTCTATCTCTTAGCAGTTCTGTGGAAAACAAATAGGCATCCGCACAGTCGATTAATTTTTTTTCCGCTTTATCCAACCGCTTTTTTGTTCCGGGAACATCAGCGTAAATCTCCTCTACCTCAAGGATCATCCGGAAGCGCCTGATCTTCT
>JBFLFY010000029.1:0-19149 GCA_041859875.1 Caproicibacter sp. | reverse complement strand
GCAAATCTCAGCGTACCGGTTGCAACGCCGGAAGATGCGGCAGAATGGCACACCGAGGGCACAGACGTTACCCCAAACACAAACACACCAACGGGTGTTACATTCAACGCCTATGAGCTTATGAAAGTATTTAGCATGAGTGTTGCGGCGAATACGATGAGCATTCCTGCATTTGAAAGCTATCTGTCTACAGAGCTTACGCGCACTATAGGCGCAGCACTTAACAGTGGTGTATTCAACGGAACAGGCAGCAAGCAGGCGCAGGGCATTCTTCCCGGCATTACATGGACAGCGGCCAACAGTGCGACGTTCGCAAGCTCCGGCCTGAAATATGCCGATGTGCTCAAACTTGCTTCCATGCTGAAAGCCGGATACAGCGCGGGAGCGGTGTTCGCTATGAACAATTCCACACTGTTCAACCGCGTTATGGCCGTGACGGATACGACCGGCAAACCGATGTTTACCAATCCGACAACGGGCGGCGTCGGTTATATGCTGGGCCATGCGGCTGTGGTGGATGATTATATCCCGGATGATACAATCCTGTTCGGAAACTTCCAGTATTACGGCCTGAATCTTTCGCAGGACATTATGCTTGAAGTGTCGAGGGAAAGCAGCTTTAAGCTGGGCCTGATTGATTACAGGGCAATGGCAGTAGCAGACGGTAAGATCATTGTGCCGGAAGCGTTTACCAAGCTGACACTGGCAACGGCCTAAACCAAAAAGCCGGGGTGCGGGTTTTCCCGTATCCCGGTATTATTCTTTATGAGGTGAAACACATGGCACTATTAACGCTACAGGAAGCGCGGGACGCTTTGAGGATAGACGGCGAAGACAACGACACGATCGTCCAATCCCTGATGGACAGTCTGCCTGACTATCTGCAAATGACAACGGGCAGTACATGGGGTGACAGCACGGCGGCAGGGTATCAGTTGGCAAAGCGGTGCGCCTGCTTTATCCTGCAATTATGGTATGACCCGAGCGCACAGGAAGCAGCACAGTTACAGACTGTCATTGATAGAATGCTGGGTACATTGCAGGTGATGGTACACAATGGCTAAAGAATACGCAAAGGAATTCTATAAAAGTCGAGCGTGGATAAAATGCCGCAACAGTTTTATGGCAAGCAAAAACTATCTTTGTGAGCGGTGCGGCGGGCTGGCTGTCATTGTCCACCACAAGAAGCACATAACACCGGCGAATATCAACGATCCCAACATAACGCTGAACTGGGACAATCTACAGGCGCTATGCACTGAATGCCATAATGCGGTGCATGGCAAAGGCGGCGGGAAAGTTATTGCAGACGGATTGATGTTTGACAAAGACGGGCAAGTCGTGAAGATACCCCCCGCACTTGCCGCTTCGACGTTCGGCAATGGGGACCGTGGCAGGGATAAAAAAACCTCTCCATGATTTTTTATATTACGAGGGGTATAATTTTAAGTTTACATTTTGTATTATATTTGAGGTGAAAAAACATGGCATTAACCAAAGTTCGAAAGCTGATTGACATAATCCCTGACGATAGAAAGCCGATTGCGGAGAACCTGATGAAAGAATTATCTTTCATGGAGCGGACACTTTCGGAACTCAAAAAGACAGTGACGGAAGTCGGCGCGGTTGAGCATTTCGAGAATGGCAAACAGAAATTTGTCCGCGAGAATCCCGCTCTGAAAAGCTACAACACGACCATTCAGCGGTATGCATTGATTTACAAGCAGTTTGTTGACCTTCTGCCCGCAGCAGCGAAACCCGCAGCGAAGGACGAACTGGCTGAATTCATCAAAAAGAAGGCTCGAGCATGAATCCGATTCTTGAATACTGGGACGGCATACAGTCCGGTAAATACATTGTGTCAAAACGAGTTTACAAGCTGTATGAAAAGCTGGCCGGGGAGATAAAAGCCCCGGCTGGCCGCTATATCTACGACGAAACCCGCGCAAACCGTCCAATTGAGTTTATAGAGCGGTTCTGCAAGCACTCAAAAGGTGAGTGGGCAGGACGCCCAGTCATCTTAGAACTATTCCAGAAGGCTTTTATTGCCGCCTTATTCGGCTTTGTGGACGTTAAGACCGGCTTTCGGAAGTACCGCGAAACGCTGTTTTTAGTGGCCCGGAAGAATGGAAAGTCAACGATGCTGGCCGCTATCGCCCTGTACTGCATGATTGCCGACGATGAACCGGGCGCGGAGATATACTCCACAGCAACAAAAAGAGATCAGGCCCGCCTTCTGTTCGATGAAGCACAGCGCATGGTGAAGCAGTCCCCGGCCTTGTCAAAATATATCAGGAAGCGGAAAATCGACCTGTATTTCGATGCAGGAATGTCAAAGTTCCAACCGCTGGGCCGTAATTCGGACACACTGGACGGCCTGAATGCTTCCCTTGTTATCATGGACGAGCTGCACGGCGTAAAGGATAGAAACCTTTATGAAGTGATGAAGCAGTCCCAGAGCGCCCGCAGACAGCCGCTTTTGATTATGATTACCACAGCGGGAACCGTTCGGGAGTGCATTTTCGATGATATGTATTCCTATGCCTGCAACGTCATTGACGGCACATACAAGGATGAAAGTTTTCTGCCGGTTCTTTATGAGCTGGACAGCGCCGACGAGTGGAGCGACCCGGCAGCATGGCAAAAGGCCAATCCGGGGCTGGGTACTATCAAAAAGCTGGACGATTTACAGCGGAAGGTTGAACGGGCAAAGAGCAACGCCGCCGATTTGCCAGGAATCCTCTGCAAAGATTTCAACGTCCGGCAGAATGCGGCCACAGCATGGCTCACTTTCGACGACATAGAGAACCCGGAAACCTTCGACATAGAGCGGTTCAGGAATTGCTATGCTATCGGCGGGGCCGATCTGTCCATAACAACCGACCTGACAAGCGCGACGCTCCTTTTCGTGGACAAAGAAACTGAAAAGCGGTATGTCCATCAAATGTGCTGGCTTCCCCGCGACAGTTTCAACGAGCGGGTACACAAAGACAAAATTCCCTATGACATATGGAAGGATAAAGGGCTTTTACGACTCTGCAACGGCAACACGATAGACTACAGCGACATTACAGCATGGTTCAATGAAATGCTGAACGATTACGGAATTACGCCGTTGTGGATTTACTACGACAGTTACAGCGCCCGGTACTGGGTTGATGAAATGCAGCAGTACGGTTTTCCTATGGTGCGCTGCATTCAGGGCGCGAAAACTCTTTCCCTGCCGATGCAGCAGATGGGGGCCGACCTGAAAGCGAAGAAAATCAACTACAGCAATTCCCCTATCCTGAAATGGTGCCTGTCCAACACGGGAATTCTGACCGACCGCAACGGGAACATTGTGCCGATTAAGTCCCAACAGCCGAAAATGAGAATTGACGCTATGGCTTCCATGCTGGACGCTTACGTTGGCCTGATGGACCACTACGAAGAATTTTTGAGGGCGTGATGATATGTTAAAAGATAAAAAAATCAGAATTCAAAGGCCGGTAACGACCGGAACCGGAGTACATAAAACTACTACATGGGTTGACCTGGGCAACGCAGCCGATACCGACCCGCCGCGTTATCTGTGGGCTTATTACCGGCACATGAGCGAAAAAGAGCTGTCCCAATCACAAGCAACGGTTTACATTGCAGATATTATGTTTGCCATAAACTGGCGCTCTGACGTTCGCGCAGGCTACAGGATAGTTTATAAGGGCATCAACTACTCTATCGTAAATGTGGATGATTACGAGGGCCGAAAGCAAGACCTGAAAATCTATGTGAAGGTAGCAGTCGTTTGACCGGGCGCCGGAAAATTCCGGCAGGGGTGCGGCAAATTTGACGCAGGGGTCGAGAAAATTCCAAGCGTTTGGGAATTTCGGAGAATCCAATTTTGGATTGTCCCCACAAAGTAGAACCGTTTTAGAACCGATAGGCAAAAATATAAGCCATAAAGTCAACATTCATGCGGCTTTATGGCTTTTGCTATATTATTCCCACTCGATTGTAGCGGGTGGCTTAGATGTAATATCGTAAACAACACGGTTTACGTTGCGGACTTCATTTACAATGCGGTCTGAAACTTTCGCAAGCACATCATATGGGATGCGTGCCCAGTCGGCCGTCATGAAGTCAGAAGTTGTTACTCCGCGCAGGGCAATGGTATTGTCATAAGTACGGCCGTCGCCCATCACGCCGACGCTTCGGATTCCGGTCAGCACTGCAAAGTACTGGTTGATTTTCCGGTCAAGGCCCGCTTTTGCGATTTCCTCACGGAAAATGGCATCGGCATCTTGCAGAATTTCAAGTTTTTCTGCCGTAATTTCGCCCATAATGCGGATTGCGAGGCCAGGCCCTGGGAATGGCTGACGCCACACAAGGCTGTCTGGAATACCAAGCTGTGTGCCAACGCTGCGGACTTCATCTTTAAACAAATCACGCAGCGGCTCTACAAGGCCGGTAAAACCAATATCTTTCGGCAGGCCGCCAACGTTGTGGTGGCTCTTGATTTTAGCCGCGTCACCTTCACCGCTCTCAACGACATCCGGGTAAATCGTCCCCTGGCACAGGTAATCAACCTGACCGATTTTACGCGCTTCTTCTTCAAAAACGCGGATAAATTCTTCCCCAATGATTTTGCGCTTACGCTCCGGCTCTGTAACACCCGCAAGCTTGGAAAGGAAACGCTCCCGTGCATTCACGCGAATTAAATTAATGTCGAACTGCTTGCGGAAAACGCGCTCAACTTCATCGCCCTCGCCCTTGCGCAGGAGGCCGTGGTCAACAAAAATACAGGTCAGGTTTTTCCCCACGGCACGGTGTACAAGAACTGCGGCAACGGAAGAATCCACCCCGCCTGAAAGGGCGCAGATAACTTTTTTGCCGCCAATCGTCTTTTTCAGGTTTGCTATGCTGGAATCAATGAAAGAGTCCATCTTCCAGTCACCGGAACATCCACAGATGCCATACAGAAAATTCCGAAGAATCTGCTGGCCATACTCGGTATGCTCCACTTCGGGATGAAACTGCGTCGCGTAAAGGCGGCGCTGCGGGTTCTCCATAGCGGCAACCGGGCAGGCATCGCTGACCGCAGCAATGCGGAAACCTGCCGGGACTTTGGAAATATGGTCGGTATGGCTCATCCAGCAGACCGACTTTTCCGCAACTTCGGCAAAAAGCTTGGAGCCCGTTTGAACTGTGACCGGCGTTTTGCCGTATTCACGGGCTGCGCTTTCCGCCACTGTTCCGTTTAGCAGCTGAGCCATCAGCTGGGCACCGTAGCAGATTCCAAGGACTGGGATGCCAAGTGAAAGCACGGCGGCATCACACCGGGGTGCTTTTTCCGCGTAGACACTGTTTGGCCCGCCGGAAAATATAATCCCTTTATAGCCGCTTTCCGCAATTTTTTCTGCGGAAGTGCGGTAGGAACGAATTTCACAGTATACGTTCAGGTCGCGCACTCGCCGGGCAATCAGCTGGCTGTACTGCCCACCGAAATCCAGCACCAGTATGGCTTCGTTGTTTCTCATGGCTGCTTCCCCTTATTCTACCGTTACGGATTTAGCAAGATTGCGTGGCTTGTCAATGTCGCAGCCTTTCATATAGGCTACATAATAAGCAAAAATCTGCAGTGGAATCACCGCAAGCGACGGCAGCATCATGTCACACATCTGCGGTACATAGAACGCGCAGTCTGTTTCTTTTTCAATCTGCGTATTGTCCTCTGTTGTAACGCCGAGAACAACCGCGCCGCGCGCCTTAACTTCCTTTACGTTGCTCATCATCTTTTCAAAAAGGCGCTTCTGGGTAGCAAGTGCAATAACCAAGCTGCCTTCCTGAATCAGCGAAATCGTCCCGTGCTTCAGTTCGCCTGCCGCGTAAGCTTCGGAATGGATATAAGAAATTTCTTTCAGCTTGAGCGAGCCTTCCAGTGACATGGCATAATCCAGATTACGGCCGATAAAGAAAATATCATCGTTCTTGTAAAAGCGCTCGGCCGTACTGTGGACATGTTCTTTGGAAGCAAGTGTTTCCTCGATTTTGTCCGGAAGGGCCTGAAGCTCTGAGATGTAATACTTGTAGTCGGTTTCATTCATAACGCCTGTTTTTTCGGCCATATAAATTGCCAGCAGATACACAACGGCAAGCTGTGTACTGTAAGCTTTCGTCGTAGCCACGGCGATTTCCGGCCCGGCCCAAGTGTAAAGGACGTCATCCGACTCATTGGCAATAGAGCTGCCTACAACGTTCACGATAGAAATCGTGCGCGCGCCAAGGCGTTTTGCTTCCCGCAAAGCTGCCAGCGTATCCGCTGTTTCGCCAGACTGGCTGATAACCAGAACGAGGACGCTGCTGTTAATTAACGGGTTGCGGTAACGGAACTCGGAAGCAACATCAACTTCAACCGGAATATGTGTGTACTGCTCAAAAATGTATTTTGCCACAACGCCTACATGGTAGGCTGAACCGCAGGCAACAATGAAAATTTTACTGAAGCTTTCAATCTGCTGCTTTGTAAGTGTAATGTTGTCCAGGACAATACGGCCGTCTTTGATGCGCGGAGAAATCGTGTTGCGCACCGCTTTCGGCTGCTCCATAATTTCCTTTGCCATAAAATGACTGAAACCGCCCTTTTCCGCCGCAGAAATATCCCAATCAATGTGCGAAGGTTTTTTCGCAATGGGCTTTTTGTCAAGGTCATAAACGGAGACACCGTTTTTCTGAATTACGGCAATTTCGTTTTCATTTAAACGGTAAATGTCACGGGTACGGTTCAGAATTGCCGGAATATCCGAAGCGATGAAATTTTCACCTTTGCCGAGGCCGACAATCAGCGGGCTGTCTTTCCGAACGCCGATAATGCGGTCCGGAAAGTCCTTACAGAGGATGCCGAGTGCATAGGAGCCGCGGACTTTGCGAAGCGTCTTTGTGACCGCGTCAAGCAAATCGCCGTCATAATAATAATCTAAAAGCTGAGCAATTACTTCTGTGTCTGTCTCCGACACAAAATGGTACCCTTGCTCCAGCAGAGAATGTTTCAAAGTAAGATAATTTTCAATAATGCCGTTATGGACAACGGCAAATTTGCCGGACTCACTGACGTGCGGATGCGCGTTCAGGTCCGAAGGCTTCCCATGCGTCGCCCAGCGCGTATGGCCAATGCCAACAGTGCCTTGCATATCGGTGCCGCCATGAATTTTATCATTCAGCACTTTCAGCCGGCCTTTTGTTTTTACAACCTGAATTGAAGTGCCGTCATACACGGCAACACCTGCGGAATCGTACCCGCGGTACTCTAGTTTTTCAAGGCCTTTCAGAAGAATCGGCGCAGCCTGATCGTCGCCGACATAACCAACAATACCACACATAGTTTAGAAACACCTCTTCCTAAATCAAGGAAGCAGCCGGAATTGACAGAACGCCTGCCACCGGCTGCATGAAATAAAAATTAAAATCAGCGGTAAATAATATCTTCGCGCGCAGGGCCGTTGGAAACAATCTTGACCGGTACGCCGATTGCCTTTTCCGCAAACTCGACGTAATGCCTTGCGTTTTCCGGAAGATCCTCGTACTTTTTAATGCCGCGGATGTCGCACTTCCAGCCCGGCAGCTTTTCATATACCGGTTTGCAGTGCTTGAGGTCTACCGTCGGCGGGAAGAAATCTATCTTTTTGCCATCCAGTTCATAGGCAACACAAACCGGAATCTCGTCAAGATAGCCGAGGGCATCCAGCACCGTCAGTGCAACGCCCGTTGCGCCCTGAACGCGGCAGCCGTAGCGTGCCGCCACAAGGTCAAGCCATCCCATTCTGCGCGGGCGGCCGGTTGTTGCGCCGAATTCGCCGCCGTCGCCGCCGCGGCGGCGCAGGTTGTCGGCTTCCTGGCCGAAAATTTCACTTACGAATTCTCCAGCACCTACAGCGCTGGAATACGCCTTTACCACAGCAAGGATATTTTTTACTTCATACGGCGGAATACCGGTGCTTACCGCGCCGTATGCCGCAATCGTATTTGAAGACGTAACCATTGGGTAAATTCCAAAATCCGGGTCTTTCAGTGTACCCAGCTGACCTTCCAGCAAAATGTTTTTGCCGTCATGCACCGCTTCGCTGAGAAATTCGAATGTATCGCCAACATAAGGAGCAAGAATTTTCTTGTACTCCATCAGTTTCGCGTAAACAGCATCCGCTTCCAGCTTTGGCTGATGATAAAGATGTTCAAGAAATACATTTTTAAGAGCAATCACATGGTCAATTTTTTCGCGCAGATAGGCTTCATCCGCAAAAAGTTCACTGACCTGAAAGCCAATCTTTGCAAATTTATCGGAATAAAAAGGTGCAATTCCGGACTTTGTAGAACCGAAAGATTTGGAAGCCAGGCGCGCCTCTTCACAGGTATCCAGCAGCACATGGTACGGCATAAGAATCTGTGCACGATTTGAAACCATCATTTTCGGCTTCGGAACACCACGCTCCACAAGGCCGTTTAGTTCAGAAATAAACTTTTCCGGGTTCAATGCAACGCCGTTTCCGATAATATTCACAATGTTGCTGTGGAACACACCGGAAGGGAGCTGATGCAGTGCGAATTTGCCATAGTTGTTCACAATGGTATGGCCTGCATTATAACCACCCTGAAAGCGTATGACAATGTCGGCCTTTTCCGCTTCCACATCCGTTATTTTGCCCTTGCCTTCGTCGCCCCAGCAAGCTCCGACAATCGCAGTTATCATTTTGAAATCACTCCAACTTGCCGCTTTGGTAATAATACCGCGCTGCCCGGCGGCAAAACGGGCAGGCAGAAAACAACTTATATACTATATCATAAATATCTTCGAAACACAAACAGAATCAATTAAACATTAATTTCTTCTGTTTCATCACCGATTTTGCTGTATTTTGAAAGGACAGGGTCCACTGTTTCCGAAATAAATTCGGCAGTCTGTTCCGGTGCGCAGCCAACGTATTTTTCCGGGCTGACAATTTTATTCAGCTGCTCCAGGGTAACACCGAAAGCCGGGTCGTCGGCTATGCGCTGCAGAAGATCGTTCTTTCCGCCCTCTTCCTTTACAATACGGGAAGCTTCCATGGAATGAACGCGGATGCGCTCATGCAGCTGCTGGCGGTCGGCGCCGCGTTTCACGGCATCCATCATGATATTTTCCGTCGCCATGAAAGGCAGCTCACTTTCGAGGTGCTTCGCAATTACCTTCGGGTAGACGACAAGGCCGTCAGCCACATTGGCATACAAATTCAAGATGCCGTCTACTGCAAGGAAGGCTTCCGGCACGCTGATGCGCTTGTTGGCGGAATCGTCTAACGTACGTTCAAACCACTGGGTAGCCGCCGTGATGCACGGGTTCAGGCTGTCAATCATCACATAGCGGGCAAGCGACGCAATGCGTTCGCTGCGCATCGGGTTGCGCTTGTAGGCCATAGCCGAGGAACCGATTTGATTCTTTTCAAACGGCTCCTCAATTTCTTTCAGGTGCTGCAGCAGGCGAATATCATTGGAAAATTTTGCGGCACTTTGAGCAACGCCGCTCAGCACGGCGAGAACGCGGCTGTCGAGTTTTCTGGTGTAAGTCTGGCCGGAAACCGCAAAGCATCCGCTGTAACCCATCTTTTTCGCAATCATTCCGTCCAGCTTCCGCACTTTTTCGTGGTCGCCGTCGAAAAGCTCCAAAAAGCTCGCCTGCGTGCCCGTTGTACCCTTGGAACCGAGCAACTTCATGCCGGAAAGCACATATTCCACATCTTCCAGGTCAATCAGCAGGTCCTGCATCCAGAGAGTCGCGCGCTTGCCGACTGTCGTAGGCTGAGCCGGCTGAAAATGCGTAAAGGCCAGCGTGGGCAGACTGCGGTTTTCCAAAGCAAACTTCTTTAAAACACGAAGGACGCAGACCAACTTGTCGCGCACAAGGCGCAGGGCTTCCGTCATAATGATAACATCAGTATTGTCACCCACATAGCAGGAAGTGGCGCCGAGGTGGATAATTGGTTCCGCCTTCGGGCACTGCACACCAAAAGCATAAACATGTGACATCACATCGTGGCGCACAACCTTTTCACGCGCTTCCGCAACGTCATAGTTAATGTCATCCTGATGCGCTTTCATCTCGTCAATCTGTTCCTGCGTGATGCCGAGGCCGAGCTCTTTTTCCGCTTCAGCCAAAGCAATCCAAAGCCTGCGCCAAGTGCGGAATTTTTTGTCCGGTGAAAAAATATATTTCATCTTGTCATCCGCATAACGGGATGAAAGCGGTGATTCGTAAGAATTCTTCAATTCGGAAACCTCCAAAAAATTTACAGCCGTTTAATCGGCGTGCAGTAGTCATAGTCTTTTTTAGCCACCAGATAATCCGGAATCTCCGCCGGGTAGTTGCCGGAGAAACAGGCATCGCAGAACCCTTCACACTTCCCGCCAAGCATTTTTTTCAGGTTTTCCAGTTTCAGAAAGTCAATGGAATCCGCATAGCTCATCCTGCCTATTTCATCAATCGAATGCTTACAGGCGATGAGTTCATTCTTTGACGGGATGTCGGTTCCGTAATAGCACGGCCACAGGAACGGCGGGGAACTAATGCGCAGATGCACTTCTTTAGCGCCGCATTCTTTCAGCATGCTGACAATGCGGGCGCTTGTAGTGCCGCGCACAATGGAGTCGTCGAGCATCACAATCCGCTTGCCGCGCACCGCCGTGGAAAGCGCGTTCAGCTTAATGCGGACACTGCGTTCACGCTCCGACTGGTTCGGCTTGATAAAAGTACGCCCAATGTAGGAATTTTTTACAATACCCTTTTGGTACGGGATGCCCGACTCTTCACTGTAGCCGATGGCGGCATCAATGCCGGACTCCGGCACGCCGAGGACCATATCGGCTTCCACAGGCTTTTGGCGGGCCAGCAGGCGGCCGGCTTCCTTGCGCGCTTCATAAACGCTGATGCCGTCTATAATGCTGTCATCCCTTGCAAAATAGATATACTCGAAAACACAGAGTGATTTTTTCACGGAAACGGGGTCATAGATGGTGCGCAGGCCGTTTTTGTCCGCAATAACAATTTCGCCCGGCTTTACGTCGCGCACAAACTCTGCGCCACAGGCATCCAGCGCGCAGGTTTCCGACGCAAACACATAGGAATTGTTGACCTTTCCAATGCAGAGCGGACGGAAGCCGTGCGGGTCACGGAAGGCAATCAGCTTCTGCGGGCTCATCACCACGATGGAATATGCGCCGTGGATTTTCGGCATGGCGCGGTGGATAGCTTCTTCAATCGACGGTGCGTTCACGCGTTCACGGGCTATCATATAAGCAATGACTTCCGTGTCGCTGGTCGTTTGGAAAATGCAGCCTTGCCTTGCAAGGATCTCATGCAGCTCATAGGCGTTCGTCAGGTTTCCGTTGTGAGCAATGGCAAGCGTACCTTTAATATAGTGCATCACAAGGGGCTGCGCGTTTTCACGCGCGCTCGCTCCGGAAGTGGAGTACCGCACATGGCCGACGGCCATCTGCCCCACAAGGCTTTCCAGCGTTTTATGGCTGAAAGCTTCTGTTACAAGCCCCATATCTTTAGCATAGGAAATCACGCCGCGGTCGCTCACGGCAATGCCGCAGCTTTCCTGCCCCCTGTGCTGAAGGGCAAGAAGGCCGTTATAAGCGGCGTAGGCGGGGTTTACGGTGCCGTCGGAAAAAATTCCGAAGACACCGCATTCCTCGCCCGGATGTTCATCTGCAAAAGTACAGCAGTTCAAAAGCTACTCCTCTCTGTTACAGGCCAATGCGTTTCATGACTTCCTGGTATGCTTCCTCTACGCCGCCAAGATCTCTGCGGAAACGGTCTTTGTCCAGTTTTTCATGCGTGTGAACATCCCAGAAGCGGCAGGTGTCCGGAGAAATTTCATCCGCCAGAATAATCTCGCCGTGGTAACGGCCGAACTCCAGCTTAAAGTCAATCAGTTCAATGTTAACGGAAAGGAAAAACTCCTGCAGGATCTTGTTGATTTTCAAAGCCATGGCGCTGATCTGGTCAATTTCTTCCTTCGTTGCAAAGCCGGCCGCCAGGATGTGGGTTTCGTTCACCATTGGGTCGCCGAGAGCGTCGCTCTTGTAGCAGAATTCAAGCACCGGGCACTTCAGCTCGCTGCCCTCTTCCATGCCAAGGCGCTTTGCAAGGCTTCCGGCCGCCTTGTTGCGGACGATGACTTCCAGCGGAACAATCTGAACCCTTTTTACAAGGGTTTCACGGTCGCTCAGCTGCTTTACAAAATGAGTGGGAATGCCTTTGTTTTCCAGCAGTTGAAACAGGTAATTCGACATTTTGTTGTTCACAACGCCTTTGCCGGAAATGGTGCCCTTTTTAAGGCCGTTAAATGCCGTGGCATCATCTTTGTAATCTACAATACAAAAATCCTTGTCATCTGTGGCGAATACCTTTTTTGCTTTTCCCTCATACAGCTGTTCTTTCTTTTCCATAATTTTTCCTCCATAAATTTGTTTTGAAAAGTGGAATGCCCGGGCCCCAAAAAGGAGCCTGGGCTGCGGTCAGATAAAGTTAAGGAACGAAGACACTTTTGTAATGTCTACAACGGAAAGCTGCGTCGTTTCCACATGACGCGCACAGGTTAGGAAGGCATTGGCCGTATCCAGCGAAGTTAGGCATGGAATACCGGCTTCCACAGCGTTGCGGCGAATCTTGTACCCGTCGCGGTGGTGTGAAACCTCTTTGGATGGGGTGTTTACAACGAGATTGATTTTGCCTGAAACAATATGGTCAAGAATATCCGGCTTCCCGTCGCCGATTTTGTGCAGGCGGATGGTCGGAATGTCGTGTTCATTTAAGAATTCGGATGTGCCGGCGGTGGAATAGATGGTCCAGCCAAGGTCATAAAGTCCCTGCGCAATCGGCAGGACTTCATCTTTGTCGGAATCTTTTACGGTGATAATGACGTTGCCTTTTTCAATTTTGTGAACGCCCGCCCCATAGAAAGCCTTGATAAGCGCTTCGTCATACGTTCTGGCAACGCCAAGCACTTCACCCGTTGACTTCATTTCAGGCCCGAGGTTTACATCCTGCCCATAGAGCTTTTCGAAAGAGAAAACAGGCATTTTTACGGCAACCAGCGCCCTCTCGTGCTGCAAGCCATAGTGGTAGCCCATTTCTGGCAGGGTTTTGCCAAAGAAGGTCCCTACGGCAAGCGGAACAATCGGGATTCCGGTGACCTTGCTGATATACGGCACTGTGCGTGAAGAGCGCGGGTTTGCCTCAATGACATAAACCTGCTCGTCTTTTACAATATACTGAACGTTCAGCAGGCCAATCACATGAAGCGCCTTGGCCAGGCTGCGGGTATACTCCACAATCAGGTTCTGCATATTTTTATCTACGCTGACCGGCGGGTAGACGGAGATGCTGTCGCCCGAATGAATGCCGGCGCGCTCAACGTGTTGCATGATTCCCGGTATCATGGTATCTGTACCGTCGCAGACTGCATCCACTTCCACTTCGGTGCCCATAATGTACTTGTCCACAAGGATAGGGTGCTCCTGTGCAATCCGGTTGATAATGCCAATCTGGTCAATGATGTCCTGGTCGGAGTAGGCAATCTGCATTCCCTGCCCGCCAAGAACATAAGAAGGCCGCACAAGCACCGGGTAGCCCAGGTCGTGCGCCGCGGCAATCGCCTCATCACAGGTAAAAACGGTGCGCCCGGCTGCGCGCGGAATGCGGCAGCGGTTCAGGATTTCATCAAAGCGCTCGCGGTCTTCTGCCGCATCAATGCTGTCCGCGGAGCTGCCGAGGAGCGGCACGCCCATTTTTTCAATCGCACCGGCCAGTTTAATGGCCGTCTGCCCGCCGAACTGCACAACCGCGCCATCCGGCTTTTCCATCTCTACAATATTCCGCACGTCTTCTTCCGTAAGCGGCTCAAAATAAAGCTTGTCGGCAACATCAAAATCCGTGCTGACGGTTTCCGGGTTATTGTTTACGATGATAGTTTCATAGCCGAGTTCCTTTAACGCCCAAACGCTGTGAACCGAACAGAAGTCAAATTCAATGCCCTGCCCGATGCGGATTGGCCCGGAACCGATAACAAGCACTTTTTTACGGTCGCTCTTCGGGCAGGACTCATTCTGCAGGCCGTAGCGGGAGTAATAATACGGTGTTGCCGCGTCGAACTCCGCCGCGCAGGTATCCACCATCTTATAAATCGGATGGATATTCCACTTCTTCTGCATTGCACGGAGGTCTTCCACACTGATACCGCTGAGTTCTGAAATTGTTTTGTCGAGAAATTCGTACTCTTTAGCTTCGCGCAGTAGGGATTCGTCCATCGGCTCGGCTGCGATTTTCTTTTCCATGTTCACAATGTTCTGGAACTTCTGCAGAAACCAGAGGTCAATTTTCGTAATCTCGTGGATTTTTTCTTTTGTTACGCCGCGGCGCAGCGCTTCAGCCACAACCCAAAGGCGGCGGTCATCCACCACATGGAGGCGGCTGTTCAGCTCGTCATCTGCAAGGCCCTTCAGTGTACTGTCCATCAGGCTGTAAGTGTTCTGCTCCAGGCAGCGGATTGCTTTCATCAAGGCTGCTTCAAAAGTCGGGGCAATGCCCATCACTTCGCCCGTTGCTTTCATCTGCGTGCCAAGGATTCGCTTGGCATTGATGAACTTGTCGAACGGCCAGCGCGGAATTTTCACGACGCAGTAATCCAGTGTTGGCTCAAAACAGGCATATGTCTTTTTGGTAATCGCGTTTGGAATTTCATCAAGCGTATAACCGAGCGCAATTTTGGAAGCTACTTTCGCGATGGGGTAACCTGTAGCTTTCGAGGCCAATGCGGAAGAACGGCTTACACGCGGATTCACTTCAATAACGGCATAGTCGAAACTGTTGGGGTTCAGCGCAAACTGCACATTGCAGCCGCCTTCCACCTTCAGTTCGCGGATAATATTCAGTGCGGAAGTACGCAGCATCTGAAGCTCTTTGTCAGCTAAAGTCTGGCACGGCGCAACAACAATCGAGTCACCCGTATGTACGCCGACCGGGTCGATGTTTTCCATGTTGCAGACGGTGATGCAGTTGTCGTTATGGTCGCGGATAACTTCGTACTCGATTTCTTTCCAGCCTTTGATGCTGCGCTCTATGAGCACCTGATGCACGCGGCTGCGGCTGAGGCCGACCGTAGCAATGCTGACAAGCTCTTCTTCATTGTCTGCAAAGCCGCCGCCGCTGCCGCCAAGGGTATAGGCCGGGCGCACAACGACCGGGTAGCCAATGGTTTTAGCTGCTTTGACGCAGTCTTCCACGTTTTCTGCAATGGCGCTTGGCGCTACAGGCTCGCCAATACGGTTCATTGCTTCCTTGAAAAGTTCACGGTCTTCTGCCATGCGGATAGTGTCGGCACTTGTGCCAATCATCTCGACATTATGCTCTTTCAGGAATCCGGATTCCTCCACCTCCACGGCAAGGTTCAGGGCATTCTGCCCGCCAAGGGTTGGAAGGAGGCTGTCGGGCTTTTCCTTCAGGATAACTTTCTTAACGGTTTCGACGGTGAGCGGTTCAATATAGACCTTGTCTGCTATCTGGCGGTCTGTCATAATCGTCGCCGGGTTGGAATTGATGAGGATGACCTCAATGCCCTCTTCACGCAAAGCGCGGCAGGCCTGAGTTCCGGCATAGTCAAATTCCGCAGCCTGACCAATGACAATCGGGCCGGAACCGATAATGACGACCTTTTTAATTTCTTCTCTTTTCATAGCCGGTCCCCTCCCATCAGGCTGATAAACCGGTCAAACAAAAAGCCGGTGTCCAGCGGCCCAGGGGAAGCCTCAGGGTGAAACTGCACCGAGAAAACTTTCCCGTTTTTATAGTTTAATCCTTCAATGCTGCCATCGTTCATACTGGTAAAACTGATGTCCGCAACTGAAGGATCAACGGTTTTCCCATCCACTACATAGCCGTGGTTCTGGGAAGTAATATATACTTTTCCTGAGGCCAATTCTTTTACCGGATGGTTAATACCCCTGTGCCCGTATTTCAATTTATAGGTATCAAATCCCTGTGCAAGAGCCATCAACTGGTGGCCAAGGCATATGGCAAATGCAGGGACTCCATGGGCATAAATTTTTTTCAGCTCTGCAATTTCCGCGCCGCATTCTTTCGGGTCGCCGGGGCCGTTCGTCAGCATAACGCCATCCGGGCTGAACTGCATCACATCTTCAAAAGAAGTATTGTGCGGAAACCGTTTGACTGTACATCCGCGGGAAACAAGGGAACGGATAATATTATTTTTCACGCCATAGTCAAGAAGGGAAACCTTAATGGGGCCGTCACCATAAATTTCCGGTTCCCTGCAGCTTACTTCCGGAACCATGGTTTTCAGGCGGTACGCCTTGATCTTTTCCAGCATGGCGCTGCGGTCAATGGAATCCCCATAGGCTACCATGCCGCGCATGGTTCCATTTTCACGCAGAACCTTTGTAATGGTACGGGTATCAACGCCCTGTATGCCAGGAACGCCGTTGTTTTTCAGAAAAGAGTCCAAGTCAATGTCACTGCGGAAATTGCTTGCAATATCGGAAACGCGGTGGACAATATAGGCGGAAAGCCACGGCTTTTTCGACTCGGCGTCGTCGTAGCAGATTCCATAGTTGCCAATAAGCGGGTAGGCCATAACCACACCTTGCCCGGCATAGGAAGGATCGGTGAGCAGTTCGGTGTAGCCGCACATAGCACTGTTGAAAACGACTTCGCAGAGCGTGTCTTTCTCTAATCCGAAGCCGGTTCCTTCAAAGCACATTCCATTTTCGAGCATTAATAACGCTTTCATTGATTCACCAACCATCTTTCACTTCAAGCAGTTTACCGGGAAGCCGTTATTTCCCGGCAAATGTTTTAACGATACGCTGAACGGCCTTTTCGGTATTTTCCTTTGTGTTAAAAGAAGTCAGGCGGAAATAGCCCTCGCCGCAGGTTCCAAAACCGGAGCCGGGGGTTCCAACCACATGGGCCTTTTCGAGAAGCTGGTCAAAGAATTCCCATGAAGTAAGACCTGCAGGAACCTTCAGCCAAACATACGGGGAATTGACGCCGCCGTACACCTCAAAGCCCGCCTTTGCAAGCCCCTCGCGGATAATCTTTGCATTGGCATGGTAATACTCAATATTTTCGCGGATACCGTTTAAGCCTTCCGGCGTAAACACAGCTTCCGCTGCACGCTGAACCGGGTAGGAAACGCCGTTCATCTTTGTGGACTGCCGGCGTGCCCAGAGTTTGTTGAGCGAAACCCCGCCGAACTCCAGCTCCTTCGGGATAATGGTATAAGCGCAGCGCATCCCGGTAAATCCCGCTGTTTTTGAGAAACTGCGGAATTCGATGGCGCACTTTTTGGCACCTTCAATCTCAAAGATGCTGTGCGGCATCTCCGGATCGGTGATAAACGCTTCATAAGCCGCGTCATAAAGGATAATCGATTTGTTTTTGAGGGCATATTCCACCCACTTTTTCAGGCTGGCTCGGTCAATGCCCATACCCGTGGGGTTATTGGGGAAACAAAGATAAATCATGTCTGCCCGGCGTTCCGGAAGCTGCGGCAGAAAGTTGTTTTCCCTGCGGCACGGCATATAAACCACACGGTCGAACCCCTTGCCCTCCGTGTAAGTACCCGCACGCCCCGCCATAACATTTGTGTCTACATACACCGGGTAAACCGGGTCACACACCGCCACAATGTTGTCAGGGCCAAAAATGTCGCCAATGCTGCCGGTGTCGCTCTTTGCACCATCGCTCACGAAAATCTCATCGGCGCCAATCGCAACGCCTCTCTCCTGAAAATCGTGCTTACTGATGGCTTCCCGCAGAAATTGGTAGCCATTTTCCGGGCCATAGCCGCGGAAAGTTTCGGCATGCCCCATCTCCTGTGCAGCTTTTGAAGCAGCGTCAACAACCACTTTCGGCAAGGGCCTTGTAACGTCACCAATTCCAAGGCGGAGGACTTCCGTTCCTGGATTTTGCTTCAAAAACTTATTTACCCGGCTGTCAATCTCAACAAACAGGTAATTTGCCGGAAGTTTTGCAAAGTTTTCATTGATTTTCAGCAACTTTTGCACATTCCCTTCCTTAAAAATTCAAAAAAGCATACTCTGAGCATTTATTATATCAGATATTGACAGTCCCGTCAAAAGAAAATTCAGCAGGGCCAGTCATTAGCACATCGCCGGATTCTTCATCCCAGCGGATTTTCAGGTCGCCGCCCAGCAGATGAACCAGTATGCTGCGGCCTGTCTGTTCGTTCAGCACACAGGCAACGGCTGTAGCGCAGGCGCCGGTTCCGCAGGCAAGTGTTTCGCCGGAGCCGCGCTCCCAAACGCGCATATTGACTTCCTTTTCGTTCAGGACCTGCACGAACTCGGTGTTCACGCGCTGTGGAAATGCCGGGTGATTCTCAAACTCCGGCCCGATTTTTTCGACTGGGAACTGCTTGGTATCTTTCACGAACACCACGCAGTGCGGGTTGCCCATGGAAACGCAGGTTACTGCATACTCGTGGCCGTTCACCCTCAGCGGGTAAGCAACAACGCGGTTGCCCGGGAACTGTGCCGGAATTTTCGAAGGCTTCAGAATGGGGCGGCCCATATTGACCTCCACTTCCGAAACCGTACCGTCCCGCAATGTTAAGTGCAGAGTTTTTATGCCGCTCAAAGTTTCCACTGTAAGTACATTTTTCTTTGCTATGCCGCGCTCATAAACATATTTGCCCACACAGCGGATGCCGTTGCCGCACATCAAGCCCTGCGAACCGTCGGCATTATACATCTCCATTTTGCAGTCGGCCTTTTCGGAAGGCTTAATAAGGATAATGCCATCTGAGCCGACGCCAAAGTGCCGCTCGCTCAGCCGCACGGAAAGCGCCGCTGGGTCTTCCACTTTTTCTTGAAAACAGTTGATGTAAATATAATCGTTGCCAATACCCTGCATTTTTGTAAATTTCATTGTTACTGTATCCCCTTCTACGCTTACGCGCCTAAAATGATCAGAGCCGTTTCAATCATTTTTCTTCCAAAATCCATGCTTTTTTTCTGAATCAGCCGGTGCGCCTGCGGTTCAGTAAAATTGTTGCGGCTTATGAGCAGATTTTTCGCTTTCAGGATAACCTGCTTCTC
>JBFLFY010000028.1:0-19473 GCA_041859875.1 Caproicibacter sp. | reverse complement strand
CAAGATTGATCTTTTTGCCTACAATATTGCTTCGCCCATACACTTTGCGGGAAAAAGTTTCATCCACGAGGCATACGTTTGCATCCACACTGATATCTTTTCGGTTAAACAGTCTTCCATAAATGGGCTGCAAAGAAACAATATCGCCTGCACACCAGTCAATCCCCCAAAGAACGGCTGGCGTTTTTGTATTCCGCACACTAATCTGCGTACTGGCGGTAATAAGCGGAGCCGCAAGTTCCACCTGACTAATTTTGCTCACCGATTTAATATCATCCGTATCAAAAAAGGCATTCTGCCCTTTTTCTGATTTCGTAATCAGCAGGCCGCTCAAACCAAGGCTGTTCATTTCGCCTGTTACTGAATTTGTTCCGCATTGGCTGATGTTAGCGATTGTAACAACCGAAGCCACCCCTATTGCAATACCAAGGATTGTGAGAATTGTCCGGATTCGCTTCCGGCCCAGATTTCGAAAAGCATTTTTAAAGTATTCAATCATGGCTCTCACCTGTTGCTGGGGTAGTTGAGTCTGGAATAACCTTCGCTCCATCAGAAATTTCATCCGGGTTCGTTATAACCGAATCGTTTTCATGAACACCGCTTTTTATTTCAAAGCCATTATCAAATTCCCGGCCAGTTATAACTGGCGTCTTTTTCGCATGGCTTTTTACAATGCAGTAAACAAATTCGCCGCCATTTGCATTTTCCCGCACCGCCTCATATGGTAAAACTAGTATGTGACTGCAGCTTGCAGTGGTTATTTTGGCCTTTACAGTAAAACCGGGTTTCAAATCAATTCCGGGATGATTAACACTTGCTAGAACATCAATCACTGTTTCCTGCCCTGTTGCAGAAACGAGCTGTTTTGCTTCTCCTGAAATGCATGTTACTTTACCGGAATAAATGGAATTTCGAAAGCCAACACCGGTGATTTGGACCGACTGCCCCACTTTTATGTCGGGAGCCTGTGATTCATCTACATTCAGGCGGATTTGCAGATCGTTGCCACTCTGAATCACTGCAGCGGGTTTTGATGAATCAATATAGGCTCCAGCTTCTGAGGCAGCAAGAGAGCCGACAGTGCCAGTTGCCGTTGCCCGAATAATATAAGGAACATTCCTCCCTTCTTCTGTTCCCTGAGGACTTCCGGAAACTGAAGAATTTGAACTTCCTCCTTTCATCCGGTTTAAGTAAGCAGAATAAATTCCATAAGCATTTGCTGCACTAAGGCTTGAGTCCAGTTTTGCATCTTCTCCAGTTGGAGAAGAAGAGGATGACTGTGACAGGGAAAGAGGTAAAACTTCCATCATTGCCTGCCCGACTGTTACTTTGCTCCCTGTTTTGACAAAAAGTTGCTTTATAATTCCCGGGGAAACTGCATAAATATTGCTTCCGGGATTTGTTTCGACTTTTCCAGTGCAAATAACAGTATTTTCTACTGTACTGGTAGATGCCTTTACAGTTCCAACATGAACGAACGTACTGCGTATCATTTGGCCTACAGCTAAAATAGCCGCTGCAGCGACAGCTGTAAAGGTATATAAGAACACATATTTTTTCATCTGCACTCCCCCTGTCACAGCTTATTTTGTGATAGAGAGTGAAAATTATAAGCCAAAATTTCTAAAAAAGTTTGAATAATTCAGTATGCAGACTCTCAAAATAATGTTGAGGTGAGGACCATGAGTATGATTCAGTGTGATGTTGACTGCGTCTATCAGAAAGACGGTTACTGCAGCTTGGAAATTCCATCAGCTATAACGAATTATACAGGTGACGGATGTGTGCATTGTATTAAAGTAACGCCAAGAGATGTCATTGAGGGTCCTGCTCCGTCGCAGCTTCAAAAGCCTGCTTCACATTTTTAACTCCGATTAATCGAATATGCTGAAATGAATGTGAAATGCGGTTCAGGCTATTGTATGGCAGGATGCAGGTATCAAAGCCAAGCCGGTCAGCTTCACTGATTCGTGCTTCTGTGTGCGTAACTGTACGCAGTTCTCCAGCCAGCCCAATCTCGCCGAACACAATCGCACTGTCGCGTATTGGCTTGTCCTTCAGACTTGAAACAAGAGCAAGCGCAACGGCGAGATCCCCAGCCGGCTCATCCAGCCGAAGGCCACCGACTACATTTACATAAGCGTCCAGATTTGCAAAATAGTAACCAGCTCGTTTTTCCAGTACAGCCAAAAGGAGCGACATCCGGTTATAGTCAAAGCCGGTCGACATTCGCCGAGGTGTGCCGAAGCCAGAGGATGTTGCAAGGCCCTGTATCTCTGCCAAAATAGGCCTTGAGCCCTCAATCATGCAGGTCACGCAGGTTCCTGAAACATTTGTTGGTCTGCCGGACAGTAAAGCCTGGGAAGGATTTTCCACCTGATGCAGGCCGTCTTCTGCCATGTCAAAAACACCGATTTCGTTTGTTGAGCCATAACGGTTTTTTACCGCTCTTAGAATTCGATACGAAAGCTGACGGTCACCTTCAAAAACAAGAACAGTATCAACAATGTGCTCCAGCACTTTAGGCCCCGCAATGGCACCGTCTTTGTTGACATGGCCAACGATAATAACCGGAATTTCAAGCGATTTTGCCACATGCATTACAGCATTTGTACACTCCCGCACCTGCGAGACGCTTCCCGGCGAAGAACTTAAATCAGTAAAATTCATTGTCTGGATCGAGTCAATCATAACAAGACTGGGCTTCGCCTGCCGAATTTCCTCAATAACAACCTGTATGTCTGTTTCCGTTAAAATATATAAATTTTCGCTCTCAATGCCCAGCCTTGAAGCACGGAGTTTAATTTGGCGCGCTGATTCTTCGCCAGATACATATAAAATTCTATGACCTTTCCCAAGGGTTCCGCAAATCTGCAGTAATATAGTAGATTTCCCGATTCCAGGCTCCCCGCTGATAAGGGTCAGCGACCCTTTTACAATTCCTCCCCCCAGTACACGGTCAAGTTCGCTCATCCCCGTATGGTAGCGTGCCTCTTCCGATGTGCTGATTTGGGTAATTGGAATGGCTGTATGTGCAGCGGCGCGATGTGCGGAAAAGCCTGCCGAAAATTTTTGGGCAGGCTCTTGTATTTCTTCATTCATGGTGTTCCACTGGCCGCAGCCTGGACATTTTCCAAACCATTTAGGCGACTCAAATCCGCACTCGGAACAGACATAAACGCTTTTAAATTTTGCAGACATCTTTCAGCCCTCATTCTTCCTCATATTCTCTCTTCATTCTAATAAAAAAAGCAGTAGGATGCAAGTGTTCCTACTGCCCATTATCAGTTTCACTGCAGAAATCAGCAAGGCCGCTATAGATGGCAAAAGCTATTTGCTGCTGATATTTCTGTGTATTCAATTTTTGCACTTCTTCTTCATTGGAAAGAAATCCGCATTCCACCAATACTGCGGGAACTTTAGCATGCCACAGCAGATAAATGGAACTGGTAGCCGGTTTTACCTTCCTTTCATTGTCTTTTTGCAGCATAGAAACAACACGTTTTTGGATGGATTCCGCCAGTGGCTTACTTCTATCGTTGTTTTTGGAAAAAAACACCTGCGCGCCGTGATATTGCTCCTGTTCAAATAAATTCTGATGAATGCTCACAAAAACGCAGTTTCCCTGAGCCTCTATGATTTTCATTCGATTATGAATATCGCTGACTTTTCGACCGTGAATCGTTTTTAGCTGGTCAGAAACTGCTGTGTCCGTCGAGCGGATCATAACGACTTGATAGCCTGACGCTGTAAGCAGTTGCTGCAGATCTTTTGCAATTGCAAGATTAATATCTTTTTCCGGCAGTTTCGATTTACCAGTTGCTCCCCCATCTTCCCCGCCATGACCTGCATCAATTACGATAGTCTTCCTATCCTTTTCCCCAGTTGCCACAGACATCTCATTGAGACGATTGCAGGCAATGTAAGAAAGTGACAAAAAAGCCAAGCAGCAAAGAATCAAAAATGCGATGGGAATCGCATTACTTTTTGCGGACTTCAAAAGCATCACCCCCGCACAAATTTATATGCGGGGGCTACAAGAAATAATGCGAATAAGCGGATTTACCTTTTAGGGAAGACGCCCAAAGGAATCAAAGTGATTCTGCCAATAGCTACTGCTCAGGTTTACAATTTCAACGCCAGGGTCATCGCACTGAATTGCACGGTTCCCACCAACATAAATTCCGACATGGGATCTAGGGAAGCCTCCATAAGTGTAATTATAGAAGACCAAATCACCCGGACGGGCAGCAGCGCCGGAAACCGGTGTGCAGATACTGTAAAGGCCATCCACGCCCAAACGTCCAACGCTCCATCCACTGTGATTAATAACCCATGAAACATACCCGGAGCAGTCAAACGAGGTCTGTGGGTTGCTGCCACCCCATACATACGGGTAGCCAAGATAGTTTTCGGCTTCGCTGATGATGTTGGAAGTATTCCCGGACGGAACAGGCCCATTGGAAGGATGTGTAGAAGCGTAGTAATTGGAAAGCCATTGGTTCACCGATGCTTCTGCACTTTTTTGGGCATTTCTGTTCTTTTCCCTGGCAGCCTCTATATCCTGTTGGCTTTTTCCCAGGGAAGCAATAATTTTTGCCGATTCTTTCGACAGTGTAATCAGCTGTTTTTCATCCGACTCCAGCGTCGTTTTTGGATTGCTGACTATTTGACGGTTTTTTTAAATCGCCGCGTTTTTTAACATGTCACTGTTCATATCGGCTTTCAATTCATCAATCAGTTTGGTATCGTGCTCCGAAACCACCTGAAGGATTTCCGTTTTGTCTGCCAAATCCATAATATTTTTTGCGTTGAGAATTACCTCCAGGTTGGAAGCTTCCCCTGTCAAATAAAGTGCATAAACACGTTCTTTCAGCCTTTTAAAATCAGCGTCAATATTCTTTTGCTTTCCTGCAATAGATTTCTGTTTCGCAAGAATATCGGCATCCAACTGTTTAATTTGCAAATCTTTGCTGTCAATCTGCTGTTCCAAATTAACACACTTTGCGTCAAGTGCATCCTTGTACTGCTGCTGTTTTGCCTTGTCGCCCTTGAGTTTTTGCAGCTGATTGTCCAAATCCTGCCCTTTCTGCTCCAGGCCAGTCTGCTTTTGTTTCAGGTCATTAAGAGAGGTTGCCTGTGCAGTCACTGACCCTGCGGAAACAGACAAAATCATTGCCAAAGAAAGTACAGCTGCGGCTGTGCTTTTTAAAATATGTTTTCCGTTCAAAATATCTCATCCTTCTTTTATGTATTTCCAATTAGCATACACTTCCGGGTGATTAAACAGAGCTAAGCGAACATTTGTTAAGGCAATGTGGTTTAGTTTTGTTATATTTTGTTACATAAGTAACATTATTTTCTTATTTAATGTGTTTCTTGCATAAAAAAAGTGCGTGAATTGTTTATGCTTCTATCATATCAACAAACGTCCGTCATATTGTTCTAAAATGAATTAATTTGTAATTAATTTGTAATTATTTTTGACAAACCTTTAGAATGAAAGGAAGTTGCGCACTAGAAAAAATTTCAATAAGAGCTCGGGCTAGTTTGTAAAAAGCATAAAACTCTATCCGGTGAGGCAATATTAAGCCATAATTTTTTTGAATTATTTTTTATAATATTTTGCAATATGCTAGAATAATATGTAAATTTTATTGGGAGGTATCGTTATGGGACTTTTTACAATCTATCATGTGCTAAACTGTAGCTGTCCTGTGGGTTACTTTTATTTGTTGCCATGTAGGCTACCTCCTTTTGCTGACTGTTGGCGGCGAAACCACAGTTATTATAGCAAAAGAAGGTTTTTTTCACTCTTGACCGCTAAAACTCTTCTGGTCTCACCGGCACCGCGGTGTTATTTGTTATACAAAAAAATAAGGAAATCCTTTTACAGATTTTCTCATAGGTGGTGGAGGTGAACGCGCAAAATCCGAACACGTTTACCTCATCACTGGGATGTTAGTGCTGTTTCTAAATTTTCAAAAGGCGCGATGCATTTGGGGAAAATATGCAAAAGCAAGCCTCCACTGTTAGTGAATCACTCTGCAGAGAAGCTTTGTGCCATGTGCGGACTTTTCGATATCATTGGTGTTTTGGGACAACGTTTTATAATACTATCATGGAAATTTTCTTGCTATCCTGAACGTTTATGGATATAATGAAATTACTTTCTGCGAAGCAAAAGCATTAGATTTTTTCGGAGAACACCTCTCTATGCTTAATCATGTTGATGGTTAGGTAGTGTTTCGAAAATGAATTTCGGAGGTGCAAAATGATAAAACAAAAAACAGGTTATTGGAAAACGCACCCTTTACGAAAGGCTATAACGGTTTTAGTAGGTTTTTATTTAATTTTGGTTCTGTTTTACTATTGTGCGCCTAAAGTTCCTGCTATATTGGGTGTTCTATGCATAAGGTTTTTGCTTTTCTATTTACTAATTGGACAATTTGTTTTGGGATGTCTGTATGGAATATGGTTAGACTGTAGCTGCCATTTTAAAATTCGTTTTTTCTGCTTAGTGTTATTTATATTATTTATTATTGTTTCTATCTGTTATTTTTCTACGTATGTTTATCCAGATTGGAGACGCTATGGACATATTGAAAGGGACAGAATTCTTTTGACTATTGATCTCGTATATATACCAATATTAAGTGTGATCGGCGGCTACATTTTATCCAGGGTAATATCATATATTATTAGAAAGAAGCAGGATGGATAATTTCCTGCTTCGGTTATTATAGAACTGGTTATGCTAGATGTGCGTACTTCGCTAGTGCAAAAGGCAAACTAAGAAAAGCGGCAGTACTTCCTTTATAAGGAAGTACTGCCGCTTTTTCCCCATGGTGGAGATGATGGGAGTCGAACCCATGTCCGAAAGTAATTTGCCAAGGCTTTCTACGAGCGTAGCCTATGTTTTAAGATTCCCTCAGCAAAACGCCCACAGGCAGGCTTTTTGCTTTGGTAGCCTTTGAGTCATGACTGGGGTAAAGGCGTTCCCCAGTTCACGTTCACCGCTAATCGACGCCCTTATCCGAGCCGCGGTGTTCCCGGTAAGGACGGTAGCCTAATTAGGCTGCACACGCCATCCCATAATTAGAATTATAGTTAGCGTTAGAAGTTTTGTTAGTTATTTCTTTTTGCGAAAATATAGCATTCCGCGATGCTGCACGCTTACCTTGGTTTACAACCTCCGTCGAAGCCTTTACATCCCCATATAAAATGCATTGCTATTGGTTTCTTTCCTTGATTGCACGTTCCATATCCCTTTTTGCTGCGCGCGTTGCCATATCGGCACGCTTGTCATACAACTTTTTGCCCTTGCACAGACCAACCTGTACTTTCACAAGAGATCCCTTTAGGTAGACCGAAATCGGTATCAGCGAATATCCATTCTGCTTCACTAAGCCATAAAGGCGCATAATTTCACGTTTGTGAAGCAACAGGCGCCGCACCCTTATTGGATCCTGATTGAAGATATTCCCATGGTCATATGGGCTGATGTGCATTCCATTGACAAGAAGTTCACTGTTTACAACAGAGCACCAGGAGTCTTTCAGATTTACTTGACCCTTTCGCACGGACTTCACTTCAGTGCCACACAGTTCAATCCCGGCTTCCACAGATTCCTGAACAAAATAGTTGTGAAACGCTTTTTTGTTTTTTGCGATTGTTTTCAGCGATTCCCTAGCCATAAAGAGCCTCCGTTTCGTCGGGATTTGAGAATATCACATTTTTAAGGCAAAGTCAAGTGTTATGTCAACTTTGATTTACAATTCGCTGCGGCCTTCCAGCGCACGGGAAAGGGTTACTTCATCAGCATACTCCAAGTCACCACCAACAGGGATACCATATGCAAGCCGCGTCACCCTTATTCCAAGCGGCTTCAACAAACGCGAAATATACATAGCAGTTGCTTCGCCTTCCACTGTCGGGTTTGTTGCCATAATGACTTCCTTCACAGTATCTTCCTGCACCCGGCTCAGCAATTCTTTAATACGTAACTGGTCAGGCCCAATTCCATTCAGCGGAGAAATCACACCATGCAGAACGTGGTAGGAACCATTATAGTCGCGTGTACGCTCCAAGGCAACAACATCGCGCGGGTTCTCCACAACACAGATTGTGCTTTGGTCACGTGCCGGATTGCGGCAAATGGAGCAAAGTTCCTGGTCAGTGAGGTTACAGCAAATCCTGCAGGTATGTATTTTGTCATGCGCTTCCAAAATGGAATCCGAAAATTGTTTTACTTCTTCATCAGAAAGGCCTAGAATATAGTAAGCAAGCCGCTGAGCACTTTTATATCCTATGCCAGGCAGTCGTTCAAACTGCTCTACAAGACGGGAAAGCGGCGCAATATGATAATCGGACATAGTAATTAAAACAGCCCCGGCATATTCATTCCGCCGGAAATTTTCTCCATGTGTTCAGACTTGTCACTCTCAGCCGCACGAAGCGCTTCATTTACCGCAGCCGTTACAAGGTCTGCAAGCATTTCCACATCCTCTGGGTCAACAACTTCCGGTTTGATTTCTATGGACTTAACTTCCATTTTTCCGGTAACCGTTGCCTTAACAGCTTCGCCGCCGGCAGAAGCCGTATACTCTTTTGCTTCCAGTTCTGCAGTAACTTCACTCATTTGCTCCTGAAGTTTTTGTGCCTGATGTGCAAGCTGCTGCAGATTAGCGGCTCCCCCGCCGTATCCCTGTGGTAATCTAGCTTTCATTTTGAAATCTCCTCCTGCTGTTTTTGTATAACCGCTATGCCTTCTTTTTGGGCATTCTCTGCTAGAAGCGCAAGTGGGTCTTCTGCACTTTCCTCTTTGTTTTCCGGCTTGCGGTATGGCCCAAGGCGATATACTTTACCGGAAACCTGCTCAATCGCTTGACGAATATTATCCCTTTGTGATGGCTGCCGAAGAAATTTAAGTGCAAGTTCCTTCGGTGTATCAATGAGAATATACCCGCCGCTCACATATGCCGTTGAACCGGCAAACGCCGCACCTGCGGATTGAGAAAGCGTTTTTATAATCTGCAGAATTTCGGGCCATTCGGCAAGCTGCTTTGCTTCGCTTTGAATTTGGTCCAAATCTTCGGCTTTTGGGACATCTGCTTGGATCTTTGAACCTGTCGCACCGCTCTCGGACATACCATTCTTTTGTGAAGGCGGCCCGCCGCTTGCGGCAGCTGGAGCCTCACGCTTCTGAGCAGGAACTGTCTGCTGTGGCAAAGCTGTGTGGGGAGTTCTTTGCTCCAAAGCTTCTACCCGGCGCAGCAAAGCGTCAGCCGAAGAATCAAGTTTCGGGTCACACAAGCGAAGAATTGCCATTTCAAACACCGTGCGCCGGTCGCCGCCACGGTACATCTTTTCCAAAGCGCTCTGCATGGTATCCATTGCGTGAAGGATAACCGGAAGCGGAGTAGAAAGCGCCTGTTTTTCCAGCCCTTCAAATTCAGACTCTGGAACAGCCAAAATGCTGCGCGCATTTTTCATCGTCTTAATCAGCATCATGCTGCGAAAATGTGAGGAAAGCTCTTCGCACAGACGCGCCATGTCCTTTGAAGATCGATAAAGGCGGTCAATCACTTCCAGTGCTTGTGAGGAGTCACCGGTCTTTATGGAATCGGTCAATTCAAAAAGATGTTCGCGCCCTACCAGACCGGCTGTTTCTGCGACCACCTGTTCCGTTACATTTTTACTTCGGCCAAAGCACTGGTCAAGGATGGAAAGTGCATCGCGCAAAGCGCCATCCGCCAAGCGTGCAATCAACAATGCAGCCTGTGGGTCAAGCACCGCGTCCTCCTGCCCTGCTATATAGGTTAGCCTGTCTGCAATATCCTGCGGTGGAATACGGTGAAAGTCAAAGCGCTGGCAGCGGGAAAGAATCGTCGCCGGAATTTTATGGACCTCGGTTGTCGCAAGAATAAAGATAACGTGTGCCGGCGGTTCTTCCAGTGTCTTTAAAAGTGCATTAAAGGCACCGACAGAAAGCATGTGCACTTCATCAATAATATAGACACGGTACTTTGCAGCAGCCGGTGTAAAATTGGCTTCTTCCCGAAGAGTACGAATATTCTCGACACCGTTGTTGCTGGCTGCGTCAATTTCGACGACATCCAAGATAGAGCCGTCTTCAATTCCCTTGCAGATTTCACACTCACCGCATGGGTCACCATCCGCCAAGTGCAGGCAGTTAACGGCTTTTGCCAAAATCTTTGCGCAGGTTGTTTTTCCCGTGCCACGGGAACCGGTAAACAGGTAGGCATGCGCAATGCGGCCAGACTGCAGTTCATTTTTCAGCGTTACAGTTACCTGTGGCTGCCCTACAACATCAGAAAACTTTTTCGGGCGCCATTTGCGGTAAAGCACCTGGTACATTGCAATCCCCCCTTTTTACCGGTTTATAGGAGCCATTCTGCTTTCTGCAGAAAATTCATTTTCAAGGATGCTGAAAATCAAGTCATCATAGAATTTTCCGCCCAACTCGTGATGATCCCGAAGCACTGCATCCTGTTGGAACCCTAAGCTTTTCAGCAACGAAACGGAAGGCATATTGAAGCTTCCTGTTTGCGCATAAACCTTGTGCAGACCAACTTTTCTAAAAGCAATTTGAAGAAGTTCCTTCAAAGCGCAGCTCATATAGCCTCTGCGGCGGTAATCTCTTAAAAGGCGATAGCCTAGTTCCATGCTTCTATTGCGTGGATTATAATCGAAAAAATTTATTTTGCCAATCATGCGGTAAAAACTGTTTTCCCGCAGAAAAATACCCACGAATAGCCTGTCTGGTTCCTGTAGGTGCTTCTGCAGGCGTACTCTTTGTTCTTCCGGCGTATGATGAACATCCGGGCGGCAGGTAAATCGGCTCACGTCTTCTTCTGCTTTCGCGCGCTGATTGAAATCTATAATTTCCTGCACGGTTGGAACGCGCAAAAGAATTTTTCCATCTGTTCTCGGCAATTCCCGTACAAAACATTCCCGCACGGAAAGTTCTTGTTGTTCCATTGTTTCTTCTTTCCTAATAAATCAAAAGCAAGGCAGGCCGTTTTCACGGCTCATGCGACAGGATATGCGGACGAACAGACCGACTGCATCGCACAGGGAATTCCGCTTAATGCTGCTCGGTTCCCCGCCTGACATGGTTCACGGCGCCCTGCCGCACAGAGCCCGCCCGCCCGCATATCTTATCGCACGCATTTCTGCCTTGCTTATCCGACCGAAACATCTACTTTCCGGTACAGCCTTATTATTATAACCGATTTTTTTATAAAAGGCAACTGTTTTCTCCTGGTAACTTTTAAAACAGCGCTGCGCCCACAAGCGAAATGCTGTCCCTGGCACTTCCCCGCCTAGGTCATCCATGCTATAATAGTGCCATAATATTTCAGAAGGCGGCGGTAGCTTGTATCAAACATGGGAAGAACTTGAAAAGGCCTGTCTGGCCTGCCAAAAGTGCAGCCTCTGCGAAACCCGTACTAATGTAGTCGTTGGCATGGGCAACCCGAAAGCAAAAGTAATGTTTGTAGGCGAAGGCCCGGGGGAACAGGAAGATTTGCAGGGAAGGCCATTCGTTGGGCGCAGCGGACAACTGCTGGATAAGATGCTGGATGCAGTCGACCTTGACCGAAACAAGAATATCTACATAGCAAATATTGTAAAATGCAGACCACCTAAAAATCGAGATCCTCTTCCAGAAGAGCAGGAAATGTGCATTGATTGGCTGCGCAGCCAATTTGAGCTGATTCGTCCGAAGATTATTGTCTGCCTTGGGCGTATTGCCGCAATGAAACTGATTCGTCCTGATTTTCACATTATGAAAGAACATGGCCAGCTTTTTGAAAAAAGCGGTGTACTGATGATGGCTACGCTTCACCCTGCCGCCTTGCTTCGCAACCCCAGGAACAAACCTGCCGCGTTTGAAGATTTTTTAAAGCTGCGCGCGAAAATGGACGAGCTTGGCATTCAGTAGAATTTTTAGGGCTTCCCTGCGGGGAACCCTTTTTATTTTATCCTGATGGCAGAAGCAGCCATATAGCCTGCCGTGAACAGCAAAACCCCGCATACTACAGAAAGAACACTAAAGAGCAGAGCTTTGCGGCGTGCATGACCGCGAATCAACTGAACGGTTTCTGTAGAAAAAGTCGAAAATGTTGTAAAAGCACCGCAAAATCCATCTCCAAGGAGTAAATAAGGTGCCTGGCGGATTTTTAACCCACAAAGGATGCCAAGGAGTAAAGAGCCTGCAAGATTGATCAAAAATGTTCCTAGTGGAAAAGTGCCTTTTTCATATTTCAAAAACCAAGCGCCAAAGGTATGTCGCGCGGCAGCTCCGCATGCTCCGCCTGCCATTACACATAAAACTGAACTCATACTTTCATAGTCCTCCGTTCAAACACTTTTCCAAGGCGGATGCCAAACCATGCCGCCCAAAGCCCCAGAAAAACCGACAGTATTAGGTAGAGCAGTGCCCCAAGTGTATTTTCCGCTGCCAGCATTCCAGCAGCATCTTTGCACATCGTGGAAAAAGTTGTGTATCCACCGAAAAAACCTGTTGTTACCGCAACCCGGATTTCATCTCGCACTGGAATTTTCTTTTCAAACAGGATTATAACAAAGCCCAGCAGAAAACTTCCGCTTACATTGATCACCAGCGTCATGATGGGATGAAATCTGCCGCTTGCAAGTGGTATCTGCAGCAATATCCAGCGAACCGCAGCGCCAATAGCTCCGCCAATCCCGGCGGCAAGGATCTTTTTCATCATTACTTCCTCCAAAATCAGACAAAAATATAAAAGGCCGACAGCTTCTGCGCAAAACAGAAGTCATCAGCCTAAAGCAGTTCAGCAAAATGCTGAGGAGAACTTCATTCCTCGGGTTTTTACTCTTGTTATTATATCTTATGAAACGGCCTTCGTCAATCCTCAGCATTTTGCCTTTTTTTACAGCATGCTTTTAGGGCCTTGATTTTGATCCCTTTTTCGAGAAACATAATCTCATGTTCCGTTAAGATGTTTCCCGGCCAATCATCACCGTGAAGATCGTACGTTTTATCTGTCACCTGAAAGCCACTTTCTGCAAGGTAACCAAGCGTATCTGCAAAAAGGGCGTCGTCGTCTGTTTTGAAAAAAATTTCGCCTTCCGGCTCCAATATCTTTTTATAACTTTCCAAAAGTCTTGGGTAAGTCAGGCGCCTTTTGTGGTGGCGCGGCTTTGGCCACGGGTTACAGAAATTAATATCGATGCGCCGTACGGAATCTTCCGGCCCCATTGCATCCGCAATCCGCTCAATATTCATTGCTGTTAAAATCACGTTATCCGGTTCATGCCCGGCTCCTTCAAACGCTTTTTCTATATTTCTCTTTGCCGGCCCAAGGACAGTATCTTTCAAGTCAATCCCAATATAGTTGATATTTGGATTTGCAGGCGCTGCACCGGCTAAAAAAAGACCCTTTCCGCATCCAAGTTCCATTTCTACTGGCTGCTGCCGTAGAAAAAGGCTGTGCCACCGTCCTCGGTACTGTTCCGGATTTCGATAAAAAAATGGGCAAACATTCAATTCTGCTGTTGCCCATGGCTTGTATCGCATTCTCATCTTTTCGGCTAAACCTCTTTCATCTTGCAGACATCCACCCATTTTATACTGCGAGACGTCTGAAATAATTCGTCGCAGGACAGTTCAACACAAGAGCTGTCCGTCCCTGCGGCCGGATAAACTTTCTCAAACCGTTTGAGGGAAACATCACAGTAAACACTTGTTTCCGGTGGATTGTCAAATGGGCAGACACCACCAATTTGGTAGCCGGTCATCTCTTCGACTTCATCGCCTTTAAGCATTTTTGCTTTACAGCCGAACTCCGTTTTGAATTTGGAGTTATCAATCTTGGCATCCCCTGCGGTTACAATAAGCAGGCATCCATCCGGATTGCCGTGGAAAGAAATTGACTTTGCAATGCAGCCCGGCTCTGTGCCCAACGCCTTTGCTGCCAGGTCTACCGTTGCGCTGGAAACAGAAAATTCCATTACCCTGCTTTCCAGACAAAATTGCTTTAGGTACTCCTTTACTTTCTGAATAGACATACGTCCACTCTCTTTCATCCCTTTAAATTTTTTTTAGTATACTACGATTCTGCTTTTTCCGCAAGTGCAGGGTATTTGCTCTGCAGGCTGTCTGTTGGACTTTTGGCTGATTCGTGATATAATTTGTCATACGCTGAATTCATTCTAAAAGTATGTAAAACTGTAGGAGAATAAAATGAAAAAACATAGAAAACTGATTGTTACCCTGCTAGCTGTTCTTTTCATCCTTGCTGTCGTCGTTATTTTTCTTTGGCACCGATACGGTCAACGCGCAGAGAGCTACCAGTGCACAAATTATGCAATGGGTACCTACATACAGCAAACTGTTTATGGTAAAAATGCTAAACCGGCTGCGGCCGCTGCGGCAAAGAGAATTAATGAACTTGAAAATGAAATTTCCTGGCGAATTGATGGTTCCGATATTAACCGCCTGAACAAGGCCGCAGGGACCGATTGGATTTCGATTCAGCCCGAAACCGCTAAAATGCTGAATATGAGCCTTGATGTAGCCCAAAAATCAGGCGGAGTGTTTGACCCGACAGTACTCCCTATTTCTTCTATGTGGGACTTTGGGGGCAGCAATCAGCACGTTCCTGCAAAAGCAGATATTCAAAAATTTCTCAAAGACATCAATTACAAGGACTTGCGTGTCAATACTGAAAACAATACAGCAAGCCTTAGAAATCATTTAATGGGAATTGACCTCGGAGCAGTCGGCAAAGGCGCAGCGTGTGACGACGCAATAGCAGCTTACCGTTCTGCCGGCGCTGACTGTGGGATTGTCGCCGCCGGCGGCAGCATCGGGGTATTAGGGCACAAAGCAGACGGATCTCCGTGGAGCATTGCTATCCGCGACCCAACGACAACGGATTCTAACGCTGCTGAGATGGGTGAAATCAGTCTTACTTCCGGCTATGTTTCAACATCCGGGACCTATGAAAAGTGTTTTAAACAGAATGGTATCCTATACCATCACCTGCTAAATGCCAAAACTGGCTACCCAGAAAACAATGGCCTTATCTCCGTAACAGTTGTCGTAAACAACGGAGCCGTCAGCGATGCGCTTTCTACCGCCTGTTTTTTGCTTGGGCGTGAAAAGAGTGCTTCACTATTAAAAGCTTACAACGCGGAAGCAATTTTTATCGACAGCAAGAACAATGTATATGTTTCGGATGGCCTGAAAAGCAAATTTAATATTACAAACAGCAAATTCATTCAAAAGGGCTGAACCGCATGAAAATGGAAAACAAAATTTTTCGCAGGAAAGACCTCATCCTGATTCTTCCCTGCCTTATAATAGCCGGACTTATCCTGCTTTGGTATTGCCAGCAACCTTCTACAGTTGGGATTGCCGTCGTTGAAAGGGATGGGCAGGAAGTCTGCCACATTGACCTTGGCAAACAGCAGAAAGAAGAAATTATCAATATTGGCGGCAAAATGAATGTAAAGTTGAAAGTAGAACCGGGAGCTATCTCCTTTTACCAGTCAGACTGCCCAGATAAGATTTGCATTCGCACAGGGAAACTTACGAAGCCAGGACAAAGTGCAGTTTGCCTGCCCGGCAAGGTCTCAGTGCGAATTGTTGCCAAAGGCGCCAGCCAGAAGGCTTACGACGCCTACACGGGCTAAAATATCCAAAATATAGCGGAGCGCAAGTATGATGTTTTACTTGCGCTCCATCTTTTGCCCTAATTCTGAAAGGCCTTATAAAATAGAAACAGGAAGGGCATCTATATTAGAACCCTTCCTGCGCTCTATATCGAATTTTACAGTAAGCAGTGTGCTGGCTTTATTCTTCCGAATTATGGTGGCATTCACACTCCGGGTCGGAGCAGCATTTATCATCGTCATCATCAAGGTCGAATTCAAGCGTTTCACCGCAGTTCGGGCACTCCATTTCGCCTTCCTCTACAAGGTCTTCTGAAAGGCAGACTGTCTCGTGGCAGTTTGGGCAAGTTACTTCATAATAGGCGTCGGAATCCTCATCATCGTCTTCGTCGTCACATTCATCTGAATCGTCATAGAAATCATCTTCCAGCGATCCGAGGTCTTCATCAACTGCATCCAGCTGGTCAGCCATGTCATCCATATTGTCTTCCATTTCAGACATAGAAGAAGCCATGCTGTCCAAAAGATCAATGATTGCGTTGAGAACCTTTACTTCTTTTTTGCTGGAGTCCAGTTCCAGGCCTTCTGCAAGGCCACGAATGTAGGATACTCGTTCCGTGTTTTTCATGGGGTAAGCCTCCCTTTACATTTATCTTTCCGGTGATACAAAAGTATTATCAGTTACGCACGCTCCATATATTCACCAGTACGGGTGTCAATACGGATTTTTTCACCTTCGTTGATGAACAGCGGGACCTTAATCTCAGCGCCTGTTTCAACTATAGCCGGTTTTGTTGCGTTTGTTGCGGTATCGCCTTTAAAACCCGGATCTGTTTTGGTAATTTCAAGTTCAACGAAATTCGGCGGTTCTACACCGAAAACATTGCTCTTATAAGAAAGAATCTTGCAATCCATGTTTTCTTTTACAAACTTGAAATTATCGCCAAGAATATCTTTGCTGATTGGAATCTGCTCAAAGGACTCCGGATCCATGAAATAATACAGGTCACCGTCATTGTAAAGGTACTGCATATCTTTACGCTCAATGAACGCAGTTGGGAACTTATCGTTCGGGTTGAATGTGCGTTCTGTAACGGCTCCGGTAACAATATTCCTAATTTTAGTACGGACAAAAGCTGCACCTTTGCCCGGTTTCACGTGCTGAAACTCGATAATGGAATAAACGCTGCCTTCCATCTCGAATGTAGCACCGTTTCGAAAATCTCCTGCTGATATCATTGGTCTAAGCCTCCGTTTACTTTTTCCTATTAAACTCTGTAAGATAGTTTATAATATTTCCAGGTGGATTTCAAGGGATAAATCATAAATTCACTGTTTACAGCCAAATTTTGAGGCCTTACCCCTTACAAAAGGGAAGTAAGTGCCTCAAGGGCAAGAAAATAACTGTACTTTCCAAAACCCGCAATTTGGCCTGCACATACAGCGGAAATAACACTTTTATGACGAAATTCTTCGCGTGCATAGATATTGCTCATATGCACCTCAATAAATGGGATATGCACGGAAGCAATCGCATCTCGTAGAGCATAGCTATAATGGGTAAGGGCTCCTGCATTGATTACAACGCCGTTATAGCCCTCTCTCGCAGCATGAATTTGGTCAATCAGGTCGCCTTCATGGTTAGATTGGAAAATGTCGCATTGAAAGCCTAATTCACTGGCTTTGTCCCTTATCTGCCGGTTAATGCTTTCAGCAGTTTCTTCCCCGTAAATACCCTTTTCACGAATGCCAACCATGTTTAAGTTTGGGCCAAGCAAAACCAGAACCTTTTTGGAAGCCATTTTTTATCATCCTCTACCCATTCATCACTTTTTGTTTTCCCTGCTGATTTTCTTTCGTATCGGTTCCTCTAGCTTTCGCCTAATCCGAAAGGAAAGCGAATTTTCAGTCTTTTGAGGTGTTACCAGCACAGACTTCATCCCTGCCAGATTTGCCCCCAAAATATCCGTGAAAATCTGGTCTCCAACAACGACTGCATTTTCGTGACTTGCGCCAGCTTTATGCGCAGCGCGGATATAAGCGGCCGGGAATGGTTTCATCGCCATAGAATAAAATGGCAGTGAAAACTGTGCTGCAAACGGTTCCACTCGTCTTCGAATATTATTGGACAGGATAATCAGTCGAAATCCTTTGTTCTGTAGGGAATGTGACCACTCTATTGTTCCCTGAAATGGCTGCTGCGAACCATGTAAAGCAAGGGTATTGTCTACATCCAGCAGAACCGCTTTTACCTGAAGGCTTTTCAGAAGTGACGGCTGCAGCTCGGTTACTCTATTTAAAGTTACTGTAGGCAGGAATAGCGTCAAACCGGCACCTCCTATAAAAGCTTTCATAGAACCCAAAAAAGCGGGCAAAAGCCCGCTTTTTTCGATGAATTTTTAGCGCTTATTTGTACTTGCGCTTACGAGCAGCTTCGGACTTCTTCTTACGTCTTACAGAAGGCTTCTCATAGGCTTCCCTTTTGCGGACTTCAGCAATAACGCCAGCTCTGGCGCACTGCTTCTTAAAACGTCGAAGAGCGCTGTCCAGAGATTCGTTTTCCTTAACTCTAATCTCAGCCATTTATTTCCCTCCCATCCGCCAAAAGGCAGGGGTTATGAGCAAATATGCTACATTAATTAATTATATCAATTATTGCTCTTCCTGTCAAGTGTATTCTGCAATTATGGAATAATATTCGTGTACAAATATAGTTTGCTGCAATAATAGTTATTCCAAAGCCAGCATATTTCGCTCTGCGTAAATTACGAAAATATCCGAAGCCATTTGATGGCTTCGGATATCGACTTACTGCAAACGTCAATGCTTAATTGCAATGAAATGCGGCAGCCAAACGAAAATCATTCAAAAATCTTCGTAACAACGCCGGAGCCAACTGTATGGCCGCCTTCACGGATAGCGAAACGAAGGCCCTCTTCCATAGCAACTGGGGTAATCAGCTCAACATTCATTTCAATGTTATCGCCAGGCATGCACATCTCTGTGCCTTCCGGCAAAGTAATAACACCGGTAACATCAGTTGTACGAAAATAGAACTGCGGACGATAGTTGTTAAAGAACGGAGTATGACGACCGCCTTCTTCTTTCGTCAGGACATATACCTTGCCTTCAAACTTTGTGTGTGGATGAACAGTTCCCGGTTTAGCAAGGACCTGGCCACGCTGAATTTCTTCTCTCTGAATGCCGCGGAGAAGGACACCAATGTTGTCGCCAGCTTCAGCAAAATCAAGAGTCTTGCGGAACATTTCAAGGCCTGTAATAACAGACTTCTTCTTTTCCGGAGAAAGACCTACAATTTCAACTTCCTCGCCAACCTTAGCCATACCGCGTTCTACTCTGCCGGTTGCAACAGTGCCACGACCACTGATGGTCATAACATCTTCAACAGGCATCAGGAACGGCAGGTCTGCTTTACGTTCCGGAGTCGGAATGAAAGTATCGACAGCATTCATCAAGTCCCAAATGCACTTGTATTCAGGAGCCTGAGGATCTTTTGATGTGGATTCAAGAGCCTTCAGGGCAGAGCCACGGATAACCGGGGTCTTGTCGCCTGGGAAGCTGTACTCAGTCAGGAGGTCACGGATTTCCATCTCAACAAGGACAAGAAGTTCCGGATCGTCAACCTGGTCAACTTTGTTCATGAATACAACAATATACGGCACACCTACCTGACGGGCAAGCAGAATGTGTTCACGTGTCTGAGGCATCGGGCCATCGGCAGCAGATACAACAAGGATTGCACCATCCATCTGTGCTGCACCAGTAATC
>JBFLFY010000027.1:0-21299 GCA_041859875.1 Caproicibacter sp. | reverse complement strand
CTTCTGACATTTCTATTTTTGGGTTACCCCAACTATTGACATAGAGCTTTTCTCTTTTGACCGCTAACGCTCTTCTGGTCTCACCGGCACGCCGGTGGTATTCGTTACACAAAAAGCGGCAGATGTGCAAAAACACATCTGCCGCTGAAAATTCAGGTACCGTAAGGCAAGCCGTTAAGGCTTAGCCCTCTTCCTTCATCTTCGCAAAGCATTCGCTGCAATATACCGGACGGCCTTCGGTCGGCTGAAACGGAACCTTGCAGGGAGCGCCACAGGAAGCGCACACAGCATCGTACATTTCGCGCTGCGGCTTCTGGTTCATGCGGCGAGCTTTACGGCAATCCGGGCACCTTTTCGGCTCATTTGTGAAACCTTTTTCGGCATAGAATTCCTGCTCACCAGCAGTCCAGGTGAACTCCTTCCCGCATTCCTGACAGACTAACGTTTTGTCTTCGAACATAATTTTTACCTCACTCATGTGAAATTTTTTTGCCCTGGGACGGAGTTGAACCGACAACCTTTGGAAATAACCAAATGCTCTTGCGTTAAGCTACTGGGGCATATAAAGGATTGATATGTGCATAGCTTATAACAGATTGTGCCGCTTGTCAAGCGACATTTTGGATTATTTGAAAAATATTTTTATATTTGTCTAATATATTGCTATTAGCTATGTATTTTTAGTGCATTTCGTACAATGAGCACAATCCAGTATTGTATTTATTACCCATTTTATCAATAATATAATTTTCAGGGCGTTTTCTGGGTTCATCCGTATTTACTCAATTTTACACGATATTCGAATCTGCTTAATTCTTTTACGCCATACACAGATGCTGAAGCACCTTGTTTCTTTATCTTTCCTTAAAAGCCTGAAAATATTCGCCTGCAAAGCCTCGGTACTCTAAGCCAGCCGAACGCAGGAAAATGGCAGTGCCGCAAAAAGCAGCACTGCCATTTGTTTCACCATTTTTCACTGAAAACTGATTTGTTATTCGCCGAAGTATCTCTTCAGCAAACCTTCGAAACCACGGCCGTGGCGGGCTTCATCTTTCGCCATCTCGTGTACGGTGTCGTGAATTGCATCATAGTTCAGCGCCTTGGCACGCTTTGCAATAGCCAGTTTACCAGAGCATGCGCCGGACTCCGCTTCTACGCGCATCTCAAGGTTCTTCTTTGTGCTTTTGGTAAGCACTTCACCGAGAAGTTCCGCAAATTTAGAAGCGTGCTCTGCTTCCTCAAAAGCATATTTCTTGAAAGCAGCGGCAATTTCCGGGTAACCTTCACGGTCTGCCTGGCGGCTCATGGCAAGGTACATACCGACTTCGCTGCATTCACCCTGGAAGTTGGCTTTAAGGCCGTCGTAAACTTCCTTGTCCACACCCTGTGCAACACCGATTTCATGCTCGCAGGCAAAGGAAATACCTTCGGTCTGCTCTTGGAACTTTGATTTTGGAGCGCCGCACTGAGGGCACTTTACCGGCGGTTCTTCGCCTTCATACACATAGCCGCATACGGAACAAACAAATTTTTTCATCATGAATACCTCCATCATTTTTTCATATTGAAAGGCTCTCGCCTTTTGGTCAGGAATTTTTTTTCTGCAGGCATTTACTGCAGATGCCGCGCAGAACCACATCGCTGGATTCCACCCTAAGATTCATGTTTTTATCCGCTTCCAGCACCTGGTCTTTACTGAGGAAGTCACCCGGAACATCCAGCACCGCGCCGCAGCAGGTACAGACAAAATGCGTGTGCGGATGGACATTGCCGTCATAGCGTTCCTGCCCGTTGACTGTGCCGACGGTGATAACCGTTCCATCTTTCTTAAACTGGGTCAGGTTGCGGTAAACCGTGCCAAGGGAAAGATCCGGGTAATGCGGCTTCAAAGTCTGATACACCCACTCGGCCGTCGGGTGGCAGGTTGTAGAGCGAACGGCCTTCAGGATTGCTTCGCGCTTTCTTGAGTAGTTGTGTTTTTTTTCGTTCTCTGCTATGCTACACACCTCCTTCAAAAACGATAATAGTTATTTTTATTTATTTGCTGTGGCTATCATATCATCCTTTTCACCGTTTGTAAAGGGGAATTTCAAATATTTTTTTACTTTTTCCGGAAGAGATGCTATAATCGGTAAGGCCAGCGGAAAAGCAGGAAATCAGCCATTAGGGATGTGCAGGTACAGGAATGAAAAAAAAGGCTTTCAGCATCTTTCGGGATTACTTGATTATTACAGTAAGCACTTTTGTGGTTGCTGTAGGCATTTACTTTTTCAAGTTTCCAAACGACTTTTCCTTTGGAGGCGTTTCCGGCCTTTCGGTTGTTCTTGGAAAACTTACGCCTTTTTCGCCCGGCACTGCAAACTTTATTCTAAATATGCTTCTGGTTATCGCCGGATTTATCTTTCTAGGACGCGGCTTCGGCCTGAAGACCGCTTACTCCAGCGTAATTCTTTCGGTTTTCGTTTCTATTCTGGAAAAATCGGTGCCTTTAAAACAGTCGGTCACCGGCGAGCCGATGCTTGACCTTGTTTTTGCCGTGGTGCTGCCGGCCTTCGGTTCCGCAGTTCTTTTCAACATTGGAGCCTCTTCGGGCGGCACCGATATTATTGCCATGATTTTGAAAAAGCACACCAGCGTAGATATTGGCAAATCGCTTTTTCTTAGCGATGTACTCATAACGCTTTCCGCCTTTCTGGTGTTCAGCGTAAAAACGGCTTTGTTCTCGTGCCTTGGCCTCATGCTGAAGTCTGTTGTAATTGACAGCGTGATTGAGGGCATTAACCTAAACAAGTACTTTACCGTCATCTGTTCCAACCCGCACCCTATCTGCGTATTCATTACAACAAAGTTGAACCGCAGCGCTACGGTGTGCAGCGCCAAGGGTGCTTACTCGCACAGCCATAAGTATGTAATTCTGACGGTCATGAAGCGCGCGCAGGCTGTGCAGCTTCAGCGGTTTATCCGTCAGAAAGAACCCGACGCCTTTATCCTGGTTTCCAACACCAGCGAAATTATCGGCAAAGGCTTTCACAGTGAATGAAGCAGCCCGGTAAAACAGAAAAGCAGGGGCGGCAGCACAGAAAAATCAGTGCTGCCGCCCCAGCATCGCCTTTAAGCAAAAAACTAATCTTACACTGTCAATCACGCCCCCCGTAAAAACACAAACGCGGGGGCGGCACCACACAAATTTCGGTCCGCCCGCCCCTGCTTCGCGTTTACGCAAAATGCTAAACATAAGGCGGGAATCTATTTTTTGAAAATGCCTTTCATCGAGTTAATTTCCTCTTTTGTCGGTACAATCAACCGGTAAAACGGGGTATGCGAAAAGCGGCAGAAAATCGCAATGCAGGTGATGCTCTGCATGGCAAGAGAAATGGAAGTTGCCAGCGCCACACCGTTTATATGCAGATGCGGAATCAGCAGAACGCACGCAATGGCATTTGTCACAATGCCAACTGCCGTTGGAAGAATGTTGAGTTCCGGCTTTCCGTAGGCAGCTATGGAATTGCCAAGCACTTTGGAATAAGAAATCAGGATGGCGCCGACAAGCAAATAGGCCAGCGGCTCCAATGCACCGGCATACATGGGAAACAGCAACGGTAAAAGCAGCTTTGCAAACACATAAATCAGGAGTGTTGTAATAGCCGTAACATAAAACACAACCTTCGCTGAAATCAGCGTGAGGTGGAGCTTGTCTTTTTTCTCGCTCATGGCGGCAATTCGGCTCATGATAACCTGGCTGACGGCATCCGGCAGAATCCAGACCTGCTGCATGATGGTAAACGCCGTGTTGTAAACGCCAAGATTCTTAATGCCGAACTGTCCCTGCACAATATAAGTGCCAAGGTAAGTGTTGGAATATGTGAGGACATTGCTGACGTGAGCTTTCAGGCTGTACGCCGTCATGTTCTTCGTGCTGACTGGATGGTCGTCTTCCGGCACAGGTTTCGGCTTCGGCCCGTTCCAGCGGTAGATACAGAAAAGCGCAAATGCAATCATAATAACCGAAATTGCATTGGTTCCCCAAATCCAGAGCCCCGCCGAAGGAAAGACAGCAATGGCAAAATAAAGCACAGTAAGCAGAATCTTCTGCACAAGATTCACCGTGTTAAAGGATTTAAACTTGTTCTCGCCGCGCAGGATGCAGGTGCATACGCTGAGAACCAGCGAACACAGGGCAAAGACTACGGTAGCTACGAGGAAGGAGGGCGGCGTTGTGCTGAAAAAGGAACTGTGCCGTAAAACCAGCAAAACGGCGGAGCCAACAACCAGAATAATGCAAAAGGTCACACAGCTTAACCGGAAAATTGCAGACTTTGCATTCTGGATTTTGTAGCGTGCAACGAAATAAATAAAGGAAGCGGCTACACTGAGGCTGAGGATGGTATAAAATCCGCTGCCCCAGTTCTGTACGGCTGCGTAATAGCCCCGGATTTCCGGGTTTGCCTTCCGCAGTACAACGAAGTTGGCAATCAGCATCAGGACAACCCCAATGACGTTCGTGCCGAACGTATTGAGGGAGTCGCGCACAATATCACTATGAATTCTTTTCTGTTTGCTCATAAAACTTCTCCAATTTCATTTTGAAAGCATGGAGAATATTATACCACATCTGCGCGGCAATTACAGCTTTTATTGAAGCGACGGCAAAGCTTTGGTCAGTGCCTTGCGTACCGTGCAGAAAAGCGGAACAGCAATGACGTCCGCCGCCAGCGCATTAAGAAACGTCACCGGAATTTTCACGGCCAGCTGCAGCTGGATGGCCTGCCATGCCGAACCAATGAGCGCCAATTTTGCCCAGCTGTAGGCAATGTACAGCACACAGTAACTGAGCGAACCGGTCACCGCACCCACAATGATACGGGAAAGTCTCTTTCCGCCGTTTTTCGCGCCCCACACAATCACGCCGCAGAGAAACGCCATCATGAATTTTGTCACCAGCGTGACCGGCGCGCTGGAAGCCCAGCCGCCCAGCAGGTCAAACAGTGCCGAGCCGATGCCTGCCGCCAGCCCGCCGTACACCGGGCCAAGCAGCAGCCCCGAAAGGATGCAGAACACATTGGCAAAGCCAAGCATCGTCTTATCGCCGCCAACGGGGATCTGTATTTTGAAGAACATGGTGGCTACCAGCACCAGTGCAGCCATCAGCCCTGTAGCGGAAAGGTTCACTGTAGAATTTTTGGAAAGGCATTTGATTCGCATAATCTTTCTCCTTCTGCCGGATATTATTTGCCGAATTTTTATTTTACAAGCGCTGCAAAATTGCTTTTCAGCTTTGCGCGGTCAAGTGCGCTGCCCGCAAGCAGATAAACAGCTGCGCTGGAAGCCGCCTGCACGGCGTTTGCAGGTATTTCGGCAAACGGAGCCGCAAAACTGTGAAGCATCACCGCCTCCGTCAGGTAATAGCCGCCAATGCAGATAAGCCCCGCAAAAATGGAAGCTGCAGCATTCCGTTTCATGACGATTTTCTCCCCCGCCGACGTAAAGCAAAGCGCCATTGCCGTCTTGATAGCCAAGGTAGGAAGCGCATACGCGATGCTTCCGGTCAGCGCGTCAGAAAGTGCCTCACCAATACCGGCCGCCGCCACAGCGTACGGCGCAGGCAATATGCTGGCCGCAAGGTAAACGAACGCATCGCCCAGGTGGATGTACCCGCCTGTTGCGGGCGTTGGAATATGGAGGATGTAAGCCGTAACCACAAAAATCATCGCTCCAAAAAGGGCAGTAACTACGCCTAGTCGCAGGGAAGACTCTTTTTTCATCCGAGATAGCGCTCCTTCCTTTTCCTGCCGGAATGAATTTTTCATTCGCGGATATTGCATATTTTTTGGAATGTGCTATTATCATAGCGTAAAACTGTTGTGATTGAAATACACAGTTTATAAAAATATAACCAGTACAGTCTGTCAATGTGGGAGGCGCACTATGACTTATGATTTTCTGCAGCTTGACCGCAAAAGCAGCGTTCCGCTGTACCGGCAGCTCTATCTCTCCATTCGCGGGGCGGTAGAGTCCGGCAACCTAAAAAAAGCAACCCGGCTCCCTTCGGTGCGGCGGCTTTCGGGCGACCTGCACATGAGCTGTACCACCGTGGAATCCGCCTACCAGCAGCTCTGTGTGGAAGGCTACATCCATTCCGTGCCGCAGCGGGGGTACTTCGTGCTGGAAGCAAAGCGCGACGGCCCCGAGCGAAAAAAAGCCCCGCCCGCTTACCGCCGGCCGGTTTCCCCGGCTGTGCGCTACAATTTTGGCAGCGACTGTGTCGACATCGGCAACACCGACATTAAAATCTGGCGGCGAAACGTCCGCAGCGCACTGAACCGGCAGAACGTACTGGCTTCCTACGGCGGGCATCAGGGCGAAGCAGAACTGCGCGAAGCACTTTCCGCCTACAGTTACGGGGCGCGCGGCGTGACGGCCACACCGGAACAGATTGTCATTGGAGCCGGGACTCAGCCGCTGCTTTCCATCCTCTGCGGCTTAATAGAGCCGGAGCGGCACTCTGTCGCGCTGGAAAGGCCGGGGTTCCCGCAGGCCGAGCAAGTTTTTTCAGACTGCGGCATTTCTGTGCTGAAGCTGCCGGGCGACCGCGACGGTATCCGCATGGATGCCCTGGAAAAAAGCGGCACACGCCTTGCCTACGTCAGCCCCTCAAACCGAACCTGCACCGGCTCCGCCATACCGATGAGCCGGCGGCTGGAGCTTTTAAAATGGGCGGAGCACACCGGCGGCATTCTGATTGAAGACGACTATAACGGCGAACTGCGCTACCGGGCGCGCCCTGTTCCCGCCATGCAGGGAATCGCAGGCGGAGAAACCGTCGTCTACCTTGGGTCATTTTCAAAGCTGCTGCTCCCTTCGGTGCGTATCGGCTACATGGTGCTGCCGCCGGAGCTGCTGAAAAAGTACCTTGCACGCATGGCAAACTATAACCAGACGGCTTCCAAAGTGGAGCAGCTGGCACTTGCCGAATACATCCGCAGCGGGCAGATGGAGCGCCACCTGCGCCGCCTGCGCAAACTGTACGGCGAAAAGAGTGAAACACTGATACGGTCACTGAAAAATGCCTTTGGCGGCAAGGTCAAAATCCTTTTGCAGGAAACGCCGCTTACGCTGATTCTCACAGTGCGTACCACTAAAGATGCCCAAACGCTCTGCCGGCTGGCTTTCAAGAACAGTGTGCGCATACAGCCCACGGAAGACGGCCGGGTGCGGCTTGGTTTCGCCGGAATCCCGCTCGGAAGCATTGAAGCCGCTGTGGAAGCGCTGAAAGATGCCTGGAAAGATGTATGGCAAATATAATTTTCTCTTGGCGCGGCTTTTCATCCGTTTTGGAAAAGCGTATGATAAGAAACAGGTAAGATGCAGCAAAAAAGCCTTAATAACAAATAAAGGAGATAGAAAAAATGAGAGCGTACGAACGCCTTCTGAACTATGTAAAATATGACACCACTTCCGACGAAAGCGCACCGGAGAGCCAATGCCCCAGCACAGAAAACCAGAAAGTTCTGGCGGATGTGCTGGTAAAAGAGATGCAGCGCATTGGCCTCACGGATGCCCATAAAGACGAAAACGGCTACGTTTACGGCTTTCTTCCCGCAAACTGTGAAGGCCAGCCGGTTATCGGACTCATTTCCCACATGGACACCAGCTCTTCCGCAAGCGGCGCCAACATTCACCCGCGCATTGTGAAAAACTACAGCGGCGGCAGCATCACGCTGAACGCCGAAAAAAATATCGTGCTGAGTCCCGAAGAGTTTGAGGACCTCGCCTCCTGCAAAGGCATGGATTTAATCGTCACCGACGGCACCACTCTTCTTGGCGCGGATGACAAGGCCGGTGTGTCGGAGATTCTGACCGCTGTGGAAACACTGCAGGAAAAGAATCTGCCGCACGGAAAAATTGCCGTCGCGTTCACGCCGGATGAAGAAATCGGGCGCGGCGCGGACCGCTTCGACCTCAAGGCTTTCGGCGCAGATTTCGCCTACACGGTAGACGGCGGCAAAGTGGGCGGCATGGAATATGAAAACTTCAACGCCGCCGCGGCTGTCCTTACGGTTCACGGCGTATGCACCCACCCTGGGGATAGCAAAAACAAAATGAAGAATGCCCTGCTTTACGGTATGGAATTCAACTCCATGCTGCCGCCGGCAGAAACTCCGGCACACACCGAAGGGTACGAAGGCTTTTACCACCTGATGCACATGGAAGGGGACGAAGAGAAGGCCATCCTCGAATACATTGTGCGCGACCACAGCAAAGAAAAGTTTGAATCCCGCAAAGCATACCTGCAGCGCGCTGCAGATTATCTGAACGCAAAGTATGGCGCAGGCAGATTCGAGCTGCAGATGAAAGACTCCTACTACAATATGAAATCCATCATTGACAAGCACATGGATATTGTAACGCGGGCCGAAGACGCCATGCGTGAAGCAGATATTGAGCCGAAAGCCGTACCCATCCGCGGCGGAACAGATGGGGCCATGCTTTCATGGAAAGGCCTGCCCTGCCCGAATCTTCCCACGGGCGGCTTTAACTTTCACAGCCGCTTTGAGTTTATTCCTGTGCAGGCCATGGATAAAATGGTTGAAATCCTGGTTAACCTGCTCAAGAAACGGTAACCCACAGCATCTTTCTGAAAGCGCAAAACGCCCGGCAGCTGAAATTCAGCTGCCGGGCGTTTGCAATTCCATAGAGGGAGGGAATTCATCATTAAACCTTAAAACAGGTCGCCGCTCGCATCTTCTTCCGGTTTTGCGTCATAAACCTCTTTGGGAAGCGGCTTCTTAAACCATGCCAGAAGCAAGCAACCAACGACCATACCGATAATCAGCGCCAGAAAATACCCAAGCGGATTCGTGATAGTCGGAAGGACGAAGATACCGCCGTGCGGTGCATGAAGCTGGCATCCAAAGACCATGGAAAGCGCGCCGCTTGCGGCAGAGCCAACAATCATTGCAGGCAGTACACGCAGCGGATCCGCAGCTGCGAACGGAATTGCGCCTTCTGTGATGAATGACAGGCCCATAACATAGTTTACCAGGCCGGACTGACGTTCTCTCGGGGTAAAGCGGTTTTTGAACAATGTTGTGCACAGGGCAATGGCAAGCGGAGGCACCATGCCGCCAATCATGCAGGCAGCCATAATGCGGAAGCCCATGCCGTTAGCGCCCGGCGAAGCAAGGCTTGCCGTTGCAAACAGGTACGCTGCCTTGTTGATTGGGCCGCCCATATCGGTTGCCATCATGCCGCCTACAATCAAACCAACAACAACTGCAGCGCTGGTGCTGATGCCGGAAAGCAGTCCGGTCAGACCAACATTAATCCAAATCATGAGCGGGTTTATCAGCGCCATTACAACGCCAACGAGGAAAATGCCGCAAAGCGGATAAATCAAAATAGACTTAATCCCTTCCAGCGACTTCGGGAAATGGCTGCAGAGCTTTTTTAAGCCAAGCACAAGGTAGCCGGCAATGAAACCAGCAAGCAGCGCACCGAGGAAACCGGCGCTGACTTTGCCGCCCGTCGGGTCTGCAAATGTGCTGCCATTCATAGCAAGGATGCCGCCGACAAAACCGACAGCCAGTGCCGCACGGTCTGCAATGGCCATTGCGATAAAGCCCGCAAGCACTGGAAGCATCATATTGAAAGCAAAACCGCCGATGGTCTTAAAGAACTTTGCCGCTGCTGTCGTAGTGCCGAAATTCGGCCCGCCGGTAATCCCGCTGGCGGAATCAATCAAAAAGGCAATGGCAATCAAAATACCGCCGCCAATGACAAATGGCAGCATATGCGAAACGCCGTTCATCAGCTGGGTATAGATGTTGCGTCCGGCACCGCCTCTTTCACTTCCGGAGCTTCTCCGCTTCGCAGCGGAAGCATCCTGGCTGCGATAGACCGGCACTTTGCCGTCCAATATCTTCTGTATCAGCTCCTGCGGCTGATTGATACCGGAAGTCACGCTTGTTTTGAGGACCGGCTTTCCGGCAAAACGGCCCATTTCAACATCACGGTCAACCGCGACGATAATGCCGTCGCACGCTTCAATTTCTTCCGGAGTCAGCGCATTGTCCACTCCGCCTGCGCCGTCTGTTTCCGCTTTCAGGGAAACACCCATTTTTTTGCCTGCTGCGTCAGTTTTTCAGCTGCCATAAATGTGTGGGCAATGCCGGTGGGGCAAGCCGTTACAGCTAATACACGGTAATGGCCCGGAGCACTCTTTTCTTCCGTGGCAGGCGCTTGGCTTTCCGGAAACTTTTCCGCTTCCTTCTTGGAAATCAGGTCAAGAAATTCCCCGGCATTTTTCGCATGCTGCAGCTCTTCCTGAAAACCGGGAATTGCAAGCAGAACCGCCAGACGCTGCAGTGCTTTCAGGTGGATGTCACTTCCGGATGCAGGTGCTGCAATCATAAAGAGAATAGTTACTGGTTTTTTGTCCGGTGCATTGTAGTCTACGCCTGCCGGAACGGTAATTGCGGCGATTCCGGCTTTCTTGACCGCTTCCACCTTTGCGTGCGGAATTGCAATTCCTCCGCCGACCGCCGTTGTGCTGAGTTTTTCACGCGCAAGGATTCCCTCTTTGAACGCTGCCTTGTCACTGATGCATCCCTGCGCATCCAGCAGGCCGATTAGCTTGCTGACTGCCTCTTCCCTGTTTGCTGCCGAAACATTCAGCTGCACTCCCTTTTCTGTCAGGAGCTCGTTGATTTTCATGCTGCTCTTCCCCTTTCATCATAAAAGTAGACTTTATGATATAAATTTTGCTGCCCGGTCACCGGGAGCATAAAACAGCCCTATTGAATGTGCCGGAAAAAATCTTCTGCTGCCGCCCGCACTTCTCTAGCACTGGAACAGGCAAGTGCCTTCTCGGCAAATTCTCTGCAGCTTTTCCGGCTTAGTTTTCCCAGTGTATATTTTGCCTGCGGAACTGCGCCGGGGGCCATGCTGAGTTCGTCAAGCCCCAGCCCTACCAACAGTGGAATAGCAAGCGGTTCGCCTGCCATGGCACCGCACATCCCTACCGGGATGCCGTGCTTCCGGGCAGCCTGTGCCGTCATCTGAACAAGCCGCAGAACAGCCGGGTCGTAGGAATCATAAAGGTAAGAAACCTGGCGGTTGCCGCGGTCGGCAGCAAGGGTGTACTGCGTCAGGTCATTGGTGCCAATGCTGAAAAAGTCGGCCTGTGCGGCAAGTACGTCCGCCATCAATGCTGCGGATGGAACTTCCACCATGATGCCTGTTTTGATTCTTTTATCGTATGCGATGTTCTTGCTGTCAAGCTGCTGTTTCGTTTCTTCCAGAATCTCTCTTGCTGCCTGCAGCTCCGAAATTCCCGCGATCATCGGGAACATGATGCTGATTTTACCGAACGCGCTGGCACGCAGGATGGCGCGGAGCTGCGTCTGGAAAAGCTCGCGGCGGCTCAGGCAGAGCCGAATGGCACGGAAGCCGAGAAACGGGTTGCTTTCCTTTGGAATATGAAGGTATTCCGCAGGCTTGTCGCCGCCGATGTCGAGAGTGCGGATAACGATACCGCCCGGTTCTGCACCGGAAAAGACTTCCGCCGCTTTTTTGTACTCGGCAAACTGCTCCTCTTCCGTTGGCGCGCTGGAGCGGGAAAGGAATAACGTCTCTGTACGCATGAGCCCCACGGCTTCAGCGCCCTGCTTCCGGCTGAACTCCGCGTCTGAGGCGGAACCGATGTTGGCTGCGGCAATCACACGCTCTCCGTCAGCCAGTATTGCCGGGCTGCGTGAGCTTTTTTCAAACAGCGCTTTCTGTTTCTGTTCTTCACCATATTTTTCACGGTACTTTGCCACCGTCGTTTCATCGGGGGAAAGAATGCAGATGCCTTTGTCCGCATCCAGAATCAGCAAATCACCGTTCTGGATGTTCTGCAGCAAACCCGGCGCGCCCACAACGGCTGGGATGCCCATTGATTTCGCAAAAATGGAGGCGTGCGCTGTCCTGCCCCCGGTTTCGGATGCAAAACCGGCCACAAATTTCCGGTTCAGCCGAACGGTATCGGAAGCGGAAAGATCCTCCGCTACCAAAATCACTTCACTGCGGATGTCACTTAAATCGGAACCTCCCGCGCCAGAAAGAAAACGGTCGAGGCGGTTTTCTGCGTCGCGCACATCCGCCGCGCGCTCTTTCATATAAGGGTTCGGCATACTGGCAAACAGCGCGGCGAACTGATCGGTTACCTTGTGAACAGCTTTTTCTGCTGAAAAGCGGTTCTGCAAAATTAGATTTTTAATCTGTGGAAGATAAGCCGGGTCAGCCAAAATAGACTTCTGTCCTTTCAGCACACCAATCTCATCTTTTCCGACTACGCCGGACGCTTCTTCTATCAGACGGTCAACGTCGTTTCGAGCGGCTTCCACCGCGTCATCTAAGCGCTTTGCTTCGTCCTGTGCCTGTCCCGCAGGAATCTCCCGGTCGAAATCCACCGCCGGTTTCCGGTAAACAAAAGCCTTTGCAATGCGTACCCCTTCGGAAGCGCCGATTCCCTGAAATATTTTCTGTGCCATAGCGGCCTCCTTTTCTGGTCAGGGCAAACTATTGGGCATCCTGTTCGCCGAAATTCGTCGCAAAAAGTTTACGGACGGTTTCCATGGCCTTTTTCTCATCCGGGCCGGTTGTGGTAACCGCAACGGTTTCGCCGTGTTCAAGCCCCATGCTCATCAGGCTCAGGATGCTTTTGGCGTCAGCCTCTGTATCGGAATTTTCTTTTTTAAGAAGGATTTTGGAATCAAGCCCCACTGTTTCCTCCATTAATACCTGAGCGGGTCTTAAGTGAAAGCCCTGCGGGCAGTTCATTACAAATTTTTCTTGCAGCATATCGTTTGACACAATCCTTTCGTCTGAAATAATTCTGAGATAATTTGTTAATCTGTTATTACAGTTCCAGCGGATGCAGCGTGACGAGCGGAAGTGCTTTCCGGACTTCATCTTCCGTGCAAAGCTGTGTGCCCGGTTTCGACGCCGTAACGGTTCCGGCAGCCGTCGCTGCCCGCGCAATGTCGGAAAGCGATGCGCCGCGCATCAGCGCAGCCGCCAGCGCGGCTACCATGGAATCGCCCGAACCGGTGGCGCTTTTTACCTGAATCTTCCATGGGTCTGTTTTGTAAGCTTCGTCTTCATTCAGCACAATAGCACCGTCGGCACCCATGGAAACAATCACAAGCCCGATTCCATCCTGTACCAGCTTCCGCCCGAACGCCAGCACATCCTGCTGTGTGGCGAGCGGCCTGCCGGCCAGCGCCTCCAGCTCATGGATGTTAGGCTTAATGGCGAACGGCTGGCTTGCAATGCCCTTCTTCAGCGCTTCGCCGTCTGCGTCTAAAATAGTCTGTGCGCCGGCGGTTTTGGCTGTTTCAATAAACTGCGCATAAACATCATCCGGTATGCCAGGCGGCAGGCTTCCGGTCATAATGGCGATGCGGGCTTCCCCGCACAGTTCCCGGAATCTTTCCTGGAATTTCGAAAGCTCTTCCGCTGAAACGACGCAGCCGCTTTCATTGACTTCTGTGATTCTTTTGACCTTGCGGTCAAAAATTTTTATATTAATGCGGGTCTCACCCTGGACTTCCATAAAGTCGCTGTCGATTCCGTCCTGCGCTAAAAAGTTCTGCAGCAGCTTTCCCGTATGCCCGGCAAGGAACCCGGCGGCAGTGGCGTGCACACCGAAACTCTTCAGTACCCGCGCTACATTAATTCCCTTCCCACCGGGGTCAACCTGAGAATGTTCTACCCGGTTGAGGCCGTACGGCACAAATTCTTTTACCGTGACTGTTTTGTCAATGGACGGGTTCAGTGCAACGGTGACTACTTTTTCTCTCATTTCTGCCGCCTCCTGTCGTCTTCTGCCGCATTTGTTTCCTTTTCTCCTGACTGCTGGCCATCCGCAAAGTAAATACGGACTCCGCTGTGTTCAAAGCTGCGCTGCTGCTCTGCTGAAATTGGATGGCAGGTAATGCAGCCGTCAACATCGGCGAGTGTTCCAAACCGGGCAAAAGAAACGCGGCCGATTTTGGAATGGTCTGCCATGATATAAACTTGCTCGGAAGCCGCTATCATTTTGGACTTAATGGATGCTTCCACCAGGTTCGGCGTAGTGAGGCCTGCTTTTGCCTCAATGCCGTTTGTCGCAAGGAACGCCTTATCTACGCGGATATGACTGAGGTTTTCCTCCGCCACAGGGCCGACCAGTGCAATGGTGTTGGACCGCAGAAGGCCGCCCAAGCAAATCAGCGTAATGTTGGCATACCCGGAAAGCTTCTGCATCAGAAAAATTGAATTTGTCACAACCGTGAGCTTTTCAAATTTACAAAGGTAAGGCACAAGGCACATGGTTGTTGTGCCGGAATCAATCAGCAGGGAATCGCCATCTTCAATCAGCCCGGCCGCGCAGGCGGCAATGTTCTGTTTTTCCTGCCTGTATTTGTCTTCCTTCTCATGGTAAGAAGGCTCTATGCCAACGGAATCCATACAGACTGCGCCGCCATGCGTCCGTTTCAGGAGCTTCCGGTTTTCCAGTTCCGTTAGGTCCCTGCGGACCGTAGACTCAGAAACATCAAAAACCTTGCAGAGGGAACGAACCGATGCCCGCGTCTGGGTTTGGACGTATTTATAAATCTGCTGAAGCCGTTCTTCTTCATACATTACTGTGCTTCCACCTTTATGACTATTTAGTGATTGATGAATGACCGTTTTATGATTTATTTGACTGTTTAAGACTGATTCAATAATAGTGTGCTTTTGATAAAATGTCAATAGAAATGTTCCAAATTTTTAATATAATTTGTAAAATTGCTGAATTGCCCAAAAGCTGCAAAGCAGGTTGGGCATATTGCCATACTGCAGGTGCTGCTTCTTCAAGGGGAAAATACGGCTTTCTAAAAAAACATTTCGCTTTTTAAATCAGAATGTGCTATGATTGTAAAAATATTCTTTCAAGCGGCGCGCGGAAATATTTTTTAGACATTTTTCCGCCTTTCCGTGCTTGATTCTCCATTGAAAGAGCGATAGTTTCATGCTATAATCATTTAACAAGCAAAAGTATAAAAGGGGGAGCAGCGGAACATGATCCGTGTAAACCAGTACCACACACACCTTTGCGGTGAAGTCAGCGAAAATGACATTGGAAAAGAAGTGCGCGTAGCAGGCTGGGTCGAAAATATACGCGACCACGGCGGCGTTCAGTTTCTTGACCTGCGCGACCATTACGGTGTTGTGCAGATTGTTGTGCATAATGAGCAGATGCTGAAAAATATCAATAAAGAATGTACCCTTACGGCAAAAGGGAAGGTCGTACTGCGTGACGCGGACACTGTGAACCCGAAAATTCCAACCGGCACGGTTGAAATTCGTGTGGATGAACTGCAGGTGCTCGGTCCCGTTTCGGCGCCGCTTCCATTTGAAGTAGAGTCTTCCCGGGAAACAAAGGAAGACGTGCGCCTGAAATACCGTTACCTTGACCTGCGCAACCCGAAAGTGCATAAAAACATTGTGCTGCGCGCACAGCTCATCTCCTACCTGCGGCAGAAAATGACAAGCCTTGGGTTTCTCGAAATCCAGACGCCTATCCTTTCCGCATCGTCGCCGGAGGGCGCGCGCGACTACCTGATTCCAAGCCGCAGGCACCCGGGCAAGTTTTACGCCCTCCCGCAGGCTCCGCAGCTCTTTAAGCAGCTTTTAATGGTTTCCGGTTTTGACCGGTACTTCCAGATAGCGCCGTGCTTCCGCGACGAAGACGCGCGCGCCGACCGTTCACCGGGCGAGTTTTATCAGCTCGACTTTGAAATGGCGTTTGCCACGCAGGAAGATATTTTTGCCATAGCGGAAGAAGTTGTGGGCGACACCTTCCGCAAATTCTCCGACAAAAAGGTTTCCCCCGCACCGTTCCGCCGCATCCCATACGCGGAATCTATGCTGAAATACGGAACCGACAAGCCGGACCTCCGCAATCCGCTGGAGATTATCGACATAACCGATATTTTCGAGGGCACCGCATTCATGCCTTTCCAGCATAAAACGGTACGTGCCGTGAATGTTCCGGACTGCGCCGGTCAGCCGCGCAGCTTCTTCGAGAATATGCTTCAGTTTGCCGAAAGTATCGGCATGAAAGGCCTCGGCTACATTAAGGTAACGGAAAACAACGAGTACCAGGGGCCAATTAATAAATATCTTTCAGAAGAAAAGCGTGCAGAGCTTGTACACCGCGCCGGGATGAAACCCGGATGCGTGATTTTCTTCATTGCCGACGAAGCGGACACAGCGCCGAAATTTGCCGGGCAAATCCGAGAAGAACTCGGCCGTCGCCTCAACCGGATTGATGAAAGCCGCTTTGACTTCTGCTTTATCGTTGACTTCCCCATGTTCGAAATCGACGAGGAAACAGGCGCGACGGTCTTTACCCACAACCCGTTTTCCATGCCGCAGGGCGGTATGGAAGCCCTGCTGACCAAAAAGCCGGAAGAAGTGCTGGCCTACCAGTACGACATTGTCTGCAACGGCATAGAGCTTTCTTCCGGCGCAGTGCGCAACCACAGCATCGACATTATGAAAAAAGCGTTTGAAATTGCGGGCTACACTGAAGAGGAACTCAAAACGAAATTCACTTCGCTGTACCATGCTTTTCAGTACGGCGCGCCGCCGCACGCGGGCATGGCTCCGGGCGTAGACCGTATGCTCATGCTTCTTACGGGCGAAGAAAACATCCGGGAAGTCATCGCATTCCCCATGAATTCCAATGCACAGGATGTTATGATGGGTTCGCCGAATGAAGTCACCGAGCAGCAGCTGCGTGAAGTACATATTAAACTGAGAAAAACGCAGAGTTGAATGCAGCAGCGGTTTTCTCACCAGAAGACGGAGGAATTTTTATGGTAACACACGAAGAAATCCTGAAAATTGCAAACCTCGCAAAACTTTCCGTTGCGCCGGAAGAACTGGACGGCCTAACCGACGACATGAATAAAATCATCGGTTTTGCAGACACCATCAACGCCGCGGCGGATTCTTCCTCCGATTTTGATAATATCAACGGCCTTACCAATGTGTTCCGTGAAGATACCGTCGTCCCTTCCTGCAGCCGGGAAGAAATTCTGAAAAATGCCGAAAGCCGCGAGGATGGTTACTTCCTTGTCCGGCGGCGGATGTAAGGGGTGTTAAAATGGGCAGATACGGAAAAATTGCGCAGCTGCACAAACTTCTCACCTCAAAAGAAATCAGCTGCACGGAACTGACTAAAAAATATCTGGGAGCAATTCAGGAAGAAAACAGCGTGCTGAACGCTTATATAAAAGTCACGCCGGAAACAGCGCTGGCATCGGCCGCGAAAGTGGATGCGAAAATCGCCGCGGGCGAAACTTTGGCGCCGCTGGAAGGGATTCCAATGACGCTGAAAGACAATCTTTCAACAAACGGCATTGAAACAACTTGCTGCTCCAAAATACTGCGGGGCTATGTGCCGATTTACGACGCGTTCGTCTGGAGCCTTTTGAAAAAACAGAACGCCGTTCTGCTTGGCAAAACCAACATGGACGAGTTTGCCATGGGCTCTTCGTGCGAAACCTCCTGTTTCGGCGGCGCAAAAAACCCGCACAACACAAAATTCGTCGCAGGCGGCAGCAGCGGCGGCGCAGCGTCTGCCGTAAGCGGCGGACTTGCGGTGTACAGCCTTGGTTCGGACACCGGCGGTTCCATCCGTCAGCCTGCCAGTTTCTGCGGTGTTGTTGGCCTCAAGCCAACCTACGGCGCCGTTTCGCGTTTTGGCCTGATTGCCTATGCTTCGAGCTTCGACCAAATCGGCCCGATTGCCTCCAGCGTGGAAGACGCTGCGCTGGTGTACGATGCCATTTCTGCTTACGATGAAATGGATTCGACCTGCAGCGGGCAGAAGGAACCGTCTTTCCCCGCGCTTGGGAAAGACATCCGCGGAAAAAAAATCGGCATTGTCAAAGAATACTTTGACGGAGTACGCCCCGACGTGTTGGAACAGCTGAAAAACGCAGTCGGCGTGTTTCGCTCCCTTGGCGCGGAAATTGTGAAATTCGCCATGCCGGAAATTCACTACAGCCTGCCGGTCTATTATATTCTTGCCTGCGCCGAAGCTTCTTCCAACCTTGGGCGGTACGACGGAATTCGCTACGGTTACAAAACAGAACATTATACTGACCGGAACGACATGATCTGCAAAACACGCAGCGAAGGTTTCGGTGCGGAGGTCAAACGGCGCATTCTGCTGGGAACTTATGTGCTAAGTTCCGGCTATTACGACGCTTACTACAAAAAGGCGCAGAGTTTGCGCGGAACCATCGTCAAGGCCTTTGATGCCGCATTTGCGAAATGTGACTTTATCCTCGCCCCTACCGTGCCAATGACGGCTTTTCCGGAAAACTATGCCGCCAAAGACCCGGTTGAAACCTACCAGACCGACATCTGCACCGTTCCCGCCAACATAGCAGGGCTTCCCGCCATCAGCGTACCATGCGGGTTTGACAAAAGCAGACTGCCCGTTGGGATGCAGCTTCTTGGGCCGAAGTTTTCGGAAGCCGGCCTGCTGAATCTTGCGGATCAGTTTGAGCAGGCGGCCCGCGGAACGTCGTTCCAGTCTGCCGGAATGGGGGTAGAGCCTTGAATTACGAACTTGTATGCGGCCTTGAAACGCACGTGGAACTTTCCACAAAAACAAAAATTTTCTGCTCCTGCACAACAGAATTCGGCGGCGAGCCCAACACGCATTGCTGCCCCATCTGCATCGGCTTGCCCGGCACCCTGCCGAAGCTGAACAAAGCCGTTGTGGAGTACGCCGTTATGGCTGGGCTGGCAACGCACTGCACAATCAACCGCAATGCAAAAATGGACCGCAAAAACTATTGCTACCCTGACCTGCCAAAAGCATACCAGATTTCAGAGTATGACCAGCCGCTCTGCCAGAATGGGTATGTAGAGCTTAAAAGCGGCCGAAAAATCTGCCTGACGCGTATTCACATTGAAGAAGATGCCGGCAAACTGGTCCACGACCGGGGAAACACCTACATCGACTACAACCGCGGCGGCGTCCCGCTGATTGAAATTGTTTCCGAGCCGGACATCCGCAGCATTGACGAAGCGGTAGAATATTTGGAAAAGCTGCAGACTATCATGCGCTACATCGGCGTTTCCGACTGCCGGATGCAGGAAGGCTCCCTGCGCTGTGACGTAAACATCTCCTTACGGCCGAAAGGCACCGAAAAACTTGGCACCCGCACCGAGATTAAAAATATGAACTCTTTTTCACACATGACAAAAGCCATGCAGTACGAGATAGACCGCCAGGCGGACCTGCTGGAAAGCGGCGAAAAGGTTGTGCAGGAAACACGCCGTTATGACGAAGGCACCGGCTGCACCAAAGGGATGCGCGGCAAAGAAGACGCAGACGATTACCGCTATTTCCGCGACCCGGATCTTGTGGCCATCTGCGTTTCCGACGAAATACTGGCCTCGCTGAAAGCCAAAATGCCGGAAGACCCGCAAAAACGCCTGGATCGCTTTGTAAAGGACTTTGGCTTGCCGGAGGATGATGCGCGGCTTCTGATGGAACACCGCCGCATTGCCGATTATTTTGAGGCATCGGCGAAAGGCATCAAAGACACGCGCACCGCAGCGAACTGCATTACAGGCCCCATTTTTGCCCGGCTGGAAAACGACGCGGCAAAGGATGAATTCAAGGTATCTGTTCCGCCGGAAAATCTGAACGCGCTGCTGAAGCTTCTCGACCAAGGCAAAATCCGCAAAAACCTGCTGAAAGCCACACTGGAAAAGATGCTGGATACCTGCAAGCCCGCTTCGGCTTTTCTAAAAGAAAGCGACCTTGCAGGCATTAGCGCAGGCGACCTGCGGAAGCTATGCGAGCAGGTCATTGCCGCAAATCCGAATGCCGTGAAAGACTACCTCGGCGGGAAAGAAAAAGCTGTAAAAGCACTCGTTGGCGCCGTTATGAAAGTGACTCATGGCCGTGCAAATCCGCAGGAAGCGGAAAGCCTGCTGATTTCCATAATAAAGCAGTAAGCCTTTACAGCATATAGTTTATTTTACAAGGAACAAGCAAAAGGGCTGTTGCAAAACGAAGATTTTGCAGCGGCCTCTTTTTGTGGGCTCTATGCCAATAGTTGTGATAACCCTAAAATGGGAATGTGAGCAGGAACGGCGCTAAGCTGATTTTTTGCGTTAAATGGCTGAGCCTATGTGGTGAGCCGGATCCGTCAGAATGCATTGGTATTTTTCTCTGCCGTTTGTAATCCAAGCAGTTTTTCGGTAGAATGATTACAGAGCATATCGATGGCCTCCAAAATGGTGATGTGGTAATTTCCATTTTAAAGGTTTTTCATCGAATATGCTCTGTTTTTAATCTTTTTCTCAGGCCCTATTCGTTCTACCCCAACATTTATTATAGAGCCCATTGATTATAGAGCCAGGAATCACAAACCAGCCAGCTTTTGGCGGACGCAAAAAAGGACCGCTTTTCAGCAGTCCTACCTTTTGGCTCCTCGTGTTGGGCTCGAACCAACGACCCTGCGGTTAACAGCCGCATGCTCTACCAGCTGAGCTAACGAGGAATATTCATGTTGGCACCACCTATTGTCCCGGGCCGTTACCAGCCAAGTATCTTCAGCACAAATGAGCTTAACTTCCGTGTTCGGAATGGGAACGGGTGTACCCTCACCGTAATCAGCACCAACTACAAACCTATGAAATTTTATGGCTTTCTATCCGTTTTCCTATTTGGTGACCCGTGCGGGACTCGAACCCACGTTAACGGCGTGAGAGGCCGCTGTCTTAACCGCTTGACCAACGGGCCATATCACACCGTACGGCGTTCTCTTCTGGTGCACCATCAGAGACTCGAACTCTGGACACCCTGATTAAGAGTCAGGTGCTCTACCAGCTGAGCTAATGGTGCATACCTTTTCAGGAATGTACCCTGAAAACTGAATAAAGCTAAAGGAAACAGAAAGCGGGAAACTTGAGCGCCAAACCAAACTTATGGTCAAGCTCTCGACCTATTAGTACTGCCAAGCTGAACACGTTACCGTGCTTACACATGCAGCCTATCAACCTTGTAGTCTTCAAGGGGTCTCTCCAGCTTGCGCTGTGGGATATCTTATCTCGGAGTCGGCTTCACGCTTAGATGCTTTCAGCGTTTATCCGATCCGCACATAGTTGCCCAGCTATGCCATTGGCATGACAACTGGTGCGCCAGAGGTGCGTCCATCCCGGTCCTCTCGTACTAAGGACAGCTCTCCTCAAAT
>JBFLFY010000026.1:0-24867 GCA_041859875.1 Caproicibacter sp. | reverse complement strand
GATCCGGGTCACCCGACTCAAAAGGAGTGCCCTGATAGAATATTCCAATTCTATCAGGGCACTCGATTTTTTATAAGATGTATAAAGTTTTGCTAGCTTACTCCATTGCGTGTGGCTCGGTGTCCACTCCTCTGCGCAGAATTTCAAAACACATCCGACCGTTGTGGTAAGGGCACTTCCATGGTTCAACAATTGGCTTAGTCCGGTCAGGACTGCCGTCGTCATCAACCTGCCAAAACCACTCCGAACCCGGCCGGGGGTCTTTAATTTTTGTTTCAATAAAGTTCCAGACATCCACAGCGGCGCGCAGGTATTCGGTGCGGGCCGGCGCTTTCTGGTACGCATTCATAAAGCCAACCACTGCTTCCGCCTGCACCCACCAAATACGCATCCTGTTTTCCTCGCCACGGTCGCATTCATTCCAGAGCGAATGCTTATGATAAGCGGTATGATAAATTTGGTCCGCAAGCTCGGCAGTAATGGAAGAAATTTTTTGGGAAAGTTTTTCATCTCTAAGCAGGCCGCATCCCCAGTCCAAAAGCCAGGAAGCTTCAATGTCGTGGCCATAGGAATGCAAGTCCAAAATAGGATTCATATGCCTGTCAAAAAACACTTCCTGCCGTTTTAAAACAGGATTGTATACTTTCGCCATAAAAATTGAAAGGATTCTGCGCATACTCTCCCCTACATCTTTACTGTGGTCGGCTTCGTATAAGCCAGAGTACCCCTCAAAAACATGGAGAAGTGTGTTCATTGTCTTTTCCGCCAGCACCCCGTTTTCGCTGAGTTTTTCGTTCGGAACAGGATGAAACGAGCGATCGAACGATTCCAGGTACCCGTCCTCATCGGTGCAGCGGGTTTCTATTAAGCGGTAGATTTCGTATGCAGTTTGAAGTGCTTCCCTGTCGGCAGTCAGCCGATAATAGGCAGCGAGGGCATAAATGGCAAAAGCCTGATTGTAAGTATGCTTGGTATCGTCGTGAACCGTTCCATCATAGTTGACCGACCAGTAAACGCCGCCGTATTCCCGGTCAAGGCAAGCATTTTTCAAGAAAGAGTAGGCATGCTCCGCCTCCTGCCGAAGGTCACTGCGCTTTAAACGCAATGCGGCGGTTGAAAAGAACCATAGGATACGGCTGTTCAGGATACATCCTTTTACTGCCTGCGGGTCTGCCTTCAGGTCAAAACCTACCCATCCGCAGAAACCGCCGTACCGGCTGTCGTGCAGGCGTTTCCAAAACGGAATAATCGTATTTGTCAGCATATCATTTGCTTCAGCGAGCAGCACGGCATTTCCCTCTTTTCCTAAAAAATCACCGGCGGCCAATTTCTGTATCGGTCGGCGTAACCACGCTGTTTGCCTTAATATATGCAACAACTTCATCAACGGTTGTAAAGGCAAGGCCAACGTAGCTGTCTGCCGCTCCATAATAAACGGCAATGCGTCCGGTGGCCGCATCCGCCAATGCAGCGCACGGGAAGGTAACGTTTGGCACAAAACCGCGCTCCTCATACCATTCTTCCGGCGTCAGCAAATAGTTCTGGCTGCGGTATTTTACTTTGGAAGGATGATCAATGTCAAGGATTGCGCCGCCAATGCTGTAAACATACCCGTTGCACGTTCTTGTTACGCCATGGTAGAACAGCAGCCAGCCTTCGCTTGTTTCAATCGGTGCAGCTCCCCCGCCGATTTTCAGCGATTCCCACCACTCCTGGCCGCGTGACATTACATGACGGTGATGGCCCCAGTACTCCAAATCCGGGCTTTCGCTGAGGAATATGTCGCCGAAAGGAGTGTGGCCGCTGTCGCTCGGGCGGGACAGCATGACGTATTTGCCATTGATTCTGCGCGGAAACAGCACGGCGTTCCGATTGAAAGGCAGGTATGGATTTTCCAAACGGGTAAAAGTTTTGAAATCTTTCGTTTTCGCCAGACCAATGGAGGCTCCGTAAAAATCCTGGCACCAAATCAGAAAATAAGTGCCGTCTATTTCCACAAGCCGTGGGTCATACGAATAAAGCGGCATAAATGGTTTTCCGTTTTCATCCTGAAACGGGATGCGGTCCTTACTGAAGTTCCAATGAATTCCATCTTGGCTGCGGCCCAGGTAGATAGTCGGAATGCCATTTGTCTGATCGCCGCGGAAAACACCGATAAAGGCATTTTCATAGGGCAGAACACTGCTGTTAAAGATTCGCGCCACACCGGGAATCGGGTTGCGGGAAGTAATTGGGTTTTGACTGTAGCGCCATAGGGGTAAAAGGCGCGGTTTTTCTGGAGCATCCTGCCATGGTATATTGGGAAGCGCGTTCCCGATGATTTTTACTTGATTCATAATGATTAATCCTTTCAGTTGAAGATGTAAATGGTATCAGCCTTTGACTGACCCGCTGGCAAGGCCGCTGTAAATCTGTTTTTGAAATAGGACAAATACGACAAGCGCCGGTATCATGGTAATAATTACGCCGGCACAGATATAATTGTACTGGCTTCCCATTGGCCCGGTAAAAACGCGGAGTGCAGTTGAAACAACGCCAAGCGTATTCTTGTCCTGCAGATAAAGGCTTGCGCAGTAATATTCGTTATAGGTTGCAACACCTTTCAGGATGATGCAGGTAACGATGGCGGGTTTTAAAAGGGGAAGCAGGATTCGAAAGAACACCCCGAAGTAGGAGCATCCATCTAGGATAGCGGACTCATCCAGCGAAACGGAAAGGTTTTCGAAGAACTGAAGAAAAATGTAGATGGAAATAACATCGGTGCCCATCATCAAAATGATGTAGCCTACCAGGCTGTTAATAAGATGCAGCTTAAACATAATCTGATAAATAGTAACCTGCATAGCAACACCCGGAATTAGGCTGGCAAAAAGGAACAGATTCCGAATCAGGTGGTTCCCGCGGAACTGAAACCGGTTCAAAACATAAGAGAGCATGGAGCTGAACAGAATGGAACCGGCCAGCACAGCAATCAGCACAATCGTGGAGTTTAAAAATGCAAGGCCCATATTTGCCTTTTGCCAGGCCGTCTTGAAATTTTCGAAATACAGCCAGGAGCCAGGCCAAGCCATAACATTTGTGTTTTCGTATTCGTCTGTCGATTTAAATGCCGTAACAACGCAGGAATAGAGTGGCAGTACCGCAATAAAAGAGCCCAGACAGAGTGAGAAATATTTAAGGAATTTCCAGATGGCCTTTCCAGCAATCTGTTTTCCGGTAAGCCCACGCGTCTTCATTCTTTTATCGCCCCTTTCCCTGCTAAAGCGGCTTTTGCACGCTTTGCTCTTTTATGGCGTTCTACATACGTCATACCATTTGAATCTTCATCGAGGAAAATATGGAAAATGAGCTTTTGAAGAGCCGTAATCAAAATGATAATCAAAAGCAGCACCACAGCCATTGCAGAAGCCAGGCCGACTTTCTGGTCCAGATGTGCAATGCGATCCATTAAGACAAAGTAGGTACCCGTTCCGAAAGATCCACCTGTTGTAACATAAGGCGGCTCGAAAACGCTGATGGAACCGGAAACGGAAAGAATGATATTCAAAACCACGATGGTCTTGATGCTTGGAAGCATCACATGAAAAAACTTATTAAATCCATTTGCACCGTCTATTTCGGCTGCTTCATAAAGATTTGGGTCCACCGACATGATAGCGCCGATAAACAGTACCATGTTCTGCCCTGTGTAGCGCCAGATCTGCCCTGTGTAGCGCCAGATTGAGGTGCCGGCAAGGGAAAAATTGTTAACACTTGTATCTTTCAACCAGTAGGGAAGATTATCCACATTAAACCCGATCCAAGAAAGGACGGTGTCAAAAACAAAGCCATGTGTAAAGAAAAACTTAAAAATAAACCCTACAGCAATTCCGCATACCAAGAACGGGAAAAACATCAGTCCTTTGAACAGCGAACCGCATTTCGTCTTAAAACTCAAAATACAGGCAAAAAACAGGGCGGCGGAAAGCTGTATGACAGAGGCGCCAAGATAGTAAAGTGACAGCCCCAGGGACTGCAGAATGTCATCGCGGGAAAAGATGGAAATGTAGTTGTCAAACCCAACATAAATTTTTTCGCCGATATACTTCATGTCGTAAAAGCTGAACCGCACCATATTAAAAAAAGGAATGCAAGTAAATACAAAAAACAAAAGCAGTGGAGCCGCAAGAAAAGCAATTGTTACCGTAGTTTGCTGGCCACGCAGGCTGTGTGCCCAGTGTGTTGCCTTCGGAAAATGCCTTGCGGCAGCCACCGTTATGTGGTTCTTTTTCATAATAGCCTCCTTAAAAATTGGGCCAGTGCACCGCACTGGCCCAACGGCAGCAGCTTCGTCTGATTCAGCTTAACGCCTTATACTTTTCCTGGGCTTTCGTCCACTTCTGGTTCCAATCTTCCATTATTGCATCCAGTGACTTGCCGTTTTTATTTTCAGCTTCTTCAACAAGTTTGGAAACAGCGGTCATCGTCCACTGAGCTGCAAAGTTTGTGTAAAGCGGAACAACTTTACCTCCGAACTTATCTTTGATTTTCTGCAGGTCTGCAAGAAATTCATCCGGCGTTTTCGGCAAATCGGTAACGCCTGCTTCTTTCCAGACTTTTTTATTGTAAACCAGCCCCTGAGCATTCCCGTTGGATGCAATTCCGTAGGACTTTCCGTTATACATCCACTGGTCTGAAAAGCGATATGTGTCTGCAAGAGTCTTCTGGTCGCCAAGGGGAACAAAATAAGTTGCAAGATCTTTTTTGTTTGTGATGGCGGCCGGAATCATGCAGATGTCGCCCCAGTCTTTTGTAGTGATACGGGTTGCCAGTTCTTTTTCGTAATCCGTAATGCCTTCATATGTAATATTAATGTTTGGGTAGAGCTTTTGGAATTCCTGTATATAGTTTTTAAACACGCTGTCGACGCAGTCTGTTTTATGGGTCAGGAATTTCAAATCTGCTTTAATATCTTTGTAGTCGGTTCCAAGCTTAATCTGGTCGATTGTAGGCACCGTTTCTGTTGACGGACCCGACCCACCAGATTTTGATGCGGCCGCAGATGTGCTGCTCGTTCCACCGGAACTGCAGGTGGTTACGGAAAAGAGCATTGCCAATGCAAGGACAGAACTAATTATTCTTTTCATAGCGTTTACCCTCCCAAAGTAATATTGAAGTAAATCTTGCTTATTTACTTCAATATTATAATAAATATTTAGTTTAATTTTGTCACTGCATTATTTTGATATTCTATCACTATATTGATATTATCTATTCATTTCTCTGTATTGTCGCAATTTACAGATTATATTTTGTGCATTATTTTAGTATTAGCTAATTTATAATTTAATTAATCCTGTATTTAGCTTATCTATTTTAAGGCTTGTACTTTTCTGCTTTGCTTTTTGCTTTGTTGTAAAATATAAGTAAATGTTGGCAGAACGAAGCAAGCCTGCCCAAGAGGGCAGGCTTGCTTCGTTCTGAAATCTTAAAAATTTTTACAGTTTTATATCGAGGCTCGAATCTAACCTGTGTACGCTGTCCCGAACGATAAAGCGGCCGCTGACAATTTTCAGTGTCGGTTCATAATTTGGATTATGAATTTTGCGTAAAAGGCGCTCTACACAGGCTCGAGTCATTCCGTCCATATCGACGGCATAAGTTGTGAATTTAATCGTACTTAAACCCGGAAATAGATAGTCATCAAAACCTGCAATGGAAACGTCTTCCGGAACCCGAATGCCCTTTTCCTTCAAACGGTTCAGTACGTTGCCTGCAACCAAGTCACAGTTGCAGACAAACGCCGTGGGCAGCTTTTCCGGCAGCTGGACGGAAATTGTACCGTCGTCACCCCGGTCTGGAATTACCATATCCTCGGTTACCTGAAGGTTATGCTCCATCATCGCGCGGCGATAGCCATAGTAGCGGTCGCAGATGCTGCTTGTTGAATGAATGGAGCCGACAAAGCGAATGTCACGGTGACCCATGGATATGATGTAGTTCGTAACGGTATACATCCCGTAAAACCCATCGGAGATAACGCAGCTTCCCCCGCTTTCCGCGTCATAAAAATCGAGATACATAGTGGGTACCTTTGCCCGACGAAGCATTTCCAGGTAACTGTTTGCTACCTGCCCAATCAGGATAAGGCCATCTATTTTACTGTCCTGCAAAACACGCGGTTCCACGACCTGGGTTTCATCCTCATGGCTGACCATTTCCAAAATGCCAAAATATCCGTTGTTGGCAAGGCGCTTCACCACAAGTTCATACATATCCCAGTAAAATGAGTTTGTTTTTCCAACATAGCCGGACGGAATCAAGATGCCAACATTTCCGGTATTCTTTGGATTTTTTTTGGAAGATGCCCCATAGCGGTAGCCCATTTCATCCGCCAGAACCTTGATTTTCTCCCGAATGGGTTCGCTGACGCCATCCTTGCCTGCAAGTGCTTTAGACACCGTCACTGTACTCACGCCAAGCTTTGCCGCAATGTCCGCCATGCGCACCGCTTTGACCATCTGCCTCATCTTCCAGTCTTTCTAAATTTAGCTAATTCTACTTAATTTACTTAAATTATACGAAACAGCAGCCAAAAAGTCAATTACTAAATGGATGGAAGAAATAGAATTTAAGCCAAATATTTTGTTGGATTTTAATCAGAAATCCGCTGCAACTGGCGCACAGGCTTATCTTGAAACAATGATGGAAACAAGGTAAAATGCCGCAGCCAGGTTTGGCTCAGCTTGTGTAATGCGGATTTCAAGTTTGTGTTTTCCCATCGGAAGATTCTGCGCTGCCATAGTTACAGCAAGGCAGTCCCCCCATTCCTCCTCAAAGTTTGCATCCAATTTTACAGCATGTGATTCGTCGCCGTCTATTATTGCTTCCGCAATGGGAGCAGGATGTTTTACACTTTTGCGGTACTGCACGGCTGCACTGGTGCCCATAAACTCGAAAGTGATAGCGGCGCCGGTTTTTGAAGCCACCCAGCCGCGCTTAAAAGCATCGCTCACCCGCTCCTGAGGGCGCAGGTCCTCCGTAAATCCAGAACAGGCCGGCCTGCAGTTATCATTCTGCAAGCGTCTGGAATCTTCGTACCTGTTGCGGGTAAGCGGCTTTGGTAAAGGATCTTGGCTTTCCACCGTCGCCAAATCCTGAAAAATATCTTCCAGGCAGGCAATTACAGTATCTGCCACAAATCGATGACCGAGGTCATTGGGGTGCAGTCCATCCGGAGAAATATCGTTTTTCTTGATTCTTCCGGAAACGACATTGGGGTAAAGCGACGTTTTCATACTCACACACGGCAAATGATATGCTTCCCCTATCCTCCTGTGGTATTCTTCCGCACTGGCGCCACTGTCATAGCGGACATTATGCAGCAAAAGGACAGCCGGTCGGCAATCACTTTTTTCAATGGTACGAATGAGCCCCTCGTAAGTTTCTTCAAAAAGATCATTGGCGTCGTCGTTGACACTGAATTCAATGACGGCGAAATCAGGTTTTTTCGCAAGCAGGTCGTCCTTTACGCGGGCAACACCAAACTGTGAAGTGGTTCCTCCAACGCCCGCATTGATATAAGCTATTTCTGACATTGGAAATTTCTGTTTCCACCATTCATAAACTAAAAACGCATAGCATTTTTTCGGCGAAGAAGCCAAACTTCCCTGTGTAATAGAGCCGCCCAAAAAACCTATGGTAAGGGGCTGACCCGCCATTGCCTTTTTCATACAGTTTCGGATTCTTTGCCTGTTGCCCCGGTTTACCATGCCTTTGGGCGCATATTTCTGATATTCGACGCGGTCCATATTTTATTGCCTTCTTCCATTATTCCCATATTTCGTCGCCGAAAGAGCGGATAAATCCACTCAGCTCATCCGACATTTCTTCTGCTTCCGGGATACGGATGTGCCCGGGCGTACCGGAACCATTGCGCCGGTACAGAAAATGCACCGTTTTCGTGTCGCCAATGTGCTTGCACACTTCCGCAATGGAATCATCCCAGCTTTTGTCATGCTGCAAAATCGTCGTAGCCGCAATAATTAACGCCTTTGGGTACGTTTGCCGAAGAGTGCGGAGAAACGCTTCATAGTGTTTTCTCCAGTTTTGGGATTGAGGGCTGTTGTAGTCTTCTTTCATATAGTCTTCCGGGTGGCTGTCATTTTGTCCGATTGCCACAATCACCACATGGGGTACATACCGCCTGAAGTCCCACTGCTTAGGGGAGCCGAACTCTGGATGGTATTCGATTTTGTCCCAGATTTCTTCCATTCCAAGATAATCCGGAGCCGCGAACCAGCCGGTTCCATGCAGAAGCGGAATGCCGCCCTGTGAAGTGTTGTGCAGCTGTGCATTCAGCTTCCGTGCTGTCATGGCAGCATAGGAATAATAAGAATTGGAATATTCGCCATTATGCTCTGGGTCCGGTTTCCCCGCATACGCAGTAGCCTCCGCAACTTCCCCAGCGGAAACCGAATCGCCGAAAACTTCCATCCTGCGGCAAGGTTTTTCTTCCGGTGCGGCAACAGATGCATCCCTGTCAATGACAAAACCGTAAAACGTAAAGTTATGGCAGGAATCCATACGCTTAAAGAAAAGCAGTTGATGCTCTTCCTTTTTTAGATTCTCCGCAAGGGTCATGCAGATTACTTTTTCATGCTCCGGAATTTGAATTTTGTGCTGGACACCATCAAGAATGTAACCTAAATAATTGTTCCAGCAGCTGTGCCTGTTTTTCAGAATTACCTTGAGCCTAGTTCCCGTAAAACGTACTTTTACCGATGTACCAGGGTACACAAAAACCGGTTCGCGCGGCTCATCAAAATCAATTCGGCCCGTAAACTGCAAGGCCGGGTCATCTGGCGTAACAAGACGTTCGTCAGCTGAAAAAAAGCTGCTTATGTTCACAGTCAATTCCTCCAAATCCATGTGTAAAGCCTTTAGGCTTCTGTGTAATTCAAATATACTTCGGCTGTTTTTTCGACCTTACTGAAACGAAATATTGCAATGTAAAGTAAATATTTGTTTATTACTTTACAAGTATAGTATCAATTTAATTTTAAAATGTCACTGCACTTTATTGAAATAGTATCACTTTATTGAAATTAATTCGCTTTTTCTCTATATTACAAAATCTATGCTAACTTTTTTATGCATTTTTCAGCGTTTTAGTAGTCTTGAACTTGAATTTTTAGTTAAATGCGTTTATTATTTAATTAAACAATTTGAGAAGGGCTTTTACAATGGATTCAGTAGCTGAAGGGAACCTACCCTACCGTCTTTGGGGCATGATGGAAAACACCATCTCTGATTTTTCGCTGGTTGCTGCCCCACAAAATTTGTTTCAAATGATTTATGTCAGAGGCGGAACAGCTGTGGCAACCTGCCTTAACTCCAACTGCCGTATCGAAAAAGGGTACCTGCTATGCCTGCATCCAGGGATGGCCATTTTAATTCACGCTTCAGAACAGCCTTTTATTTATACCTCGTTTTTGATTAGCGGAACTAGCAGCAGTATTCCGGTAGTTAGCCGATTATCGCCCGGCTCTGAAGCAGAACAGCAGATAGCCAAATTTTCGCAGTACTGTCTGGCGGCTAAGCCGGGCTGCACCGTCCCATGGCTGAATGACCTCTTGCAAATTCTGTGCCACAGCAAGCCTATGAAGCGGGCTTTTTCCCATCAGCCGCAGATTTGCAGCCTGAAAAAGATGATTGATGAGCATTGCGGCGAACATCTGTGCCTGGAGCAATTCGCCAAGGAATTGCATACAAACAAATATAAAATCATTAAGGATTTTAAGGCGCGCTATGGAATGCCGCCGATACAGTACTTAATTCATTCCCGTATTCATAAAGCCTGCAGTCTGCTATGTGAAACAGACAAAAGTATCAGCGAAATCGGTGCGGAAGTAGGTATGGACAATACGCCATACTTCATCCGCACCTTTAAAAAAGTTGTGGGGTGTACACCGAACGCCTTTCGAAAATCCCTGCAAAACGAGATGTGAAATTGAATTGCTTCTTAAACAAGCGGAAAACCTCAGCTGTGCTTTTCGCTTATCCACTTTCTGCGCTTTTTTCTATGGAAATAGCATGAAAACGCAGCGAGACACCCGGCAGCGGCGACACCCTGCGTTGCAAAAAACAGTACCTTGTTTTGGTACCAGCGGAGTATGGGATTATGAGTCAGCATAAAATGGAGAACTTTTACTTTACTAACGTTTCCAGCTCTGTCACGCAACTGTACTTTCAAAATATGCTGTTTAAAATCTGAAACATTTAAAACGGCGGTATCATTGGCAGAGTTCAGATATTTTTTGGGGGTTAAATCAGTCCCATCCAAATTCAGCACACACAGTGAATCCGTCTTATCCTCCTTATGAAGCTCAATTTTAACGCTTTGAAAATAAAAAGTTCCATCCTGAACGCCGTCTATGCAAAGCAGCGGCGGGGTTCGGTCGATGATAAATTCAACGGGCTTCATGATATTCACGTTCCCAGCTTCATCTTTTGTGTCAATCGCCAGTGTGTACTTTCCCTCCATTTGCAGTTTATTGCTAAGTGTAACCGTGTTCTTCTTATACTGGTAAGGAACACTTTCCCCATTTAATGCAACGGATAAAACGGTCACATTGTCAACATCGTGAAGAGTAACTGCTGGCTGAAACGCCCGGTTGGTATAGCCGCCGCGAATGTCTGACTGCAGAAATTCGAAAACCGTTCCCTTATGGTTCTCTGAAAATGAAATTTGCTTTGTCACTGTATTTCCAGCTAAGTCCATGCCAGTAACTGTCATTTTGTAATAATCATCTGTTTCAACCGGATCCAAAACGTACTTCACCCCACCGGTAAAAAACGTGCGCACACCCGAAACCGTGATTTTTCCGAGGTTTGACCCGAATGTCTGCACCTGAATGCCGTTCAGGCCACTGTTTTTGTCCCTTATTTTCACCGTAATATGGACTGCTTTTCTGTTGGCAGACAAATTTTTGACACCCTGTACGGAAACTTCCGGCATTGTTTTGTCTATTACAAATTCCTGTTCCTGCATCGGGCGAGAAATGTTTCCCGCCAAGTCTGTTACCGTACCTGCAAAAGAATAAGTTCCGTCGGTGTGAAACAGCAGTGCTGCAGTTTTGCCGTTAAAAGAAACAGCTGGCGCGGTTCCCCCTGCATTTGCGTTTACATGGATATTATTTTCACCCCGAAAATTTTCATCGGCAACCCTCACGGTTGCTGTACGCTGTGTTTTGAAGTACTTTCCGTTTTCAGCCGCGCCGGTGTCATAGCTGACACTGATTTCAGGCGGAGTTTTGTCAAGGACAAAGTCTTGCGCCGCAGCTCCTATATATTGAACTGAAGCAGCTGCATGGCCAAGCAAATCTGAACCTGAAACACTCAGCTTATATGCTCCATCATGCTGGTAGCATATGGAAGTACTCCACTGGTCATCGTCGCCGTTTGGCTTTTTACCGCGCACATAAGTCCAGCTGCTTGTTGAAGCATTTGTCGAAGCCTGAATTGCTATTCTAGAAGGGTCAAAGTTCCGTTCCGTAACCGTAACAGTGGCGCGTCGGTTATTTTTGAAATACTTTCCGCTTCGTGCAGAATTATTATCGTAACTTACCTGTATGGTAGGAGGAGTGGTGTCAATGCCAAATTGGTAAGAACGGGAAGCCACATTGTTTGAATTGTCTGCCGCCGTAACTACAATCCGCAGATCGTTTGAATTATGGCTGGCAGCATTGACTTTAACTACTGTGTCAATCGTATAGGTTAACTGCGGGTCTTGATATTTTCCAGCCGAAAGAACCACTGTGCTTTTATGGAGGACCCGCGTATCTTGGCTGACGATTTTACCGTTCATATAAAGCCGATATGTCACATTGCCAATGCCGGAGCTTCTGGCATAGCCATACGGTTCGGTTACTGCAATATGGATGGGAACATTGGAGCGAAAAAGCGGTGTTCCACTGCGCCCATGCGCATTGCTTCTGCACTTTGCCTCTACTTGCACTGTTGGAGCCAGCTTGTTAACCTGCGGAGCAGCCGTGTCCAAATATATTGTGTTGGTAGGCCCGCACAAAACGGTATTTCCTGCAAGGTCAGAAATTGTAAAGCTGTCAATGCTGAAAACCTGTGCACCTGCAATGTCAAGCGTGACGGTATTACGATACTGAAAATTGCTGTCGACCGCCTTCCGCTTGATTTTGTGAGAAGACGTACCCTCTGTAGTAGCAAGAACATAACTCATTTTCACCGGCGAATGCTCCGCTTGATTCACTGAAAATGTAACCTTCGCCTTTTTCTCTTTCCGGAACGGATACGCGGTAATTACCGAATCATTTGTATCCATTTCATAGTAAGGTGCTGTTCCATCCGCCGTCCTGATTGCTATGGTTCCGTTTGGCACCTTTGTGTCAACAACAACATAATTACTGTGAAATCCGTCTTGTGAAGATGTACTATCCAAATTTGTTTCACTGTATGGAACAATCTCATTTCCAGCTTTATCTTCCCCATGAATTCTGTAACGGTAAACGCCATCCGCGTTACTGGGGATGGAATCCGAGTATTTGTTTTGAGAAACTGTATTAATACGGGTATTATAAGAATTAATCTGCACCGTCTGGCTGTCGTAATCCACACCGGCGGCACTGCCCCGCTCTACAATGACCTTCTCATTGTCAAAATTACTGTCATTGACCTCTACAGACATTGTAAATCCGCGGTTGAAATAATATCTTCCGCTTTGCAGGCCGCTTCTGCTTACACCCGCCTCGGGTAAAATACTAAGCTGAAAAGTTGGTGCCTGGGTGTCGCGTACAACCCAATACCTGTTTGTATAAGACTCGGAACAGTTTTCCGTTGTGGCTGCAGTATTGGTTTCCGGGCTGAATTCTTGAACTGTCAGCGGATTTCCCGCACGGTCACAGCCATACGCGCTGTAAGAATATTTACCGTCTTCCTGAACCGTATAGTTTTCTGCCGCAGTGGACAGAAGCTTTTTTTTACCGTTCTGCAAAGTCCAGAGTCCTGCCCCACCCAGCGTTTCCGGGCTGTTTCCGCAGGTGTCGGCAACAGTGATTTTTACATCAATGTTCTGATTATAATATGCCGTATTCTCATCTGGGTACCAATGCGTTTGTGCTGCAGAATGATACGTTATTTTTGCTACAGGCGGGGTTCTGTCAATCGTCTTCCCACAGGGAATCTCAACCTTGCCAGCCTCCGCGGCAGGAGTGTCGCATTCCTTATTCCAAACTTTCTTTGGAGTTACGGTAACCGAATTTCCTGCCAAATCGCTCCCGGAAACCGTAAATTCGGTGTAATGCCCTTCCGACTGCATATGAAAAGTAATACTGTTTTTAGAAACGGAAACAGTGTCTTTTGAATCGCTGTTTTGGTCTACCGCATGACCATCCTTTTTCATTTCAGCATGCAGCAGCTCCGCGTTTTGTTCCTCGATTGTAAAGGTCAAATCGACGGCGTTTGCCTTATAATAAACCGAGGTGCCCCCAACGTCATGATAAATTTTGGTTGGGGTTTCCGTACTGCTGATCTTCGTGATTGTTGGGGCAACTGTGTCCAGAATGAAAGTAGCCCTCATTCCTTCCATTGCAGCCGGAGAATTGGAATCCAACACAGTTGTTACATTGCCTGCGTTGTCCCGAGCCGAAACTGTAACCGTCAGCGATCCATCCCGTAATTTGGTAACCTGATCTGCTGAAAAGATTAATTCTCCAGCCGTATCACTCAGTTTGGTCATTGAAGAAGAGCCAAGCGACAGAAGATTTTTTCCATCAGAAATTGTTGCTGTATATTGCCCACCGTCCGCCAAGCGGTCATCGGAGAATTGAACTGTAACAGCACAGTTTGATTTGTTGTAGTACCATTGCCCGTTAACTCTTTTGCCATTTTTTAAAATAACTGCAGCAGCAGGCGGCGTACCGTCAAAATGCAGGTCAATGCTGCTTTCTTGTTTATTCCCGCAAAAATCAAGGGCCTCCACTTTTAAGGTGTAATCACCGCTAAGACCGGTTCCGTCTATTGTTAATGAATGATGATAAACACGGTCTCCAGGCAAATCGGACATGGAATCCGGCGCCTCTGCCGAGTAGACAGGGACACTGGAGAATTGGGGCAACGGCTTATTATTGTGATATAAAGTATACGAAATTTGAGAGAGGCCAGAGTAAAGGTAAGGCAGCCTGCCTTCTTCCGCTGAATCCTTGATATCGAATGCAACCGTATGTATTGTTTCGTACTTTTCATTATCAGCTATTATGGAAGTAACAGGCGCATTTTTTTCCAGGACAAAGCAGCGGGGTTCTAAAAGCCGTACATTGCCCACGTTATCGTCTGCCCGGATAAAAAGCCAGCCTGACTGGGTATCTTCCGCTTTTACCGTAAAAGTATACTTGCCGTTCTGGTACGCTGCTTCTTTCCAGACGGCGCTGTCCGGCAGGTTCTCAGAATCTGCAACACAAAAAGTAACCCGTTTTGTCCCGGAACCTGAATCAGACACTTTTAGAGTATAGCAAAGTTCCGTCTGCCCAAAATCAAACTTTGCAGAAGGCTTCGCCTGATTCACTGTTTCCAGCTGAATTTGAGGCGCAGTGTTATCCGTCCAGATCTGATGTAAATGTGCCCCAAAAATCCAATGAAAAAAGTTTTTCGTATCGCGAAGGTAAAAACTCATTTCTCCATTGCCATCCGGTACACATTCTGCTTCCTGAGTGAAATCGTTGAGCCAACCAAGGGGGTTACTCAAAAAAGGCAAAGAATTTATTTGAAAGCCATTCTTACCCGTAACTTTCACAGCCGAGCCTTTATACCAATTCTTTTGACTGGAATCAGTATAATGTTCATCGGGGAGTGAATACTGCTGATCGGAAGCCGTATTTTTCAGTATTTTTGCATTTGTAAAAGAAATGCTTTCGGCGTCCGTGTAATAGTTCTGTGTAGGCTGCCCATCTACTAAAACAGCTGGCTGCATTGTTGACTGCTTCAGCTCAACCGTTTCAGGCACATCCTCGTCTGGGTCTCCGGCATTTTCATACTTTAGGTCCGTAGCTAAAAGGTTAAGTGAAAAGTTCTTCTGCCTGTCTGAAGCTGCTGCATTGCCCATAAACTGTATTTTTTTTATCGCGTAAACATCGGTCGAACCGTCAAATCCTTTGTCACCAATATCTACTTGAAAAGAAACTTTGAGTGGATGAACAGTAACAGATACCATCTCCACGGTTACCTCATACTTATTTGCTGGCAAATCGGAAAAAGAAGAAGGCTGTGGGCCATCAATCTTGTATTCCCCGGCATTGGGTGAAGAAAGCGAAAATACATACCGATTTGCCTTTGGGGTTGGAAGCTGCAGACAAGAAGCCGTCGAATACGCTGGAGCAGTTACAGTGCTGACTGCAGCGACACCATCATAGTCTTTTGCTATAGGCTGAAATGCTACTGTTACAGGTATTTTTTCCACTTTGTAAGCGGCACTTCCCATCATTGTGCAATAATTGGGATTATCCGGTACGAATTTATAGTTAATCGCTTTATCGCCTGCCGTGTCAGTTTCAAGCGGTATCTGTGCTATATAAGAATTGTTTGAATTTTCTGTTTCATATGTTTTATCATTTACTACAAATTTACCAGGCATATCACTTTCGAAGGCAGCGGTAAGCTGAGACTGCGCCACATAAATTTTCGGCGGAAACGTATATTTCACAGCGGGGTTTCCGGGATTCACTATGACCGAGGTCTTGGCTTTTGCTGTCTTAATGCCTTTATCTGGAACCTCCTTTAAATTTGCAGTAACTGTATATTCTCCCGTATCCGTTGGAACACAAGATGCCTTGTCTGAAACAGTTTTTCCCCCTTTTTCCCACATCATGCTGCAGGAAGCAGTAAGATTCATATCGTTTTCAAACACTGCTGACGTTAAGGTATCGCCGCACTGGTAGACACTTGGACTCAACGCATTGCTGTTTTTAACCGTTACTTTTAATTGTGGTGTTGCCCAAACAATAACCGGTATGCTCTTGGAAGCAAGTTTCTTCCCTTCAGATGTAAAGGTCACACGAAGATTTGTTTTGCCGTGCTTTTTTTCGACTGGTGTAACGGTCACAGAAGGGGTATCTGCATTTTTCAGCGTTACAAGTTCCGGGTCACTGACATCCCATTGGCAAGACACCGTTTCTCCCTGCTGTGCTCCTGAAATACTTGCCGTTATGGCTGTTGATGTCGTTGTATTAGTACGCGGGGATTCTTTCTCACAGTCCAAATTAACAAAGTTAACGGGAGCTTTCTTGGAATCCGTTAAAGCTACTGCGATATTCCCAGGATCGTTTTCAGCCGCAGCCGTAGGAATATCCTGCCACAGCGGCATTGCCACAAACGTGATTGCGCATAGAAAAGCTGTGAATTTCCGCATGAACGCTTTTACTGTCTTTTTCATAATCAGACCTGCCGGCTTTCATCAATCCGTTCCGATGTGCTGACAACTGTCTCGTCAACTTCCATATGCAGCCGCTTGGCATCGGAATCTGCGACATTCTTCTCTGCTTTTTCCAGCAAAACCGTTGCTTCGCCGGCATCTGTGCAGGCACCAGATTTGCTTTCCCCCGGATGGGGAAGCAGCACCGTGCTCTCTGCGCTCTTCTCGGGGTTCAGCAGTTCTGTTGCACCGGTGCGATTACCTAAAGCAACCGGTCGGCTCAAAGGTCGTGATGCTCTGCCAACCTTTTCCTTTCTGTTCCAATGTTTTCGCTTTGTCGGGAGATTGCCGCCCTGCATCTGCTTAATTTCTTTTGCAGCGGTATAGCCACTAAAATAGCCTATAACGCCTGTGATTTTAAGCCGGATAAATAGGATAACCGAAATGATGAATGTTGCAACAGCAAGTCCAATACCGACATACATCATAATTCTGTAAGGCATTTTGCTGGGCGCCTCCTTTTACAGTAAACCTGCATTTTTCAGTTTCACACCGAGCTTTGAAAAGGATGGATTGTCCTTAGCATCTCTTTGCTTGGATGCCTGGCGATAGAGCCGCAGTGAAACGGGTAAATTTCCGTGGTCATATTCAAACACTGCATAGTCCAAATAAGGGCGTGCCATGCTAGGATATTTTCTGATTAATTTTTCATATTGAGTTTCTGCATTTTTTTTGTCATTTTTTTGAACATAGACATCTGCTATGCGAAATTCCGTCGTTTTTATCTCATTGGCATTGTCTTGTGAAGTCAGCAACAGTTCCAGGTACTCTAGGGCTTTATCGTAATTTGTAACACGGCTGTTCACCGTATAGGCCGTGTAGTAATCCGTTGCAAGGTTGGAGTAGATTTCCTGAGTAATCTGCGGCAAAGCACTGGAATCTTCGACCTTGCTTCCTGAACTGACATCGTTTTTCAGATTATCGGCATCACGTTGTGCCTTCGCAAGCAGTTTCACAGCTTTCTGGTAAGGGTCCACCCCTGCAGACGAAAATTCACGCTTGTTTTCCGTATAGGCCCCTGAAGCCAACTGATAGTTTCGAATTCTGTTTACAGTAAGAGTCTGCTTGTCGTTATACCGTTCAAACTCATCAAGCGTAGCTGATACTTTTTTCCAGTTAATATCACTGCTAAAGCTTCCCAAAGCTTTTGAAATCTCTGCTAGATACGGAACATCGGGATATTTTCCAACATCAGCCATGGCAAAATATTTCGCGGCTTTCATATAGTTAACTGAAAAGTTCTTGTCTTTGCTGTTTCCTTGAAAATACAGCTTTGCAATTTTCACCAGAAGAGCGCTGTCTTTCTGAATTCCCTCTTTGTTTGCATCCACCAGCGCGCACACAGTATCAAGCCCAGACTGTGTTTGATTAATCCTTGTGCTGTAATCCAGCAAGCCGGTATAGCCTTCCTCACGTGAAGCATCAATATGAATCGCGGCAAGGTACCCATTCATTACTTCAGGGTTATACTTGTCTTGGTAAACGCTTTCCGTTGCTAAGTTGGTCGCATTACCAAGTTGCCAGTCATAATTCGTTCGCCGTTCTGTTTGCAGTCCGTTCCAGGAGAAAACGCTAAACAGAATGCTTGCGCAGCACAGGAATGACGGAATACAAAATACCACCATTTTTTTTCTTTGCTTTTTTCGGTAACTGTCGTCTATTTCATCATAGTGTTCCAAGGCATACATGAGTTCAGCACAGTTCTGGTATCGGTCTTTTGGATCCCTCTGAGTACATTTTATAAGAATCCGCTCAAGCCCTGGTGAAAGCGCTGCATTCACCTGCCGAATCGGTAAAATCTCGTAGGGCGGTTCGCAAGGGTTCTTCCCTGTTACCAAATGGTATAATGTTGCGCCCAGACAATAGATGTCTGTTCGGGCATCCGTTTGGCCATGGCCGCCGAACTGTTCCGGTGCAGCATAGCCAAGGGTGCCTAAGCAGGTTGTGTCAGCAGAATTTTTTTTCTTGAATTCGCGGGCTATACCGAAATCGATTAAAGTAATGCCGCCTTCCGGTTTCAGCATAATATTGCCCGGTTTCATGTCACGGTAAATAATAGGCGGAGTGCGGCTATGTAAATAGCTAAGAACATCACAGAGTTGTTTTGCCCATTCTACGACGTTTTCCTGAGGCTGAGCTCCATATTCTTTTAATACTGCGCTGAGAGTTCGGCCTTCTATGTAATCCATAATGACATAGAAAACGCCTTCCTGGTCGATGATGTCAACAATGCGCGGCAGATTGGGGTGGCTTAATTTTTTAAGCATATTCGTTTCAACAATTAAGCCCTGCTTAACAACTTCGAAATTCTGCACAACGTCCCTGCGCACTTCTTTTAGTGCCCAGTTCTTATTCAGGTGCGTGTCCATAACCAGATATACGACACTCATGCCGCCCTGGCCAATTTTTTTCAAGACTTCATATTTTCCGCCAATCAGTGTTCCTGGCGGAAGCGTCTGCAATTTTGTTTCAGTCATCTTTATGCCGCCTCTCTCAGTCTGTCTTCAAAATAACAGCCGTAATATTGTCCTGCTCCCCTCTCTGCTTGATTTGTTCAACAAGGAAGGAGAGCTTTGCATTCATTGTATTAGCATCCCATAAGGAGGATGGGCATAGCGTCTCACGCATTTCTTCCTGCATTGCCCGGTGGCGGAACCCATCTGTACAAAGCAGATATGTGGTTTTGTGTGACGTAACACCTTCGAAAAAATCGGGTTCTACATTTTTTGAAGCGCCAATGCACTGCAGCAGTATATTGCGGCGCGGATCATTCTCTGCCTGCTGCCGGGTTAAACGCCCTTCGTCGACCTCCCGCATAACAAAAGAGTGGTCATGTGTCAGGCAAGTAATGCGCACGTCTGTAATTTCATAGGCACGGGAGTCACCAATGCTCAGCAAATAATATCGGTCACTTAGGAGAAGTAAAACTGTGGCAGTTGTCCCCAGCCGAATTCCCCGTTCATGCCCATACTGCACAAGTTTTATGTTCTGCTGCTGTACAATCCCGTTCCACTGTGATGAAAGCTCTTGCACTTCACATCCACGCTGCATCCAGCTAAGCAGCGAATTCAAAAACCATTGCTCAAATGCCCTAACCACTTCTGCACTGGCAAGTTCGCCTTTGGAAAGTCCCCCCATTCCATCGCATACAACCGCCATTGCCACCCTGCCGTATGGCGTTTCAGCAACTTTTATCGCAAGGGAGTCCTGATTAACGGTCTTCTGTGTGCCAATGTCTGAAACATAACAGGATGTTATTTCCATAATAATCCTTCATTCTCAAATGATTTAAACCAAATGAAACTGGAACTCCTCATTTGCCAGCACAATGACGCTTCCGGCTTTCAGAGGATACTCCACATTGCTTGTAAGCATATGGCCGTCAACATATGTGTGGTTCAGGGAGTTATTATCCCGTATTGCATAGCCGTCGACTTTTTTGAGAATGTCAGCATGGCTTCTTGAAACAGCAGGATTGTCTGCAATACAGTAATCCGCATAATTTCTTTCCTTGCCAAGGCGAAACTCTGTTTTGGTAATCTCTACTTTTTCGCCCGTTTTCATCCGAATGAGAAATGGCAGCGGAGCATGGACTTTGGCTCCGCCCTCCAGCATGTCTGATGACAATAGTGTTGTCCCTGCTTCCTGCATTCTTTGGTTCAGAACAATGGTACCCGCATTAGCATCTCCTACCAGAGCAGGACGCGGCGTATATGACTGAATTGGTGCCGGAATAGGTGGGACGCTTTGAAAAGGCTGTGCCGGAACGCTTGGTGCCGGTGCAGCGCTGGCAGCATACCTTGCCGGTGCAGGCTTTGGGGCAGCAGGGCATGGAGGAGGCACAGGCTTCGTGCAAGCTGGCTGCTGAACTGGGCAAGCCTGACTTTCCATTCCCGGTATGGCAAAGCTGGCAGCTGGAGCAGTTTTAGACTTCTTATTTTGGTGAAACAAACCACTTTTTTTCTTTGCTTTTGGCGGCTTTGGCTGCTGAACTGGCGGACTTTTCTTTTGTGAGCCAAAAGGAAGCCACCCTTTGCTCCTGGCCGGCTTTTGAGAAACCGGTTTTGCCGCAGGCTGAGGAAAAGCAGCAGGATACGGCGCGGCAGGAACAGACTTCGGCGGTGGGGGTGGCACCTGCATTACCGGCAGCGGCTGTACTGCCGCCGGTATATGCTTCACTGGCAGCGGCGCGGCAACCGGGGCGGGCGCTGCTCTTCCCGTATTCTCCCGTGAAAGATCCGAAAGCAGATGATGAAACTGTTTCAGTGAAAAATTTTCATTTGCATTTAAAAAATTTAGAATTCGCGCTAAATAAGTGCAGTTTTCCGTTGGGTCACTCTGAATTGTGAACATCATATTTTTGAAAAATGTCCCTAAATCAGGGGATGTAACATCACGCAGAACCGGCAAATATACAAGCTGTGTATTTCCGCTTGAAACATCGGTGTACATATAGTTTGTATCCAGCAGGAACATCCCACTGTCTAGCAAATAATCTTCTGATGCTAAAAATGCCTCACTTACAGTAGTAAAAACCGAAAGCAGCCGCTTGCGGCTAACCATACCGGCTAAATAACTATGGAGGTTTACTTTGGAAGAAATATTGTATTGAAAAAAGCGTTCCGCATCCAACTGTGTAAACGCAACCGGCAGCATACCGGGGATGCTGTTGTTGCTGAGCATCCCTAAGCCCAGACTATCAATCACTTCTTCTTCATTCATCTCGTAAACGAGGAAAGAAGCCGTACCCTGATTTCTAAAACTAAACCGATCCATTTGTTATCCCCTGCCTTTTGTAAGATCAAACATCCACTTTATTTTTCAGTCGCTGAAGTTTTTGCTGTAAAGCCGTAAAAGCTGCCATTTTCCAGAATCCGTTTTTACAAACGCTGTTCCTTTAGAATTGAAAGCCCCCGCATCCGAAAAGGTGTATGGAATGACCAGTTTTCCACTTGAATTAATGTAGCCCCATCTCCCGTTCCGGCATACTGCCGCAAAGCCGTTTGAAAAGCTCCGTGCGTCGTCATAATCCCCAAAGTTCGATTCTTTTCCTTTGCCGTCTACGAAAATCCATTTTCCAGCTTTTCGAACCGCCGCTGCTTCGTCACTGTAAAACGGTTTTGCATCATCATAAGCTGAATTTGTTATTTTCTGTCCTTTGGTGTTAAGTAAAGAATATGTTCCATCTTTTTGCGCTAAAACGGCACCGCCACGGCAAATGACGTTTTTCTCATCCGCTAATATTTTTTCATAGACCTCGCTGGAGATTTTTTTGCCGCCGCCTGAAATCAGGCTCCAGCCTGAGCCGCTGTCGCTTACAGCTCCAACGCCGTTTGTAATTAATGTAGCCGCTGAATAATCTCCAAATTTTTTACGGTATGTTTTTGCGTCACAGTAACTCCACTTTCCCCCGGCGCAAACCAGCAGAAGATCCTGCTGCGCCATGGAAAGCTGCGTTATATTTCCCATACCTGCATTCTGCGAAGTGAAATAAGAGGCCACCACTTTTTTATTTCCGCTCTCATCTATGTAATAAGCGGTTCCGTCTGCATCCTTAACCGGCGCCAAACCGCCGCTGTAACACCCTGCCGCAGCGTACTGGCAGCCCACTTTTTCCTGGCCGGAAGCATCGACATAGCCCCATTTACCATCGCTGCAAACTGCCGCTAGCCCGGTATCGTTTGCGAAAGGCCCCACGGCATCATAAGAGTCTTCCAGTGAATAAGCATAGCGAACTGTGTCAATGAGCTTCTCTACCTTTGGTGAAGCCAACCCTCTCTTCTGAAAAATGCTGTACTCTAAGAACGCTTTTTTATAATCCTTCTGTGCAAGATATGTCTGGATTGCAAACTCATAGGCCCCACTGCTGTTGGGGTAATTATTAAGGACCGTATCCTGTGCCCACTGAGCCGCAGCGTCTTTTTCCCCGGAATTCAGATAGACGTTGCCAGCTTCCAGAGAAAGGTCAAGGCTCGGGTTTAAATTAAGTGCTTGCTGGTAAGCTTTTTCTGCGTCGGCAACCACCCCATTTTTTGCGAAAGTGCGCGCTTTTTCCAGCGTTTGCGTGTACTCATTGCTCTGCGACATATTGCTGTACACCAAAAAAGCAGCAGAGCCAAGCAAAAGGACTAATAAAAATACCGGGAAAATGTCTTTATAATGTTTCATTCCGTCCACCCCTTTTACACACCTGCCAAAAAAGCAGCCAACACAGAACCACACAGCAGTGACGGCGCAAATGGAAGGGCATCCTTCTTTTTGACACGTTTTGCAATTAAAAGCGCTACCGCCGCAAAAAAGGCTATCAGCATGGAGAAAAGCATGGTTGCCCAAATTCCGTCCGTACCCAAATAGAGCCCCATAAGTGCCAAAAGCTTCATGTCACCAAATCCAACCGATTTTGGAACAACCAGCCGGCACAGAAGCGTCGCAAGCAGCAGCACCGCCGCAGCCACAGCTTCCGAAATCAGTGTGCCCTGCAGCCCTTCTCGGGCGGTGAGAAGTTCCGCAACCAGCAGAACCGCGCGGCCGGCACACCCGGCCAGTAAAATCTTGTTTGGAATCCGCAGTTCCGTAAAATCAAACCACGCACAGGGCCACAGAAGAGTGGTAAGCATGAGGACTTTCAAATCAAAGATGACTGAGTTTTCCGGATAAACACAGCCAAGGAATGCGGCAAGAGCAACCTCACAAATGCACATAGCAGCAATTACCGCACGTTTGGGCACGAGCAGCTTTCCCCGCTTTTTCACTGCTTTGCCCGGCGGCACATCATTTTCCGGTACCGAATCCGCTTCACCGCTAGTTTGTAAAGGGGAGGCCATTTCCTGCTTCTCCGTATTTTCCGCCTGTCCATTTTCTTCAGTCTCCACCGAATCCGGGCAAATCTTATCTTTGCCCGCACCCTCCGGGACAGTTTCTTTCTGCCTGCGAAATGCTGCCGCTGCAACTCCCGCGAGGCCGGCTGCCGCTATCATAAGAAATGGGTAATTCATATGCCTGCTCCGTTCCCTGTTTCAAAATTATGCCCGCCGCACTTTATGTATTAATCACCATTTGCCCACGCCTGAGTATAAGCTCCGTGCTTAAAATCAAACCCAATGTTCCACTTGAACAGCTTAATTACATTGATATGGTATTGCGCTACCAGGCAAATATTGTCCCCTTTGTTGTTTTTATCTGGGGTAGCAACATTAGACAATGTAAAATTGATCCCTTCCAAGCCATTTTTTACATGAAAATGTTTTAGAAGCGTATCCGCACTGCCTGATGAAGTACTGACCAGGTTTCTCCCCGTCAAATGCTTTGCCGCACAGTTCACAGCCAGGAGTTTTACATAGTCTGTAATGCTGTCATCCTCAATGGATTTTCCTGAATCTGTTAGTAAACTGCCGAAGTCTTTGTCGATTGGGTCAACCTTTCCGCCGATTCGTTCGAGCAAATGCCCGACCTTATTTGCAATTTCCGTACTTTTGCCTTCCTTACTGCCAAACGCGTCACTCATATGAGTGCAATAGTAAAGGTGGGTATACTCCGACATTTCCTTTGCCGCACAGTCAACTGCGGTATTGATGCGCGCCTGAGCATAGCAAATACTTACAACTGAAAGCAGCGTGAAAATTGCGAACATGAAAAAGCTCAGCGAAAGCGTTGCTTCTATTACCACAGCGCCATGTTCATCGCTTTCAGAATTGCATGTACGCCCTTTCTGTTCTTCAAATGTCATATCTCCACCTCCACATTTTCTGCGCACAGAACCTGAAATTTACTGATTCTTTACCGGCACATTGTTTGCCTTCGCCCATTTTTCCGCCGCGGAACCCGCTGGGGTAACGATAACCGCATTAGGGCAATCAGCATGCATTAAAATGCTTCCGATGTTTGTCGCACTTGCTGGTATCTTAATTTCTTGTAATTTTCTACAGTTGGCAAATACAGCACCACCTTTGCTACTGTTTATTGTCTTCATGCCTTCGGGAAAATTCACGCTTCTTAATTCTTTGCAGCCGTTAAATGCAGAATCTTCAATTTCTTTAAGGTTCTTTCCAAATTCAACATATTCCAGTTGAGGGTCATTACAAAAAGCATTAAATTGAATCGTTTTTACACTGTCCGGCAATACAATTCCTTTGCACTTATCTAAATTGTCCATTCCCGCTTCACCTATTTCCACAACCGGCTTGCCCTTCATGGTCTTTGGCACAACGACAACCGCATCCTCACTGTCGCAGCCTGTAACGGAAACGCCCCCGGAAACATCCTCTGTTTCAAACTGGGATTCCGGTGTAACCGGGTAGCTTTTCAGGCTTTCCTGCGTCAGCTCCCCCGAAGGTTTTGCGTTTGCCTGTTTGGAAGAAGCCGCAGAACCGGCGGAGGATGTTTTTCCCGCA
>JBFLFY010000025.1:0-26803 GCA_041859875.1 Caproicibacter sp. | reverse complement strand
GGAAAGCGCAGGCAGGATGTGAAAGTGTTCTATCGTTTTGTCGGGCAGGTCAACCGGGAATATGACATGCAATGAAAACAGGCCGACTTACAGGTTTTGAGAGCTTTTTAGCAAGACGTTCCCAAATGATGCATGCTCTTCATGATATTTAAAAATGGGGTGAAATCATTGTCACCCTGCTTATCGCTGTCTATACCGTTATTGACAGCGATAAACCGCACATTGCGCTCGCGGAACATCACTTCCGTATAGAAACCAACTTTAAGATAGTTGCGCCCGATGCGCGACATATCTTTGACGATAATTGTGCCGACGTGGTTCTGCTCGACTTCCGCGATCATGCGCTGGAAATCCGGCCTCTGAAAATTTGTCCCGGAAAAACCGTCGTCCACAAAATACTGAATATTCAGAAAACCGTTTTGCTTCGCGTAAGTAGAAAGGATTTTCTTCTGGTTGATGATGCTGTTGCTGTCGCCCTGCAATTCGTCGTCACGGCTGAGCCTGCAATAGAGGGCGGTGATCAGTGGCGTTTTTGACTGTCCAAACATGGATTTGCTCCTCGTATAATAGATTTACGGTGATTCGAGAAGGGCACCGTATGAAACCTTGTTGTTCAATCAGAGACGTTTTTGACTGTCCAAACATGGATTTACTCCTTTCAGACAGTCAACACATTTATGGTGCTTCCATTATACCGCAATTCCATAAATTATGAAACTGTCGAATTAAAAAAGTTACTGTTTCCCGGTGTCGTTTTTGATTAATCGAAGGACTTTATCGTTCAGGGTTTCTCTGCTTGTCTTGCTGAAATGAATGGATACTTCATAGGTGGTGGAGCCTATGGCCTCAGTAAATTTGACTGGATGCTGTTCCTGTTCCTGCTCCATCGGCAACTCCTTTCCCAAATGAGAGCTTTCAGTTACTTATGATTCCATTTTGCTCGCTTGGATTGATAGTGTGGGCAGTCTGTAACGATGGCCCGGAAACTCTGCTTGCAACTGCAAGCGCATTTCCGGCAAAGCGGATTGTATGTCATGCGGTTTCGGTGATTTAAGAAAAACTGCCATTCCAGCTTGCGCTTTTTGCTCATTCTCGGCATGAAAACCACTCCTTCCGCCGCTCAGATGGATAGATGGATTTTCTGTAGCTTCCCGGTGCTGTTTTCGGGAAAAATCGGCCTTGTAATCCCCATCTGTGAAGCAGGACATTATGGGATAGGGATAGGACAGGCAAATATAAAATGTTGCGTTCCGGTATCGTTTCGGTGCGGATTTTATCGTTCATGATCGTGCTCTCGATCTCTGGGCTTTTCTGACCGGGCAAGCTCGTCGGCAGTCTTGCGGATTTTCTCCACGGCCTGAATATCCGTGCGCATGGTTTTCATCTGTTGATACAGGGTGTCGTTATGGGCGGTGAGGCGTTCCGCTTCGGCCTGCCAATGCTTGGGCGTAATCTTTTCACCGGACGCTTTTAACTCATCCAGATACCGCACGGCAACGTCATACAAGGTAAGTTCCACACTGTGCGCGTCCTGAAATTTTTCCCGCGCTCGCGGTTTTAAAGAGACAAGCCGCTGGTGAAAAGCTTTGTTGTCGGAATACTGCTTCCACGTGGAAAGACATTTGTTGAATCCGTCGATCTGGCGGGCAGTAGCGGCAATCTCGCCACGCAAGCCGTAATACTTCGTCTGCATAGCGGCCACTTTTGTGTGAAGCTCCTGCATGGAAGCAATGCCGCTTTCCTGTAAAAATTTGAATAGGGCAGCGCTCTCTTTGAGAACTTTGACCTTGCCATATCGGGTGGTTGGCTGTGCTGCATCCTGCGCTTGTTGAAGTTGCTCCCAAATGCTTGGCTTTTGCTCCGGCTGTGCCGCCTGTTGTCTCGACCAATTGTAAAGGAGGGTAATGCGGGCTTTAATTTCTTTCAATAGCCGGTTCTGTGCGGCAATTTCTCTGTTGACGGCGCCTTTCTCGGTGGCAAGGCTCCGGCGCTCCATCTGCGTGGCGGCGACGCCCATATGAACGGTGGGCATCTGTTGGATACCCTGTCGAAGATAGCTGCGGTGGTCGATTCGCTCCGGCCTGCCGATCTGCTCTAACGCGCGGTTACAGGCATCGGCCCACGCCGCCCGCCATACTTCGGCCTTGCCCTGATCGTTCCAGTCAGTGGTATTGACCCGGTGGCTTTTGAAGCCTCCGCCGGGGAGCCGGATACGCTGGCCGCGTTCGTCGAGGCCGTATTCCTTCCGGCATTTCGCGCCCCATCCGCCGTTTTCTTTCAGCGGGCGGAGGGTAAGCATGATATGAGCGTGCGGGTTCCCGTCGCCTTTGTCGTGAATGGAAAGATCCGCGCACATGCCGGAGGCCACAAAAGTGTCACGGACATAGGCGCGGACAAGTTGGATTTGCCTCTGCCGATCAAGCTCCAGAGGCAGGGCAATTTCAATTTCTCTGGTAAGCTGGGCATTGCGGCTTTTTTCGGTTTCCTCCACGCTGTTCCAGAGAGTGGAACGGTCGTAAAAACTCGGCGGGGCAAGGGCCGGGAGAAGGATTTCAGAATACACCACGCCGCCCTTTTTCGTATAATCGTGCGTGATGCCGTCCCACTCGTTTGTGAGCTCCTGGCCGCTGCGGTAAGCGGCTGCGGCCACAGCACTCCTGCCTTGACTGCGTTTGATGATCTTGATGCTGCAATGATAAATTGCTATGGTCTCACGGCCTCCTTTTGATTGAGCGATAAGCATACAAAAGCCTCATGCCGGGGCGGATTCTCCGCAGAGAATGCGACGCGGCATGAGGTTCCGCAAAGAGCTTGGGGAGCGCAGCTCCCCATCGCGCCCGAAGGACGCAACAGCCTCGCAGAGCGCACGGCACCCGAAGGGTGTATAAGTGCGCCATTAGCATAATTACACTAATGGAACGGGACGGCAGTTTAGCGCCCCATTCGCCGCTTTCTTTCAGCGGTCGGATGGTGAGCATGATATGCGCGTGCGGGTTTCCGTCGCCTTTGTCGTGGATGGAAAAGTCCGCACACATTCCCGATGAAACAAAAATGTCTTTCACGTATTTTCGGACGAGCCGAATTTGTGATTGCCGGTCAATCTCAGCCGGAAGTGCGATTTCAATTTCGCGGGCAAGCTGGGCGTTACGGCTTTTCTCGGATTTTTCGACGCTGTTCCAAAGGGTGGAACGATCGGAAAATTCCGGCGGGACATGGGCTGGAAGAAGAATTTCGGAATAGACTACGCCGCCTTTTTTCGTGTAATCGTGCGTAATGCCGTCCCACTCGTTTGTGAGCTTTTGGCCGCTGCGGTAAGCGGCGGCGGCAACAGCACTCCGGCCCTGACTGCGTTTGATAATTTTAATGCTGCAATGGTAGATTGCCGTTTTTTTCGGCCTCCTTTCGGTTGGATAGACAGGCATAACAAAACCTCACGCCGGGTCGGATTCTCCGCAGAGAATTCGATGCGGCATGAGGTTACACAAGAGGTTTGGAGGGCGTAGCCCTCCATCGCGCCCGTTAGGACGCAACGGCCTCGCAGAGCGCACGACACCCGTCAGGGTGTATAAGTGCGCCATTAGTATAATTACACTAATGGAATAAGCTACGGATTCAGCGCCTCTGCTTCAAAAATGCTTTAACCTGTTCGCCCGTCATGGGGACAATTTCGGGGAACACGCTTTCCAAAATGGCCCCGCGTTCAATGAGACGGTGCGTCCGTGCCCTGCGCTCCACGTCGGCTTTCCGGTTAAGTAGAATTTTCTGCCGGTTTTTAAGTTGACGGATTTTCTCCCGCACGGCTCCCGGCTCCTGTGACGATGATCCTGAATTCAATTTCAATCACTCCATCCATTTTCTCTTTTCAAAATAACGCCGGAGATTTTTTACACCTTTTCTTACGGAATCGCACACGCCGCTACTGTTCACGCCCTCGGCGCGGGCAATATCCACTTTCTTCATGCCGAGAATGTAATGAGCATACACGCGCCGCGCCTGAATGGGCGGTAAATGGTCGAGAGCTTCATAAAGCTGTTGCAGCGAAACCTTTTGCATGAGAATTTCTTCGGGTGACGGCTCCGTGTGAAGAATGCTGTTTTCGATGCCGTCGTTACAATCCAGAGAGTAATAGGCTTTGTGATACCATGCACGGTGATGGTAATTATCCTCCTGTCGCTTCGCCAACAAAAAGGCTTCGACAATTTTGTCGCTGACCTCGACAAAACAGTCCTCATTGAGAAACGGGTAATACTTGCGCAAGTTGATGGTGGGCATATAGCTAACCTCCAGACAGCGAGACGGACAGACAGCTTAAAACTGCCTGTCCGTCTCGCGCATGTGATAGAGCAAAAAGCCCTTCACCAGGTTAGCCTGAAAATACGTTCCCGATCACTCTGTTTGCAAAGCGCATTTCACTTTTTTTCTGGTCGCTTCAATGCTTCTCATAACAGCGGATTTGGAACAGCCGCAGATGTTACCAATTTTGGAACAACTGAACCCTTCTAAAGCGTAAAGCAGAAAACGATAACGCTGTTTCGCCGTGCAGCTTTCCAACGCTGCTATAATCTCCCGGAGGGTTTCTTTTCGGCAGAGCCAATTTTCCGGCGTTTCGTAGTAGCTCCGGCTGCATTCGTGGGATACAATGTATTCGTCAAACTCGCGCCCGTCCCAGTGGCGGCGCTGCTCATGAAACAGATTCTCGGTTTTGTGATCGGCCAGATCAAGGTATTTTCCGACTTCGACGGACACTTCTACGTTTACACTTTGTCCGTCGACTTTAATATGTACATCCATGATTTTTCCGTCCTTTCTGAATGTTTTGAAAATCCAGAAAAGACGGCGGGCGGCGAACGGCAACGAGGTTGCACATCAGACCAAGTTGGCCTAACGTTTTGCAGAGACTCATCCCATGAAATACCTATTAAAAATGGGCATAAAAAAACGCCTTTGCAGGAGAACCCCTGAAAGGTGTTGTCTGAAAAAAGAGCGCAGTGGTAGACTATAAACTGATATAATTTTTTTGAAACTGTGTAAGGAAGTGGCTTCGGTTACATTTGACCGTCACGATAAAGTGGCGGCCCCGCTTTGATAACAAAAAACGGCTTCGGATACATAATGGAATCCTCCTATACTAAAGCCGCCAAGTCAAAAAGGGGCGTACTCATCACGCCCCCTGCCATGTGCTTTTTTACAAAGCAAAGCAGCGGCTTTGATAATTTCAAACCGCTGCTTGACACTTACGGCCTTTATGAATGTATGGTTATCTACCCACAAGACAACGGTTCTAACTATTTCCAAATATTAACCTATACAAATTCGTGTTTTTTTCATTATTTTGCTTGTTCCAAAGGAAATGTTACTCGCCAATTTCCTTCCGTGTGCATGCCCGAAGTAACAAAATTCCCATATAAAGCGTACTTCCCACGCTGTTCCTGCGGAATATCGAGCACACATTCGTAATAATCGATTCGGCCCGGCTGTTGAAATTGATTCAGAAAATGGAAATCATAGTTAAGGTCAACTCTGTTGCCACTTGCGTCTTTTAGATAAAAGTAACCATGGTTATCCTTATCCAAATTATCGTAAGCTGCTGTCTGGACATGAAGTTTACCGTCTATATACCCGATGCCGGTCAATTTGATTCCCCCGACAGGAAATCCGTCAATTGCCTGTGATGGGGTAAGCGCAGTCGTCTTGCCTTCCACTATATGCTTTTCATAATCCTTTCCACTGCCTCCCGTCGAATCCACCCTTTTTGTGTTTTTTGCAGTTCCAATCGACGAAAGGTTAATCGGAATTTTAATATCTTCATAACTCTTTTTATCGCTGATAAATTGTTTCACTGAGAATGTGATTTTATCACCCGTGATCTTTTGGTTTCCCCATTCCGTGATTGAAATCAAAAATGTCGCAGTTTTTGTCTTTTTATCATAACCGACACGCTGACAGGAAGCGGAGCCGCCAAATGGACGGTTGATGGAGTAGCTGTCATTCAAGTCGGTTGTGCTGTCGATACGATTTTTCGTTAAATCCTGCATTGTGATATAGATATCAGCCGTATTGCCGCGGATATAAGATGATACAACTTCCATTATAATGCCGTTGTCTTCATCGGATTTTTGTACGGGCATAAAAAATTGAGCTATACTCGGTGATACAAGATACATCAGTTCATAAATAGCAGGCACATTTGCCGCTAACGCTGGTGTACCAATTGACAAACAAACAACTACTGCTAATACGGTGGCAACAAACTTACGATGAACAAATCTCATCTTTTTTTTCGTCAACTGTACTCCAGTTTTTTCTTCAAAAATACCTTTTATGCCTTGCAAATGGCTACTATTAAAAACATAATTTTCGTTTTTCATATTTTACCTCCCACTTTCTGATAATATTATTTCACGCAACTTTAGCTTGGATCTGTAAAGACGATTTTCAATCTGTTTTACCGGGATGTCCAGAATATAGCCAATATCCTTCGGCTTTTGCTGATAATAATACCGCCGTATAATAATCTCTCGGTCAGGTTCCCCCAAAGTATTAACTGCCGCGATTAATTCGCGCTTCGATTCACTGGATAGCACATCGTCAAGTACGCCAATCTTTTCGATAAGGACATCTTCGTTCAATGACACTTCATTTGCTTTGAATAACTGTCGGTATCTGTCTATCGCTTTACTCTTTGCCACCATAGAGAGCCAAGACTTCAGATTTCCGCGCTGCTCGTCAAACTTATCAGGACTTTTCCACAAATATATGAATATATCTGCGACGCATTCTTCAATATCATCCACAGAGGCAACGTTTTTCAAGACAGTCCCCGCAATACGCCACATAAGTTTAGAATATTTATTTATAGCGTAGTTTATAGCGGATTCTTCTCCGTGCTTAACGCCACGGATGATTTGTGTATCATTCAAAAATTATCACCTCGCCTTTATACGATTTTCGACTAGTCACCTAATAATACGAATGAAAATCCAAATTCACTCAAGTCATTACGACTTTTTTATAGTCATTATATCATTACAATATTTCTTGCACCAATGGCCGTCATCTACAGGTCGGTTACAAACTTTTGGATTTAGTAAAAAGTAGCTTTACATTCCATCTGTTGACTATCATGTTGCTTATCGGTAATTAGTGGATGCTTCCTTGTGGAACTTGTGCATTCGCTCCCGGATTGTCGTTGCCGTACCCTTCGAGAAGGTTGATTGCGCCCCAAATGGCAAGGCCCGCGCCGAGGGCGATCACGAGGGTCTGGAGAACGCCGATTGCGGAATGAAAGAAACTCATAATACTACCTCCATTTTTTAAGTTGTATCTATGAAAAAAGCCGCTATTCTGCGGCTTTCGGGTCCCCGGAGAGGTCAACGGAATACGTGTTGAACACATCATCCGGTTTTGGCTTTAATTTGGTGGACAGGAACTTTTCAATATGGAAAGTGTTGCGGGGGTCATAGTCAGACAGGTACTTGTAGTTCGGGTGCTTTGTGATGTCGTACTTGTCCGAAAGGAAGGGCCGGACACCGCGAAGCTGGAGGATACATTTGCCCCCGTCGAGGACAGACAGTTCATCGACCGAAGCTAAATCCTTCCCCAGTTTTTGATAATTGAGGCTATGGGAAACCTCACGTCCACGGCTTTCGCCGGTGTTGTAGGTGTCTATCGTCTCCTTTCCCAAAGATTCCGTCAGTTCCTTCAAGGTCGTGCGTTCCTTGCCGCCGAGGAAAATGGCGCTGTCGCAGTTGCCGATGATCGTGTCGGCGTTGTCTTTGTACAGAGCCTTGAGCTGGCTCTGCGCCTGCAAGACAAGGCAGGCTGAGATTTCACGGCTGCGGATGGTGGCAATCAGCTTTTCAAACTTGGGAATTTGCCCGATGTTGTAGGCTAAGTACCCAGCGCCTTACCTCATTACTGCGGCAGGTTTCCGGGCACTCGCCCCGGAACCGTACGTACACCTCTCGATGTATACGGCTCCCCCTCTACTCAAATCTACAGATGGATATTTACGTGACATTCTCTACAAACAATCAGGGTTTTGCGCCGCTTTTCCAGCATTACCCGTTCCCACTGCGTTTCTCCGGATAGATCCTTCAGCGTTCTCACCTGATGCACCGTCACATCCTTACTGAGCGCGCCGCAGAGGTCACATTTTCCCGCTTTGAAGCGGAAGAACAGCTCTCCGGGTTTATTCAGCCTGGCATATTCGGACGTTTGGTCAACGAAGCCTCCCATTGCGTATTTCACGCAGGGAAAGCCCTCATTGTAAAACACAATGCGCTTCTCACCGGATTTATTGCTATATGGAACGGAAAACACGCCGTTTTTACGGTATTTCAGCTTGGCCTTGGTCATGGTAATGCTGTACTTTCCGGCAAAGGTTTTGTACATGCTGTATTCCATTACATACCGGAATTTGTTTAGTACCGACACATTGGACGCAAGGCGGTAGTAGTTATAGATACCCCTGATTTGCGAATTGTACTGCGCCACAATCTCATGGGGAGCGAGATACATATAGTCGTCCCGCTGTAGCGGCTTCCATTTTTCTTTCCCGTACTCGTCCTTCATAATTTTCAGCACGCCGTAGTCCAGTAGTTTCCCAATCCACTTCTCGCGGGGCAGATACAACTTCACCCGATTCATATAGATACGGGTTTGCCCTTTTGAGGTTTTTCGCGTGGAGTTATCATCGTTCACGGTGATGTCATAGCCCAGAAAACGGGCCTTATCGTGGCCGTGAGTGACGAGGGTTTTCTCCGCTGACATGGTGAGTTTCAGCTTATCCGAGAGGAATCGGGAAATATCCGCTTTTATCCGCTCGGCATCGGCTTTGCTCCCAATGACGCCAACGAGGAAATCGTCGGCGTAGCGGACATACTGGATTCTACGGTATCCTTCGTCCATCGGGTCAAGTCCAGGGTATTGTTGGTACTCCTTACGGAGCCGCTTTTGCTCGGCAAGAGCCGTCTCCCTTTCTGCCTCACTCATTGCAGGCCAGCGTTTTTCGCACTTGTCGATGAAACGCTGGTATCTGCTTCGTCGCTTGGTATACTCGTTGTTGTGACTGCGAATTTCACCTTGGCCAAAGCCCTTTTTATACTCTTCCATATAGCTGTCCAACTCGGATAGATAGATGTTTGCGAGAATTGGGCTGATGCCCGATCCTTGCGGCGTTCCGCTAAAAGTGGCGTAGTATTGCCAATCCTCTAAGTATCCAGCTTTCAGGAATTTCCATATGAGCTCGATGAAGGATTCATCCGCAATGCGGCGACGGAGTATGTCAACAAGAACGTGGTGGTCGATAGTATCAAAGTAAGCTTTAATGTCGCCTTCCACGAACCATTTCACCGCTGTAAAGTTGTTCTGAATCTGCATAAGCGCGGTGTGACAGCTCCGCTTTGGTCTGAACCCATGTGAGAGGTTTGAGAAAGTTGGCTCGTAGATGCTTTCCAGCATCATCCGAACAATTTCCTGCACCAGTTTATCGTTGGCCGAGGGAATGCCCAGTGGACGCGTTTTCCCGTTTTTCTTGGGGATATAGCGTCTGCGGGCCGGGTTGGGCTGGTAGCTGTGATCTTTCAGTGATTCGATAACGCTACTAACACGTTCCCCACCATACCCGTCTAGTGTCAGGCCGTCGATTCCCGGTGTCAGTGCCCCCTTGTTGGCATAGACGTTCTGGTAGGCCAACAAGTAGAAATCGGGGTTGTAGAGATTCCGGTACAGCCTTTCATACCGATAGGGTTTTCCCAGGCTGTGCCGCTGTAGATTTTCCAATACAGTTTGGGGACTTCTCATAGTGCCTCACGCACCTTTCCGTTTTTGTATTGGGGAGTAAACTGCCTCCCTTCGCCATGTGGACGGCTTTCCCGTCCTCGGACTACTACGGAGGCTCCGTGACCATGCCGGATTTTCAGAGGCAATTCTCATAGCTCGATGAGCGTTCCGGTTTAGGTCATCCCCGTTTAGGTCAATCTGAACGTGGCTTGCTCTACTGTCGGATACGACTTTCGCCATTTTCCGCTGATTGCGGCTGGACAGCGGGGGATATGGTGACGAACACAGTTCGCTAAACTCTGTGCCGCTCCCCGCTACACGACGTAAATAACCATTGTTCCGTCGTGGCTGACGATAAAGCTCCTCTGGCTATCGTTCAAGTAGTGTAACTTTTATCCTTGTGCAGAGCATTTCATCTTGATGCTCAGTCTCGGCCCAATGGTTAGGCCGACTCGCACCTTTACCGGCAGGCTATACTCCCCCTTGGGTTTCCCCTCCGGATAAGCCGGTGATGACGGGCATTCCATAACACGCCCACCGCCTTGCCAAATGCGGATTTCAGAAAGACCCGCGCAGTGCTTTCGCACCGCTTACGGGCGCACGGCAAACTCGTCGAGCAGGCACCGGACGTGGACAGGCAAGCGCCCGCCGTATACGTCGTCCGCCTTTTCGCATAACAGGTTGAAAAGCTGTGTATAGGCCATCGAAACTAAAAAATTGTAGAGTAGGAAAGTGCCGCCTTGCCGCATTTTTGCGGCAGGTTTGCACAGACCCCTCCCAAAACCGTGCTTACAACTTTCGCTGTACACGGCTCGCTATCTTTGCTTGGTCAGTAAGAACTCATTGGTTGTGAATCATGTGATGGCATTCCCTGCATACCACTAAAGTTTTTCGCCGTTTGGCTATCATCGCACGCTCCCACGGTTCTTTTCCTTTTAGGTTTTTAACCTTGTTGATGTGATGAATTTCATAGTGGTCGCTTTCTGTCGTACCGCACAATTCACAGACATGCGCTTTGAGCCGCTTTTCAAACGTGTTTATTGAAAGCCTGTACATTTGCGTTGCGTTAGAAATAAGATCGGTGGGATTTTTCACGTTTTTACAGTCGGCATAGTTGGCAAAATAGCACCGTTTCCAGCCCTTTTGAGTTTCGTAGGGGATACCCCATCTGCCTTGTCCGTCCTTGAGTTTTGCTCTCATCTTTGGAACGGAGCTTCTGTGCTTATTTGCGAGGGTCCTCAGGCAACTGTACTCCATGAGATAAGCAAGGTAGTTCAGCCTGCTGAAATTACTTGCCAGATTGTAGTAATTGCAAATCCCCCGCAATTCGCTGTTGTAGCTCGAAACGATCTCGAGGTCTGTAAGGTGCAGTAATTCCGGTCTGTGGACCGGGTGTAATGTGCCGTCCGGTTTCTGTATTGCGATGCCCTTTGAGAAAATAAACTTGTGGATTTTATCTGCAATAGGTGCCACAAGCTCGGTTTTATTGCTCAGTGTACGTTTGGAGTGCTTCATTTTGCCGACACGCTTTATTTTTGTATCACGCCTCACGCGGATATCATAGCCAAGGAAGCGCGCATATTCATTGCTGTGGGTGATAAGCGTTTTTTCGTCGCTGAGTTCCATTTTCAGCGTTTGACCGATAAATTCGGTGAGTTGACGCTTGATTTCCACGCAATCCTCTCGGCTCCCGTTGACACCTATCAGAAAATCATCCGCATACCGAACATACTTGATTTTCTTGTCGGTCTGCGACTTGGCTGGGGTTTTCAGCAGTTCTTTCCGAATACGCTTGTACTCTTCAATCCACTGTTGACGTTCCTCGCCGTCCGTTTCCTTTATGTGCCGACGGGCAATGGTCTGCTTGCTGCGCAATGCGGTGTACTCCGGCGTGTAGTTCTTTTCCTCATAGACATCGAAATCAGCTTTCAACTTCATCACAAATTTGTCCAGCTCGTGTAAGTAGATATTGGCGAGTATTGGGGAAATAATCCCGCCTTGGGGCGTTCCACTGTAGGTGCCATAGTAGTGCCAATCTTCCACGTATCCTGCTTTCATAAATTTGTGTATCAGCTTAATCAGCCGTGCATCCCTGATCTTTTTGTGAATCAAACCTTCCAATACGGCATGGTCGATGTTGTCAAAGCAGCCTTTGATATCGCCTTCGACAAACCATCGGGCCCCGGTAAATTCCTTTTTCAGATCGGTCAGTGCGGTATGGCAGCTCCTGTTTGGCCTGAAACCATGCGAGCAGTTAAGAAAAACAGGCTCATACACGGCTTGCAGTATCATTCTGAGAGCTTCCTGCACCAGCTTATCTGTAAACGTGGGAATTCCGAGCGGGCGCATTTTCCCGCTTGCCTTTTTTATGTAGGTTCGACGTGCCGGCATGGGCTGGTAAGTTTCATCGGCCAGAGATTTTATGATTCTCGCAATTTTCGCTTCGCTGAAACCATCAGCCGTATCCTCGTTCACTCCTTTTGTTGCCGCTCCATTGTTGGCATACAGATTTTTGTATGCCTCAAAATAGATATCAGGACGCAACAGGTAACGGTACAGTCTGGTAAATACTTCTTCTTTGTTGGAATTTGAGTTCTTACTGATTCTTGCTAAAATCGCCATTGTTGGTTGCATAATGAGGTTTGTTGTGGTATAGTAAATTTGTAACGCTCCTGCCTAATGGATTATAATATTCATTAGAAAAGGAGTACGCCATGCAAACAATTACTGAGGAAACCAAGAAGAAAGTTGTAAAGCTGCATATTCAGGACGGTCGCACAATTGCTAGCCTTGCTGCCGAATATGGAATCTGCCACGCTACCGTTTCAAACTGGATTCGTGCTTACCGTGAAGAATGCCAAACAAATGATGTCGCAAAGTCTGAGAACGAATTAATGCAGGAGGTTCGGCAACTCCGGCAGAAACTTGCAGAAGCTGAAAAGGAGAACGACTTTCTAAAAAAAGCAGCGGCATTCTTTGCGAAGGAAATCGATTAGTGGCATATCGATTTATCGAGAAACATCAAAGAAATTTTGGAACCCGTTGGCTGTTAAAGCGAATTGGAATATTTCCAAACGCATACTACAATTACTTGAAACAAGCCAAGGCTGCTTACCATGCCAAGAAAAGTGAGATTTGCCGTAAAATCAAGGATATTTATCATGAATTCGGCGGAATTCTTGGTTACAGAAGCATGCGTGTTTTTCTTGCAAGGGATCAGATACTTTTAAGCAAAACTACGGTTCACAAATATATGAACAAAGAGCTTCAACTGCAGTGTGTCTGCCGCCGTAAGCGCCCTGGATATAAAAAGGGACATGCCCATAAAATCTTTCCAAACCTGTTGAACCAAAACTTTGTGGCAGACAAAGCCAATCAAGTCTGGTGCACAGATTTTACATATGTTTTTCTTACGAACGGTTCTATGCGTTATAACTGTACCATCATTGATTTATACGACCGCAGCGTGGTTGCGAGTGAAACCGGTAAATGGATTACGAGCAATCTAGCAATCCTGACTCTCGAAAAAGCTCTTCATTCCCAGAAGAAGAAGCCCCAGAATTTGATATTGCATTCCGATCAGGGAAGCCAGTTTACTTCCGTTCAATTCATCCTTTATTGTCGGGAACATGGCATCACCCAGAGTATGAGCGCCGCAGGGTGTCCATATGACAATGCCCCGATGGAACGTTATTACAACACTTTCAAGGCAGAATTGATTAATCGCTTCAACTTTCGAACCGATGAAGAATTGGCACATGCTGTTTCAGAGTACGCTTATGTTTGGTACAATCAGGTTCGCCCTCACTCGTACAACGATTATCGAACGCCTTATGAGGCAAGGTACGGATTGAATCAATTTAGACAGTCGTGTTACAAAAACGCTTGACCATTACAAAGTTCATCTTTCCAATGTTTATTGGTCAACGTTCCTTGCTAAACGGATTACTTTTAGGATTACTAGCCAGCGCCTTTATAGAAATAGCAGTATGCTTAGTTAGCTATATTGAGGATAAGATAAAGATTGAACGCGAGATAAGAAGCGTGTTTTTATCTAAACATGAATTGATTAAATCAATGATAGATTATGATGACTACATATATTGTCTTTCTGAATTTGAAAAAACAAAATATCAGCGAAATGAATTGCGTGAAAATTATGTAACCTTTATAAAAACAAAAACTAATAAGAAATACATTCAAATGCTTGATATATTATATAAAGTACATTTAGTGTTGATAACGAAAGAAAAATTTCAAGAACAGGATTTATTGAAAAAGCTTGAATCAATCGAAAATGAGTACTCAAAAAAATTAAACCTTTCGGCAGATAGTACCGAAAAGCGGTATGTAAATTTGTATTACAAGGATTCTATATCAGAAAACAAAAAGGCCGTGGAAGAAAAAAGAAGTTTTAAATAAAATCCATACTAATTTAGACGCTTATAATCAGACATTGGAAGAGCTTAATGCGTTTTGTATAAATGAATTATAACATGAACAATTACAATGCGACACGGTCTCACTCTGATACGTCAATTACGCCATTCATTACACCATTTCAGTTAATCTGAGCTATTTTGAGCCAATTTTATAGCAAAACAAAAATCCCGACAAATGCAATTTTGCTTTGTACTTTAAAGTGCCTCTTAGATTATGAAAATTTCAAACGAATTATAAAAATGCCCGGTAGAGCTTATCTACCGGGCATTTTAAACGCTATTCCGAATCCCTTTTCCGTTAAAAAGATTTTCGGATTATTTGGTGCCGCTGACCGGACTTGAACCGGTACGGTATTGCTACCGAGGGATTTTAAGTCCCTTGTGTCTGCCAATTTCACCACAGCGGCAAATGAGCATTTGCATTATAGCATAAAAAGCCGCTGAAATCAACCTGCGGCATCATATAGCGGTGCGCAAATGAAAAAATTAAATATTCACAGTAATTTACTGCATTCAGTGGTGAATATGGTATAATAAATTAGTATGAATAGCCAATATGGAAGAATCTATTGCTGAAAGGAAATGAAAGATGAATAGTTTTGTCTATCACGCACCTACAGAAGTTATTTTTGGACGCGGAACGGAGAAAGATGCCGCTGCTGCAGTAAAAAAATACGGCGGGACGAATGTCCTGCTGGTTTACGGTGGAAAAAGTGCCGAAAAAAGCGGCCTGCTTGGACGCATTGAGCAGGAGTTAACGTCGGCCTGCCTGCCGTACAAAACACTTGGCGGCGTTCAGCCAAACCCGCGCGTAGAGCTTGCACAAAAAGGTGCAGAAATTGCTGTAGAATCAGGCATTGATTTTATCCTGGCTCTTGGCGGAGGCAGCGTCATAGACACTGCTAAGGCTGTTGCAATCGGTGCTGCCAACCCGGAAACGCCAATATGGGATTTCTGGCTGCAAAAAGCCGAGGTAAAGAAGAATCTGCCGGTTGGCGTTGTGCTGACAATTTCAGCGGCAGGAAGCGAAATGAGCGCATCTGCTGTGCTGACGAATGAGGCAACGCACGAAAAACGCGGCCTGCACACGGAACTGCACCGCCCACGCTTTGCCATTCTTGACCCGCAGCTGACTTTCACACTGCCCAAATACCAGGTTGCCTGCGGTGTGGTAGACATTATGATGCATACCATGGAGCGCTTTTTCACGCTTTCCGAAGGCGATGAGATGACGGATGAGCTGGCCGAGGCGCTTCTGCGCGTGGTGATTCATAACGGAAAACCCGCAGTCGAAAATCCGCATGATTATGGCCCAATGAGTGAGCTGATGTGGGCAGGAAGCCTTTCGCACAATGGCCTGACCGGTCTTGGCGCTGTCAGCGATTTTGCAACGCATCAGCTAGGGCATGAACTGAGCGCCATGTTTGACGTCGCTCACGGTGCCAGCCTTTCCGCCGTTTGGGGCTCTTGGGCGGAATACTGCTATGAGCAGAGGCCGGAGCGTTTTGCCCACTTTGCCGAAAAAGTCTGGGGTATTAAGGGGAAAGACACGGAAGAAACTGTTCAGCTTGGCATTCAGAAAACGGTAGAGTATTTCCATTCTCTTGGTATGCCAATCTGCTTTACTGACCTTGGCATTGGCGTACAAAGCGATGAAACCCTTCACGAACTTGCGGACCGCTGTGTTTTCCGTGGGACGCGAACTGTTGGCAATTTCCGCAAACTTGGCCGTGAAGACTGCTATGCCATCTACAAAGCCGCTAACCATTGAGCTTGAAGCAAACAATTAATACATTAACAATGATTCTCAGTCGGCAGGGTAACCGTGATTTCGGTTCCTCTGCCGACTTCACTTTTCAGGCTGATTTTTCCATGGTACAGTTCTACAATGTGTTTTACAATGGAAAGCCCAAGCCCAGTGCCGCCCATTCTGCGGCTGCGGCTTTTATCTACGCGGTAAAAGCGTTCGAAAATGCGCCCCTGTGCTTCGGGCGGGATGCCGACGCCGGTGTCGGAAACGATGAGGGCAACGGAATCAGCCTGCTGCGCGACCATGACGGAAACGCTGCCGCCCGGGCGATTATATTTTACGGCATTGTCAATTAGGTTCAGAATAAGCTGCATCATGCGGTCGGGGTTGGCATTCAAAATGCCGTCTTCGCCGGAAACGGAAACGGTCACGCTTTTCTCGGCAGCCTGAACAGACAGTGACTCCGCGGCTTTTGCTGCCACGCCCAGCAGGGCGACGCGTGCTTTTCCGGCATCTTCCGCGGTGGATTCCAGCTCGGAAAGTTTCAGTATATCGCTAATCAGCACAATCATGCGGTCGGTTTCGGAAGAAATCCGCGACAGGCCCTCTGAAATTTTTTGCGGGTCTGTCACAATGCCGGACTGAATCAGTTCTGTAAAGCCCTTAATGGAGGTAAGGGGTGTTTTCAGTTCATGCGAAGCATTCGCCACAAACTCAGAACGAATTTGCTCTGCGCGGCGTTCGGCAGTCACATCTGTAAGCAGCAGAATTACGCCGCCCGCATCACTGCCGCCTTCTTCCCCTGTTACAGGGCTGACGGAAAACAGGACAATTCGGTCATTTTCCGGCAAAACAAGGTCAAAGGAATCCGGTGTGCCGCTTTGAGCTGCCTTTTTTACCGATTCATTAATGCGGGGAATGCGCGTCAGGCAAAGCAGATTTTTGCCTTCCGGGTGAACATCTGCACCGAAAAATGAGCGTGCGGAACGGTTAATCAGCAAGATGCTCTGCGCGTGGTCAAGCATGACAAGGCCTTCGTTCATATTGTCGAGTAAATAAGAAATTCGCTTGCGCTCCGTGGTCAGTTCAGTCAGTGTTCCGGCAATCTTATGCGAAAGTTCATTGATTTGCTGAGTAATAGGTGCCAGTTCCCGATATTCCGGTTCGGGCAGATTACCGCCGTACCTGCCGCTGTTGATGGTTTCCAGCGAAGCGGCTACCTCGCCAAAAGGTTTCGTTACGCCTTTCGCCATTCGCCATGCGAGAAACGGCGTGAAAACAAGCGCGGGCAGCATTCCGAGCAGCAGCCCCGGCAGAAGTGACCAAACATGGTCATAAAGACTTTTCAGGTTTGTTGCCAAGCGCACGATCGTGCCGTCCGGCAATTTTTTTGCAGTATAAAGCATATCTATGCCAATCGTGGAAGAGTGGCGGACTTCTTCGCCGTACTTGCCTTTCAATGCTGCCTGAACCTCTGCGCGCGCAAGATGGTTTTCCATGACTGCCGGGTTTGCATCGCTGTCGCCCAAAACGGTGCCGTTTGGGGCAATAAAAGTTACGCGCAGCGAGTCTGGCGCAATTTTTGCGAGCCTTTTAGCAAGAGCACCATAATCGGAAGTGTTTTCCGCCGCTGAAACCATGTTCAGCAGTTCCCGCATTTCTGTTTTTCGCGTGTTTAGGTACTGCTGCTGCATGGTATAGACCGAAATGGTTCCGAAAATCATCAGCGCTACAAGTGCCACAAGAAGGCTGCGCAGAATAAATGCTTTTTTCACTGCCGCTCCTCCGTTCAAAAAGGCCGGCATTTTTCTGCCGGCTGGAAAATTTCAAGCGTTCAATTTATACCCGATGCCGCGCACGGTGGAAATCAATCCTCCGTCGGAAATGCCATCGCCAAGTTTTTGGCGCAGGCTGCGGATGTGCATATCGAGTGTGCGGGTTTCCCCTGCATAGCCGTAACCCCACACTCGGTCAAGAAGCTCATCGCGCGTCATGGCACGGCCGGGGTTTTCCATGAGGCAGCGCAGCAGGCTGAATTCTTTTAGGGTCAGCTCAATCGATTTTCCGTTCAGCGTAACTTCGTGCCGTGCGCTGTCGAGGTGAAGGCCACGGCATTCGCAGACCGTGTCTTTCACGGGAGTTCCTGCCGAGCGCCGAAGCGCCGCTCGCACACGCGCCATCAGCTCCAGCACCCCGAAAGGCTTTGTTATGTAGTCGTCGGCGCCGAGGTCCAGCCCCGCGACTTTGTCGGTTTCGCTGCTTTTTGCCGTGAGTATCAGGACCGGAATGTGTGAAGTCGTCGTGTCGGTTTTCAGCTTTTTCAGGGCATCCAGGCCATCCATCCGGGGAAGCATCAAGTCAAGCAAAATCACATCCGGCAGGCATCCGGCCAGCGCGTCAAACATTTCCACGGCGTCTTCAAACCCGGTCACCAGCAGTCCGCAGGATTCCAGCGCACAGCGGATGATTTCACGGATGTTTTCATCGTCTTCCACAACATAGGCTTGTTTCTGCATAGATGCAGCCTCCTCTGAACAAATGACGCCGCGCGTGCTTAAAGAATTTTTGTGTCTTTGTGCTCGCCGGTGATGGAAAAGATAACCCAGCCGCAGATGTTAACGGCATGGTCACCGATTCGCTCCAGATATTTTGCAATCATCAGGAAATCCACTGCCTGGTCGGCTGCTTCGGGCCGGTGAGTCAGCACGCTGATTAGTTCCTGCTTGATGGTTTCAAACAGGCCGTCTACTTCATCGTCACGCTGAATAATTTCATGCGAAGCCATGGCATCGCTCTTTACAAATGCGTTGATGCTTTCCCTTACCATGGCAGAAGCAGTGCGGGCCATCAGCGGGATATGCTCCAGTGACTTGATGAAAGGTTCGTCACCGAAACGCAGGCTGATGTCTGCAATGTCGGCTGCCTGGTCGCCAATCCGCTCCATATCCGTCACCATCTTTAATGCGGTGGAAATGGCGCGCAGGTCTTTTGCAACCGGCTGCTGACGCAGCAGCAGGCTTAGGCAGCGGGCTTCAATCGTACGGTCGAGGTCGTCTACCTGCCGGTCATTTGTAATAATGCTTTTGGCAAGTTCTTTGTCACGCTTTTCCAAGGCAGTGATGGAATGGTCGATTGCTTCCTCAATCATTCCGCCCATGCGGATTAGGTCGAGATGCAGGTTTTCCAGTTCTTTGTCAAATTCGCTTCTTGCGCTCATCAGGGTTCCTCCTCACATTATAACGAATTTTCAAATTTTTTAAAGCAGAGGCTAACCGAACCGCCCAGTGATGTAATCTTCCGTCTTTTTGTTTTGAGGCATGGAAAAAAGGCGAGATGTTTCGGCGTATTCTATGATTTCACCGTGCAGGAAAAAGGCGGTGCGGTCTGAAATACGCGTTGCCTGCTGCATATTGTGCGTCACTATTACAATGGTATATTTTTCTTTCAGCATGGCAATCAGTTCTTCCACTTTCATGGTGGAAATTGGGTCAAGCGCGCTCGTTGGTTCATCCATCAGCAGAACTTCGGGCTCGACGGCAAGGGCGCGCGCAATGCAGAGGCGCTGCTGCTGTCCGCCGGAAAGGCCAAGGGCATTTTTGCGGAGCCTGTCTTTTATTTCATCCCACAGCGCTGCGCCGCGCAGGCTTTTTTCCACAATTTCGTCCAGCTGCCTGTGGCTTTTTTGCCCGTGAATGCGCGGCCCATAGGCAATGTTGTCATAAACCGACATGGGGAAGGGGTTTGGTTTCTGAAACACCATGCCAACCCGTTGGCGCAGCAAGGTAACATCCATTTCCCGTGCATAAATATCTTCTCCGTCCAGCAGAACAGAGCCTTCAATTTTTACGTCCGGCACCAAGTCATTCATACGGTTCAGCGTTTTTAAAAAAGTCGATTTTCCGCACCCGGAGGGGCCGATGAGAGCTGTTACCTCGTTTGTGCCGATGTCAATGCTGATATTTTTCAGGGCGTGCAAATCCCCGTAATGCAGATTCAAACAGGAAGTTTTTATTTTTGTTTCCATTTCTTCTTCCTCCTTTCAGGCTCTTCCCCGGTTGTACGGCGCTCCAGCTTTTCTCCGATTTTACGGGAAGCAAGGCTGAAGGCGAAAACCAGCAGAATCAGCACCGCGGCGGAAAGGTCGGAGAGCGCCGCAGCGTTTGCGTCAACGCCTTCCGTTTTCAGCGCCCAGATGTGTACAGCCAGGGTATCTGCCGGGCGGAACGGGTTCAGCGGGGAATCGGGACTGAGTGGGTTCCAGTTTTGAAAGCTCACGTCGGAACTCATTCCGGATGTATAAAGCAGTGCCGCAGCTTCGCCGAACCCACGGCCAGCCGCCATGATAATCCCCGTAATAATGCGCGGCAGCGCCGCTGGGAGCAGAACTTTTCGGATGGTTTGCCAGTGTGTTGCGCCAAGGGCCAGGCTGCCTTCCCGGTAGCGTTCGGGAACGCCCTGAAGGGCGTCTTCCGTTACAGTAGTCAGCGATGGAATGTTGAGGATGGAAACGGCCAGAGCGCCAGCCATCAGGTTCCAGTGAGAGCCGGTCATTACAAGAAAGACCAGGTAGCCAAACAGGCCGACTACAATGGAAGGCAGTGAAGCCAGTGTTTCAATGCAGGTGCGCAGAAAATGAGCCAGACGGCCGTTCCCTGCGTATTCAGCCATAAAAATTCCGGCTGCAATGCCAATCGGCACAGAAATAATCAGTGACAAAAACACGAGGTAAATCGTGTTGAAAAACTGAATCCCGATTCCGCTGCGGGTAAAGCTCAGGTATTCCGGTTTAAAAGCCAGCGCGCCTTTATAAAGAATGTACAGGGTGAAAGCAGCGAGCAGCAGAAGGAAAAAGCCCGCAACGGCATACAAAATTCCAGTAGCGGCACGGTCTGCGGCTTTTATGCGTTTGTGCGTCATTTTCACTTTTTCTCAGCCCCCATTTTCCCAATCAGGCGAATCAGCAGAATAAAACAGAATGAAATCAGCAGCAGAAGAAGCGCCATGCTCCAAAGCGCGTTGTTCCATTCGCTGCCTTCTGTAGTGTTGCCCATACTGGCTGTAATTTCTGCCGTCAGGTTTGTCGTAGGGGAGAGCAGGTTTTCTGGAAATGCCTGCATTTTACCGATTACCATGGCTACGGCAAGCGCTTCGCCGAAGGCGCGCGCAAGGCCAAGCACAACGCCGGTCAGGATTCCCGGAACTGCAGCCGGCAAGATCACTTTGTAGATTAACTGCCAGCGTGTTGAACCAAGGCCGTACGAAGCTTCTTTGTACTCCTCCGGTACATTGCGGATTGCGTCTGCCGCAACGCTTGTAATGGTTGGAAAAATCATGACGGCCAGCACAATCGAGCCAGCCAAGACACTGTAGCCGTAATCAAGGCGAAAAATTTTTGCAAGAAATGGCACAAGAACCGTAAGGCCTACCCAGCCGTATACAACGGAGGGAATTCCAACAAAGATTTCAACGGCTGGCTGCAAAAACTTCCGCCCGAGGCGGGGCGAAATTTCCGTCATAAAAAGTGCGGCTGCAATGCTGAACGGAGTGGCGATTAACAGCGCCAGCAGGCTGATGACGATGGAACCGACAATAAAGATAGCGGCGCCGACTTTACCGCCGTTCCCCTGAGTAGCAGGGTCCCATGCGGAAGAAAACAGAAATTCACCAATGCTGTGGTGGTCGGTGGTAAAAGTTGCTGTTCCCTTCACAAACAGAAACGCTCCGATTGCAAGCGTCAGAACAATGATAAATACTCCGGCTGCGGTAACGGCCACGCGCCCGAGAGATTCTTTTCGAAATTTTTCTTTTCCCAACTGCAGCATCCCTTCCCTTTATCATTTTTTGCGCGAAGGCCCCGCATCTTCCAATGCGGGGCGGCTTTCCGGTTCTAGTGCCGGTCTGCATTATTTTTTGCCAGTAAAAAAGGTCAGGCAGCCGGTGCGTCACGCTTTACGGTCATTTTGCTGTAGAGGCCGTAGCCTTTGGCGGTAATCGTTTTTTCAAATTCGCTGCTCTTGATATAGTCAAGGAAAGCTTTTGAGGCTCCGACCGGCTCGCCGTTTGTGTACATATGCTCATAGCCCCAAACGCCATACTTTCCGCTGTAGATGTTGTCATAATCCGGCTTCGCACCGTCAATGGAAAGCACTTTTACACTGTCGTCGGTAAGGTAGGAGAAAGCGAGGTAGGCAACAGCGCCGGGTGTCTGCGCAACATTCTGTTTCAGTGTGCCGGAGTTGTCTTCCGTCAGAGCGTGGCCGACGGCTTCGCTTTTTCCGTCAAGTGCATATTTTTGAAAGAGGGAACGAGTGCCGGAAGACTTCGGGCGGTTGATAATGACAATTTTCTGGTCTTTTCCGCCGAGTTCTTTCCAGTTTGTGATTTTTCCGGTGAAGATGTCGGCCAGCTGCTGCTTTGTAACGTTCGCAATGCCCACCTGTGGATTGGTAACGGCTGCAACGCCGACAACACAGACAATGTGGTCTTTCAGCGCGGAGGCCTTGTCTTTCGAAAGCTTTTCTGCGGCGAAAACGTCGGAGTTGCCAATATCTACGGTTTTGTCGGAAACATTTTGCAGCCCTGTGCCGGAACCGCCGGCGTTTACGGTAATGGAAACACCGGAGTTCTTGTCGCGGAAACTGTCTGCCGCGGCCTGTACTAACGGCTGCAGAGCGGAGGAGCCGGAAATGTGGATGGTACCCGTTACAGAAGAGCTGTTTCCTGCTGCGGAATTGGAAGACCCGGACTGCCCCCCGCTGCACGCGCACATTGAACCTGCCATCAGGGAAACGGCCAGAGCAGCCGCAATGATTTTCTTCATGATTACTGCACTCCTTTATTTCTTTAGGTTTTCATTTTTCTTGCTTTTTACACTCTTACTGTATCTTTTTTACGAATACCCGGAAACCATGCGGCTGTATAGGAAATGTAAAAGTTCTGTAAAGCCGCAAAAATCTTTTATGCCATGAAGGTCCAAAGTATAGACAAACGTCGGCTTTTTCTAGCAAAACAGCCTTTTTCCTGCTATAATATAGAAACGGAAAATTATTGTTTCAGTTGTAAATCGTTAATTTAATTATGGCTGCAGACATAGCATGAAACGTGACACCGACAAACTGATTAAGAGGCAGGGGAAATCATCATGAAAAAAGAGAATGAGAACGAGAACGAAAACATACAGCAGCCCAATTCCAATGTATCAGTTGTTTATTTTGACCCAATGATGATACAGACTCTTAAAGATGCGGCAGAAAAGAAAAAGGCTGATTTTATCGAGTTGAAGGAAGCTGCTGAAGGCGGGGACATTGAGGCGGAGCATCAGTTGGCCATCAGTTATTACAGCGGTACGGATGGCACGGCAAAAGATGACGGCAAAGCGTTTTACTGGTTTTCACAGGCTGCTGCGCATGGCGATGTGACAGCCCAGTACAACCTTGGGGTCTGCTTTGAAAACGGTATCGGTACCGAAACGGACAAGAAGCGTGCCGCGGAACTGTTTGCGGAAGCGGCACAGCAGGACTATCCGTCCGCCATGTGCGCACTTGGCCTCTGTTATGAAAACGGCGATGGTGTGGAAGAAGACGCCGAAAAGGCGGCAGAGCTTTATGGGCAGGCAGCGGAAGGCGGCAGCATCCGTGCACTGTGCAATCTTGGCTATCTTTATTACTGCGGGGCTGGCGTTCAGAAAGACGAAGAAAAAGCAGCCGAGATTTTTGCCAAAGCGGCGGAGCGGAAATATCCGCGTGCGCAGTATCTCCTGGGGCGCTGCCTTGAGAATGGCTCCGGTGTAGAGAAAAACCTTGCGGAAGCGGTCAAGTGCTATTCTCTTGCCGCCGCGCAGAATTTTCCGCCGGCTGAGTGCACGTTAGGCCTTTGCTACGAGTGCGGTGACGGAGTGGAAAAAGACCTTGCTAAGGCGAAGCTCCTGTATGAGCAGGCGGCGGATGCAGGCGAAGCCATTGCTCAGTGCAACCTGGGCAACTTGTACTACATTGGTATTGGCGTAGAAGAAGACAATGACAAAGCGGTTGAGCTTTTCCGGAAATCTGCCGAGCAGGGCTTTCCCCGTGCACAGTTTCTTTTGGGCCAGTGCTATGCATTTGGGTACGGTGTGGAAAAAAACATGGAGGAAGCCATAAAGTACTACAGCTTTTCTGCTGAGAACGAATTCCCGCCTGCTGTGTGTGCGCTTGGCCTCTGCTATGAATGCGGCGACGGCGTGGAAAAAGACCTTGGAATGGCGAAAAAACTGTACGAAAAGTCAGCGGAAGCAGGGGACGCTGTTGCTCAGTGTAACTTGGGCTTTTTGTATTACCACGGCATTGGGGTAGAGGAAGACAATGAAAAGGCTGCGAAGCTTTTCAAAGCGTCTGCCGAGCAAAAATTTCCCCGTGCGCAGTTCTTTTACGGTCAGTGCCTGGAAAACGGCTTTGGCGTGGAAAAAGATGCTGAAAGCGCACTGAACAATTACAGACTTTCCGCGGAACAGAAATTTATGCCTGCCGTGTGTGAACTTGGTCTTTGTTACGAGTGCGGTGAAGGTGTGGAAAAAGACCTTGGCAAAGCGGTGGAACTTTATCGGGAGGCCGCTGAGGCAGGCGACGCCAGAGCGCAGTGCAACCTTGGCTATTTCTATTACATGGGAATTGACGTAGAAGAAAATAACGAAAATGCTGTGAAACTTTTCAAAGCTTCTGCCGGGCAGGGATTTCCCCGTGCGCAGTGCCTTTTGGGGCAGTGCTACGAAAATGGCTATGGCATAGAGCAAAGCGTTGAAAATGCCGTAAAGTATTATAAACTTTCTGCCGAGCAGGGCTATCCGTCCGCACAGTGCGCGCTCGGGCTTTGCTATGAGTGCGGCAAGAGTGTAGAAAAAGACCTTGCAAAAGCAGCGGAACTTTATCAAGTGGCTGCGGAGGCGGGCGATGCAAGGGCGCAGTGCAACCTTGGCTATTTCTATTACACAGGGATAAGTGTCACAGAAAACGATGAAAAGGCTGCAGAGCTTTTCAAGGCTGCTGCAGCGCAAAAGTTTTCCCGTGCACAGTATCTTCTTGGGCAGTGCTATGAAAACGGTTATGGCGTAGAAAAAAGCATCGAAAATACAGTGAAGTACTATGCGCTTTCCGCCGAGCAGGGCTATCCTTCCGCACAGTGCGCACTCGGCCTTTGCTATGAGTGCGGCGAGGGTGTGGAAAAAGACCTTGCAAAAGCGGCACAGCTTTACAAAAAGGCTGCGGATCTTGGCGACGCAAAAGCCCAGTGCAACCTTGGCTACCTTTATTACATGGGCATTGGCACCGCAGAAAATAACGACAAAGCCGCGGAGCTTTTCAAGACTTCTGCCGATCAGAAGTTTCCCCGTGCACAGTATCTTCTTGGGCAGTGCTATGAAGGGGGCTACGGCGTAGGAAAAGACCTGCAAAACGCTGTGAAGTATTATGGCCTTGCTGCCGAGCAGGGCTATCCTTCCGCACAGTGTTCGCTGGGCCTGTGCTATGAGTTTGGCAAGGGCGTGGAAAAAGATCTCGGCAAGGCGGTGGAATTTTACCGCAAGGCCGCGGACGCAGGCAATGCCAGAGCTCAGTGCAACCTTGGCTATTTCTATTTTACGGGCACAGGCGTCAAAGAAAGCAATGAAAAAGCAGTGGAACTTTTCAAGGCTTCTGCTGAGCAAAAATTTTCCCGTGCACAGTATCTTCTTGGACTGTGCTATAAAAACGGTTACGGCGTGAAGGCGGACCTCGCGGGTGCCGTGAAATACTATTCCCTTTCCGCAGCACAGAATTACTCAGAAGCCCTGTATGCGCTTGGCGTTTGCTATACAGACGGAACCGGTGTGGAAAAAGATGACCGCAAAGCCTTTGAGCTTTTTCAGCGGGCTATTGACGCGGGGGAAACCAGGGCACAGTACAGCCTTGCCGAATGCTATTACAATGGAACCGGGGTTCAGCAGGATTACAGCAAAGCGGTCACCTACTACCAGATGGCGGCGAAAGACGGCAATCCCGACGCCAGAAAAAAGCTGGGAGAATGCTATCTGCATGGCCGTGGGGTAGAAAAAGACCTTGGAATGGCATTTCAGTATTTTCTCAAGAAATAAGCAGAATCTACTGAAAAAAGAGCCCGCGTGAGCGGGCCCTATAAAATATTCTTGAAAGTCAGCGAGAAAAGGAAATCCATGGCTGCAGTGCAAGAAGGTCTGAAAAGCGAGGTGACATTACGAAATGCTGATGTTTACCCCGTTGACCTCCACGCCTTCGTCTGCACGGATAAGAATATATTTTGTGCCGTTGATGACACGCGTTTCAATCAGGTCGCTGCGTTCTGGATTTACACGGATTGTGACGTCGGGAGTACAGACCTGAAACTGCTTGGTATCCACAATGTTTTGCGCGGGAAGCTGTGCGTCGGCGCCAAACTCGGAATCATATTTCTGCCCGAATTCACTCACACGGGCATCTGAAACACCGCAGGACTGCAGCACCTGCTTCACAGCATCCTTTGAAACGGCGGGCGGTTCTTCTTCTTTATTTGCCTTATGTTCCTCAACCATTCCTGCCAGCTGCTCATGTACTGTCTGCACAATGTCAAGGCTGCAGTCCTCTGCTACGGTTTCGCTCAGCATGGTCTGAAAAGTTTCTTTCTGCTGTGCGGCAGGCATAGGGATTTTGCATTTAAAAATGGCGTCTGCAAACTCCTCATGGTTTTCCGCCGTGCTGCGGGAATAGTAAAGAGCACTGTAGATGTTGGCGCTGCGGTCGTCAAACGCCGGGAACAGGAACCCAAGTTCCGGCGCGGAAACTACCCAGTTGGCAGTAATATTGTG
>JBFLFY010000024.1:0-30421 GCA_041859875.1 Caproicibacter sp. | reverse complement strand
TGTAACCGGCTTTTGCCGCTTCGCTGTCCTCGGGGCAAGGCTCCGGAAGCTGCACCATAAGAAAACGGCGGTTTCCGCCGTCTTCGGCGTTCAGCTGCATGACGGCGTGGGCGGTTGTGGCAGAGCCGGAGAAGAAGTCAAGAACAATGTCATTGTCATTACAACCAGATAGTTTAATCAACTCTGTCATTAATTGCTTGCTTTTAGGATTATTAAAGGGTAAGTCAATTTCTTTACTAATTTGTGAGGTTTCGATGTCCATCCAACTACTTGTACGGAGTACAGTCCCACAAGGGGGAATCCAATGCTGAACGCCACCATTTTTTCCTTGACCATCAGGTATTCTTCGAATAAAATTGCTTATCCCTGTTTTTTCATAATATTCTTCAAGTGTCATTTTCCCCTTAAAATCATCAACGTATTGTTTATAGTTGGCGACTGCAATCTCAGCTTTTTCCTTGGAGTTACGCCATTGACCAGTTAGAGGAGTGAAACCCAATATGTCATAACGCATAGTCGGCCTGTCAGCATTGCTCCAAAATACATCCCAGCGTCCTTTCGTAGGAGAATTATTTTTGCTCATTTGCAAAGCCTTCATAAGGAATTTTGTACTCTTTGAATATACTAAAAGATATTCAAACCCAACATTCAAACTAAATAGTCCTTTGTCTGAAAATTGGGAATTAAGACTTTTTATACGTCTTCTCGACAAAATGGTATTTCTAAAATTTTCTTCTCCAAATACTTCATCACAGATTTTTTTCAGGTTGGCAGCCTCATTGTCGTCAATGCTGATAAAAATCACGCCGTCGTCTGTGAGTAAATTTCTTGCCAGTCTCAGCCGTGGAAGCATCATATTGAGCCAGTCGGTATGGTAGTGGCCGTTTGTTTCACTATTATTACCGTAGTTATGACCTTCGCTGTCTACCTGACCGGTAATTTCCTTGTAGTTTTCGATGGTGTCGGCAAAATTGTCCGGGTAAACGAAGTCGTTGCCCGTGTTGTACGGCGGGTCAATGTAAATCATCTTGACTTTGCCGTGGTAGCTTTTCTGCAGAAGTTTCAGCACTTCAAGATTGTCGCCCTCGATGTAAAGATTCTTGGTGCTGCCCCAGTTTTTGCTTTCTTCCGGGCAGGGGCGCAGCGTTCCCGTGCTGGGTGTCTGCGAAAGGCGCAGAGCGCGGCCTTTGCCGTTCCAGGTGAAATTGTAGCGTTCCTTCTCGTCGTCCACATATTCGCCCAAGTCCTGTTTGAGCTTGCTGAAGTCAACTTTTCCTTCTTCAAAAGCATCCGGGAAAATGGTTTTCAGTTTTTCTATGTTTTCCGCGGCAAGGTCGGGGGTCTTTCCGTCAAGTGTGGTCATTTGTTTCGCTCCAATCTTTTTTTTGCAGTTCCTTTATTTTCATGCTGAGTTCCGCTTTTCGGCTGAATTGGGTTTCTTTTTTCAGCTCCGCGCGAAGGTCGGCAATCTGTTTCTCTTTCCATGCCTTGGCTGCAAGCGCGGCGCGGGCCTGCTCGCCAGTCAGTTCCTGCAAATTTTGCGTTTCGAGAGAATCATGCGCCATCCAGATGCTGAGCGCATCGAACCAGTCGGTATAAAAGTCGTAGAAATTTGTAAAGCGGCATTTGCGGATATTCATTGCCTGCCACACGTCGCTGCCTTCCGCGAACCATCCCGAATGGATGGGTGTTTCTATTGTGATTTTTTCAGCGTCGCTGCCGTTCCGGCGCAGATGGGCCATCCAGAGCTGGCACTGCGATTCTTTTTGAAATATCAGCAGCATGGGGTAAGGGATTGTCCGAAGAATAATTTCCGCCATGCGGCCTAGCCCTTTTTCCATTTGCAATTCAACCGACAAGACTTCCGCTTCCGGGTAATCCCGCGTTTCGTCTTGATACGGCTGAATGTTGATATTTGCGGGCTTTAAGCAGCACTCCCACACAATGCGGCCGATATTTTCCGTAAACAGCCTGCGGTCCGCCGGGGAGAGCGTGCCATTCTCGTAAAACAGCTTTTTGAAGACTGTTTTTTCCGTAATACATGCAGGTGGGATATTTAGAAGTTCTGTAAATTCCATAAAAATCCTCCCTTTAGAAAAACGAATGCCCGATGAGGGCCAGGGCGGCAGGCAGAAGAACGAACAGCACTGCTGTGAGGCAGCCTTTTCGTTTCGGCGGTTTCGAGCCCGGAGAATCGTCATCTGTTACCATATCAAATAAGAAGAAATCATCCATGCCGCTGCCATTATTCGGCATAAAGTCACCTTCATTTCAGTACAAGAAAGCTTATTAGCTCAAAATCTTCCGATCCGGTATATTCGCCCGCGTCAAGGGTCGTCCCGCCGCGCCGAAACAAACTGGCAACACCCTGCTCCTGCTTTTTGCCAATCAGGTTCTGAATCGCAGCTTCCAGCAAATCAGAGTACTTTTCCATCTGTGTGCCGTCTTTTGTTTCGGCGTTGAATTCCGAAACCAAATCTTTCAGTACCTCATTTTGCTCAGAACAGCACTTTTTGTAATAGTCAAGGATTTTTTTGCTGTGCAGGAACGAAAGCTGCACGGTACCGTCTTCCGTGATATACACCATGTAGTAGGGGAACAGGGAATTCTGCTCTTTCGTCTGCTGCGTGCCGTGAAGCTGGCGTAGGGTGAAAATCACGCCGGGCTGCACCGTGTCCCGTAGGGAATCGTCAATCTTTGCCACCGCGTAAAGGCCGGACGGCGCTTCTTCCAGCTCTTTGCGGTGTGTTTTCAGGTACTCCATCAAGTCCATCCTGAAATCATTGTACGTCAGGTTTGTAATGGAGATGCCGCCGGAGATGTCTTCCAGGTCAACTACCTTCTCTTGCAGCTGCTGCAGCTGTTTCCTGCGGTACTCCAGGTCGTGCATTTCTTTGCCCTGGTCTTCTTCAATCAGGTTTTCTTCGCCTGTTGCGGAAACATCCAGCAGTACCATACGGCCTTTTACGCGCTGAATCAGATTTATATATCCGTCTAAATCCTGCATCGGCCAGAAATTCACAAGCTGTATCACCTTGTTCTTGGAGCCAATGCGGTCAATCCTTCCGAACCGCTGAATAATCCGCACCGGGTTCCAGTGAATGTCATAGTTCACACAGTAATCGCAGTCCTGCAGATTCTGGCCTTCGGAGATGCAGTCGGTTGCAAAAAGCACGTCAATCTGGGCTTTTGCCTGTGAAAAGACCTTGCCGCATTCTTTTGAAACCGGGGAAAAGAAAGTCAGCACTGTACTTAAATCCGAAAGGCGCGCCGCGCGTTTTGTTACCGGGTCAAGCTCAATATTGGAACGATTATCACCGGCTGTTACCAGTGCGGAATACATACCATGCTCTTTCAGCACCGGTGATAAATTATCATAAAGATAGCGCGCCGTATCGGCGAACGCCGAGAAAATCAGAACTTTACGGTTGCCGGGGTTAATGGGGCTCTCCTCCTTTTCGCGTATTAAATCGCAGAGCGTTTTCAATTTCGCCCGGTGATAAATTATCATAAAGATAGCGCGCCGTATCGGCGAACGCCGAGAAAATCAGAACTTTACGGTTGCCGGGGTTAATGGGGCTCTCCTCCTTTTCGCGTATTAAATCGCAGAGCGTTTTCAATTTCGCGTCACGTTCCGGTGTAATCTGTTTTGCTGCCGTAAGGATTTCAGAAAGTTTTTCCCGGTCATCGTCCAAGTCCTGCCGCCATTTAATTAAGTCCATATCCTGCAGCAGGACTTTGACGCTGCTGCCAAACAAATCTTCCGTTTCGTCGTCGTCGAGGTCAATTCCTTCTATGCTGCGGGAAGCGTCATAGTCAAGCTGCCTGTGGTCAATTAAATCGATTGTGCGGACAATATTGTTCAGAATTTTTTCCGTTGTCAGCGCAAAGGCATGGACGGAGCTTTCCATACGCTTGAGCAAACCAACCCGTATCAGTCCGACAAGGCTTGTTTCACGGTCTGCCTGGTGAAAGATGGAACTTCCGTTGCCTACTCTTTTATCGTACTTTGCCTCATATGCGGGGCGCTTTTCGGGCAGAACATACCGCAGCGGCGCATAAATAGCGAGGGTGAGGTGACTGATAATCCGGTTGACTTCACTGATGGACGGAAATTGATTCTTTGTGTCAAGTTCCGAATAAATGTTTTTGGGCGGAAGCCTTGTTGGGAAACGGCCTATTTCATCAAGATTGTAGTATTTCTCAATATGCTTGCGGGAACGGGCAATCGTGATGGTGTCAAGCAGTTTGAAATAATCCGAATCCATCATTTCTACAAAATTGTCTGTTGTACGTTCTTCATCGGGCAGAGCAGTCCATTTATGATATGCCGCCTGTGCTTTCCTCAATACAAATTCCAGGTTTGGCAGTCCGACGGAGGCGAAGGCGTCATTGCGGCCTTCCGTAATAAATGCTATCTGATTTTTGATGTCGGTCATGCGGTTGTTGACGGGCGTCGCCGTCAGCATCAATACCTGCGTTTTAACGCCTGCCTTAATAATGTCTTCCATCAGGCGCTGATACCGGGTGATATGCCCTTTCACAGGCGGATTGTTGCGAAAGTTATGGCTTTCGTCGATGACAACCATGTCATAATTGGACCAGTTCACCGTAGCCAGATTGATGTCTCCGGAATACCCGCTGGTGCGGCTCAGGTCGGTATGGTTCAGCACGTTATAATTGAAACGGTCGGCCGCAAAGATGTTTCGAACGTCATTCTGTGTATAGATGCTCCAGTTGTCATGCAGCTTTTTGGGGCACAGCACCAGCACACGGTCATTGCGCAGTTCATAGTATTTGATGACAGCCAGCGCCGTATAGGTCTTACCTAAGCCGACACTGTCTGCCAGAATACAGCCGTTATACTTTTCAATTTTATCGATTGCACCTATCGCGCCGTCCCGCTGAAACTTGTAAAGCTTTTTCCAGATGAGCGTGTCCTTAATGCCGGTTCGGCTTTTCATAATATTGTCTTCCGTCAGTTCGCCCAGGCAGGAATGAAAAATATTATAAAGAGAAACAAAATAAATAAACTGCGGCGTATTTTCCTTGTAAAGGACCTGCATCTGTTCCAGTACCTGGGCTTTGACGTCTTCAACTGCGGCGTCGTTGTTCCACAGTGCGTCGAACATTTGCAGATAGACCTCTGTCGCTTCATGACCATATACGCAGGTATTGAAATCAATTCGGTCAGACGGTGTTATCCCGAGACCGTCTGTCGTAAAATCCACCGTACCGTTGATGGAAAGGCATCTGTCCGGATTAGCGGAGTTTTCCACATGAATCAGTCGTGGCTGCGCCGGGTTTGGATGCCGCAGAGACTTGATTTCCGCTTTTTTTCTTAACCAGTCGGCACATTCTTTCGCTATAGCGGATTGCTTCATTTCATTGCGGAGCTTTATTTCATACTCGTTGCCTGCCATTGAACTGGAAGCAAGGTTGTGCTGGATATAATATTCGCGTTGTTCCTCCCGATTCGCTTTGAGAAACGTCGGCTGGGTAAAAATAAATCGCAGACTACCAATCTGCGACAGCTCTCTTTTCAATTCTGCATAAGCGTAAATTGTAAAATAGGCGGAAATAATGGATAACTTGGAGCTCTTTTGCATGCTGGAGCGCAATTCGTCCACTGCCGTGCCGCCAGCCTTATTGTCAATCAATTTTGGAGCGCGCATTTTTTCACGTCCTGCCCTGTAATGTAGGTTCCTATAATTCGATTCTGTATTCAAAACTTCTTCAGCAAAGTGCATATTTCTTAATAATTGTAGCATGGACGCACACAGTTTTCAATGTACCTAAGTGGCTGCCCAAAGTCGTCCAGATAGAGAGTTAGTAATCACTTGACATTTATATTACTCGTTTCTTCATGCTTGCTTGGCAATATTTGCGACTTTTGCTTGTTAGCATTCGCCTAAAACCATTATGTCCTGTTCCTCGTTAATCCGCTTTCTAACGTTAATTGTTTCATCTGCATTTTCTGAAGATTGTGATTAGCTTTTCTAATAAATATTATAATCCATTAGGCAGGAGCGTTACAAATTTACTATACCACAACAATTGTTTGAACTCAACAAAGCAGGCTGCATATAGGCCAATATGTTGAGCGATTTTCTTCATATCCCAAATGTATCCCAAAACCGCCTTATACCTCAAATTAGAAACATTATTTAGGCAACAAAAAAACCCGCAGGCCTTAGAGCCATGCGGGTTTCATTTATGGTGGAGCATAGCGTAATCAGGCTGCTGGGTAATATGTAAAAGTAGTACATACCATCGGTTTCCTACCTCCGCAACCAAAGAAAAGCTAGGAATGATGCGGTTCCTAGCTTCTTTTATTTTTACTCTCTGATTATATCATAACACAATGATTCCGCTGAGAACTTTTGGGAAGCGCCGCTTTTCAGCATTGCCGTTTAATTTTAGCCCATTCCTATTTTTTAGTAGATAGTGGGAAGAATAAACCAAATGATATTCATCAAATGCAAGGAAGGAATCCTCAAATGAAAAAATACTACAAACTGCCAAACCACATAGGAATTATCCCGGACGGGAATAGAAGATGGGCTCAGCAAAATGGAATGCATAAAGAAGATGGTTATCAATATGGAATTCATCCTGGGCTTCAACTATACCAAGAATGTGTGCTTTTGGGCATTAAGGAAATCACATTTTATGGCTTTACAAAGGATAATACTAAACGGCCCGCAGTACAAACAAAAGCATTTATCAAAGCCTGCGTTGATTCTGTTCTTGAACTTTTAAAACATGATGCAAATCTGTTGGTTGTTGGAGATACAAAATCTCCTCTGTTTCCAAAGGAATTGCTTCCTTATACTACAAGAACAAAGATTGGCAAGGGACTTATAAACGTAAATTTTCTTGTGAATTATAGTTGGGATTGGGATTTAAACCATGCTGACAACAAAAATAATGGAAAAATTGCTTCTTCCAATATTGCAAGGATTGACTTAATTATACGTTGGGGTGGTCGAAGACGTTTAAGTGGATTTCTCCCAATTCAATCAGTTTATGCCGATTTTTATATTATCGATAAAATGTGGCCGGATTTTGAAGTGGATCATTTGTATAAAGCCTTAGACTGGTTTCAAAATCAGGATGATACATTAGGAGGGTAGCTTTGCATGCTGTCTTTTCAAGAATCCACTTTAAGCTTCGAAGCAAAAAACGAACAATATTATTCTCAATGTGTCATTTCCACAAAAATAGAATTCATGACTTCTCTTTTTGTTTCGGAATATGGGCTATTGTGATTCTGGTCTCATGTACAGATGCCCAAAGTTGCTTGGAAAGCACAGCGCTTCGTGCTCATCAGTTCACGGTCGGTTACAAGGTATAGGCTGTAATCAATTTTATTCTTCAGCGATTTTCGCCCTTTGCTCAATCACCGCAGCAGTCATTTTGCTCACGGCGTCAATCAGTGCCATATCACTTTATATTTAAGCGATGGCTTCACTTCTTTCCAGCGATCCGAAGAAAATCCCGCAGTAATTCATTCTCCATCTTTAATCGCTTAATTTCTTGGTCTTTATCCGCTTCTGTAGATATGTAGCCTTTTGGCGGTCGTACTCGGCGACGGGGAGTGATTCCGGCCTCAATGCAACGCTGCTTTTTTCTCTGTCGTTTTAAATATCTTTTCACTACGTATTTATCTTTAAATCCATAGTAATCGGCTATTTCTCTTTGTGTTTTTCCTTCTGCACGCATTTGGGTTATTTCAGCATCCACTGCCTGTATATGTGTATATTGCCTTTTATTTCTCTCTGGCATAAATTTACCCCCAATCATAGTTTTATTATCCTACGATTGGGGGCTTTTTGTCACTGTCCATTTTTACTGGTTCAGTTCATCTATTTAATTTTCAGAATAAAAAAGTGCCATCCTTTTGCAAAGAAAGCACTCTCTCATTATTTTTCATAATGAATTGCTTCCCTGCGCCAGTGTTAACTGCCAGGTTCAAAGGGTCAGGTTTTAGCCTTCTCAACTCGCATGAGTCCCCCCGCAAACTATTCTGTTGCCACTAACATATCACTTTCTTGTGGTTTTGTCAATCGAATGATGTTAGTACGGAAATTTGAGTAATCCGACCGGCTCAGGTTTGCGTACCGCAACTCAAATTTTTGTGCCGAGCAGTTGACCCTTTTGTAGGTTTGATTCGTTCAAGAAGTGGTTTTACAGCGATTTTCCAAGCTGAAAAGCGCGCTGCATCAGTTCACGGTCGGAACTTACCGGCTCTTTGCCCGCACTGACCAGCAAACCGGCCTTTTCCATACCGAATTTTTCAAAAACGCCCAAGTACCACTCATACTTCTTGCGGTAAGCTTCCGCATCCGAGTTAGCCTGCGCAAAAACGCCCATAATTTTCTTGCCTGGCTCCAGACGCTTCTCACCCTTGGCATCTATCAGGCAGTAATGGCGGTTCATAAAGGTAATCATCGGCCCGACTACCTGCGAATAGTAATTCGGGCTGCTCACAATCAGCGCATCGCATTCGTGCAGGTCTTTCCAGTATTTTTGCAAATCATCCTTGCGGCGGCAGTCCGCCGAATTTTTTCTGCAAAAATTGCACCCGCAGCAGCCGCGCACATCCATCTTGTCAATGTCATATACAACCGCTTCATTTCCCGCTTCTTTTACACCGCGCAGCACTTCCCGCGCAAGAACTGTAGAATTTCCGTTTTCCCTTGGGCTTCCCAAAACTACAACGACCTTCATCTCACAACCGCCTTTCTTTTTCTTTGCAGCTCTATTATAGCACAGACGTATTTTTTCTGCGGCAAGCTGAAAAACATTTTCGTTAGAAACGCGGTAGAGTTGATTCTCTGGCTTGTTTTATGCCAAAAATCCCGTTATAATGGACTAAAGGTTCACCGGAGGAAGGAACATACGATGGAGCTCAATAAAAGTAACATTAAAAAAATAGTGTTTTTGATTGTCTTTGGGGTAGCATTTTATATGCTGGTTAAAAACCTCTACCTTGTTCCATCCTTTTTTAATTCTCTTTTCGGGATTATAGGTCCGGTGCTCGCCGGGTTCGCGACCGCTTTTGTTGTAAACGTGCTGATGGTTCAAGTAGAAAACCACCTTTTTGCGCCTCTGAACAAACGCTGCAAAAAAATCTGGCCGAAAATCCGCCGCGGCATCAGCATCCTCGTTTCATTTGTAATTATTTTCGGTCTGATTACGCTCCTGCTGTTCTTCGTAATTCCGGAGCTTGGCCACACAATTACAAACCTGGTTAATAACATTCCAAGCTACCTTTCCAATATGCAAAAAGCAATCAACGCTTTCTGCGCAAAGCACCCGAAAGTGGCTGAATTTGCCCGGAACACCAACTTTAACTGGGACAACACCAGCCACATGCTTACCACCTACGGCCAAAAGCTAGCTGCTGGCCTTGTGTCTTCAACCGTTTCTGTTACAACCAGCATTTTTCATGGCGCCATCGCCTGTGTGCTGACCCTTGTCATCGCCATTAACACGCTGGCACAAAAAGAAAAGCTCCATGCGCAGCTGCGCAAAGTACTGTACGCCTATGTTCCACGCAAGCATGCGGATCATGTGTGCCACGTTTTTCATCTTGCCGACCGTGCTTTTTATAACTGTATTGCCGGTACCTGCACCGAAGCGTGCATTCTCGGCACGCTGTGCTTTATCGGCATGAATATTTTCCATTTTCCTTACGCCGTGCTGATTTCGGTTCTGGTCGCCTTTAACGCGCTGATTCCAATTATCGGCTCTTTTCTCAGCACAGTTGTGGGTGGGCTGCTGGTTTCTATCGTTGACCCAATTCAGGGGCTGTGGTACATGGTCTACTTCTGCATCCTGCAGCAGCTGGAAGGCAACCTCATCTACCCACGCGTTGTCGGTTCGCGCGTAGGGCTGCCTGTACTCTGGATGCTGATTGCCATTACAATCGGCGGCAACGCTTTCGGGGTTCTCGGCATGATTATCAATATCCCCATCTGCGCTGTACTTTACAGCCTGATTCGTGAAAATGTGCAAAAGCGTGAAAGCCTGACGGATTACTCCACTCAGCCTGCCCAGGCGGACTCCAAAGAAGAGGAAAAATAGGTCGAATCTAGGTTTTCCTTTTGGTATAATCCAGGAAAAAGAAACATCCGGTATCAGCATCCGTTTCAGCGCAAAACAGCCTTTCTCCGTTTAATTGATTCAGAAAGGAGCGAGCATCTGCTCTTAAAAAGCTTTGCAGCAGATGGAAACGATGAAGAGGATTCAAGGAATTGCAGCATCCGATGGAATTGTACTTGGCCGGGTTTCCGTTTTTTACAGGGAAAATTGCAGCGTTTCCAAGCGGTATGCCGCCGATATTGAAGCTGAGCAGGAGCGCTTGAGTAAAGCGCTTTCCAAAGCGGTCAATAAAATGGTGGAACTTTACCGCCGCTCTCTGAAACAATTAGGGGAAAAGAATTCCGAAATTTTTCAGATTCACATTATGATGCTGCAGGATGAAGAGTTTGTTCATGCCATACAGAATCAGATTCGCCGCGACCATGTGAATGCGGAATATGCGGTTTGGCTGACGGGCAAACATTTTTCAGAGCGTATGGAAAAAATTAAGAACGAATATATGCGCGCCCGCGCGGCCGATATTAAAGACATTACATACTGTTTGGTCTGCTGCCTGAATGCCAAGGTTTCCTCTAAACCGAAAGCAAAGGAGCTAGAAGCCCCGTTTGTGATAGCTGCCGACGAATTAACGCCGAGTGAAACCATACAGATGGACCCTGCAAAAGTTCTTGCTATCCTGACCCGCAGCGGTTCCAGCACTTCACACGCCTCTATGCTGGCCCGCACAATGGGGATTCCGACCGTAGTTGGCGTTGGTTCCAATTATAAATATTTACAGGATGGGATGCTTGTTTCTGTTAACGGTACTTCCGGTGAGATTGTTCTGAATCCGGATGCGCAGACACAGGCAGCCTGTGAACAGCAGCGCAGGGAATTTCTTCACCATAATTAAATCACTCGAAAAAAATCCCGTCCACCGGTTTTTTCCGGCAGGCGGGATTTCTTATTTTTCACTTTCCAGTTTGTTCAGCAAATTGTGAAGCTCCGACACCTCATCTTGCGTAAGCGTAATGCCCTTGCCCATTTTTTCGTGGCCTTCCGACCAGTCGCGGATGTCATATTTAGGCTCTCGGCCATTCCAGCTTACCATGTTCAGCTCTTTGTTCCATCCACGCGCACCTTCCGAAAGAACACCGATTTCCTTTGTAATTTCATACTTAATCTCTGCCATATTTTTACTCCCCGCGTTTCCTATGTTCGATTTTCCGCTGCTGCGCACCTTACTCTGCAAGCGGAAGCCTGGTGCGTACACACGGATCGTTTTTTATTATAGCACAGTAAGATGCTGTTTCAGCCCGAAATATAAAAATTTAATGGAGCATCAAAAAACGGGTCCCGTTTTTCAGCGGGGCCCGCAAATTCACTTTACTGGATGTCGCTATCGTTAAAGACGTCGCCGCACTCCGGGCAGAATTTCGGCGGTTTCGTGGGATCCGGGGGAACCCAGCCGCATTTGTCGCACTTATAGCGGCGAACGACCGGCTTCGGCTTTCCGCAGTTCTGGCAGAACTTTCCGGTGTTTACAGCACCGCATTCGCAGGTCCACTCCAAGTTGGTCGGCGCAGCCTGCCCTTGTTCTCCCGCTGCAGTTGGTTTCGGCTTCCCACACTGTTCACAGAACTTACCGGTATTCTGAGCGCCGCAGTCGCAGGTCCAAACATCTGCAGCACCCCCACCGCCTGCTGCGGGACCCGCCGGGGGAACCGGCGCAGTTGGAGGCACCGGGGGCGGTGTTGGCTGCTGCGGCTGCTGCGGCGTCTGATATTGCTGCTGCTGCGGCTGCTGCTGATTTGGCTGAAATGGATTGCCCATTCCCATGTTGCCCATCATGCCGCCCATCATGGCAGCGCCCATCATATTCATAGCGCCGTTCATGCCGCCGCCTTCGCCGCCGCCTTTTGCAGCTCCCTGACCAAGGCCGGTAACATAACCGACCTTAGCCTGGTTCATAGCGCCTGAAGCAAACTGGCTGTCGCTGTAAACACGTGTCTCCTGCAGCTTCTGGATTTTCGCGGCGTCCTCGTCTACCGGTGAAACTCCCTCAATGCTTACACGGTCAACATTAATGCCAACTTTGTCTTCCCAGTTTACCTTCAGCGCAGCCTGAACAGCCGCAGTCAGCTGAGTGGTCGCACTGGGGAGCATATCATAAGAAACGTGCTGTGCCGCCACGCTGCCAAGCGCTGGGAGGAGCGAAGCGCCAAGGTCCGACTTAAACTGCTCTTCAAACTGGTCGATGCAGTACTCATAATCCGCGTTCCCCGCAAGGTTTGCATAAAACAGAAGCGGATCGGTAACACGGTAAGTGAACGTACCGAAGCAGGTAATGCGAACTGTCATGTTCCACTCGCTGTCGCGGAACGGAACAGGCTGCTTGGTGCCAAATTTATTGTCGGTAATCAGCTTTTTGTTGATGAAGTAAACACGCTGGTCATGGCCGGGGTCACCGCCAAAAGACAGACGCTTCCCGACTAATTCAAATGATTTCAGCAGACCCTTGCCGAATCCGCCGTAAAAAAGCGACGGTTCTGAAGATTTGTCGTATGTATACGCGCCGGTTTCATCGGTAAAATCGACAATCTTGCCATCGTCCACCACAAGGAGGAACTGCCCTTCATTTACCGCGATGCGGCTGCCCCGCGTAATGATATTGTCGCTGCCCTTTGTGTTGGAAGATTTCTGCCCAACGCGCTTTTTGCCTTTGCGCATCAGCACGTTATTCGGCATTTCGTCGCAGTAGATATACTCGAGCCACTGGTCAGCCAGCGTGCTTCCTATCCCTGCTGCCGCCGCTTTAATCAGTCCCATTTCTGTCCGCCTCTTTCTAAATCATTTTTGTATATAATGAATTTACTGAATATCGTCCAGGTTGCTGAGAACCCAGTCGTGGTCGCCGTTTGTAATAACCGTGCCGCAGTAAGCACATTCGCCTGCAGCGTTTACATCAACCGGTGCGCCGCAGTTCGGGCATTTTGTGGTGCTGGCATTGCTGTTCTGGCCGGTTGTAACACCTATGGTACGCATAAACTTTGCAAGATATTTCACTTCATACGTTGTTTTAGGGTCGCCCTTTACAACTTTTCCAGTTTCCTCATCCACGATGTAGTCACTGTAGCTGGTATTCAGGTAAACCGTCAGGTACTCATACTTGCCTTCCGTCTTGTAGGCGTAAAAATACGCATCGTTGACGCATACGTTTTCCATCTTATTAATGGTATGGTTCTTAATGAACTCGTCGAGCTGCGTCTTATGCTGAACAAACAGCGGCTCCGACTCGAACGGCCGGGCCTTTTTCCAGTCGCGCTCTTCCCACGCCTGCTGCAGCTGAACAAAAACCTGTTTCGACCATGTCAGGAAACGTTCTGAGTCAAAATCCGGGTCATGCTCCCGAATCTGGCTGAGGATATGCTCTTCAGAATCCGTTGCAACCGGCGGCTGGGAAGTCGACTGTTCGAAAATTTCGTCTCCGCCGCCTGAGCCACCTTTCTTTTTATTCTGTGCATAAATAATATAAAGCACAACAAGGATAATGATGCCCACTGTTCCAAAGCCAAACCCACCGGAGCCGCCAAAGCCGCCGCCGCCGCCGTAATAATGTGTACTGCCCCCGGCCGAATGGTTGCTGCCCCCGTAATGCGTGTGGTTGCCTACGGAAAGCGGCTGTGCACAAGCTGCTTTGGCCGAAACCACGCTGCCGGCAAAAGGCATTGCTACCGAAAGCAGCAGTGCAAAAGCCGCAAGCACTGCCAAGACCTTTTTTTTCATTTTTGCCCTCCATGTTTGCGGAAAGCCCGTTTTTATCGTGACGCCAGGCTTTCCAAGATTTTTAAAATATTTTTATTCTGTATTTTACCATATGTACTGCCTGGTTTTGCATTTTTAAATACATTTTAGCTGCTGAGGTTTAATTTTTATTTTTCAACACGATGGCTGCAACAATAACAGCAATCACGCCCAGCACACCGCCCGGTGAAATGTTCATGGAATTGCCGTTGGAAGAATTGCTGCTGTAGTGTGTGTGATTTCCTACTGAAAGCGGTTGAATACCAACAGCTTCTGCCATCACCGGTTTTCCCGTGAAAGCCTCTGCCGAAAACAGCAGTGCAAATGCCGCAAGCACTGCCAAAACCCTTTTTTTCATTTTTACCCTCCAAACATTCGGGAAGTCCTTCTTCAGCAAAGCAAACTATCTTTCCATAATTTAACTGATTAAAAATAATCTGTCTTTTATATTACCATATTAGAATCACATATTCAACATTTTATCTGTTATTTTACCCATATTTTTCCTCATTTGCTGGGGCAGGACAGCGCATTTTCGAGCCCAGGCTGTGCCAGACAGATTTTGCAGCAAAATGCCGCACTGCTGACCGTTGCCGCAGGCTGTAATAGGTATCTCACTCATTCTTATGCAGAGGTACAAAACGGCATGAAGAAATTGCAGCAGTTCTTGAGCTTCACAGACACAGCTTAGTGTCTAGGCCTCTTAAAAAGCAGTTAAAAATTTAGAGGTACTGTTGCACAGCGCAGTTCCTCCAATCTTCTATACTGCATACTGCCATTATTGCGGTTTGCAGTCATGAAAAATAAGGTTTCCTTTCTTTGGGGTGTAGCCGTAATATCTTTCCCGTGCCCTCCGAAATACGGCCTGAGAATTACAAAAAACAAAAGGAGCGGAGGAAACACCGCGTTTCCTCCGTTCCTTCTGTATAACAGGCGTCAGCCCATGACTGCTTTTACAAGATGCTGCTTCCCGTCGGAACAAACAGGCAGAATATTTCCTTGAACTGCCTTTCCATCAATCGTCATGGACTTGATACCCTTTTGCACCCCTGCACTGTTGTCAACTTCAATTTGGTAATCGGCGCCGCGGAATCTTCGCTTCACGGAGAAACTCTTCATCGCCGACGGAATGCACGGATCAATCTCCAGGCCGTCGAACTGTGGGCGGATCCCGAGGATGTACTGCGAAACATCATAAAAAGTCCAGGCAGCCGTTCCGGTCAGCCAGGAGTTTTTTGCTTCGCCGAAATGCACGGCATCGCGGCCTGCAATCATCTGTGAATAGACATAAGGCTCTGTGCGGTGAATCTCGCTGATTTCTTCCAGGTAGGCCGGGCAAGTCTTGCGGTAAACCTCAAACGCACGGTCACCATGGCCGAGAACCGTTTCCGCAATGGAAATCCAAGGGTTGTTGTGGCAGAAGATTCCGCCGTTTTCCTTGTACCCCGGCGGGTAAGAAGAAATTTCGCCAAGGTTCAGGCGATAAGTAGTATAGGACGGCCAGTTTAATACAATCCCGTACTTAGTGTCCATTAATTTATGTACAGAGTCAAGAGCCTTTGCGGCTTTGCCTTCTTTTACGCCGATACCGGCCATAACGCAGAAGCCCTGTGGCTCAATAAAGATTTTCCCCTCGTCGCACTCATTGGAACCAACTTTTTCACCGTGTGCATCATACGCGCGCAGGAACCATTCGCCATCCCAGCCGGATTTCAGCACAGCTTCCGTCATTTTCTTGGTTTCAGCTGCAGCGTGCTGAGCTTCTGCCGAGTCGCCCATCCTGCGGCATATTTCCGCATAGGCAGGGCCAATGAAAACGAACATCCCTGCAATGAAGACAGACTCTGCAATTCCGCTTTCAAAATTGGAGCAAGTCTGGAAAGACTCGCCCGGTGTTTTGGAGTAGCAGTTCAGGTTTAAGCAGTCATTCCAGTCGGCACGGCCGATAAGCGGCAGTCCGTGCGGGCCAAGATGATTCACCACATGGCCGAACGAACGTTTCAGGTGCTCCAGAAGAGGCGCTGCGCTTCCTTCTTTATTGTCAAACGGCACCTTTTCTTTTAGGATAGACCAGTCGCCGGTTTCCTTCAAATATGCATTCACGCCAAAAATCAGCCAGAGCGGGTCGTCGTTGAATCCGCTTCCAACTTCAAGGTTCCCGCGCTTTGTTAACGGCTGGTACTGGTGGTAGGCACTGCCGTCTTCCATCTGCGTAGACGCAATGTCAAGGATACGTTCCCGCGCACGGGTGGGAATCAGATGCACAAATCCCAGCAAATCCTGCGTAGAATCGCGGAATCCCATGCCACGGCCGATGCCGGACTCAAAATAAGAAGCGGAGCGCGACATATTAAATGTGACCATGCACTGGTACTGGTTCCAGATGTTGACCATACGGTTCAGCCTGTCATCCCCGCAGGAAAGCTGGAAGGTGGAAAGCAGCTTTTTCCAGTGCTCCTTTAATTCTGCCAGTGCTGCGTCTACCTGCTCGTCGGTCTGAAAACGTGCCAGCAGCTTTTTGGCAGGCGCCTTATTAATCACATCCGGGGCTTCCCACTTTTCGTCTTCCGGATTTTCGCAGTAGCCCAGCACAAAAATATAACTTTTTTCTTCGCCCGGCTGCAGCTCCGCTTCAATAAAGTGCGAACCAATCGGCGCCCAGCCGCTTGCGACCGAGTTTCGCGCTTTGCCTTCAAACACGGCATCCGGATGGTCAAACCCGTTGTAAAGGCCAAGGAAAGATTCGCGGTCGGTATCAAATCCGCTGACCGGTACATTTACACTGAAAACGGCATAATGGTTCCGGCGCTCGCGGTACTCTGTCTTATGATAAATTGTACTGCCGCAGACTTCTACTTCCCCCGTGCTGTAGTTACGCTGAAAGTTGGTCATATCATCGTAAGCATTCCAGAGGCAGAACTCTACAAATGAGAACAGCTTGATTTTCTTCGCATTGTCTGTATTGTTTTTCAGCACCAGCCGATGAACTTCACAGTTCGCACCGATTGGCACAAAAGAGGTCTGCTGTGCGGAAAGGCCATTCTTTTCAGATTCCAATACTGTGTAGCCGAGGCCATGGCGGCAGCGGTATGAATCCAGTGCAGTCTTCGTCGGTGCCCAGCCCGGGTTCCACACTGTTCCACCATCTGAAAGATAAAAATAACGCCCGCCGGCATCCGTCGGTACATTATTATAGCGGTAGCGCGTCAGACGCAGCAGGCGCGCATCGCGGTAAAAGCAATAACCGCCGGAAGTGTTCGAAATCAGCCCAAAGAAATTTTCGCAGCCAAGGTAATTAATCCAGGGATAGGGGGTGTCCGGTCTCTCTATAACATACTCTTTCCGTTTATCGTCGAAATGCCCGAATTTCATACAATTCCCTCCGTTGGCATATTTTATGTAGTTCTTTACGAAATCGTTTTCACTATTCTTCAGTGTAAAATGATTTTCCATTAAAATCAAGTCTATTTTTAAGGTTTGTTACATTTCACAGCTTATTGCTGTATTATTTATTTATTAATTATATATTATTAAACAAATTATTCCAATTTCATTTTGCTGTATGGCTATTTCCCTCTTTAGCAGTCTATTTTCACAAATTTTATAGGCTTTTCGATTTTGCAAGGGCCGTTAAAAATTTTACGAAAATGTTTTCGCTATATTTTTTTATAAGGACTATTATCTTCGGCATTTCGCACTGCTTCCCGCTTTTTCAGGAATTTTATTTGGTTAAACACATCGTTTTGTGAAATTAATCCTAATATTATTTGAATTATCTCTTGCATTTCTGTGAATAACGTATTATAATGATGGTGCGAAAACGATTTAGGGTGTTTCGCAAAGATGTTTTGGAGGAGCTTAACATGGCAAATATAAAAGACATAGCAGCGATGTGCGGGTTTTCTGTTTCTACAGTAAGCAAAGCACTGAACGGCTACACCGATGTCAGCCATGAAACCAAGAAAAAAGTGATGAAGGCTGCCGAAGAATGTGGCTATCTGCCGAATTCCATGGCGCGGGCACTGAAAACAAACCGCACACATAACCTCGGCGTTTTGTTTACCGATGAAGCCCAAAGCGGCCTGAAGCAAGAATATTTCGCGTCGGTGCTTGATGCGTTCAAAGTGGAAGCGGAGCTTCATTCGTATGACATTACATTTATTAGCCATAACCTAAACATAAATGGGCGGCAGATGTCTTATCTGGAGCATTGCAAGTACCGTAATTTTGACGGTGTCTGCATTGCCTGCGTTGATTTTCAGCAGCAGGAAGTGCTTGATCTTATTAACAGCGGTCTTCCCGTTGTCACAATCGATCATGTGTTTGACAACCATATCAGTATTAATTCCGCTAACGTAGAAGGTATGGGCGACCTTGTAAAATACATATACGGAATGGGCCACCGGAAAATTGCTTATGTACATGGAAAAAAATCAGCTGTAACGGAACAGCGTGTTACAAGTTTCTGCCGTGAAATGCGCGACGTGGGTTTGAAAGTTCCCCCGGAATATCTGGTACTTTCTGCCTACCACGACATTCAAGCCACTAAAAAAAGTGTGCAGCAGCTTATAAATCTTCCGAACCGCCCGACCTGCATTATTATGCCGGACGATTATGCCGCACTCGGCGGTATTGAAGCTATTGAATCCGCAGGTTTTCGCATTCCAGAAGACATTTCCATTGCAGGGTACGATGGCATTTCCCTTTCCCAAATGCTTCGGCCGCGCCTGACAACCTTAAAGCAGGACACCGACCGCATGGGCCATGAAGCCGCACGTCGTCTGATTGAGCAGATTGAAAGTCCAATGACGACTCTGGTGCAGAACCTCACAATAAAGGGTTCCCTGATACCGGGCAATTCCGTAGCGCGGATAAAATGAAGCGCTGGCGCCTGAGTCCTTTTCCATTGCGTACCGACGAATGGGATTCCGCCCATTCGGTAAAATAAATATCAATATCAATAAGGAGGATTTTTGTATGAAAAAAAGTAAGTCCGTAGTGGCTCTGTTAGCTACTGCAGCAATTCTGGCCTCTTCCATGGTCGGCTGCAATAACGGCACAACCGCTTCAAGCAAAGCGAACAGCACAGCTTCACAGACTTCTTCTTCCGCCGCGCCGGAAGGCAAAGTACTGAACATCTGGTGTTGGAACGATGAGTTCCAAAGCCGCTTTAATGCGTATTACCCGGATGTTAAGGAAGTTGCAAAGGACAAATCCACAACCACCTTGAAAGACGGAACCCTCGTAAAGTGGACGATTAACCCTAACCAGAACAACAACTACCAGAATAAGTTGGATGCTGCTCTGGAAAAACAAAGCTCCGCTGCAGCCGATGATAAGATCGACATTTTCCTTGTGGAAGCTGACTACGCTCTGAAGTATGTAAACAGCGACTACACCTTGGATGTTAAGAAAGACCTTGGTCTTACAGACAGCGACCTCGGTAGCCAATACAAATACACACAGGATATTGTAACAAGCAAAGACAAAGCTCTAAAAGGCGTAACATGGCAGGCAACCCCAGGCCTCTTCGCTTACCGCCGTTCTATTGCCAAGTCCGTTCTTGGAACTGATGACCCGAATAAGGTACAGGATTCTCTTTCTACTTGGGATAAATTCAATGATGCCGCTCAGAAAGTAAATGCAAAAGGCTACAAGATGCTTTCTGGCTATGATGACAGCTACCGTGTATTCTCGAACAATGTGGCTGCTCCATGGGTAACCGATACTACTGTTACCGTTGACCCTAACATCATGAACTGGGTAAAGCAGACCAAAGACTACACCGATAAAGGCTATAACAACAAGACCATTCTTTGGGACGACAAATGGACTGCCGACCAGAGCCCAAAGAGCAAAGTTTTTGGTTTCTTCTATTCCACATGGGGCATTAACTTCACGCTGGAAGGCAACTCTCTTGCAAAGCCTGTAAAAGAAGGCGGCAAAGAGGAAAAAGGCAATGGTATCTTCGGCGACTGGGCAGTATGCCAAGGCCCGCAGAGCTATTACTGGGGCGGCACATGGATTTGCGGCTGCAAAGGCACCGACAATCCTGGCACTGTTAAGAAAGTTATGAAATCTCTTACCTGCGACCCGACCATCATGAAGAAAATTACAACTGATACTCAGGATTACACCAACAACAAGGGTGCTATGGAAGAAATCGCAAACAGCGACTTCAAGTCCGCGTTTCTCGGCGGCCAGAACCACATTAAGCTCTTTGCAGAAGTTGCTCCGAAGATCGATATGAGCAAAGCAGGCCCTTATGACCAGGGCTGCAACGAAGCTTTTCAGACTGCGTTCCACGACTATTTCAATGGAACTGTTACACTTGACAAGGCAAAAGAAAACTTCACAAAAGCCATTAAGACAAAGTATCCGGAACTGACCGATGTTAAGTGGCCTTCTTAACACGGCTTTAGCATAACCGCACGGCCGCGGGTCGGGAAACCTTCCCGTACCGTGGCCGTGCGATTCTTTTTTTGAAGAGAGGGGCTTAATTTGAAAAATCAAACCGAAGTGACACGCAAAGTAAAGAAGGGCGTCAGCTATTCCAAGTGGGGTTACCTTTTCATCCTGCCTTTCTTCATCATCTTTTTCATCTTTCAGTTTTTGCCATTGATTTCCACAATTTATTACAGCTTTTTTAAGTACTTCCGTTCCGGGCTGAAAATTGTTGGGCCAGTCTTTACCGGTTTCGGTAACTACGCTGCGCTGCTTACGAAGCCCGATACCTTCAATTACATGGGCAACACCCTGCTAATCTGGGTTGTTGGCTTTGTACCGCAGATTATCATTTCTCTGCTTTTGGCAGCCTGGTTTACGAATATGCGCCTCCATCTGCATGGGCTTCGGTTTTTTAAAACCGTAATTTATATGCCAAACCTAATCATGGCTTCTGCATTTGCCATGCTGTTTTTTGCTCTTTTTTCAGACAACGGTCCTGTAAATGCGACTCTGTTTTCCATGGGTGTCATTCACCAACCAGTTCGCTTCCTGGCCATGGTTTCCGGGACACGGGGACTTGTTGCTTTCATGAACTTCCTAATGTGGTTTGGCAACACCACCATACTTCTTATGGCGGCTATTATGGGAATTGATCCTTGCCTGTATGAAGCGGCCGAAATCGACGGCGCTTCTTCTAACCAGATGTTTTGGAAAATTACCATTCCGCTTATCAAGCCTCTTATGGCTTACGTAATTATTACTTCCCTGATTGGCGGCCTGCAGATGTTCGATGTTCCTCAGATTCTTACAAACGGAGAAGGTTCGCCGGACAACTGTGCTACCACAATGATTATGTTCCTGAACAACCATATGTACAGCAAGAACTATGGCATGGCCGGTGCTATTTCAACGCTTTTGTTTATTCTGTGCGCTGTTTTGTGCCTGCTTGTTTACCATACTATGACCGATAACGATAATACAAAAGAAAAATCCCGGAAAAGGGGGCGCGCTTAAATGACAAAATCACCTTCCGTCGCCGTAAGTCATGAAAAGATTGACAAAAATTATATGCGCAAATTGAATCTTGCAAGAACAGGCTGCTACATAGTCCTTGCCATTCTGTGCTTCCTGTGCCTCTTTTTCTTTTATATGCTGATTATTAACTCATCGCGCAACAACTTTCAAATTCAGCAAGGCTTCTCATTCCTGCCTGGCGGCTCTTTCGCTATCAACTGGAATAGCTTGATGAATGACGCAAACATCCCTGTTGTGAGCGGCACAATCAACAGTCTGATTGTTTCCGTCTTGACGGCCTTGCTTGCGGTTTACTTCTCAACACTTACTGCTTATGGCATTTTTGCCTACAACTTTAAGCTTCGCAATGTTGCCTTTACCTTGATCCTTTTGATTATGACAATGCCGACTCAGATCTCAGCCGTCGGTTTTGTAAACCAAATGAGCGATATGCACCTGATGGATTCACTGATTCCGCTGTTTCTGCCTGCTGTTGCTTCCCCAGTTGTTGTTTTCTTCATGAAGCAATATATGGACAGTAACCTGCCGCTTGAGATTGTGGAAGCAGCCCGGATTGACGGCTGCAGCGAATTCCGTACTTTTAACTCAATCATTCTTCCAATTATGAGGCCAGCGCTTGCCGTACAGGCAATCTTCACATTTGTTGGCGCTTGGAATAACTTCTTCGTTCCTGCTCTGCTGCTGAACTCGGCAAATAAAAAGACTCTTCCAATCCTGATTATGCAGCTGCGCAGTGCCGACTTCCTGAAGTTTGACATGGGCAAAGTTTATATGATGATTCTTGTAGCTATTCTTCCGGTTGTAATCATTTACTTCTGCCTTTCGAAATACATCGTTGGCGGCATTACCGTCGGCAGTGTAAAGGGCTAACATAAGTTTGCCTTCCTAAATACATTAACATAAAAGAGCGCACCTCATACCGCTTGGTATGAGGCGCGCTCTTTATTTAGAAATTTCCGTTAAAGCGGAACTTTACTTCATGCTCTGTTCGTAGCTTTTAATCATGTTCTTGACCATCTGGCCGCCAACAGATCCAGCCTGTTTTGAAGTAAGATCCCCGTTGTAACCCTGTTTCAGGTTCACGCCGACTTCAGAAGCGGCTTCCATCTTGAATTTTTCCAGCGCTTCGCTGGCTTCCGGAACAATATGACTGTTTCTGGACATAATAGAAAACACTCCTTTTCAATCAACTTCATTTCCCATTGAGCGTTTGCATTACTATTGTGCGGCTGGTAAAGCAATTTATAACCGGAAATGTTTTCATGCTATATTATAAATCCGTTATCCGGGTCAACTCCGGAAAGTAAAAGCACCGCACTTACGAGAAGAATCTGCTGCGGGCTTCTTTCGGCGGAAAGCCGCACTTCTATTTCGCATGGCTCCACAAGGTTTCCTTCCAGCGGCATCAGGCTGCGCTGCAGGCTTACCAAAGCACTGGAACTGTTCAGTTCAGAAAGGCTTAATGTGTTTCTCGGTCCTGTTCCGCACAGAACAACGGCTGCACTGCTGCCGTAAAGCAGGCGCGCGGGAGCTAGACTTCCCGCCTCCAGCACACAGATAAAACCTTTGGGCACTTCAACCGGATGCTGCTGAAAAATGTTATTTTTTAAAATTAAAATGCCGCGTTTCAATTCAATCTGCGGTATCTCGGCACTTTCATAGAAAAAGTAACGCGTTGGTTTGCCATGTTTGTCAGTGTCCTCTGTACCGGAACTGCAAACTCCACCGTAAAGGGAAAGTGCAGGCAAAAGTGCTTCCGCTTCTGAAGTGTCCTGTAAATCTCCGCACAATAAAATGTTGACCATACAAAATCACACTTTTCTTTTCGAATCTTCAGGGGGTATGTAAAAATGCGGTTTACGGTAATAAGAAGCGGAATGGCGCACCACAACCCGGTCCGCCACTCCGCATGAATACGGAAAGACCTTATTTCATGCCCTGTTCGTACTTCTGAATCATGCTCTTGACCATCTGGCCGCCGACAGAACCAGCCTGTTTGGAGGTAATGTCGCCGTTATAGCCCTGCTTCAGGTTTACGCCAACCTGAGAAGCAGCTTCCATCTTGAACTTTTCCAGAGCTTCGCGAGCTTCCGGAACTACGCTCTTGTTTGTAGCCATTTGTGAAGCACTCCTTACATTCAATACTGTATTTGAGCGTTTGCCTTACTATCTTGTGTTTGGAGTGTTTTTTTATGAGTGTCTGTATTTTCCAAATTTTATTTTGCGGAAGAAGTCACTGCCGACGCTGCTGTGTTTGGTATCTGCATCCCGGCGTTGTCGATTGTATAGCCGCTTTTTAAAATCAGCTCGGAAACCGGCACGATTTTGTACCCCTGCGCCTGAAGTGTCTGCAGAACGGTAGGAAGCGCGGCCGGCGTATTTTTTGCGCCGTTGTGGAACAGGACAATAGAGCCCGGTTTTACACGCGAAAGAACACGGTCTGAAATCTGTTTCGGCGTGGGGTTCTTCCAGTCGAGGGAATCCACATTCCACTGAATCGGGTACATTTTCAGCCCGTTTACAGTGCGGATGACGTCGTTGTTATAGTCGCCGTACGGCGGGCGGAAAAGAAGCGGCTGCTTACCGGTCACCGCTTTAATTTTATCGTTGCAGGCTGTGACCTGCGCTGTCATTTCCTGCTGAGAAAGCTTCGGCATATGCGGATGCGTGTTGGAGTGGTTGCACACTTCATGCCCTGCGGCCGTAAGGGCCTTGACGGATTCCGGGTATTTGTCCACCCATGCGCCCACGACGAAAAAAGTCGTTTTCACATTGTATTTTTTAAGGATGTCGATTAGTGTCTGCGTTTCTTCGTTGCCCCATGCCGCATCAAACGAGATGGCGATTTTCTTTTCGCTTGTCTGAACATTATAAATCGGCAGGTCGCGCTTCGGCGCGGAAGTCTGAACGGAGCGTACGCCGAAAAGGCAGGCGCACACAATCAGCACGGCTGCCAGGATAAAAAACAGGACGGCCAGCATCCGGTTTTTCGTCACGGTTAAGACCTTCATATTCAATTACCCCTTTCGCATCGGTTATATATATGCAAAAGGGTGCGCCGCTAGAGCCGCAGAAACGAAAAAAATCCGCCGCAGGGGACTACCCAAACAATGGAAAATGGGAAGCACAGTCATTATTCTTTGCTGGCCGTTTGCCTGCTTCAAGGGTTTAACCGCCTCTTCTTAAAACTATATGGTATTATTACATATAATATCCATTTGTGTTATAATGAAAACAAAATTTTAGAAGGGGAAGGAATGTTATGAACATTTTTCAAAAACTGATGAAAAGTGGCAATGGTGAGGCAGAAATGTCTGATAAAAAAGCCTCCAATCTTGCAAAAAAAATCATGGGCATGCAGGAACTTTATATCATATTATCTACGAAACAGGCCAATATGGAAAATGGAGTGAGTGTTCCGTATGTGTGCCAAACCGAGGACCAAGGCAAAGGAATTCTGACTTTTTCTACAAAAAGTTATGCACGAAAATTTATTGAGCAGCATCAATTCGAAGTTTTAGATGGGATCTACCCAATCGGTAAAATTGAAGTTCAGGATAAAATCAATGGACTTCAGACAGCCCTCGCTACAACAAACGCGTTAGGGGTATCTTTTATGGATTTCAATCCGGGCTTTCAGGACAACGCGATGGGCTTTAATATTTCCTGGTTTATGCAGGAAAATAAATTAGATAAAAATATTTCCATGCTGCTTACAAAAAAGCAATATGAAAAAATGCTAAGCGAAAATCAGAACAGCATACCGCTTCATTTTAACCCTGTCAAAATTGAAGACTTTGATTTTAAATACCATTTAACAGAAGACGCTTCACGCGCAATCCTGAAAAAAGTCTTTGAAGGGCATAGTGTCATCAACTATGTAACTATATTTAATGAAGAGTCGCTGCTCGAATGTTGCCTTACAATGGATTACATATATGGTGCTATGATACCGAAAGCTCAGCAAGATAAGAAAAATGAAGATGTTCCATTTTTTCAAAGCGTTGCTGAGGTTTTAGAGATGGTGATAAAGAATAAATTGAAAGAACAAAATAAATTATATACCATAGCCGACCCCAAAACAGACAAGATCTTAACTAAAAATGGATTTGCTTATATTTTGTATACGGATAGGTATAAATATATGGGGTCCTATGATTATGTGCCCATCAATCAAAAAAGTATTGAAGATTTTTTGAAAAGCCAAGGGGTATCAAAAGCAATGGTTACAGATGGCCCGCACGGTATGGCGATGATTCAATATTAAAAAGGCGCACCGCTAGAGCCGCAGAACAAAAAATCCACCGCAGGGAAAGTCCCAAGCGGTGGAAAAATAAATCAATAAGAAAATTCAAACAAACTTCCAAGCCATTCGGTGCAGAGCGGAAACCAGGTGGCACGGTGTACGTCTTTACAGCCGACTTCTTCATTGCACATGGATGTGCCGTGCCCGCCTTTTTGGTAGATATGGCACTCAAACGGGATGTGGTTCTTCCGGAGGGCCTGCGCAAACATGATGGAATTTTCTACCGGAACGGTGCCGTCCTCCACGGTATGCCATAAAAACGCAGGCGGCGTGTTGGCATCCACGTGTTTTTCCAGCGAATAAAATTCCTTTTGCTTTTCCGTTGGATGCCCGCCGCACAGAGTTTCTATGGAGCGCTTATGTGTCAGTTCCGAGGCGGTAATGACTGCATAGCACAGAATCAACGCATTGGGCCGGTTTGCCCCGCCTTCATTATCGATTCTTTCCTTCAGCTCCAAAGAATCCCATAATGTACCAAGGGAAGCGGCGACGTGGCCGCCTGCCGAAAACCCCATAACGGCAATTTTATCCGGAATGACGTGCCACTTTGCGCTGTTTCTGCGGATTTCTATGAGGGTCAGCGAGCCGTCAATCAGCGGGCGCAGTTCCGTAGCCATTTTGCCTATGGAATAATACAGAACAAACACCTGGTACCCTTTTGCAAAGAAAGCCATCGCCGGCGGGTCGGCTTCCCGCTCCGAAAGGAAAGAATACCCGCCGCCGGGGCAAACCACCACGCACGGCCGCTCCACTCGGCTTGGCATCTCCGCCGGAACCGGGTCGTGCAGATAGCCGACAACGCGGGCTTCGCTCTTCGGATTCGGCTGAAAATGAATCACTTTCATGCAAAACACTCCTTCTGCCGATTCTTTTGGGCAGTCCCGAAAAATAAAATCAGTTTTCCTTCCCCTCAATGGCGTTTTCCAGCGTATGCCAGCCAAGCACGGCGCATTTCACCCGTGCGGGCATATGCGCCACGTCTTTCAGGGCAATCGCTTCATCCAGCGCTTCCAGCTGCTTTTCGTCCGTCACATTGCCTTTTATCATGCCAAGGAATGTTTCGGCAAGCTCCATAGCTTCTGCCGTTGTCTTGCCCTTAATAAGGTCAATCATAATAGAGGTGGAAGCCTGCGAAATGGCGCAGCCGATACCGGTAAAGGCGGCGTCCTCTATTTTTCCGTCTTTGACGCGCAGCTGCAGCGCTATCTCGTCGCCGCAGCTCGGGTTCACACCCTTGAGCGTGACCGTCGGGTTTTCAAGCGGATGCTTATTGCGTTTGGAATTGTTGTGTTCCGTTAAAATCTGTGTGTAAATCTGGTTAAGCTCCAAGGCCGAGCCACCCCCTGACCTTTTTTAAACTTTCAAGGAACTGGTCAATATCTTCTTTTGTATTGTAGAAATAGACGCTTGCGCGGCAGGTCGCGTTCACTTTCAGATACTCCATCAGCGGCTGGGCGCAATGATGCCCGGCACGGATGGCCACGCCGTCTGCATCGAGGATACTTGCAACGTCGTGCGGATGGACGCCGTCAACGTTAAAGGAAATCACGCCGCAGCGGTCGTCTCGGTTTTTCGTTCCGCCGTAAACTGTAACGTGCGGAATTTGTTTCATCCCGTCGAGGGCATAGTTTAAAAGCTCCTGCTCCGTTTGGTGGATTTTTTCATAGCCGACCTTCTGCAGGTACTGAATTGCTGCTTCCAGCCCAACGGCGCCGCCCACATTCTGCGTACCAGCTTCAAATTTCTGCGGAAGCGGCGCAAATGTAGCGGACTGCTCGTGAACATACTCAATCATCTCACCGCCGCGCAGGAACGGCGGCATTTTTTCCAGAAGCTCTTCCCTGCCGTACAAAACGCCAATGCCCATTGGCGCCATCATCTTATGGCCGGAAAAAGCCATGAAATCCGCACCGAGTTCTTTCACATCCACTTTGTAATGCGGAATGCCCTGTGCGCAGTCCACAACGACTACAGCGCCCACGGAATGCGCCTTGTCAGCAACTTTGCGAACCGGGTACACCGAACCGAGTACGTTAGAAACGTGCGCCACGGCGACGACTTTCGTCCTTGCCGTAATTTTTTTATTGATTTCTTCATCCGTCAGGCGGCCTTCCGCATCCGGGTAAAGGTAAACAAGCTTCGCGCCTTTTGCCTGCGCCACCATCTGCCACGGCACAAGGTTGCTGTGATGCTCGCTTACGGGCAGAGCGATTTCATCGCCCTCCTTCAAAAAGGCAAGGCCGTAGCTGTAGGCAACAAGGTTCAGTGATTCGCTCGCGTTGCGGGTAAAAATCACTTCGCAGTCTTTTTCCGCACCGATGAATTCCTTCACGGTATGGCGGGCATTCTCGTACCGCTCCGTCGCTTCGACGCTGAGGGCATACAGCCCGCGGTGCGGGTTTGCGTTCTGAGTGCGGTAGAACTCGTCTACCGCACGGATGACGGAAAGCGGGCGCTGTGAAGTTGCGGCATTGTCCAGGTAAGCCAGCCGCTTCCCATTCATCTTTTGGCCCAGTATTGGAAAATCTTCAACCCATTGATTCAATTCTGCTCAGCCTCGCTTCCATATACTTTGTAATTTCGTTTTTTACTTTTTCATCGGGAATTCGGTCAAGGACCGGGCGGAACTGTGCTTCAATCATCAGCCGTTTTGCATCTGCCTCGCTTAATCCGCGCGACATGAGGTAGAACAGCCGGTCCTCGTCAATCTTTCCGGTTGAAGCGGCGTGCTGCCCTTCAACATCCTCTTCTTCACAGAGAATCAGCGGTGCGGTGCGGTTGCGCACTTTCGGGCTGAACAGCAGATTGAATTCGCTTTCATGCCCCACGGCCTGCTTGGAGCCGCGGACAAAATCAATGGTTCCGCGGAACGTTTTTTCACTCTCATCCAACAAGGCGCCGCCAAGGTGAATCTCGCTTTTCGTTTTGCGGCCGATGTGGCGCACAACATAGTTGAGGTCGATTTTCCGGCTGCTGTCGCCGAAATAAATCGAGTTCATATCCAGCCGGCTGTGAAAGCCGTCAAGCTGTGTGTTTACGCCGGAAAGCGCGGTCTTTCCGCCAAGCTCCGCCTGCACAACGTCTATGGCGGCATCGTCTGCGGCAAATGCGCCTACATTGCTGAAATGTGCGCAGTTGCTGCCCAAAAGCTGAATTTGTATTAGATGGATCACCGCGCCCTTCGCGGCGTACAGTTTTGTCAGCCCGCCGTGGAACCCGGCCAGTTTTTCACCGGAGCGGTAGCACTCGATTACAGTGATTTCGCTGTTCTCTTCCGCCGTGATTTCCGTTTGGTCCACGGCGGCCGGGTTTTTATCATCCAACTGGTAGTCGAGGATGACCGGCTTTCCCGCTTTCGTCCCGGCAGAAACACGAAGCGAAACGCCGCAGGTGCGGTCCTTTTCCACAAATTCCGCCGCTTCCCGGCCCATACCGGTTTCCATCTCCGCAAGCGGAAATGGCTTTTCTGTTTTTTCAACGCCTTCCGGCAGCGGGGAAACCGTTTCGCCGCCGAACCGGGCGGCACCTGCCGGTTCCGCACAGAAGTCCGTATCGTTTATCCCAAGCCGGTTCCAGGTGCGCGCCGGCAAAACGTTGACATTTTTTAACTCTATTTTCATACAGTCTTTCGCCGCGGCTCAGCCGATGGCGCCCTCCATTTCCAGCTTAATCAGATTGTTCATTTCCACTGCATACTCAACGGGCAGTTCCTTGGCAACCGGTTCTGCAAATCCGGTAACGATCATCGACCGCGCGTCCGCTTCGGAAATACCGCGGCTCATCAGGTAAAAAATTGCATTGTCGCTGATGCGGCCGATTTTCGCTTCATGGCCTACGTCTACATCGTCGTTGCGAATGTCCATCACCGGGATGGTATCGGAGCGCGAGCGGTCGTCAAGCATCAGGGACTCGCAGTTCACGGAGGATTTGCACCCGTAAGCCTGCGGCTGTATTTCCACCGAGCTGCGGTAGGTGCACACGCCGCCGTCTTTTGAAATGGACTTTGTGTTGATGTTTGAGTATGTGTGCGGCGCGGCATGGACGACCTTTGCACCGGTGTCAAGGTTTTGGCCCTTCCCTGCAAACGTAATTCCCGTAAACTCCATGCGCGAATTTTCGCCCTTCAGGATGCTCATGGGGTACAAGTAGGAAACGTGGGAGCCGAACGAGCCGGAAACCCACTCAATGGTGCCGCCCTCTTCCACAAGGGCGCGTTTGGTGTTCAGGTTATACATATTTTTCGACCAGTTTTCAATGGTGGAGTAGCGCAGGTGCGCATTCTTCGCCACATACAGCTCCACACAGCCCGCATGAAGGTTGGCCACGTTGTATTTCGGCGCAGAGCAACCTTCAATAAAATGCAGGTCTGCTCCTTCGCCCAGGATAATCAGCGTATGCTCAAACTGGCCGGCGCCCGGCGCATTCAGCCGAAAGTACGACTGCAGCGGAATTGCGACCTTCACGTGCGGCGGCACATAGACGAATGAGCCGCCCGACCAGACTGCCCCATGCAGCGCGACGAATTTATGGTCCGTCGGCGGGACAAGCTTCATGAAGTATTTCTGCACCATAGGGCCGTATTTCGGGTCTTTCAGCGCGCTTTCCATGTCGGTATAAACAACGCCCTGCTGGCGGACTTCCTCGCGCACATTGTGGTACACGACTTCGGAATCATACTGCGCACCGACACCGGCAAGCGACTTACGCTCTGCTTCCGGGATTCCGAGGCGCTCAAACGTG
>JBFLFY010000023.1:0-31941 GCA_041859875.1 Caproicibacter sp. | reverse complement strand
CACAAGGTCAATGGCCTTGTCGGGCAAAAACCGGTCGGAGATGTAGCGGTTGCTCAGCACGGCGGCAGAAATCAGCGCCTGGTCCTGAATCTTTACGCCGTGGAAGACCTCGTAGCGCTCTTTTAGGCCGCGCAGAATGGCAATGGTGTCTTCTACGGTAGGCTCTTCAACCATAACCGGCTGAAAGCGCCGTTCCAAGGCGGCGTCTTTTTCAATGTACTGGCGGTATTCATTTAAAGTCGTCGCGCCGATGCAGTGAAGTTCGCCGCGGGCAAGCATCGGTTTCAGCAGGTTGCCTGCGTCCATGCTGCCTTCGGTTTTCCCTGCGCCTACAATGGTGTGCAGCTCGTCGATGAACAGGATGATACGCCCTTCACTTTTTTTCACTTCGTTGAGGACGGCTTTGAAGCGTTCCTCAAATTCGCCGCGGTATTTTGCACCGGCTATCAGGGAACCCATATCCAGCGAAAAGACTTTGTGGTCTTTCAGGCTGTTTGGTACGTCGCCGCGCACAATTCGTTCCGCAAGGCCTTCCGCAATGGCGGTTTTGCCGACGCCAGGCTCGCCGATGAGCACCGGGTTGTTTTTTGTTTTGCGTGAAAGAATCAGAATGACGCTGCGGATTTCATCGTCACGCCCAATGACCGGGTCCAGCTTGTGATTCTTTGCCATCTCAACGAGATCCTGACCGTATTTTGAAAGCGCGTCATAGGTTTCTTCCGGGCTGTCGCTTGTAACACGCGTATTACCCCGCACGGTGGAGAGTGCTGCCAGAAAACTGTTGCGGCTGATGCCGAAACGCTCAAAAACGCCCCGCATGGCAGAGTTTGGCTTTTCGAGCATGGCAAGCATGATATGCTCCACGGAAACGTACTCATCCTTCATACGCTTTGCCTGGTTTTCGGCTTCGACCAGCACGGCGTCAACATCTGGAGAAACATAGATTTTTCCAGGTTCCCGGCCCGGCCCGGTTACAGCCGGCAGCTTTTTTACCTGTTCTTCCACCGCGCTCAGCACGGTGGTGGGGGTAAGCCCCATTTTCTGCAGCAGCTGCGGTATCAAACCGCCTTCCTGCTGAAGGAGCGCTTCAGCAAGATGCTCTTCTTCAATTTGCATACAGCTGTTTTCCAGCGCAATATTCTGTGCCTGCTGGATGGCCTCCAGCGACTTATGCGTGAAATTCTGTGCATCCATAAAGAAAACCTCCTTTACCGTTCCTGTTAGAGGATAACGGCTTTTTCAAGGTAATGAAGATAATGTGTTTCAATCTGCCATTTTGTGTTTTCAGGTGAATCGGTTCCGGCACAGTATTTTTTCAGTGCAAAATCGAACTCTCGGATATAGCTGAGAATTGCCTGCGCCATATGCTCACCGGTACAGTTCTGCTGATTCTGCGGGCACTGCAGGCGGCGGGTATACCGGCCCGGGGCAGCAGTGCATGAAATTTTGCCTTCCGGGAACTGCCGTGCAGTCCAGCGCTGCTCAAGGCTTTCCCAAAACAGGAAAAATGCTTTCGAAAGTTCCAGCAAACTGCTGTTTTGTGTGCGGAAAGAAGCCCGCAGCTCGCCAAGAAACGGCTCACAGTCCCGATAAAGCTCCAGTGTGTAGTGAACGGTAGGGCGGTAGCGGTAATGCAGCACGCTTCGTATGGAAACGGTAAATTCTCCCGGCAGTTCCTGAAACTGAAAATTCTCCAGCCCAACCGTCAGTTTTTCCAGACGGCTGAAAACGTCGTGAATTCTGGTTTCCGGAATTGGGCAGGAAAGGTATTCCGCCAAGATTTGGTTAATCAGGCCGCTGCGGCTGATGCCCCGTTCACAGGCCAACTTGTCTACCGCGTCCACCACATTGTCCGGCAGTACGAGGCTGTAAACATTTCGATTCAAACCGTTTCACCTCTGTTTCTGAAAACAGTATAGCACTTCTTAATGACTTGTCAATAGATTTATATAAAATTAAATGCAAGTTAATAAACTTGAAATCAACACTAAAGGGGAAAAACACCGAAATTTTCGGTAAATATTATTGGAAAAATGCTGCAAAATGTTATTCATTTTCTGCCATTATGCACAAATATCATGAAGCAAAAAATTAGAAAATGTTAATTCCAAAGCATGATGGTTCATGGGAAATTACATTACCTTTGTGCTGATATAATAATACGGAACAATGTTTTTCTGCCATTGTTATTCTCAGAAAAAGCCATTGTAAGGTGAAGTGATTTTTTTGCTCTTTAATGTTAATGAGCTTCTCGTTTCGCTTTCGCGCACACTCGACCTTGCCGAAAAGGAAATACTGCCAAATCACACGAACCACGGCATGCGTGTTGCCTACATTTCGGGGCGTATTGCGAAAGCTCTCGGTATGCCAGACAGAAGCCTGTTCGACCTGATTTCTTATTCCCTTTTACATGACAACGGCGTTATGGGTTCACTCCGAAAAGCAGGAAACCTGAAAGACCTGCCTCCTTTTGCAATGGAATCAAACCCGGAGCATTGTATTGAAGGCGAAAAAAATCTTGAGAATTTCCCGTTTCTTTCAAAACAGAAAAACGTAATCCTTTATCATCATGAAAATTATGACGGCAGTGGATTTTTCCGGGTGGGTGGAAGCGACATTCCACTTTATTCCAGAATTATTCATTTGTCGGATTATATTTCTATTCGCTGTGCGGAAGGCTGGAATGGTGATGACATTGCGGCTTCTGTTATGAAAGATGCACGTTTGTTTGACCCGGATCTCTGTGAAGTAGCGCTGGGGCTTGGGCGCAATGTAGAGTTCTGGCTCAGCCAAGACAATATGTTTGTAAGGCCCGCGCTGGCGGCAATGATGCCGCAGGTGAAGCGGGAACTTGATTATAGCCAGATACGCCGTATTTCGCAGGTTTTCAGCCGTATTATCGACGCCAAGTCACCGTTTACCGGTTCCCATTCACGAGGCATCAGCGAGCGCACAGGGTTTATCTGCCAATACTATGAATTTGACGATACCACTTACTGGCAGATGCGGATTGCCGCCGATTTGCACGACCTGGGCAAAATGGTCGTGCCTAACTCAATCCTAGACAAGCCTGGTAAACTAAACAGTGCTGAATTTAAAATCATTCAGTCCCACCCTTTTTATACGAGAAAAATTCTTGAGGGCATTAACGGCTTTGAAATGATTACCGAGTGGGCCTCGAACCACCACGAAAAGCTCGACGGCTCCGGTTACCCGTATGGCCTTGACCGGAAAAAACTCGATTTTAATTCCCGCATCCTTGCGTGTGTTGACATCTACCAGGCTCTGACGGAAGACCGCCCCTACCGAAAAGGGCTGTCACACAGCGATGCTATCCGCATTATGAACGACATGGTGAAGAATAACCTGATTGAAGCATCGGTGACGGAAGATATGGACTCGATTTTCCGTGATTCCTGATGCAGCTCATCTATCTATATAAATTTCTTTTAGCAGTATTAAACATAAAGAAAAGATTAAGAAAAGATAAAGAAAACCGGAACGGCTGGGAAAAGACCAGCGGTTCCGGCTTTCTGTTTCTGTGTGCCTGATTTTTTACAGCTTAAATTCTTCCGGACTGTGAGCTTCCAGCTCCGGTGTATCTTTCGGTGTGCGCTTCAGCGGGTCATACTGAAAGTCTGCGCATGGGCCGCTGCTGTGACCAAGCGTGCAGCTGCCTTCTGTGCAGTTGGAGCAGTAACTGCAATCCGGTTCAATTTCATTTCCAAAAAGTTTTGTTTTCTTTTTACCAAACATATTCATTCGCTCCCTGCTTCATTTCAGTTTCTGTTCATTATAACATTACCTTTCGTCGATTTCCAGCCTTTCATGCGGCATACTGAAAAGCAGCACTACGCAGAGGACTGCCAGAGCCGCTGCCGAAGTTGCTGTGCCGGAAAGCGCGGCGGTTGCAGGACCCGTAAAATTTTCAAATACTTCTGCACTCTGTGGAAAAACCATCGTAAGCACAAAGCAGACCGCGGCGGAAATACTCCCTTGCATCACGCGGCAAAAAATGAACTTGCCCCGTGGGACTTTCAGTGCGCCTAGGCAGGCGAAAACCTGCAGATGCACACAGATGCCGCTCCAGCCGATGGCCAGGGCAAACAGCCACAGCGGTGCGCCAAGGCGGGCAAGGTCGGCACATCCGCCCGTTACTTCCAGCAGCGCCGAACAGCAGGCAGAAAGTTTTGGCTGCGTTACGGCAAGGCGCAGCAGGTTCATCCCGGCCGCAAAAAGGATGACCAGGCAGCACATCATCAGTGTGGAGTATGCCGCGTCAGCCGCGGAATCTATCAGCGCCTGCACCATACTGCCGTGCCGCCGCTTTTTCTTCGGTGCGGGAGTTTCCGCTTTTCTGCGGGAAAAAAGGCCGGAGCCAATGCCCATCACCAGAAAGGAAATCAGCTGTGAAAAGAAAAGAATCGTACCTGCCTGCGCGTTTTTCAAAAAACCAACGCCTACGGCGGTAATGACAAACGATGGCCCAGCATTTACGCAGAAGCACATCATGCGTGCGGCTTGTGCAGGGGAAAGAATTCCGTCTGCCCAAAGTTCTTCTGCCGAACGCGCCCCCGCTGGGAAACCGCCGACAACGCTCATTACAACAGAGGCTGCAGCACTGCCCGGAAGGTGAAACAAAGCCTGCGTCGGCTTTTCCAGAACTTTGCCCAGACGTTCGGAAAGGCCGCTTTTTACGGTGAATACGGAAAGCACCATAAATGGGTAGAGGGAGGGGATTAAAATATTCAGGGAGTAATCCACTCCGTTTTTTGCCCCCTGCGCCGCCTGCGCGGGGAAAATCAGCAGGGCACAGGCTGCTGCCAGCACTGCCGCCAGAAGCACACCGGATTTTTTCCCCATAGAACCACCTCGCTTTGCCATATATATGCGGCTTGCGGATATTTCATCATCACGGTGCATAGCATTTACAGAAAACAGCTGGCTGTCAAAGGGGTGGGACTATGCAAAAACCGGGGAAATTGCTTGGCCTTTCAGAAATTGCCGCACGCGGGCACATGGAAATTAACGGCAACACTGAAGCAGTTGTGGAAGGCTGCTGCGGGGTATTAGAGTACGACGGAGCAACGGTGCGGATCCGTACACCTGGCCAGATTATACGCTTTACCGGCCACGGGCTTGTCATCCGGTGCTTGACGGAAGATGCTCTTGTGGTGAATGGATGCATTACCGGGATTGAATTTTTAGGGCGGGGTGCAACATGATTTCACTGAAACTTACCAGGTGGTTCATCGGTTCCGTTCGTTTTTCAGTGGAGAACGGAAGCCCCGAACGTTTTTATACGAACTGTGCCCGTGCCGGGCTGTACTTGTGGAATATAGCACCCAGCCCGCGTGGCGGCGCCTGCATAGCTGTGCATTGCTACCATTTGCTGCGGCCCATTGCACACCGGGCGGGCTGCCGCCTGCGGGTCAGGGAACGCCGTGGGCTGCCGTTCCTGCTGTACCATACCCGGGGGCACTGCGGCCTTTGGGCGGGCGGCGCTGCTTTTTTGCTGATCTTTTACTTTCTTTCGCTGCACATCTGGTGTGTGAACGTTTCGGGAAATTCCACGGTTTCGGCGCCGCAGCTGGAAAATGTGCTGGCTTCCGCCGGCCTTTCACAGGGTACGCTCAAAAGCTCTGTCAACCCGAAGGCATTGGCGGAAAAGGCCATGCTGCGCTTTCCGCAGATTCGGTGGATGAGCATTAACCTGCGGGGCAGTTCAGCAGAGATTGTGGTTCAGGAAAAAACAGTAAAACCGCAGATTTCGGACCTGAAAGGCGTTTGTAATATTAAGGCGTCTGTAACAGGGCAAGTCCTTTCCATGAAGGTTTATGCCGGCTCACCGATGGTTAAAAAAGGCGATGCCGTGGTGGAGGGGCAGCTTCTTGTGAGCGCTGTGGTTGTCGACCAGATGGGCGGAAGCACTCTGACGCACGCTTCTGCGGTAGTGACTGCGGAAACCAAGCATACCCTGAAGGCGGAAATCCCGCTTCGTTTTCAGCGCACCATACCTACTGGGCACAAACTCTGCCGTCGGAATTTTGATGTGTTCGGGGCCTGCCTGCCGGGGAGTATTTTAGGAAAGCCGCATGGCACATGGCATGTCTTGGCTCAGAAGTTTGACGTTTCCCTTTTTGGCACGCCGCTTCCGCTTGGCATGTATGAAGAGCAGTGGGAGGAAGTCCGGAACGAAAACGCTTCCCGCACTTCGGAAGAAGCTGAGGCTCTTGCCGAAAAACAGATTGACGAACAGGCAAAACAGCTGCTGAAGGGCGGCCGTGTTACCGGAAGAAAGTTCACAAAAAAATGTAATGCCAGCACGCTGAGCCTTACTGCGGAGCTGACCTGTGAAGAGGACATTGCAAAAGAGTCGGAAATTTTCATAAAATAGAAATAAAGTTTTGTGTATTTTATGCTTACTATATTTGCAGAATGTGATATAATAAATAAAAAGAAATGCCGTATCAATTTTCAGGTGATGGAATGTTCGAAGAAAAGATAAATATTGACCGCATGGAGCAGGCGGCTGCATTGTTTGGCAATCTGGACGAAAATGTAAAAATCATTGAGCACGAGTACTCGGTGGAGATTCTCTGCCGTGGAAGCGAAATGACGATTACCGGCGAGCCGGAAAATGTTGAAAAAGCAGCCCGTGCCGTAAAAAGCCTGCTGTCGCTTATCAACCGCGGCGAAACCGTAAGCGCGCAGAACGTCCGCTACTGCTTGAACCTTGTAAATGAAGGAAGCGAAGAACGCCTTCAGTCACTTGCGGGCGACTGTGTGTGCCTTACTTCCAAAGGCAAGCCGGTCAAAGCAAAAACACTGGGCCAAAAAAAGTATTGCACGGCGATTGCAAACCATACCATCACCATTGGCGTAGGCCCAGCCGGTACTGGCAAGACTTACTTAGCCGTGGCCCTTGCGGTCAAGGCATTCCGGGCACAGGAGGCCAACCGGATTATTCTTACACGGCCTGCCGTTGAGGCGGGCGAAAAGCTGGGCTTTCTGCCCGGCGACCTCCAGCAGAAAGTGGACCCATACCTGCGGCCGCTTTATGATGCGCTTTTTGATATGCTGGGTGCGGAAACGTACCAGCGGTATGTGGAACGCGGAAATATTGAAGTTGCGCCGCTTGCCTATATGCGCGGGCGTACGCTCGATGACAGTTTCATTATCCTCGACGAAGCGCAGAACACAACGCCGGAGCAGATGAAAATGTTTCTTACGCGGTTGGGCTTCGGCTCAAAAATGGTCATTACAGGCGACATTACCCAAATAGACCTGCCGGACGGAAAGCGTTCCGGCCTGAAAGAAGTTCTTCATATTCTGGAGGGTATTGACGACATAGCACAGGTACGGTTCAGTGAAAAAGATGTTGTGCGCCACAAATTGGTGCAGGACATCATTAAAGCTTACGATAAATATGAAAAGGCGGGGCGGTGAATGTTATGGAAAAAATAAGAGTGATTATCGATAACAAACAGAAGGCTGTGAAAATACCAACCGGTATGCGGATGCTTGTACGGCGCTGCTGCAACGCGGTGTTGCGCATGGAAAAGTTTGAAGGGCCGGCCGAAATCAGTGTGATTTTTGTTGACAACGAGCAGATCCATAAGCTGAACCTGCAGTACCGCAACAAAGATGCCGAGACGGATGTGCTTTCTTTCCCGATGGGTGAAAACGGTGTTTACGACATCAACCATTCCACGGGGGCAAAAATTCTTGGTGATATTGTTATTTCTATGGAAAAGGCGATGGAGCAGTCCAAGCGTTACGGCCACAGTTTTGAACGGGAAGTCGGTTACTTAACGGCACACTCCATGCTGCACCTTCTGGGCTATGACCATGTGCAGGGCGGCATTCAGAAAGTGCGTATGCGCGAAAAGGAAGAACAGGTTATGACGGAACTTGGCTTGCCAAGCACGAGCAGCTATGTTCTGGATGAAGACGAGGAGTAAGGTTTGCAGTTCTTAAACAGTTTTCGGTATGCTTTCCGAGGAATTATTTACTGCATCAATAATGAGCGGAATATGCGGATACATACAGTGGCAGCACTGTATGTATTTGCTTTTTCGTTCTTTTTTCATTTAAGCCGCACCGCGTATGCTGTGCTGTTCCTCACGTTTGCCATCGTTATCATGGGTGAGGTCTTCAACACAGTTGCCGAAGGCATTGCCGATTTTGGCAAGGACGGCTACGACCCTGCCGTGCGTGCTGTAAAAGATATGGGTTCCGGCTCGGTGCTGGTGGGCGCGGTTTTTGCCGTGGGCGTTGGCATTTGCCTTTTTTGGCGGCCAAAGGTCTTTGGCGCAATAGCCGCCTACTATGGCGCACACCCGCTCATGCTTGCCGTGCTTGTGCTTACTGCCATTGCAAGCGCTATTTTTATTGCGTGGGGGCCGACGGGAATCCGTGACCGCCTGCAAAAGGACAAAACAGACAAAACACAACCGGAAGGGAAGAAAAAATATTGAAAGAAGAATCCGGCCAGAAGACAGCGTTCGTCTCTATCGTGGGGCGGCCGAATGTCGGAAAATCGTCTATCCTGAATGCACTGCTCGGCAGTAAAATCGCCATCGTTTCACATAAGCCGCAGACGACCCGCACACGCATTATGGGAATTCTGACGCAGGCGGAAACGCAGCTTGTGTTTATTGATACACCCGGCCTGCTGAAGCCGCGCAACCGCCTGGGCGAGTATATGGTAAAGTCGGTGCTGCAGTCGGTCAGCGGGGTAGACGCCTGCCTGCTTGTTGAAGAGGCGGGCACCAAAATTTCACCTTCTGCTTTGGAACTAATCGAAAAATTCCGGCAGCAGCATATTCCGGCAATCCTGGCGCTGAACAAAATTGATTTGCTGCAGGACAAGTCCGTTTTAATGGCGCAGATTGCGGAGCTTTCTAAGCTTTACAGTTTTCAGGCGGTCGTGCCGATTTCGGCAAAAACGCACAGCGGTATGGAGAGTCTGACGGATGAGCTGAAAAAGCTTGCGCAGCCAGGCACCCATCTTTTTGACGATGATGCTCTGACTGACCAGCCGGAACGCGTTATCGCTTCTGAAATTGTGCGCGAAAAAATGCTGCGCCTGCTTTCCAGTGAAGTTCCCCACGGCGTTGCTGTGAGCGTTGAGCGTATGTCGGAGCGGAAAGGCCGCGGCGGTGACGATATTACCGATATTTCCGCCACAATTTTCTGCGAGCGTGAATCCCATAAGGCTATTATTATTGGCAAGGGCGGCACGATGCTGAAAAAAATCGGCACATACGCCCGCGAGGATATGGAAAAGTTTTTTGGCTGTAAAATCAACCTGAAACTGTGGGTTAAAGTGAAGGAAAACTGGAGAAATCAGGAGGCTGCACTGCGTTCTTTCGGGTATGACAGCTCGGATTTTGACGAAACCTAAAGCACGTTTCCACGCACATTGGCATGAAATATGTTATATTATGGCTCTTGTTCATCTATTTACCGCTTATAGAAAACGTCGCGCCGTAAATACTTTCTAATGGAACAGAAAGTTCAGGCGCCGGCAGTTTCGACAAAAGCTGTGCGCCTTTGCACGGGGGAGTGGTTTTTATGAACGATGAAAAAAGAGCGTGGCAATATTTCAGCCGTACCGGCACAGTGCGTGATTACCTCAGGTATGTTCAGTGCAAAGCAGACCACAGCGAAGTTCATCGGCAGGAGGATCAGTATGAAAATAGACGCCCGGGGCCTGGTGGTTTCGGAGAAACGCACGGGTGACAATGACCGCCTGGTAACCATTCTTACCGGGGAAAAGGGGATTCTCCGCGCGTTTGTCCATCAGTCGGGCCGCACAGGGGGCGCCAGACTTTCCGCAACAAGGCTGTTCACCTACTCCCGCTTTACAATTTTTGAGGGGCGGGAGAGTTACATAGTTGATGACGCCCAGCCTATCGAGGTCTTTTTTGACCTTCGAAAGGATATTGGGCGCCTTTCGCTTGCCCAGTATTTCTGTGAGCTGGCTGCTGTGCTTGCCCCGCAGGATTCCGAAGCGGAAGATTTTCTGCGCCTGCTGCTGAACGCCATGTATTTTCTCTGCAAAGGCACAAAGCCGAGCGCCATTCTGAAAGCGATCGTTGAAATGCGCATGATGTCGCTTGCAGGATATATGCCGGATCTTGTATGCTGTGCAGAGTGCGGGTGCTACGAGGCGGACACCATGTACTTTTTGCCGCGCAGTGGGAAAATCCTGTGCAGCCAGTGTTTCCAGCCGCAGAAAGAACCTGTCTGCGCGCTGAGCCGCGGTGCTGTAACGGCGCTGCGCCATACCATTTATGCGGATTTTGACAAGCTGTTTTCTTTTCGCGTTTCTTCAGAAGCGGAACGCGAGCTTGGAGATGCCTCCGAACGCTATGTGCTGGAAACGCTTCAGCGGGGCTTTTCAACCCTGAATTTTTACAAACAAATGCAGAACGAACCAACACCGGATTAAATAACTGTTTCAAGAGGCTTTTATGCAGACAAGAACGGCAAAGGTTGGCCCACTCGGAAAATTCGTCAGGGCCGCGACTAATATTTTCCCTGAAAATCATTTTTTACAGACTTCGCGTTACATTGTGCGGTCACAGAAAATCCCGCCTTCTTTTGATGGCTTTCGCCTGGTGCATCTTTCGGACCTGCATGGATGCACGTTTGGCCGTAACAACAGCCGCCTGCTTTACAAAATTGAGGAGGAGTCGCCTGAAGCGATTATGTTGACCGGTGACATAGCCGACCGCCAGATGGAGCATTACGGGAAGCTGTTTCAGTTTGTGAAAGCGCTCTGCGCGGAATGCCCCGTTTATTTTGTAGACGGCAACCACGAGGAAGACCTTTCTTCTCAGAAAAGGCATCGGCTGATGAATGGCCTGAAGTCGTGCGGTGTGCATCTTTTGGATAACTGCTCTACAAAGCTGGAACGCGGCAAAGAATCCATCTGTCTTTCCGGCTACCGGGTGCCGCTGCGCTATTACCGGGCGGACGGCCACGGTAAGGCAAGACCGCAGCTGAAAGCAGAAACTGTAAGCGAAGCGCTTGGCATGTGCAATCAGCGGGAGTATCATATCCTTCTTGCACATAATCCCCTTTTTTTTAAAGCTTATGCCGCGTGGGGGGCCGACCTGACTTTGAGCGGCCACATTCACGGCGGCATGATTCGCCTGCCGCATTATGGTGCGCTCCTTTCACCGGAACGCAGTTTCTTTCCACGCTACAGCGAAGGAATTTACCGTTCGCAGGAGTTTCCTGAGCGGCAGATGGCTGTAAGCCGCGGCCTTGGCTGCGGCGCAAGAATCAACAATATCCCGGAAATAGTCGTTCTCACTCTGCGCCATGCGCAGGAAGGCGGAACGGCTGAACCCCAGAAAGGATGACCCTTTATGCAGGAAAAATTAAAACGACACGAAAAAGCTTTGGAACTCGATAAAATTCTGAAACTCCTTGCGGAGCAAACATCGTGCGATGATGCCGCCGAGGCCGCGCTGAATCTGCAGCCTTCACCGAAAGATGCAGAACGTTTTCTGCAGGAAACCGACGATGCTTTCGTCTTGATGGCACGTTTTGGCTCGCCGTCGTTCGGCGGCCTTTCCAATGTGACAAATCCGCTGCGGCGCGCACAGCAGGGCGGGATGCTTACCATGGCGGAACTGCTGAAAATTGCCGTTGTGCTTCGTACCCTGCGCGGCATTTCGGAGTGGCGTGCAAAAAGCGCGGGTATTAAAACCGTGCTGGATGACCGCTTCAGCCTTTTAACACCGAATCAATACCTTGAAAACCGCATTACCGCCGCAATCCTTTCGGAAGAAGAGATGGCGGACAATGCGTCGCCTGCCCTTGCAGACATCCGCAGAAAAATCCGGCAGGCATCCACACGCGCGCGTGAAACGCTTGATCATATGACGCATTCGCAGTCTTACCAGAAATTTTTACAGGAGCCGATTGTCACCATTCGCGAAGGGCGCTTCGTCGTTCCGGTCAAGGCAGAGTACCGCAGCGAGATTCCCGGCCTTGTGCATGATACATCAGCCAGCGGTTCGACCGTATTTGTTGAGCCGATGGGCGCAGTGGAAGCAAACAACAAAGTGAAAGTCCTGCTTTCGGAAGAAAAAAAGGAAATTGAACGCATCCTCTCCGAGCTTTCTGCTGAAGCCGGCAGTTTTGCCGACACAATTGTGCGCGGGTACACCATCGCCATAGAACTCAATGTGATTTTTGCCAAGGCGTCGCTTGCCTACCGCATGAAGGCAACGCGCCCCAAACTGAACGAAAAGGGGAAAATCGTCCTGCACAAGGCACGCCACCCGCTGATTGACAAAGAAAAAGTTGTCCCTACAGACATTGAACTTGGCACCCGGTTTGACACGCTTGTTGTTACGGGGCCGAATACCGGCGGCAAGACCGTTTCCCTAAAGACTGTCGGTCTGTTGACTCTTATGGCCATGTGCGGCATGATGATTCCGGCGGCAGAGGGCAGCGAGCTTTCCGTCTTCCACCAGGTGCTTGCCGACATTGGCGATGAGCAAAGCATTGAGCAGTCCCTTTCGACTTTTTCCGCACATATGAAGAATATAATAGAAATTATGGAGTGTGCCGATGAAAACAGCCTGATTCTCCTCGATGAACTTGGTGCCGGGACCGACCCGGTCGAGGGCGCTGCGCTTGCAGAATCCATTTTGGAGGCATTGCGGCGCAAAGGTGCAAAGATTGCTGCAACAACGCATTATGCGGAACTGAAGGCTTATGCCCTGCAGACCGAAGGTGTTGAGAATGCCTGCTGCGAATTCGATGTGGCGACGCTTCGCCCAACTTACCGGCTGCTGATTGGTATGCCGGGCCGTTCCAATGCATTTGCCATTTCACAGCGCCTCGGTATGGATGAAAAAGTTGTGGAGCACGCAAAATCGCTGGTTTCCGGTGAAAGCAGGCGCTTTGAAGATGTGGTGAGTAGCCTGGAGGAAAGCCGCAGAAAACTTGACGATGAGCGGGAGGCCGCCGCAAAAGCGCGCGCAGCTTCCGAAAAAGCCCGCCGCGAAGCGGAAGAAGCAAGCGGCCGTGTGCAGGCCGAAGTCGACCGCGCCATGCAGCAGGCACGCGAAAAGGCCGCTCAGCTTGTCGACCGTACCCGTGCCCAGATAGACGAGCTCCTGAACGAGCTGGATGAAATTAAAAAGCAAAAGAACAAGGCTATTTCGGCGGAACAGAAAGCGCACCTGAACGCCGGCCTGCGCAAGTTGGAAAGTACTGCCGACCCTGTAAGCCAGAAAGAAGAAACGGGTTACCATTTGCCGCGTCCGTTGAAAGTGGGCGACTCCGTCCTCATTTACGACATCGACAAAAAGGCTACGGTGCTTCACCTGCCGGAAGGCAACCCACCGGAAGTGCTGGTGCAGGCGGGTATTCTGCAGACGCGCGTTCCGCTTTCCAACCTGCGGCTTGAAAAAGCGAAGAAGGAACACCGGAATTTCCGCACCGTCACAAAGGAGATTGACCGTTCAAAAGGAGCTTCTGCCGAAGTGGATGTACGCGGAGAAACAGCGGACGAAGCACTGATGGATGTCGACCGGTTTATTGACTCAGCAACGCTTACCGGCGTGGGCCAGCTTACCATCATACATGGCAAAGGCACCGGCGTGCTGCGCAGTGCAGTTCAGAAGCACCTGAAGAACCACCCGGCAATCAAAAGCTACCGCCTCGGCACATTTGGCGAAGGCGACTCCGGTGTTACCATTGCGGAACTAAAATAATTTTACGCCTTACATTTCTTTCGTGAAAAAGGAGGAATTCCATGTATTCAGCGTCTGTTGTCCATACTTATAAAGTGCCTGGCAAAAAGCACAGCCACGCGCTGACGGCGGTTCTCATCGTCCTCGCGGTGCTGCTTGCAGCAGCCGGAATTTTGTCTGCACTGGCGTTCCATGACCCGTATGCCGGGCGCGGGCTCGAAAAGACAGCTCCTTCCGACACTCTCCCAAAGAATTTCGTCAAGGGTGCGCTGGCGCAGCAGGAGTGCAGTTTCGGTGCGGATGAAGTAAACGGGTACCTTGCGTCTCTGTACCAAAAGCACAATGCCGGAACCGAAAAGAATGGGGTACGCCTGCGCGGCGTGGCAGTGGCGGAAGCTTCCGGGAGCCATGCAGTGATGTATTTCCCAGTTACATATCATGGTAAAGATTTTGGGGTTTCGCTTGGCGTGACACCTTCGTTCGACAGTAAAAACGGGCGTCTTCTTTTTCAGGTGGACAGCGCCCATGTTGGTAGTATTCCCGTTTCGCCGGAGTGGTTTCTTGGCGAGGCGAAAAGCCATTTGCCAAGCGGGTTTCAGGTAACCGGAAACACGGTGTCCTGTGAAGCGCCGGCGGTAAGTGCTTCGGTGCTTTCAGCTTCCGCATCGGTTACGCTTGGCAGTTTTCACATGGATGACGGGAAACTGAAAGTTTCCACAAAAACACATCTTTCGGTTGGGTGACAAGAAAAAGGCCTTGACACCCAAAGAAACTTCCTGTATAATCAATCGTGTAAAGAGTAAATGCTTTACATAAGGCGGTGCTTTTTTATGGCAAAAGATATGCGCATCTCTTTCCTGCTGGACTTTTATGGGAATCTGCTGACAGACAAGCAGCGAGAAGTGATTGAGTATTATTACAACGATGACCTTTCCCTTTCGGAAATTGCCGAAAACGAGGGCATTACCCGCCAAGGCGTGCGCGACGCCATTAAAAGGGCCGAGGCACAGCTTACAGAAACGGAAGACCGGCTTGGTTTTGCCGCACGTTTTCAGGAACTGCGCGGCGGTATGAAAAAAATAAGCGAAGCGGCCAGCCGCATCCGGGAATACAATGCCCGCTGCAGCCAGGTGCGCGAAATAGAAGAGGGTGCCGCGGAAATCCTTGGCACTGTGCAAAAACTGTGTGAAGAGTAAGGGGGGCTGTGCTTGGCATTCGAAAGTCTTTCAGAAAAACTTTCAGCCGTTTTCAAGAGGCTGAAGTCCAAGGGAAAACTCAATGAGGCGGATGTAAAGGAAGTTATGCACGAAGTGCGCCTTGCACTGCTGGAAGCCGACGTCAACTATAAAGTGGCAAAAGAGTTTACTGCTAAAGTTGCCGAGCGCGCCGTTGGTTCCGAAGTAATGGAAAGCCTCACTCCGGCACAGATGGTAATAAAAATAGTAAATGAAGAGCTTACGGCTCTGATGGGCGGAGGGGAAGCCCGCCTGAACAGCCCGTCTTCACCGCCAGCCATCATTCTGCTGTGCGGCCTGCAGGGCTCCGGCAAAACGACTCATGCTGGAAAGCTTGGCCTCATGCTGAAAAAGCAGGGCCACCGCCCGCTGCTTGTGGCGTGCGACATTTACCGGCCTGCCGCTATTCAGCAGCTGCAGGTAGTCGGTCAGAGCGCAGGGGTTCCTGTTTTTGAGATGGGGACCGAGAATCCCGTTAAAATCTGCAAAGCGGCTGTTGCCCATGCAAAAGATTACGGCAATGACTTTGTTTTGATTGACACTGCCGGTCGTCTGCAGATTGACGAAGCGCTGATGGACGAGCTGAAGAATATTAAGGAAGCCGTCCATCCTTCCGATATTCTGCTGGTCGTCGATGCCATGACGGGGCAGGAAGCCGTAAATGTTGCAAAGTCGTTTGACGAGTTGCTGAATATCACCGGCGTTATCCTTACCAAGCTTGACGGCGATGCCAGAGGTGGCGCGGCGCTTTCTGTCCGTGCTGTTACCGGCAAGCCGATTAAATTTGCCGGCACTGGCGAAAAGCTTTCTGACCTTGAAGTGTTTCATCCGGACCGCATGGCTTCCCGTATTCTCGGCATGGGTGACGTTTTAACGCTGATAGAAGATGCCGAGAAAAATATCGACAAAAAGAAAGCGGAGGAAGCTGCGCAGAAAATGATGCACAGCGGCCTTGACCTCAATGATGTACTGGAGCAGATGCGCCAGATGAAAAAGATGGGCCCAATGAAAAACGTCCTTTCCAAGATGCCGGGCATGGCTCAGCAGCTGAAAGACGTTGATATTGACGACCACCAGGTGGACCGCACCGAGGCCATCATCCTTTCTATGACGAAAGAAGAGCGTGCAAAGCCAGACCTTATCAATCCTTCCCGCAAGCGCCGCATAGCGGCAGGCAGCGGCATGAAGGTGGAAGACATTAACCGCCTGCTGAAAGGCTTTGACCAAATGCAGAAAATGATGAAGCAGTTCAAAAAGAAAGGGCTGCGCCGGCGTTTGCCCGGCATGGGCGGTATGCCGTTTTAGTTGGTTTTCACCCGGCTTTTGCCGGTGAAGATATGAAGAGATATTGTGGAGGTGAAAATTATGGCAGTTAAAATCAGACTGCGCAGAGTAGGTGCAAAAAAGGCTCCTTTCTACCGTATTGTTGTTGCCGATTCGCGTTTTCCGCGTGACGGCCGCTTCATTGAAGAAATTGGTGTCTATAATCCGCTCGTCGAGCCTTCTGAAGTCAAGGTAGACGCAGACAAAGCAAAAGAATGGATTAAGAATGGCGCACAGCCGACCGATACCGTAAAAGCACTGCTGAAAAAGCAGGGCGTCCTGTAATTCGGGGGGTGCAGTGCAATGAAAGATTTGCTTATCACAATAGCGCAGGGGCTGGTCGAAGATCCGTCCGCAGTGCGCGTTGACGTTGATGACCCTACCGAAGACGGAACCGTCGTTTACCACCTGCACGTTGCAGAAAACGACATGGGCCGCGTAATCGGCAAGCAGGGCCGCATTGCCAAGGCAATCCGCGTTGTAATGCGTTCCGCAGCTACCCGAAACAATACCAGAGTTGCTGTCGAAATCGGCTGAAGCTCCGGTGCTTGCTGCAGCATGAAAATGCTGCAGCTTTTTTTTTCGCTTTTTTTAAATTTTTTGTAACTTTTTGTATGTGAAAATATTTTTTTGCTTCAGAGGAAAGTGCCACAGCATGGGATACTGCGGCACTTTTTTCATAATGACTGCTTACAAATTCGACAAAAAATAAGGGGAAAATCCATGTACTGCTTGATTTTGACGGAAAGTACCTGTTGCATTTCCAGAATAAATACGTTATAATTTATATCCAGAAAGTGGCGGAAGGTGGAGGCCAAAAAGCACAAAGTGGTAGCTGTGATGTACGAAGGGCCTTAAGTGAGAGTTTATGCTGATTGGTGAATATCAACATAATATTGACCTGAAGGGCAGGGTGATTGTCCCTTCCAAGTTCCGTGAGGACCTTGGAGAGTGCTTTTATGTTACAAAGGGACTTGATGGCTGCCTTTTTGTGCTTTCACCGGAGGGCTGGGAAAAACTGCAGGAGAAAGTAAGCGCTATGCCGGTTTCGAAAGCCCGTGGGCTGCAGCGCTTCTTCTTTTCGGGAGCTGCTGAAGCCATTCCGGACAAGCAGGGCCGCATTCTCCTGCCACAGAACCTTAGAACGTATGCGTGCCTTACCAAAGATGTAACCTTTATTGGCGCTTCAAGCCGCGCAGAGATTTGGGACACCGCAAAATGGAACGAATTTAACTCTACGCTGACGCAGGAAAACCTTGCTGAAGTGATGGACGAATTGGATTTTTAGGAGTGACGGCATGGAATTCTCACATAAACCGGTTCTGCTCCGCGAAGCCATTGAGAGCCTGAACATCCAGCCGAGTGGTATCTATGTGGATGGTACAGCTGGCGGCGGTGGCCATTCGCACGCAATCGCTGAAAAACTGACAACAGGCCGCCTCCTGGCCATTGACCAGGACCCGGATGCAATAAAAGTTCTGCATGGGCGTCTTGGCGTGTTCCCATGCGTTACCGTTTGCCGCTGCAACTTCACCGAAATGCGGCAGGCTGCCGAAGAAAATGGGATTTCCGCCGTAGACGGTGTGCTGCTTGACATCGGCGTTTCTTCTTATCAGTTCGACAACCCGGAGCGTGGGTTTTCTTACCGGCATGACGCTCCGCTGGATATGCGCATGAGCCGTGAGGGAACTTCTGCGAAAGATCTTGTCAATACTCTTTCGTGGCAGGAACTTGCGGAGATTATCTCAAAGTACGGCGAAGACCGCAATGCCCGGTCCATTGCGCAAGGAATTGTTCGGGCACGGGAAAAGGCGCCGATTGAAACAACGCTTCAGCTTGCTGAGATTGTGAAAGACTCTGTCCCTGCACGGGTTCGGCGTGAGCCGGGACATCCGGCACGAAAAACTTTTCAGGCACTTCGCATCCAGGTCAACGGTGAGCTTGACCGCCTTTCGGAAGGGCTTGATGCAGCATTTGGACTTTTGAAGCCCGGCGGCCGTTTGGCTGTTATTACATTTCATTCACTGGAAGACCGAATCGTCAAGCAGCGCATGGCGAAGTGGTGCCAAGGGTGCATTTGCCCGCCGGATTTTCCGGTTTGCGTATGTGGCCGTAAGCCACAGGCAGAACTCTTGTACCATAAAGGCGTTTCCCCTTCGCCAGAAGAACTGGAAGAAAATCCTAGAAGCCGCAGTGCGCGGCTTCGGGTTTGTATAAAACTCAGAGAACAAAAAACACAGGAATAAAAAATGGGGTGATTAACCATGGCCAACCAAAGCAGCGCCTACAATTTTGAACTGTTTGAACCTAACCGCAAAGTTGAACAGGAGCCGCCCCGAAAGTCAAATGTCATTGAGCTTCCAAAAGAACAGCTGGAAGCAAATCGTCATGCAAAAGTACGTCCTTTCCGCTTGGTTGCCATTTTTGCAGTGTTCGCAATAATCGCTGGAATTGTGGCGGCTTATGTAAACGGGCAGGTGCAGCTTTCTCAGCTTTCCAATGAAATGGGAGTAGCTCAGAAGACACTACAGGAACAGCAGAATCTTTCTGCACAGTTGAAAATAAAATCCGACTCCAAGCTTTCCATGGAAGCCGTGGAAAACCGTGCTTTGCAGGACCTTGGGATGCAGAAAACGACCCGCAGCCAAATAACAACGGTGGCGCTTTCCAAGGGCGACCGCAGCGAAGTGGTGGGCGGCACTCAAAATAAAAACTGGCTGGAACGTGCATGGGAAGCTGTAAAGGGCTTTTTGTCATAAAAGATGCAAGGCTTCAGTAAATATTGTTTAGCGCCGCAGAGCACTGAGCAGGTGGGGGAGAGTTAAGAGAGATTCTTGACTCTCGTTTGCTTTTGCAGGATTTGAGTTTTGGAGGGGCTTATGGCAAAGGGTACAACAGTTCGTATGTGGCACAGAACGGTGCTAAGTTTGATTTTATTAATTGCCGTTGGGTTTGGCGCTGTTATCTACAGCCTTGTGAAATTACAGCTTGTGGAAGGCCCAAGCCTGCAAATGCGCGCTGTGGAACAGCAGATGAAAGATACAACGCTTTCAGCCAAGCGGGGTACAATCTATGACTGCAACATGAAAGAGCTTGCCAAAAGTGCGACTGTGTGGGATGTGATTCTGGAACCTGCGTTTATTAATGACAAAAACCGCGACACAATCGCTACCGGCCTTTCCAAAATCCTTGGCATCAGCAAGGAAGAGATTATAAAGCGCAGCCAGAAGAAAACGTATTACGATAAACTGAAAAGTAAAGTTGAGTCGGATGTCCGCGACAAAATTCTCAAGTTTAAAACGGACAATAAGATTACAAATGGTATCCGCCTTGTGGAAAATTACAAAAGATATTATCCATATGGGAAGTTCGCCGCTACGGTGCTTGGTTTTACCGGAACCGACAGTCAGGGCTTGGCAGGCGTGGAAGCCCAGTATGACAGCGAACTTACGGGAACGGCAGGCCGCCTTGTAACGGCTAAAAATGCCGTAGGAACCGACATGGGCTTTCAGTATGAGCAGGAAGTTCCCGCAAAAGACGGTGACAGCCTTGTACTTACCATTGATGAAGTTGTACAGCATTACGTTGAAAAGTATCTTGCAGAAGGACTTGCTAATAATAAGGTGCAGAACCGTGGCTGCGCGATTGTAATGAATGTGAAGACCGGCGCAATTCTCGGTATGGCCGTAAAGGGCGACTTTGACCCGAACAATCCGTTCACTGTAGCAGACCCGACAAAAGCGGCGGCAATTTCCAAAATAACGAATTCAGCGCAGAAGAATACGGAAACGCAAAAGGCCCTGCAGGAGCAGTGGCGGAATAAATGTATCAGTGACACGTATTTCCCCGGTTCGGTTTTCAAAATGGTGACCGGTTCGGCGGCCATGGAAGAAAATCTTGTCAACGAAAATACGGTTTTTAACTGCCCGGGCTACATCCAGTTTGGAAGAGATAAAATCCACGAATGGAAATCCGGAGGTTTTGGAAGCCTTACATTTGCTCAGGGTGTGTGCAAGTCCAGCAATGTTGTTTTCATGCAGGTTGGAAAGCTGCTTGGCGCAAACCTTTTCTACAAGTACTTTGACGCCTTTGGCTTTGCAAACAAAACAGGCATTGACCTTCCGGGCGAGTCGCGCAGTATCTTTTACACGGAAAACCAGCTTGACCCTATCAACCTTGCGTGCGCTGCTTTTGGCCAGACAAACAAAATTACCCCGATTCAAATGATTACGGCCTGCTGCGCCGTTGCAAACGGCGGTTTCCTTGTACAGCCGCACATTGTCGGCAAGGTTGTGGATGGCAGCGGAAATATTGTAAAAACAGCTTCCACTGCAGCAAAGCGGCAGGTGATTTCGGAAGACACTTCTAAGCGGATGTGCAAAATTCTGCAGGAAGACGCCACAAGCGGCACAGCTAAAAGCGGTTATATTGCTGGGTACCGCGTAGCAGGCAAAACAGGTACTTCTGAAAAAACCGAAATCACAACAAGTCAGGAGTATATTGCTTCTTACTGCGGCTTTGCACCGGCTGATGACCCTGAGGTTGCCATGCTGGTGTTTTACGATGAGCCGCATGGCCCCAACGGTTACTACGGCAGCCCGGTTTCCGGGCCGACCTTCCTTGCAACCATGACGCAGGTTTTGCCGTACCTTGGTGTTGAGCCAAAGTACAGCCAGGCCGAGCTTGAAAAACTTGACGGCAAAGCGCCGGATGTAGTCGGCAAGTCAGTTGCTGAGGCAAAGAACGAGGTGGCAAAAAACAGCCTTTCCGTCAGAGTCTATGGTGCTGGAAAAACAGTTGCCTCACAAGTGCCGGAGCCGGGAAAGGATATTCCGAAGAGCGGCACGGTTGTGCTGTTTACCGACTCGGCCAGCGCGTCGCAGCAGGTTACTGTGCCAAATCTTACGAACCTTTCGCTTTCCGACGCAAACCAAAAGGCGGCCGACGCCGGCATTAATATTACCATTACGGGTGCTGCCCTTACGAGTTCAGCCGCAGTTTCCAGTTCACAGGACATGGCAGCCGGCATGAAGGTTGCTCCCGGTACGGTTGTTACCGTTACATTTTCTGAGAAAAACGAAGTACAGTAGCACAGAAAAGAATATCCCGAGCGCTGCCCAGTGATGCAGTACGAAGAGAGGCATTTTTATGGCTGACAAAAAGATCATAGCAATATCGGGAGGAAATGAGCGGAAAATCCATTTTATAAAACAGATTCTTGCGTATACGGGGCGAAATGCCTTTGCCATTACTTCTGCGGAAACGGTTCAAAAGCAGGCAAAGCCGGCATCCGTGCTGCTTACGGAAGAGCCGGAAAAATTTTCGGGTTCCCCGTTTTTCCCGGTTTGTGTAACCTGCTTCCGGTCTGAAAAGCAGAAAACTGAACTCAGTTTTCATAAAGTGATTACCTACTCAACGGAAAGCAATGACGCAGACTTTACCGCACGCAATATCCGCGCTTTGCCGGAGGGCGGCACAGCGTTCGAAATTGTGGGGGTTGGCATTATTGGCCGTGCTCGCCTGAAAGCGGGTTGTGCCGAGGATGTGCAGGATGCTCTTGCCGCGGCAACCGCCGCCATAGCAGTGGGAATTCCTCTTGCAGAGATTCTGGAAGCGCTGAACCGGCTGGAACCTTCTGCATAGATGCAGAAAATGGGAGATCATAAATTAACAGCAATTTAACAAAGGGTGGAAGAAAAGAATAATGAACTCACTTTACATTGCGGCGGCTGCGCTGATTGCTTTTGCAGCAACGGCATTAATTGGCAAATGGCTTGTGCCATTTCTGCATAAAATAAATTTCGGTCAGACAATCCGGGATGAGGGGCCGAAATGGCACCGCAAGAAGAACGGGACGCCTACGATGGGCGGGTTTATGTTTATAGCTGGCATTGCGCTGGCATTGGTGGTCTGTGAGCCTTGGTATTTTCATGTTTCCGGCAGCAGCCCGGCTGTTATGGGAATGTCGACGAAAATTGTCGGCGGGTTCTTGATGGCCTGCGGATTTGGTTTTATCGGCTTTATTGACGACTATATCAAAGTGATTAAAAAAAGGAACCTTGGCCTCAATGTAAAGCAAAAATTGGTTTTGCAATTCCTCGTTGCGGGCGCATACCTTTATTCGCTGTATGCTTCCGGCTGCGGCAGCCGTATGCTGGTCCCGTTTGTCGGCAGTGTTGACTGGGGCATATGGTACTGGGTCGTTTCACTTCTCGGCATCGTTGGTATGGTAAACGCTGTGAATTTTACAGATGGAATCGACGGGCTGAATGCTTCCGTTACTTTCTTTGTGGCACTTGCTTTTTTGGTCATTTCGTCCCTTCCGCGCCTGTGCCTTACGCCCATCGGAATCTTTGCAGCGGCTGCGGCGGGCGGCTGCCTTGGCTTTTTGATTTGGAATTTCAACCCGGCTAAGGTCTTTATGGGCGACACCGGTTCGCTTTTCCTCGGCGGGGTTGTGTGTGCGCTGGGCTTTGGACTGAACCTGCCGGTGCTGATTCTGATTTCCGGCATTATCTATCTCTGCGAAATTTTTTCCGTAGTGCTTCAGGTTTGTTATTTCAAGGCAACGCATGGCAAGCGCCTGTTTAAGATGAGTCCGATTCATCACCATTTTGAGCTGTGCGGCTGGAGTGAAGTAAAAATCTGTGGAATTTTCAGCCTCGTGACAATCATTTTCGGCGTAGTTTCCACACTGCTTGTGATTTACGGTATTTAATTAGAAAAATTTAGAAGAGAAAAGGAGGTAAGCGAATGACGAAAAAAACTGCCGCACCAAGAACTGCGCTGCGCAGCGCAGTACCGCAGAACCGTGAGCATAAGCCTGTTCCTGCGGGAAGAGTTCCAAAAAAATTTCGGCTGTTTTCTGCTCGCTCCGGCATGGACCTTCCTTTTCTGCTTCTTACGCTGGTGCTCGTTATCATTGGCCTTATCATGATGTTTTCGGCCAGCTATGCCTATGCTTCCTATCATTATTCCGGCAACAGCTACTATTTCATTCAGCGGCAGGCTGCTTTTGCCGCCATCGGCGTGGTAATTATGATAGCTCTTTCATATTTTGATTACCACCACTTTCACAAGTTTGCTATTCCAGTCTTGCTCTTTTCTATCGCGCTTCTCGGCCTTGTACTTGTGCTGCATCCAATCAACGGCGTTCACCGCTGGATTGTTCTTGGACCTTTGGGGCAGTTTCAGCCTTCCGAAATTGCAAAATTTGCTATTATTTTAATGTTTGCGCATTTAATTTCGCTGAACTTCAGCCGTATGGGTACATTTCGCTATGGAATTCTGCCATATCTGCTGATTCTTCTTCCAGTCTGTGCCTTGCTTGTGAAAGAACCGCATATTTCGGCCACAATTATTGTTCTGCTGCTTGGCGCCGTGATGCTGTTTATCGGTGGAGTGAAACTGCGATGGTTTGTCGGAGCGTTCGGTCTTGCCGGAGCCGCCATGGTGTACCTCGTAGCCTTTTCCGGAAAGCTTGGCTATACAAGCGACCGTATTGCGGGCTGGCTTGATCCGTTTTCTAACGCGAGCGAACAAATGATTCAGAACACATGGCAGACGCGGCAGTCTCTGTATGCCATCGGTTCGGGCGGACTGCTTGGCCTTGGTCTCGGGCAGTCGCGGCAGAAGTTTCTGTACCTGCCGGAGCCGCAGAACGACTTTATTTTTGCTATCGTCTGTGAAGAGCTCGGGTTTATTGGCGCACTGATTATTATTATCCTTTTTGCCATGCTGATTTGGCGCGGCATCAGCATCTCACTCCATGCACAGGACAAATTCGGCATGCTTCTCGGTGTGGGCCTTGTACTCCAGGTAGGGATACAGGTCATGCTGAATATTGCCGTTGTGACCAACACGATTCCTAATACCGGCATCAGTTTGCCGTTCTTCAGCTATGGCGGCACATCACTTATCATTCTTTTGGCGGAGATGGGCATTGTGCTTTCCATTTCACGAACGTCATCTGCCGAAAAAACTTAGAAAGTAGGACCAGATTTCATGAAAGTTTTGTTTGCTGGCGGTGGCACTGCCGGCCATATCAATCCAGCGCTTGCGATTGCGGGCTGCTTACGCGAAAAAGAGCCGGATGCCCAAATATTGTATATCGGCGCAAAGGGCGGTATGGAAGAGCGCCTCGTTCCCGCAGCAGGGTTTGACTTCAAACATATCACGGTTGCCGGTTTCCAGCGAAAACTCAGTTGGAAAAATGTAAAAAGAAATGCCGCAGCAGCTGTTCACGTTTTTACGGCAAGCAGCGAGGCAAAGCGAATCATCCGTGATTTTAAGCCGGATGTGTGCATCGGTACGGGCGGCTATGTTGCCGGCCCGGTTATTCGGGAAGCCATAAAAATGAAAATCCCATCCCTGATTCACGAGCAGAATGCTTTTCCGGGTGTGACCAATAAGGTGCTTTCCAAACATGCCGACCGCACGATGCTTGCCGTTGCAGATGCGCAAAAATATCTGGCGCCAACGGCGCGCTGTGTGCTTACAGGCAACCCTGTACGGCAGGAAGTAATTCGCGCAGACCGAAAGGCAGCCCGGGAAAAGCTTGGCCTTGACGAGCGTCCGTTGATTCTTTCCTTTGGCGGAAGCCTTGGCGCGCGCACAATCAATGAGGCCTGTGCCGACTTAATTGCCGAAAGCGCGAAAAGCGGGAAGTACCAGCATATCCACGGTTACGGTCAGTGGGGAAGGTGGTTTCCAGACCTGCTGAAGGAAAAGGGTGTAAACCTGAAAGAGCATAACGAACTTGATGTGCGCGAGTATATCAGCAATATGCCGGAATGCCTTGCTGCTGCGGATCTTGTCATCTGCCGCGCAGGCGCTATTACTTTAAGCGAACTGCAGGCACAGGGAAAGGCCTCCATCCTGATTCCTTCCCCGAATGTAGCGGAAAACCATCAGTACCACAACGCTATGGCACTGGTAAACCGGGGCGCCGCTGAAATTCTGGAAGAAAAAGATTTGAATGGACCGGCACTCTGCAAAAAGGTAAACGAACTTTTCAGCACACCCGAAAAACTCCGCACGCTTGGCGTAAATGCCCGTAAAATGGCGATCCTGGATGCCAACGAGCGTATCTATAAAATCATAAAGGAGGTCTTAGCTGAACGCCACTGAGTATTCCGTAACCGCATTGCCCCCAAAAGCATACTATAAAAAAGAAAGTATGGGGGTGTGCTGCTATGGCGAAATTGTTGATTCATGGCGCAAGAAAATTACAAGGCGAAGTTCCTATCCACGGCGCAAAAAACAGCACGCTGCCGCTGATGGCGGCGTCCCTCATCTGCGGTGGGGAGTGTACTTTACATAACTGCCCTGCCCTGTCGGATGTGGAAACAGCTGAGCGAATTCTGCGCCATCTTGGCTGCAGCATTACAAATCAGGGAGCTGGGGTAATCGTAATTGACCCTACTCCAGCCAGCCGGTATGAGATACCGGACTGCCTGATGCGGGAGATGCGCTCTTCCATTATTTTTTTGGGCGCAATCGTAAGCCGTATTGGGAAAGCGGTTCTTTCCTACCCGGGCGGATGTGAACTCGGCCCCCGCCCGATTGACCTGCACCTTGCCGCTCTGCGCCGCATGGGTGTCATCATTGATGAAGACCACGGAAAGCTTAAATGCTCTGCACCGAATGGACTGACCGGCACAACAATTTCCCTTGCGTTTCCAAGTGTGGGCGCTACGGAAAATATTCTGATAGCCGCCGTCCTTGCCAAAGGGACTACCGTGATAAACAATGCGGCGCGTGAGCCGGAAATCTGCGACCTCGCGGATTTCTTAAGCTCTTGCGGAGCAAAGATTCATGGTGCGGGTGAAAGTACGGTTATGATTGAAGGAGTAAAACGCCTTACCGGCTGTGAGCATTGGGTGATTCCGGACAGAATCACGGCGGCGACTTACCTTGCCGCAGCGGCTTCCACGGGGAGCACGCTCACCATTACCGGCATCGTCCCACAGCATTTGGAACCGATTGTGCCGGCATTTGAAGAAAGCGGATGTATCCTGAAAGCAGACGGCGACCGCCTCCACATTGTATCGCCAAAGCGCCTGCGCCGTATCAAGACAATCCGTACCATGCCGTACCCCGGCTTTCCAACAGATGCGCAGGCTCCAATCATGGCAATGACGACAATTGCGGATGGAACAAGTATTTTTGTGGAGAACATTTTCGAAAGCCGTTATAAGCATGTTGGCGAGCTGCTCCGGCTTGGCGCCAACATCAAGGTGGAGGGCCGGGTGGCGATTGTAGACGGCGTAGAGTGGCTTTCCGGTGCGCCCGTGGAGGCTACAGACCTGCGAGGAGGAGCGGCCCTTGTTGTGGCAGGGCTTGCGGCGCACGGCGTAACGGAAATTGGCGGTCTGCATCATCTGGACCGCGGCTACGAAAAGCTCGAAGAAAATTTGTCCGCGCTTGGCGCCGATATTGTAAGAATCAAGACGTAGGGGGGAACACCATGCGGAAGGATGTACAAAGAAACAGAAGACAGCCGCAGTACAGCGCCGCCCGGGAAAGCCCCGGCAGAAACGGCGCCGTTTCCGCCGTGCAGCGGGAAGCTCAGTATGCTGAAGCAGCGAACCGCCGCGCGGTGCAGCGGAAAAAGCATCAGCACCATATGCTCGTGATTTTTTATATCTTTTTGTCTCTTGTTGTTATCGCTGCTGCGGTTGTTCTTTCGCTTACGGTGCTGTTCAAAATTAACAGCATTTCCGTAACGGGAACTTCCCGCTATACGCAAAAACAGATTGAGCAGGCCAGCGGTATTCAAAACGGGGACAACCTTTTCCTGATTAAAACAAACGATTCCGCCGCAAAAATTCGTCAGACACTGCCTTACCTCGGCAAAGTGACAGTTTCCAGAGCATTCCCCACAGGGGTGAAGATCAATGTAGAAGAGGCTTCCGAGTGGGGTGCTGTCCCGTTCCAGAATGGCTATGCAGTGCTTGGAAAGGATGGTACAGTGCTTGAAAAAACAGCAGCGCCGTCAAAAAGCTGCATTGAACTGAAAGGAATCACGCTGAAAAAAGCGCAGGTAGGCATTCCGGCACAGTTTTCCGATAATACCCGCAAAGGCGTTTTCTGCACGGTCATGGAAGCAATTGAGGAGAGCGGTTTAGGGAAGCAGATAACCGCGGCAGATTTTACGAAGTCGTCAAAAATAATACTTACCTACGAAAACCGCGTTTTTCTCAATCTCGGCGAACCGGACGACCTTGACTATAAGTTCAAATTTGCAGACAGCCTGTTGAAGAACAACATTAAAAAAACGGAAAAGGGGAGCTTAAATCTGTCGGTTGTTTCCGACACAAACAAAGCGTATTTTGACCCGGATTACGGTACAAGTTCATCAAGTGCCTCGAAAAAGTAAAAATTTTGACTTTTCGATTAGAAAAAAATGAATTGAATTTGTTTACAGAAAGTGTATAATTACTCTTATAGGTTTTTTACATAGTTCGTATAACAAGAACACAATTCCTTTGAGATAAATAAAAGGGAGGAATCGGCGCAATGCCTTTTGAAATTGACAACGACTTCGAAAATATTGTACAGATAAAAGTTATCGGTGTAGGCGGCGGTGGCGGTAACGCAATCGACCGCATGGTGGAGGCCGGAGTTCAGGGCGTCGAATTTATCAGTGTAAATACAGACAAGCAGGCGCTGTATCGTTCTAAGGCAACGCAGAAGATTCAAATCGGCGAGAAAATCACCCATGGCAAGGGCGCAGGCTCCAAGCCGGAAATGGGTCAGAAGGCTGCCGATGAAAGCCGTGAGGCCATTGCTGCGGCAATTCGCGGAAGCGATATGGTCTTTATTACCGCAGGTATGGGCGGCGGCACCGGAACAGGCGCTGCGCCGATTGTTGCCGAAATTGCACACGACATGGGCGTACTGACCGTCGGTATTGTTACAAAGCCGTTTTCATTTGAAGGCCGCCGCCGTATGGAGCAGGCCGAAAGCGGCATTACTGCACTGAAGGAACACGTCGATTCCCTCGTCGTGATTCCGAATGAACGCCTGAAACTCGTCAGCGAGCAGCGTATTACTCTTCTGAATGCCTTTTCGGTTGCGGATGATGTTCTGCGCCAGGGTGTTCAGAGCATTTCAGACCTGATTAAACTGCCGGGCCTTGTAAACCTGGACTTTGCCGACGTTACCGCGGTTATGAAAGATGCGGGCTATGCGCACATGGGCGTAGGCCGTGCTTCCGGAAAAGACAAAGCGGAGGAAGCGGCAAAGATGGCGATTTCCAGCCCGCTGCTTGAAACTTCCATCAACGGTGCAAAGGGCGTCATTATCAACATCACTTCTTCACCGGACATCGGCCTTGACGAAATGGAAGCTGCTTCTACTATGATTTCAAAACAGGCGCATGAAGATGCAAACATCATTTGGGGCGCTGCGTTTGATGAAGACATGGATGACGAAATGAGCGTTACGGTGATTGCTACCGGTTTCCCAACGGGTGAGGCGGATGAAGCTGAACCGAAGCAGGTTATTACGGCTGGCAAAGCGGAGCCTTCTGTTCCGCAGCAGGCTGTTAAGCCGGCAGAAAAAAAGGAAATACCTCCGGAAGATGACGATTTTACCGACATCATGCAGATTTTCAGCCGAAAGACCTGATGGAACAAGTGTCTTCCCGACTAAATGCCCCGCTCTGAAAGCGGGGTATTTTTTTGCCTGCCAGTTAGAAAAACTACGCCTGCGCACTTGAAATATCAATATGCTGTGTTATAATTACACGTGGATTGAAACAATAAGGGGGTGGCATTGTGAAACCTGACCCATATGGGAACTCCGACCGAAAATTTCATAGAGGAGATGAACACAATGCTGTCCTATTTCAAAACGGAAGATGGCCGCATGACGCAGCTTACTGCCTGTGAGCCTGGCTGCTGGATTAACTGTGTTGCCCCAGATGACCGGGAGATTAACGGCCTGATTGCCGACTTTAGCATTGAACCGGATTTTTTCCGTGCAGCAATGGATGAGGAGGAGTCTTCCCACATTGACCATGAGGATGAAAACACCCTGATTGTAATCGATATTCCGGTAGTGGAAAAGGAAGGCCGCAACATTTCATACACCACAATGCCGCTTGGCATTATTATTACGGAGCAGAACGTTATTACCGTTTCCATAAAAGACAATCCTGTTGTGGGTGAGTTCGCACAAGGGCTTGTGCGCGGAGTGCAGACAAATTTAAAAACCCGCTTTGTGCTTCATATCATGCTGCGCGTGGCAGCACGCTTTCTGCAGTACCTGAAGCAGATTGATAAAATCAGCAATTATGTGGAAGTAGAGCTTCGCCGTTCCATGCGCAATGCAGAACTTCTGCAGATGCTTGATATTGAAAAATCATTGGTTTATTTTTCTTCGTCGCTTAAGGGCAACGAAATTACGCTGGAAAAAATCATGCGCGGGCGCGTGATAAAAATGTACGATGAAGACCAGGACCTCCTGGAAGATGTGTTGATTGAAGTAAAGCAGGCCATTGAGATGTCCAGCATTTACCTCAACATTGTCAGCGGAACCATGGGCGCTTCGTCGTCGGTTATTTCCAATAATCTGAACACTTCCATGAGAAGGCTTGTTTCGATTTTTCTGCTTGTTTCCATACCGGCTGTTCTTTTTGGGCTGTATGGGATGCATGTTGGGAATATCCCTCTTGCAAATTTCTGGTTTCCGGTAATTCTTGCCGCCGTTCTTACCGGCGGTATGTACTTCCTGCTAAAGAAGAAAAGGATGCTCTAAAACATCGTTTGTAAGCGGCTTTGCCGCAGAATAACGGGGAACTGCGTCGGCGGTTCCCCGTTATTGTAATTTTTAAAAGAACTGGGGAATTCATTTTATGAGTGAATATCATCTTAATACCAAAGACAGTTCTGTATGGGCTGAAAAACTGCACGCAGGTGACCGTGTCCTGCTGAACGGTGTTCTTTATACAGCGCGCGACGCAGCCCACAAGAGAATCTGCACCATGCTGGACCGCGGAGAGAAACCGCCGTTTCCACTTGCCGGGGCTGTTGTTTACTACGCTGGGCCTACTCCTACTCCGCCGGGAATGGCAATCGGTTCCTGTGGGCCTACCACTTCTGCCCGCATGGATCCGTACGCTCCGCGCCTCCTCAGTCTTGGGATGAAGGCTATGGTAGGGAAAGGCGACCGCTCTGCGGAAGTTGTGGAGGCTATTCGCCGCTACAAAGCGGTTTACCTGTGCGCCATCGGCGGTGCAGGAGCACTTGCCGCAAAATGCGTTTCATCGCTTCAGGTTATTGCATTTGAGGACCTTGGCTGTGAATCAGTAAAGAAACTGGAGGTTAAAGATTTCCCCTTAATTGTGGCGATCGACTGCCACGGCGGGAATCTTTTTGAGGCTGCAAAATGACAAAGCTTCTAATCCGCCTTTTTATCCGTGACTATAAAAATATAGAGAACCCGGAAGTACGGCGGAAGTACGGCAGGTTTTCGGGAATTGTGGGCATCTGCACAAACTTGCTGCTGTTTTTTGTAAAAATCATAGCAGGGGTCCTTTCGAAAAGCATTGCCATTACGGCAGATGCTGTTAACAACCTGAGCGATTTTGCTTCGTCTATTATCACGCTGGTTGGGTTCAAGATGGCCTCAAAGCCGGCAGACCGGGAACATCCGTATGGCCATGCGCGCTTTGAGTATATCAGCGGACTGATTGTTTCCCTGATGATTTTTGTTGTGGGGTTCCAGTTCGCAAAAGATTCTGTACAAAAAATTATAGTACCGGAAAGCTCCAGTTTTACGATGCTTACAGCAATAATCCTTCTAGGCTCTGTGCTGTTAAAGCTGTGGCAGGGACTGTTTTACCGCAAAGTGGGAAGTGTGACGCATTCTGAAACGCTGGTTGCCGCCGCAGCGGACAGCCGCAGCGACGTAATCACCACGTCGGTTGTTCTTGCCGGTGCTCTTGTGACTCACTTTACCGGCTATAACCTTGACGGGTATATGGGTATGGCAGTTGCAGCTATCATTATGATAACGGGCTTTCAGATGATTCGGAAAACAAGCGACCCGCTTCTTGGCGAGGCGCCTTCCAAAGAGCTGGTCGATGACATCTACTGCACAATTCGCGAGAATCCCGGCATCCTTGGCGCTCACGACCTAACAGTGCATGACTATGGTCCCGGGCGCTGCTTTGCCTCGGTTCACTGCGAGGTCCCCGCCGAGCGCAATATTATCGAAAGCCATGACATTATTGACAATATTGAACGTGAATTTCTGACGAAAAAAGATATTCACCTCGTCATACACATGGACCCAATTATTACGAACGACGAGCGCACAAATAAGCTGCATGGAAAAGTGCAGGAAAAAGTTGCCGAAATTTCACCGGAAATCAGTATGCACGATTTTCGTGTTGTCTGGGGTACAACCCATGCAAACCTTGTGTTTGACGTTTGCGTGCCGTTTGGTTTCCGCATGAATGACCGGGAGCTGTTGGATGCTGTAAACCGCGTGATACGGGAAATTAATCCGCATTATTACGCCGTCGTTACCGTTGACCACGACTATGTTTCGCCGTTTTCTCTGGAAAAAAATCCGGAAAAACAGGAAGAGCCGAAGCAAAAGTAATTTTACGGGCAGAGGACTTGCCGAAAAGCCCCCTGCCTTTT
>JBFLFY010000022.1:0-40857 GCA_041859875.1 Caproicibacter sp. | reverse complement strand
ACAATATTTCATTTCAAAATGTATATGGAATTTCAGCGGGCGCATTTAATGCGCTTCCCTACATTTCAGGGCAGAATACCTCTGAATTTGTCCGCGCCATGATAAACGTTGTAAATGATGAGCGGCTTGTAAGCTCGGAGAACCTGAAAAGAACCGGTTCCGTTTTTGGTTTTGATTTTCTGTATAATGAACTTCTGCCGAACAGCCTGCATTTTGATTACAAAGCTTTTTTTGAGTCCCCAGTTCAGCTGAAATCCGGAACCACCGACCTGAAAACCGGAGAACCGGTTTTCTTTGAAAAAGAGGATATGGACAGGCAGTTTACCGCAGTCCGTGCTTCCTGTTCGCTGCCCATGATTTCAAACATTGTGTATTACCGTGGCTACGACCTTCTGGATGGCGGGTATTCCGCACCAATTCCGGCGGAGTATGCTTTTTCGGATGGAAACGAAAAGAATGTTATTGTTTTTACGCGTGAAACTGGCTACCGGAAAGGGCCAGAACCGGAGTTTTCACGGGAAAAGCTCAATAAAAAATACAGTGGGTACCCTGCTTTTGTTGAAAATGTCCTGCATCGGTCAGAGCTTTATAACCATGAGCTTGACGCCTGCACAGACTATGAGAAGGAAGGCAAAGCGTTTTTAATTCGTCCCAGCGCGCCAATTTGCATTGGCCGCTGCGAGAATGACCCTAAACGGCTTATGGAAGTGTACAGCCTGGGGCTGCGTGACGCGCAGGCACTTTTGCCAAAACTGAAAGAATTTCTCACCAAAGTTTAAGCTCAGCGGTTTCGGCGCAGGCGGGAAAGTACCGGAACAATCATGGTGCGCTTCAAATATTGGAACTCTGTAGTGTGGTAAAAAATCAGCAGGTAAACTGCGTTTGGAACGGCTAGGCAGATGAGGCAGCGCAGGGCAAAAGCACCAATCCCAAATCCGCTGATTAGATTGCAGAGCAGCCAGGTGAGCGCGCCCACGGCAAAAGTAAGGACTGTATAATTGATATAGCGAAGAAAATAGGGCCTTACGGAGCGGTGAAAGCCATGGCGGAATAGTACGAGCGGCTCCACCCATAGGTCGGTCGTGAGGGTGCTGATTAAGGTGCCGAGAAATACACCTGAAATGCCCATTATCTGGCCGAGGATGATGGAAGCGGCAAGGTTCACCAAGGCTTCCGCTACTGCTTTGTAGCGGTCGTACCAAAAAAGCCCGAACGAGTTTTTAAAAGTAAGGGTTGCCTGCCGCATACCGGTTGCGTAGAAATTAATGACAATCAGCAGGACTGTGTCATTTGGCAGAAGCATCTTTGCACCAGCCCAAAGGCGGATAAACGGGTTGAACAGGCACAGCAGGCAGATGGAGCAGAAACTGAAAATCCAAAACCCCGCAAAATTGACTGCAAGGTAGATGCTGTATGGCCTGCGGCCTTTTTCTGTTGCTCCTAGGTTTCCCACACTGGCGGTAATCCCGTTGAAAACTTGTGAAGTGAGCTTTTCCAGCGCATTTACGATAATGGCGTAGTTGCTGTAAAAACCAACGCTTACAATTCCAAAAAAGCGGGAAATCAGCAGGTTGTCGGTTCCGTTTACTACCACGCCGCCAAAGCGGTGGAGAAACATAGCTTTAATATTTTTGAAGATCTCAGCGCGGTCTGCCGCGCTGAGTTTTTCTTTTTGGTACTTCTTTAGGTAGGGATACATCTTGCCGGCCTTGCGTGCGAGAAAATAGTTGGTCAAAAAGCTGAAAAGAATCTGCAGGCAGAAATACAGGATAAAATTATGGGCTAAAAGCAATGCGGCAATCTGGCAAACATTCTGTACAATGCAGAAGCCGTATTGGTACAGGGTGCAGATATACCCTTTTTGGTCGGCTGTGATAATGCATTGCTTGTAAGAAAAGAAATACGTAATGACCGAGTTCAGCACATACAGCAGGTAGATTAGCGTCAGGTTCGGCACACTGACACTTTTGTCAATGAAAAAATGGTAACACGGCGTCAGCAAAAGGCCGGCGCCGCCAATTACAAGCCCAATGGTGCGGTATGACTTTTTGAAAAGCGTCATCAGCGCACCGAGCTTTTTGTGGTCCTGCTCAGCAAGAGGCTGGTACATATGGAAAATAATTGCCTGGCCAAAACCCATTTCCGCAAGGGCCAGCAGCGACAGAATATTTCCAAACAGGCCATCGACACCGAGGTAGGTTTCACCCAGCGTGCGGATAAACACCATTCGGCAGAGAAAACTCATCAGGATGCCAACGACTTGGCTTACGACATTTACGGTTACATTCCGTATCGAGTTAGCGGTACGCAATTCTCCAACACCTTTCTGTATCTGCCTTTTGCATGAGTCAATAGTATCAATATTATCATTAGAATTCCATTACTATACCGCAGAAATGTGACAGAATTTTGGACGCGGACCGGGGGCCGCGCAAAATTTCCGGCAGAATCCTCAGTGCACGGCAATGGCCTTAAGCGTTTCCCCGATTTTTCCGGAAATCACAAGGTCAGCGCGGCGGTCGAGCGGCGTTGGGGTCTTGTTGATAAGAACCAGCCGGTGCCCATGGTAGTAATCTACCAGGCCGGCAGCAGGGTAAACGGCAAGCGAGGTTCCGCCAACAATCAGCATATCGGCGGAAGCAATATTTTCCACGGCGCCTTCGATTGTTTGCTGGTTCAGCATTTCGCCGTAAAGGACAACGTCGGGCTTTATTATGCCGCCGCAGCTGCAGACCGGAATGCCGTGGTTGTCACGAATCCATTCTGCGCTGTAAGATTTCCCGCAGCGGGTGCAGTAGTTACGCAGAACGGAGCCGTGCAGCTCGTAGACATTTCGGCTGCCTGCTTTTTGGTGCAGCCCGTCAATGTTCTGGGTGACGACAGCCGTCAGTTTCCCCGCCCGCTCAAGCTCCGCCAGCTTGCGGTGAGCGGCGTTGGGCTCCGCGTCTAGGCAGAGCATCCGGTCACGGTAGAAGCGAAAAAACTCCTCGGTATGCTCTTCAAAAAATTCATGGCTCAGCATGGTTTCCGGCGGGTATTTATAGTGCTGGCGGTACAGACCGTCTACCCCGCGAAAATCCGGAATGCCACTTTCCGTGGAAACGCCCGCCCCGCCAAAAAATACAATGCGGCTGCTTTCTTCGGCCATCTGCTGCAGTTCTTCAAGATCCGTCATAACAATTCCTCCCATACTTACGAAGCTCACATAATCTGTATAGCATTATCCTAATCGCTTTCTGAGCGGAATGCAATGCAAGAAGCCTTTTCTATTTTATTCAACGAAAATTTTAACGAAACGGATTGTATTCTGTAAAAAAATTCACTATAATAACAATACAAGAAGTAAATCTTTTCCTGCGATGGGATGAGATTTCTACAGCTTCAATCAATTCACAATAATTGTTTATGCTATGCGCGATGCAAGGGAGAATTTGCCGTGAAAAAATTTAAAACTTTAAGGGGAAAATTGATCTTTAACAGCATTGTAACATTGGTAGCCGCTATGGTTGTAAGCGTGGGCGTCAGTGCCGGATTAAGCTACCGCGGCATGGAAACCAACACAAAACAGGATCTTCAGTCTATTGGAAAAACAGCGCAGATTGGTATTTCCAATTCTTTATTTCTCATGCGGTCCAGGATTGAAGCGTTTGGCGCAAGCAATGATATTGGAAATTCAGGAGAACCTAATGGAAGCTGGATTAAATCCATCGAAAGTAAAAAGGATGCCTATGGCTATAAAGCACTTTATGTAGCCGACAGAAACGGTATTATTATCAGCTCTGACGAAGCATACAACGGCAAAAGCATTGCCGACACAGAGTATTACCAGAAAGCAAAAGGCGGCACGACCTACCTTTCCACTCCAATGAATGACATCAGCGGAAATTTGGCAGTCATTACAGCTGCACAGGTCACAAACAACCAATTCAGCGGCGTTGTCGTCGGAGAAATGGATCCGCAAGCTTACAGCAGCATCATCAGCAGCAATGTTAAAATAGGAAAAAGCGGCAATGTGTTTATTATAGATAAAAGCGGCACGATGATTGCCAATACGCGCCCCCAGCTTGTTACGCAGAAACAGAACTTTATTCAAATGGCAAAAACGGATAATAAGTATGCAAGCTCTGCCGCTGTTTATAAAAAAATGATAGCCGGGAAAAGCGGTTTTGACGAATATTCTTATGACAATGGAACAAGGGTCTGCTATTACCTTCCAGTAACGGGAAGCAGCGGCTGGTCCTGCGGCGTTGTTATACCAAAAAGTGAAACAATGGCGGAGTTTAACTACATAATTGTTGGCATGTTGATTGCTGCCGCCATTTTAATCGCCGGCGGCGTGTTTGTCACGGTAAAACTTGCAGACGGCGTTTCCAAGCCAATCCGTGCTTGCTCCGAGCGCCTGATGCTTCTTTCACAGGGTGATTTTCATTCGGAAGTCCCTGTGGTCCATGAGATTGATGAAACCGGTGACCTTGCGCATGCAACAGCTGTTTTGGCAGATGGCCTGCGCAGTATTATCCAGGATGAAAGCTACCTGCTTACGTCCATGGCGGAAGGCAATTTTAACATTGCTTCAAACGGGGGAAATTACAAGGGTGACCTACAGCCTGTGCAGGCTTCCATTCAGCAGATTATTGAGTCCTTAAACGGCGCGCTGCTTCAGATTAATGAGGCTTCGGAGCAGGTAGCAAACGGCTCTGGACAAGTTTCCAATGCGTCGCAGCTTCTCTCGCAGGGCGCGGCAACACAGGCCAGCTCCATTGACGTACTGACAAAGTCCATTAAAAATCTTTCGGCGGATATTCGGTCAAATGCCGAAAATGCTGCACATTCCAATGAAAAGGCGCAGAAAGCCGAACAGGAGCTTCTTGAGGGAAACGAACAGATTAAGAAGCTGACCACTGCAATGAACGGAATCCAGACCTCTTCTTCTAAAATCAGCAAAATAATCAAAACAGTGGAAAGCATCGCCTTCCAGACAAACATTCTTTCGCTGAACGCCGCTGTGGAAGCAGCACGCGCAGGCGAAGCCGGTAAAGGCTTTTCAGTTGTTGCAGATGAGGTTCGGAACCTTGCCGCCAAGAGCGCACAGGCCAGCAAAGAAACGGCGCAGCTGATAGACGAGATGGCAAAGGCAGTTGAGAACGGTGTGGAAATTACCGATATAACCGGCAAGAAGATGGTCTCGATTGTAGGTGACACAAAAGAAATTATTTCAGCGGTCAGCTCGATTTCCACCGCTTCACACAAGCAGTCAGATTCCATTCAGCAGATTACAGGCAGTATGGATCAGATTTCTTCCGTCATTCAAACGAATTCCGCAACGGCGGAAGAAAGCGCCGCGTCAAGCGAAGAGCTTTCTTCGGAAGCAGCCGAGATGCAGTCGCTTGTTGGAAAATTCCAGCTGCATAGCAATGAGGCGCAGAATATGCTTAGCTAGGAAGAATAAAAGACTTGCAAACAGGTGGTGCCTTATGGGCATCGCCTGTTTTGGCTTTACGGGCTTAGACGGGATTCTGGAGCGAGCGCCATCTATTTGCAACGCTGGAGTATGAATTCCTCACTATTGTAAAAATAGTGTATAATAGGTAAAACATTAGAAGAAAAGGGGAAGGGTAATGGGCGCATATGGTTCACCAGAGTTGTATCCGCCGGAACAGCAGAAGCAGCCAAATTACTTAGCATCAGGATATTATTCTCAGAAGTATCCACCATATCCATACAGGCAAAAACGGCCGAAAAGAGTTTTGCCATTCGTCATTGGGCTTGTTTCCGGTTTTATCCTCATTGGTTTAGTAAATCAATACAACGCGCAGAGACCTGACCATCAAGTGCCTGCTCAAGCAACTTATGCTTCCGTCGAAAGTGATTCTGATGCATACTTGGAAAACTGGGCGCGAGAAGCAGTTACTAAGGGATTAGTTTGTCCGGAAACGGCGCAGTTCCCAACCAATCCCGCGGATTGGCAGATTGCTCGAAATGGTGATTTGTGTACAATCAGTTCCTATGTTACGGCAGAAGGAAAAAGCAAACAGGTTTCAAAATATCCGTTTATCGTGAAAATACAGTATAGCGGATTGTCCGCTCATGTAACCTTTTTGCAAATTGGCGACCACGTTTCATATGACGCATTAAAAAACGATAAAAAATAAAGAGAAAATATTATGTTTTAAAACGCAAAATTTTACTTTATTATAATTTCAAATTCTATCACATGATTCTATAGCTAAAAAAGTTACATATGATTGTTATCAACGTGAGGGTATGAATCGAAATTAACGCAGGCTGAAAAAGGGCTCCATCCCATGCGCAGGGATGAAGCCTTTGCTGCCTATGTAGATTTTATTGATTTGCTGTGCTGCCAGCTGGCATTTCCTGAGGCTTTTTAAGGCGCTGCAGAAGCAGAATGCAAGAAACCAAAACGCAGATGTTCCCTACAAGAGATAATAGTGTAAACAGATAGTACCCGCCCGGTACAAGCTGGGTGGAAAGATCTTTCAGCTGGGCATTTGCCGCAAAAAGGCTGTACAGATTGCCTAGCGTTCCCAGTACGGAAAAGACAATCCAGACCACGCAGAACGCGGTTCCCCTTTTTGGTTTGCTGACGCTGACCAACAAGAGAATCAAAAAAATGCCGGGGTAGACGATGAATCCAATAATGGAGCCAATTAAGATTGCGGGTTGGCTTACGGTGGTGGCAAATCCCCGCGCTGCTAAAAGCAAGTTCGTGTAAGCCGTTGAAACGCCGGATTGCAGAATTTTACTTACCAACAGAAGAACCGCCGCCGCCAGTCCAAGGTAAAGCGGTGCTCCCTCTGTTTTCCTGAGGTTTTTCCTTTCCATTCAAAACCCTTCCTTCCAATATTCCAACAGGCGCGTCTGCACCTGTATGGGTGTCAACTAAGATTGCCATCGGAAATTATAGCATCAATGTAAAATAATGTCAATCACTACACGAGCTGCGTTACAAAATATTTAAACCGAATTTTGCCGTTCCTGTGGCAGGTATCACACAAACAGCGTACCAAATGTGAAAATTATTGGTAAAGAAATAGATTGACAATTTCAAAGATTTGAGTATTATTGTATTATGCAAATGGTACAATGAGCGTAAATTGTCGATTTTCAAAAATTAAATTTGGAAGCGGTGCATGATGAAAAAGAAGAAATTTGGCAGGAAAGGTGTTTTGATTACCGCGATTTCGGCAGGTGTGGTGCTGATTATTGTTATTGCCTGTGTAGTCAGTACCAAAGCCGGAAATACCAAAATGGGTGTTTCTTATATGACCCTGCAAAAAACGACTTTGCAGAATTCTGTTAATGTTACCGGGAAAATTAGCAGTAACAGCAGTGCCAATGTATATACAACATTGACTTTACCGGTAAAAAAAGTTTCAGCGTCTGTAGGAGATTCGGTGAAAAAGGGTGACATCCTTGCTGTTTTGGACACCTCTTCCTTAGAGGATGACATGAAGCAGCAGGAGGATGCCGTGAAAGCCGCAAACACCAGCGCAAGCCTCGCTGTAGCACGTGCGAAGGATGACTATGAAAGTGCCTTAAAACAATACAGCAGCGACACAGGCACTGAAACGGCAGCAGCTCAGAACAATCTGGCGGCAGCTGAGGCAGCCCTTAACGCAGAGCAGCAAACATACAGTGCAATGAAAAAAAAGGCTGCCGGCGGTTTGGTTACGCAGAAGGATTTGGATGCACAGGGCATGAAGGTAAGCCAGGCACAGCAGGCTTTTTCTTCTGCCCAGCAGGCCGCAGCTTCGGCGAAAGGGCAGGCCCAGCAGACTCTGAAAGCCGCAAAAGCGGCATACGATGACGCGCTTGCAAAGAGCAGCGATAAGAGCAGCAGCGCAGCCCTTGAAAAGCTGCGGAAACAGATGCAGCAGGCTGTGATAACCGCGCCAATGGATGGCACGGTAACACAGTGCGGCGCTGCCGTGGGTGACATCCCAAAGACTGCGCTGTTCCGTGTTGAAAATACATCCGACTTGACCGTGGAAGCAGAAGTAAAGGAAATCGACGTGGACAAAGTTAAAACAGGGACGGATGTTTCCATTACAACGGACGCTACCGGAAAAGATAAGATTGCCGGCAAGATTGTCCAAGTTGCCCCTGCTGCGACGGAAGCATCCGCTGCAATGCAGAATGGGGGCACACAGTCCTCTGAGCCGACCTTTACTGTAAAGGCTCATATTACCGATAAAAATCTAAATTTGAAAATTGGTATGAAAGCCAAGGTCAGTATCGTACTGGAACAGAGGAAAGACGTTTTTGCGGTTTCGTATGATACGATTGTAGAGAAGCCGGACGGGAGTCAGGTGATTTATGCGGCTGAACCGGATGGCGCGCTTTACAAAACGGTGGAAATCCCGATTAAAACCGGCTTGGAAACAGATGTTTCCACAGAGATTACAGGCTCCGGCCTGCAAAACGGCATGAAAATTATTACCGGAACCGACAAGATTGCTGCCGGGCAAATCGTTCAGCTTTCTTCCTCCTCGTCCTCGAAGGGGGAATAGGCAGTGGCTCATGAGATGATCCGGATGACGGATATTGCAAAGAACTATTTTATCGGAACTCCGAATGAGCTGCATATTCTGAAGAACATCAACCTTACCGTGCAGGAAGGCGAATTTCTTTCCATCGTCGGCCCTTCCGGTTCCGGGAAAAGTACGCTGATGAATATTATTGGTGTTCTGGACCGGCCGACCGGCGGAACTTATCTTTTGGATGATGTGCCGACCAGCCGCATGACGGATAACCAGATGTCGGATATCCGCAGCCAGAAGATTGGCTTTGTTTTTCAGACTTTTAACCTGATTCCGCGAAATGATGCCTTAAAAAATGTAGAGCTTCCTATGCTTTATGCCGGTGTTGATGCAAAAACACGCGAACGGCGCGCTACGGAACTGCTGGAGCTTGTTGGCATGAAAGAAAGAGTCCATCACCTGCCCAATGAACTTTCCGGCGGGCAGAAGCAGCGGGTTGCCATCGCACGGGCGCTGGCTAATGATCCGCCCATCCTTCTGGCCGACGAGCCGACCGGCGCGCTGGATTCTGCCACTGGGCGAATGATTATGGACCTTTTCCATCAGGTTCACGAGAAAGACCACAAAACAGTGATTTTGATTACCCATAACCCGGATTTAGCGGAAGAAACGGAGCACATTATTACACTCAAAGACGGCGAAATTGTGAATGAACGCGCCGGCCGTGGAAAGGCAGTGAGCCAGCCATGTTCCTGAAAGAAAATATTACACTGGCCATTGCAGGGCTGAAAGCCAACCGGATGCGTTCTTTCCTGACTATGCTCGGCATTATTATTGGCATTGGTTCTGTAATTGCCATAGTATCCATCGGCGATGCCGTTACCTCCAAAGTTTCCGACGCCATGGCAGGCATTGGGGCAAATGTGCTGGAGGTCTATGTTACGCCGCGGGATGCGAAAAACACAACAACGGAAGTCTATGTTGGCGGCAACAACATGGACGAAAGCGACTTGATTACGCCGGAGCAGATTGCCGCGTTTCAAAACCGGTTTTCCGATGAGATTGCCAATACGGCAGTGCAGGAAAACGCAGGGGAAGGCAAAGTCCAGGATGGCCATCTGTATGCAAACATCAGCTTAATTGGCGCCAGCTCGGGGTACCAAGACGTTTCCAATGTTAAAATGATAAAGGGCCGCTTCCTGAAAGACCGTGACATTGCGGCGAACCGCCGGGTGGCCGCTGTTTCCGATGTATTGGTTTCCAATTTGTTTCACACCAATGTGGACCCGCTTGGAAAAGAGGTGTCTATGGAAGTAAACGGCTGGGATGAAACATTTACGATTATTGGCGTTTACAAATATGAGCGTTCTTCCTTTTTGGGTGTGACTGCATCGCAGAAAGAACAGCGCACATCAATGTATATCCCGGTAAGCGTTGCGAAGGAACAGGCTCAGTACCAAAACTATGCCTATTTTTCTGTTAAGACGAAGTCGGTGACCGATTCACAGACACTTTCCCAGAAAATTGACAGCTATTTTTCGAAAATTTATGGCGGAAATTCAAAGTACACCTGTAAGTCTTACAATATGGAAAGCATGATGTCTTCCGTTACTTCGGTCATGAATACCATTTCCGTTGCCATCGCTGCGATTGCCGCCATTGCGCTCCTGGTCGGAGGAATTGGCGTTATGAACATTATGCTGGTGTCCGTTACTGAGCGCACAAGGGAGATTGGTACGCGCAAAGCGCTGGGCGCCCGCAGCAGCTATATCCGTGCCCAGTTCATCGTGGAAGCGGTGATCATCTGCCTGATTGGCGGGATTATCGGCATTATTGTTGGCATCTTGCTTGCATGGGCCGGTGATACTGCTATGGGGGTGAAGCTTGTGATTTCACCGCCAGTTGTACTGCTCAGTGTAGGTTTCTCCATGCTGATTGGCGTCTTCTTTGGGTATTATCCGGCAAAGAAAGCAAGCCGACTTGACCCGATTGAAGCCCTTCGGTATGAATAAAAAACTGCAAGATAAAACAAAAAAATCGGCAGCTGAAGGCTTTCTTCAGCTGCCAGTTTATGTAGACTCTATGACGTATAAGAGGAGAATCAGGGAATGATTTCATCTTGCCGGTAGCACATTCCATCCATGGAGATGCAAATGCCTTCTTTCGTAGTAAAGGCATTAAAATTGAAAGATTCGATGTGGAATCCGGAGCGTGTCAGCAAGTCTGACAGGCGGTCTCTGTCCTTGGACATATTGCCAAGGTATACGCATTCAATTCCCTGTTTCATCGCGTCAAGAATATCGTCCCGGAACCCCGGGTATTCATTAAAAAGCATGCGGTAAGCGCGGTAGGCCTTTACGGCTTCCTGCAGAAACTCACGCGAAACGCTGCGAAGCGTGCCGCCTTTTTTTTCTATGGTCATATTGGAGTCGGGACCGCTGTAAACGCGGTGCTCTACAAAGTAACGCCCTTGTAGTTTAGAAATGGTCACGCAATTTTTATTCCCGCGGCACATGTAGTAGTAGGAAACGTTTGGCACACCGTTCTGTACGGTCTGCAGTACATCGTAACCAGAGTCGCCGGATCCAAAGCCAACAATGTGGCGTACGGAACCTTCGCCCTGAATTTTAATTTTGTTAACATACTGTGGCATTTAATCACTTCTTTCCTGTATTTCTAATATATTCTTTATTATATCTTGACCGTTTCAGAAAGTAAAGCAAAACCAGACGAAAAGTGCTCCTTCCTGCTTTGCACTTGTATATTTAGGGCTAATGTTATAAAATGGATTTGGCAAGTCTAAACTAGATTTTGGGGATATTGTATGTCTTTTAAAAATTTCAAGGGGAAGCTCAAAAAGAACTGGCTTGCAATCGTAACAATCGCCATTTCGGTAGGCTTTCTTTTATACTTTCTTCTTTCCAACGGCGGAGTTGAAACTTTGGGCGAAGTGGTGACTAAACTTCGTTTTCGGTGGCTGATTGTGACTTTGCTTGCTGCGGCAGCCTGCTGGTTTTTGGAAGGCCTTGTGCTTCACCTTATTATTCGCCACGTTTGGAAAGACTGGAGTTACCAAAAATCGTTTCAGGTTGGCATGATAGGCCTGCTTTACAGCGCAATAACGCCTTCTGCCACAGGCGGTCAGCCCATGCAGGTTGTTACCATGCACAAGATGGGAATGGATACCGGTGTGGCATGTTCCGCCGTAGCAGTGAAAACTCTTACCTACCAAGCTGTGATGCTTCTTTACGCAATTATTATGGTTGTTATGAAACTGCGCTATTTTCAGACGAATGTCAGCAATTTTTCTTTCATCACAATTATCGGAATTCTTTGTAACAGTGTATTTATTGCTGCGGTATGGCTTTTCATGGTCAGTGAAAAAACCACAGACCACATCCTCCGTGCTCTGCTGCACCTGCTTTATAAAATTAAGCTTTGCCGCCACCCGCAGGAGCGCTATACAAAGATTCACAATCAGCTTTCCCTGTTTCACGACGCTTCCAAGGTGATGGGCAATTCCGCAAAATTCTACCTGCCGCTTGTAGTGTTTACCGCGCTGCAGATTACGCTCAACAGCATGATTCCCTACTTTATTTATCGCAGTTTTAATCTGCACGGGGCGCAGATTTCAACGATGATTGCAGCGCAGGTTTTCGTGGCCATGGTGTCGGCTTTTGTACCGCTGCCGGGCTCTTCCGGCGGAGCCGAAAGCTGCTTTTACCTTTTCTTTGGGCCGTATTTTAAGGCGGCCATTTGGCCGGCTGTTTTGCTGTGGCGTGTTATCACCTACTACTTCAATATTCTGTTCGGCGGGGTGGCAGCATGGTGGAACAACCACACTCGGCGAAAGCAGGAAAAGGAATCTGCATAAAATAGAACATTTCCCGGCGGCCGCGTGTTTAGAAAAAAGCACGCGGCCGCCTTTTTTACCGAACGGAATTTTTCTGATGCCCTGAACAAGGTATTCCCTGTGGGAGAAAAAAGCGTATTTCCACAATGTCAAAAGGTTTGCAGCGGCAGCGTGATGGATGGGATGCTTTCTGTACTTGGCATAAACATCGGTGTTCCGCTTTCCCTTTTTCTCTGTATGACGTTAATAAAGCTCATGGTTCCGGGGCTGGACCCTTTTTGGTCGGATATGAGTCTCATTTTTGCCTTTTCTCCTTTTACTGCGGCTTATCAGCCTTTTGCTACCGCAATGCTGGTTTGGTTTTATTTTTCACGACGGTTTCCCTGGCGGCGGCATGCCTGCTTTACCGCAGACGCAAAAAGCGAGAGCGCGGGAAGCAGGTTCGCGTTCCCCGCACTGAAAGTTGTTGTGCGCTTTCTCATGACAGTGTGCGGCGGCCTTGGGTTTGGTCTGGCTCTGAAAGATAACGTCGGGGGTTTCTGGGTCGGTTTGCTTGCCGGTTCTTCCATCACGCACGTTGTGCTGGAAGGGCTTTATTCGCGCGGGTTTGGGACTCTGAAAAAAAGCCTGCGGTGGTATGCGGTGTTTTTAGGTGCCTTCATCCTTTTTTACGGCATCCTTGCGACGGGCTGCTTTGGGTATGACACGCGGGTTCCGGCGGCTGCCGAAGTCGCAAGTGTTACGATTGCCCCGCCGTCGGAAATGTTGCCGAGCAAGTGGGTTGGGCAGTCTGAAAGCGGCGAGGAAGTGCTGCTCCAACCGGTCCTGAAAAAGCCAGAGAGTATACAGGCACTGGTTCAGATTCACAAAGATCTGGTTGGCCTGTACCGCTCGCAGGGCTTTCCGTATATGCCGAGAAATGCCTCATGGAACAGCCTGGAGCTGATTTACCATTTCAAGAACGGAAAAGCGATGTCGCGCTCGTTTTCCAATTATGGGAATACGGAATCGGATGCTTTCCGCAAAAAAACAAATGGAATCAAACAGTTTTCGGAGTATTGGCAGAACAGCGATGTAATCTTTTTTCTGCAGCCAGACGACATCAATTCTATTACGATTGAGCCGGGAAGTCCGCTTTTTCCTAATGCCCGTACCCGGGAAGAGCTTTTGGAAGCGCTCCGTGCCGACTATTATGCGGATAACATGAACCGTACAAATTACAGCTCGGACAAGACAATTTCCATCAAATGGAAGCAAAATATTTTAGTGTCTGGCCGTTTCTCGGAAATGCTGGGAGGCTATGCTGGTAAAATCAATTTGATGCAGAGCCAGTACTTCTATCAAGCAGGCGGCAAAGTAGATAAGGTCATTCAAAAGATGTACGGGTCTCCGAATACGGAGAATTAATAAAAAAGGGAACATCCATTTTGCGGATGTTCCCTTTTATGTACTGCTGCTCAGGAAATATTTGGTGCTGGTAAACAGATGGGGCTGCTTTCTGTTTTTTCAACTTGCAGGTCTTCCAGAATTTCCTGCAGGTTTTCGGGAAAGACAGAGCATCGGCGGAGTTTCTCCGCAAGTCGGAGTACAGGGCTATAATGTGAAGAAACAAAATGCTTTACACTTTCAGCACCGACTTCCGAAATGCTGATTCCGTATCCGTCCCTATGACTTCCGTATACATAGTACTTAAGGCAGATGCCGGGTAAATTGGCTTCCCCAACAAATCGAACCACTGTGATTCCTCCCTCTTCCATGTGAAATATTTTCAAGCGGTTATAAAGAATGTCCTTATTTTAATGCGTTGAAGTGAAAAAATCAAGGGAAAAGACACATGATTTGTCGACAACTTAAAAAATTCACAAGAATTTGCCCACAGGGGGAGGGGAATAAATAGATATTGTGCTATAAAATAATTACATTTTGTATAGAAAAAAGACAAGAAACGCGCACAATACGCCAAGTACAGAACCGATGAGCGTGTCCGACGGATAATGAACAAAGAGGAAAATGCGTGAAAACGCAATTCCAAATGCCAGCACCAGCGCTGCTAAACCGAGTGGATGGTCCGCTATGCAGATAACAGTAGCTGCCGCGAAAGAAGAAGCGGAATGCCCGGAAGGGCATGAGTAACCGCCGGGGGTATGAATCAGCAGTTTCTCTTTCGGGTATGTGATGAAAGGCCGCGGCCGCCCGATAATCGGTTTTAAAATTTGGCTGATAAGGTGTGCTGCAGCGACCGACAGAAACAGCATAATAGCAAAGCGCCGCTTAGAAGGCTGCAGAGCAAAAAGAAGTGCAAAACAGAACCAAACTGCCCCGCCGTTTCCCACACGGGAAAGCAGCGTAAAAAAGAAGTCCGTAAAGCGGTTGTGGCAGTGATCCTGAACGTGATTCAAAATCGTGACATCCATAGATGATCCTCCGTGTTTGTTGTAACCTATATTATACCATATTTTTATTGGTCTGCGAATATACATTATTAAAAAACGGGAGATGATAGATTTTGGAATGGCAGAGCCTCTCGAAGGAAGAATGCGCAGCAAAGCTGAGAACAAGCCTTGAGGGGGGAATTTCGGAAAAACAGGCGGTCCGCCGCCTGAGTGAGGGCGGAAAAAATGAGCTGACACCGCCTAAAAAAGAAAGCCTGCTAAAACGCTTTTTAGCGCAGTTTAAGGACTTTATGGTCATTATTCTGCTCGCAGCTGCTGCAATTTCGTTTGTTACTTCATATTATCAGCATAACAGCGATTACATTGATTCTATCATTATTCTGTTGATTGTTGTTGTAAACGCCATCATCGGTGTAGTGCAGGAAAGCCGTGCAGAACACGCTATTGAGGCCCTGCAGCGTCTCTCCAGCCCACAGGCGCGCGCAGTTCGAGGCGGGCGTGAAACGGTTATCCCGGCGGAAAAACTGGTGCCAGGCGACCTTGTGGTTTTAAAAACGGGTGACCTTGTTCCCGCAGACCTGCGCCTTACAGAAGCGGTTGGCCTGCATGCCGAAGAAAGTGCGCTGACCGGTGAAAGTGTTCCTTCCCGTAAAGAGGCCGAAGCCATTTTTCCGGAAAAAACACCGCTTGGCGACTGTCGAAACCTTGTGTATTCCACAAGCGCCGTTACCGAAGGGCATGGCATGGGAATTGTGACGGAAACCGGCATGCACACACAGGTAGGGCGCATTGCTCATATGATAGGCTCCCAGGAGGCGCCGCAGACGCCGCTTCAGCGCAAATTAGCACAGACGGGGCGAATTCTTGGCATTGGTGCGCTTGTCATCTGTTTCCTTATTTTCATCCTCGGCCTTTTTCAGCAGATTCCGCCGCTTGAGATGTTCCTGATTTCTATCAGCCTGGCTGTTGCGGCCATTCCGGAGGGGTTGCCTGCAGTTGTGACCATTACACTGGCTGTTGGTGTGCGGCGTATGGCCGCAAAACGCGCCATCGTACGCCGTATGCCTGCTGTGGAAACCCTTGGCAGCGCAAGTGTTATCTGTTCCGACAAAACCGGAACCCTTACGCTGAACCGCATGACTGTGGTGGAACTGCGCAATCAAAGCGGCAAACTTGCTCCCGGTTCCGCGCAGGCACGAAAAATACTGCGCCTTGCGGCGCTTTGCACAGACTGTGAAGTTTCCGGCGAAAAAGTTGAAGGAAGCCCAACAGAAACGGCCCTTGTGCGCACCATGCCGGCAAAGGACTATCTTGAGCTGCGCAAGAGCTATCCGCGTGTGGCGGAAATTCCATTTTCCAGTGAGCGCAAGCGAATGACAACCATTCACCGTATGCCGGGCGGAAGGTACCTTGCCGTTACAAAAGGCGCGCCGGATCTCCTTTTTCCGCACTGTGTTTCCGTAGGAGCTGCGACGCAGCAGAATGAAGGGATGGCTTCCCGAGCGCTTCGTGTGCTGGGTGTTGCTTACCGCGTACTCGACTCCCTTCCTCCCCAGCCGGAAGATGTGGGGGCCGAAATGATTTTTGGCGGCCTTATCGGCATGGAGGACCCACCGCGGCCGGAAGCGGTGCAGGCGGTAGCTCAGTGTAAAAAGGCCGGCATACGTGCCATTATGATTACTGGCGACCATGCGGCAACTGCCACAGCTGTAGCAAAACAGCTTGGCATTGCAAAAGATGCCCGTGAGGTGCTTACCGGCAAAGAGCTTAACCGCCTTTCGGATGACGAACTTGCACGGAAAATTTACAGTTACCGGGTATTTGCCCGTGTTTCGCCGGAGCATAAAGTCCGCATCGTGCGCGCCTTTCAGTCGCACGGTGAAGTCGTTGCCATGACGGGCGACGGCGTAAACGATGCCCCCGCTCTGCGTGCCGCAGACATTGGCTGTGCCATGGGGATAGCCGGCACGGAGGTCGCAAAGGCAGCTTCGGATATGATACTGACCGATGATAACTTTGCAACCATTGTAGACGCCGTGCGCGAAGGCAGGGGAATTTACGATAACATACGGAAAACGGTTCATTTTTTGCTGAGCTGCAACATTGGCGAAATTCTTGCGGTCTTTGTCAGCTTTCTGCTGCATCTGCCGCTTCCTCTTGCGGCGATTCAGCTTTTATGGGTAAACCTTGTTACCGATTCCCTGCCGGCGCTTGCCCTGGGTGTAGAGCCGCTTGACACAGCAATTATGTCGCGGAAACCGGTCCGGCGCGGCGAGAGTATCTTTTCGGGTGGGATGCCGTATAATATCCTTGTAGAGGGCTGCCTGATTGGTGCGCTTTCTCTTCTCGCGTACAGTGTGGGCCGCGCTTTTTTCGACGTAAACCCGCTTCAGCCGGTCATTGGCCGCACCATGGGGTTCGCTGTGCTGAGCCTTTCCCAGATTGTGCATACTTTCAATGTACGTTCGGACCGTTCTGCTTTCGACCCTGGTTTGGCTGGAAACCCAAAATTGCTGCCGGCTTCGCTCATTTGTATTTTCCTGCAGGCAGCGGTTATCATTTCACAGCCGCTTGCCGCCATTTTTAAAACCGTGCCGCTGAGCCTGCTGCAGTGGCTGGCCGTTGCGGTGTTATCCCTTTTGCCGCTCGCCGTTGTGGAAACCGAAAAAGCAGCGCAGCGGCGCTTTATGAAGCGGAATTCCAGCAAAAGATTTGACAGCGAAGCAAAAAAAGGATAAAATGTCATTACACGTAACATGACATTAACTTTTTAATTGACCTGAGGTGGCCACACTACTATAAATAACTTGCCAACTTAGCACTAAAAGAGTATGATTAAAACAATTCTTTTTTCAGGTGAAAAGAGAAAAAAAAGCGCTTCGCATTTCTGCGAAGCGCTTCCTAGGGGAAAAGCAGATTATTTTTCTCTGCCAAGCAGCCAGTCCACGGATACGTTTAGGATATCTGCCAGAGCGGCAAGTTCATAGTCCGTCACGTAGCGAATTTGGCCTTCCAACTTGGACAGGCCAGAAGCGTTCATATCAACGCCGTTTACCTGTAGTTGAGCCAAAAGCTCTTTTTGTTTCATGCCCTGATTTTTGCGTGCTGTCTCAACACGCGCACCCACCATGTTGCGAGTGCCCAAAGCCTGTTTGCGCAACCTCATTTCATTCATCTCCTCATAACATACTAAGCTGTTGAAGGGTACCATTTTCCACAAATGCGCTCAGCGAAAATCATCGGATAATTTTTTGGAAAACAAAACCGCATGAAATTCGTTGCTGATATTTAGTATAATATTTTTTTAGTAATATTACAACAAAAAGTTGCTTTTTTCACATGAATTGTGAAGATTCAGATATAATTCATGATTTTGCAGAACTTTTCTGAAACTTTTTATTATCTTTTCAAATTAAACATATTTTATTCATGAAATTTTACTGCACTATCTTCAGACCAGTGCTTCTTTCTGACCATTAAATTAAAGAAATGCGCTGGTTGCATGGCTGAGAGGAAGAAACTATTCCATAATATGAAAGACCCGATAGGGCGGGCTACAGAAATCCATAATATTTTTACTATATACAGGGAGATGCGATTCATGGAAAACAAAAGCGCAGTAAAGACCAATTTGACTATGCTCACGGATTTTTATGAAATCACAATGGCGAACGGCTATTTTTCCAACGGATTCCGCGATACCATTGCGTACTTCGATATGTTTTTCCGCGAACTTCCCGACGGCGGCGGCTTCGCCATTATGGCAGGTGTGCAGCAGATTATTGAGTACCTCGAGAACCTGAAATTCACGGATGAAGATATTTCCTACCTGCGTGGGTGCGGTATTTTCAGTGAAGGATTTCTGCAGTACCTCGCTGATTTCCATTTTACCTGTGACGTTTGGGCTGTGCCGGAAGGAATGCCGATTTTCCCGGGCGAACCGATTGTTACAGTGCGCGGCCCGGTCATACAGGCACAGTTCGTTGAAACCATGATTCTACTCACAGTAAACCACCAGAGTCTGATTGCTACAAAGGCCAGCCGAATTTGCCGCGCAGCGAAAGGCAGACCGGTCATGGAATTTGGTTCCCGCCGCGCTCAGGGACCGGATGGTGCTGTGCTGGGTGCGCGTGCCGCGTTTATTGGCGGCTGCTGCGGAACGGCCTGCACTATCTGTGGGGAAGATTATGGGATACCGGCCCTCGGTACCATGGCGCACAGCTGGATTCAGCTGTTTGATTCTGAGCTGGATGCGTTCCGTGCCTATGCACGCGAATATCCTCAAAACTGCACCTTGTTGATAGACACATACAATGTTTTGAAATCGGGTCTTCCGAATGCTATCCGCGTTTTCCGCGAAGAAGTTCTTCCGCGCGGATTCCGCCCGGCTGGTGTCCGTATTGACAGCGGCGACATTACTTACCTTTCCCGCAAAGCCCGCAAGATTCTCGACGATGCCGGTTTCCCGGACTGCAAAATCTGCGCTTCCAATTCCCTTGATGAATATATTATCCGCGATATGCTCGTTCAGGGCGCCTGCGTGGACAGTTTCGGCGTGGGCGAGAGGATGATTACCTCTTCCAGCCACCCCGTCTTCGGCGGCGTGTACAAGCTCAGCGGTGTGGAAGACAAAGAAGGCCGCATTATACCGAAAATCAAAATCAGCGAGAATGTTACGAAAATCACAACGCCTGGCTTTAAGAAAATTTACCGTCTGTACGACCGTACTTCTGGTAAGGCAATGGCCGATGTCATTACGCTGCGCGACGAAACGATTGATTCTTCGAAGCCGTACGAGATTTTTGATCCGGATTTTATTTGGAAGAAGAAAACAATAGAAAACTTCGACGCGGTCGAAATTCAGCATCAGATTTTTAAAGGCGGCAAATGCGTTGCAGAAGACCGTTCTCTGAAAGAGATTCAGGAATACTGCAGCTGCCAGGTCGATAAACTGTGGGACGAAGTTAAGCGCTTTGAAAACCCGCACCATTATTATGTTGACCTTTCCCATAAGCTGTGGAGGCTAAAAACCGACATGATTTCAAAATATTCCGGCTGAAAATTACAATGAAAGGCTCTGACCGCGCCGAATGCGCGGTCAGAGCCTTTTCTGCATAGCTTTGCTATTTTCAGGGGGACTGAAAATCTAATAAAAAGTATACAGCGCCTTATAGGGATTTTTCGTATTCGGAGTAATGAGGTAGAATTTCCCCGAAAGCACGTCGTTTTTAGAAAGTGAGAAAGTCTGGCAGTAATCCGTTAGGTAGCCGTCAATCGAGGCAAGGTCTTCGTCTGTTGCAACTGCCGTGTTTACCTGCTTTGGCAGGTCATTTGGCAGCTCCTTGCAGCGGACGAACATACGCCCGCCGTGCATCCCGGCGCAGCAGAGGTTGCCCATCGGTGCGGCGGTGCTGTGCAGGCCGAGGACAATAATAGTTCCGCCCGCCTGGTATTCGCCCAGAAAGCTGCCCGCTTCGCCGCCGACGATAATCAGCGGCTGATGCTCTTTGTACGCCTTCATATGGATCCCTACACGGTAACCGGCATTGCCCTTGATGAAAATTTTGCCGCCGCGCATGGCGTAGCCAGCTGCGTCGCCGCAGGAGCCTTCGATTATAATGGTGCCGGTGTTCATGGTGTCGCCGGTCTGGTCCTGCGCGTTGCCTTCTACACGGATATTTCCACCGTTCAGGTAGCAGCCCAGGTCATTTCCCGGGACGCCGTGAAGCAAAAGGCTTTTGCCGCTCATGCCGGCGCCGATGTATCGCTGGCCAAGGCAGTTGTCAACGGTGATTTCCGAATCTGTGGATTCACGAATTTTTTCATTCAGCTGCTGAAAATATTTTCCATGCGCATCAATATGCGTCATTACTTTTTCCCTCCCAGCTTAACCGCGCGCTCTTCCCGCGTGAAAGCCATCAGCTGCGGCTTTTGCTTCAGCAGGTCATAATCGACGGTGTCGAGCGGGGTCTGTTCCCGAATCAGTGAAGTATAGATTCCAGCGCGGGCCACATCGCCAATCAAAATAAAGCCCTTCAGCCGGTTGTCTTTTGAAACAAGCTTCTTGTATGTGCTGGCGGTTTTTTCCGTCCAGGCCGTACCGTCGTAGTTCCCGGCGGTGATGATATGCAGGCCGAAAAAGCCAATGGCATTCATGGGGATGGCTTTGTCGAACTTCTTTTCGCCGCCTGCCATGTTGATTCCCGCCGTTTCGCCCTGCAGGTATGCGTTCGGCAGAATGGCAAGGATGCGGTCGGTTCCGGTTGTAATGTCATGGCATTCGCAGCAGTCGCCCGCCGCGTAAATTCCCGGCACAGAGGTTGCGGAGCGTTCATCAATGGCAATCCCGCGCCCGACACGGCATCCCGCGTCGGCGGCAATCTGCGTGTTCGGCCGTACGCCGACGGCAACAACCAGCACATCAAACGGAACCTGTTTTCCGCTTTTCAGTGTCGCCAGATTTCCTTCGAACTTTGCCACACTGTCGCCCAGCGTAAACGAAACGCCTTGCTCTTCAATAAAGCTTTGCACCATGGCCGAACCGTCTTCATCCAGTATGCTGGGAAGAATGCGGTCGGCAAGGTCAACAACTTCAATGGATTTTACGAGGTGGCGGATTCCTTCGGCACATTTCAGGCCAATCAGGCCGGCGCCGATAATCAATACGCGTGTGTTTGGAGTAAGCGCTTTCCCAAGGGCCTTTGCATCATCCAGCTTCATAAAACTGAATTTCTTTTCCACGGTGTCCAGACCATCCATCGGCGGAACAAATGGCCGAGAACCGGTGGCTACAAGCAGGCGGTCAAACCGCTCTTCTGTTCCGTCGGCAAGACAAACTGTTTTCTTTTCCTCGTCAATTTTTACGGCCCGAACGTTCAGCAGCGTTTTCACTCCGTTCTTTTCATAGAAACCGTCCGGGCGGTATTTCATGCGCTCTTCGTCTGTGCGGCCGAGCAGCAGGTAAGAAATCAGCGGGCGGGAGTATACAGGGTACGGCTCGTCAGAGATTACAGTGATTGGCCCGGTTTTATCCTGTAAGCGGATTCCTTCAATACAGCCTACAGCGGCTGTGGAGTTACCGATAATCACATATTTCAAAGCAGCTCACCTCTCTTCAAATACAATCGCGCCGTTGGGGCAGCCTTTTACACAGGCGGGTTCGCCGGAGGCGTTGTTTGTGCAAAGCTCACACTTTTGAATTACCTTGCCATCCGGCGCTGGCATGACGGCACCGTATGGGCATACAAGAACGCAGGTAAAGCATCCGACGCACTTGTCTTGGTCACAGCAGACGACGCCGTCTTTTACGCTGAGCGCACCGGCAATGCAGCTTTTCACGCAGAGCGGTTCTTCACAGTGGCGGCACGAAACAGCAAAACTGATTTGATTGTCGCCCTCTACCTGAATCCTTGGGTGGATTTTTACGCCCTGCAGCGCTTTTACTATATCGGTTTCACCGGAGTTTGCAAAAGCGCAGTTATATTCGCACAGATGGCACCCCAGGCACCATTTTTCATTCACATAAACACGTTTCATCGCTTATTCCCCCGCATGCTTGATACCGAGAATCTCAAGCTCTTTTTCATTCAGCCCTATGCCGCGGAGCATCAGGCGGTTGCCGCGCAGCGCTTCAATCGAGTTAATCCCCATGCCGCCCATCATTTCCATAATCTCGTGCTGCCATGCGGAAACGAGGTTCACAAGCCGCTTGGAGCCAATGTCAGGGTTCAGGCGTTTTACAAGGTCTGGGCGCTGTGTGGCAATGCCCCAGTTGCACTTGCCGTTCTGGCAGGTGCGGCACAGGTGGCAGCCAAGCGCTATCAAAGCCGCGGTGCCAATGTAAACGGCATCCGCGCCGAGAGCGATGGCCTTTACAATATCTGCCGAGCAGCGGATGCTTCCGCCGATAACGAGCGAAACGTTGTTGCGGATTTTTTCCTGCCGCAGGCGTTCGTCCACAGCTGCAAGGGCCAGTTCAATCGGAATGCCTACATTGTCGCGGATTCGCGTGGGAGCAGCACCTGTACCGCCGCGGAAACCGTCAATGGCGATAATGTCCGCTCCGCTGCGCGCAATGCCGCTCGCAATGGCGGCAACGTTATGAACGGCAGCAATTTTAACGATAATCGGTTTCTTGTAGTTCGTCGCTTCTTTCAGCGAGTAGACAAGCTGCCGCAGGTCTTCAATGGAGTAAATGTCATGGTGCGGTGCAGGGGAGATGGCGTCGCTTCCTTTCGGAATCATGCGGGTCTTTGAAACGTCATCAGAGATTTTTGCGCCCGGCAGGTGGCCGCCGATGCCTGGTTTTGCACCCTGCCCAATTTTGATTTCAATGGCCGCGCCGGCTTCCAGATATTTTGGATGGACGCCGAAACGCCCGGAGGCAACCTGCACAATGGTGTTCGGTCCATATTTGTAGAAGTCTTCGTGCAGGCCGCCCTCACCGGTGTTGTAGTAAGTGCCAAGCTCTGTCGCTGCGCGTGCAAGGCTTTCGTGAGCGTTGTAGCTGATTGCGCCATAGCTCATGGCCGAAAACAGAATTGGCACTTCCAGTTTCAGCTGCGGCGGAAGGTTGTCGGTGCGGATGGAACCGTCTGCGGCGCGCTCCAGTTGTTCCGGCTTTTTACCGAGGAATGTGCGCGTTTCCATTGGTTCACGCAGCGGGTCAATGGAAGGGTTCGTCACCTGCGAAGCATTGATTAACATTTTATCCCAGTAAATGGGGTAGTTTTTCGGGTTGCCCATGGAAGAAAGAAGCATTCCGCCTGTTTCCGCCTGGCGGTAAATTTCGCTGATGGTGGAGTTGTCCCACTGGCCGTTCGCGCGGAACGTGTCGGGGTTCTTAACGATTTTCAGTGCATGGGTGGGGCAGAGGCAGACGCAGCGGTGGCAGTTGACACATTTGGACTCGTCGCTTTTCATAGTCCCGGTTTCCGGGTCGAACGAATGGACTTCGTTCGAGCACTGGCGTTCACAGACGCGGCAGGCTATGCAGCGCTGCGGGTCGCGGAGGACTTCATACTCCGGCATAGTAAAATTGATGCCCATTATACTCTAACCCCCTTGTTCAGTGTAACAATGACCGGTTCGCCGCCGCGCGGCGACCAGAGCTTGTCAAGACTCGGCTGCACGGTGCGGATGGCACATTCTTCGCTTGCCACATACACGGTTTGGCCTTTTTCACCGACAACCATGCTGCGCAGTTTGCAGCGGTCATTCAGTGCCATCATGCCGCCGGTATAGCCGAGAAGAATGGAAAACGGGCCTGTAATCAGCAGGCTGGAAAATACGTTGCGCAGGTAAGTATAGTGCTTCCGCTCTTTTTCCGGCATTTCGGCAATTTCGCTCCAGAACGGCGCAGCCACAACATCGGCTACTTCCTTCAGAGTGAGGTGACGCTTGCGGTTCAGGTAATCTATAATGTAAGTGATTACTTCGGTGTCGGTCAGAAGTGTGCAGTTATAGCCGAACATTTCAATAAAACGGCGGTTTGCGTCATAGGAGGAGATTTCGCCGTTATGTACGACGGAATAGTCCAGCAGCGCAAACGGGTGAGCGCCGCCCCACCAGCCTGGCGTATTGGTCGGGTAGCGGCCGTGTGCCGTCCAGCAGTAGCCCTCATATTCATCAAGACGGTAGAAACGGCCTACATCTTCCGGAAACCCGACGGCCTTGAAAACGCCCATATTTTTGCCGCTGCTGAAAACATAGGCACCGCGTACTTCCGTATTGATTTTCATTACAAAGCGTGCCACATATTCGCGCTCATCAAGGCCGGTGTCTTCCAGCTGCTTTTCATACGGCAAACCGAAATAGCGCCAGATAGCCGGCTCGTCGGTGATTTCCGGCACCCGGCGTGTCGGTACCTTTTCGGCGGCATTCAGGTCGAAGCAGGAAGAGATAATATGCTCACACTCATCCTTTGCGCGCTCGCTGTCGTAAAAAACGTGCAGCGCGTACAGGTCTTTCTGCTTTGGGTAAATGCCATAAGCGGCAAAGCCGCCGCCCAAACCATTGGAACGGTCGTGCATCGGCGTAATGGAGCGTATGATGTCTTCCCCATTGAATTTCTCCCCGCTGCGCGAGAAAATACCCGAAATGGCGCAGCCGGAAGGAATGCGTATCTGTCCTTCATATTGCATCATGGAACAGGCCTCCCTGCAAAATTGCGGCTTTTCGGCGAAAAGCGGGCTGCAAAAGCATCCGCGGCGGATACCGAAAGGACCGCAGCATTAAAATTGTCTTTGAAAGCAAAGTTTTTCCAGGAGAAACTTGCTTTTATTCGTTTTTTAATGATAGTTTGTTTAACTTATAAAGTCAATAGCTTTTGCATAATTTTATGGCACATCATGCAATATTGTGAAAAAAATATAGAAATTGTTCTTGCTTAGTGGCAAATCTGCAGTACATCGCTTAATTTATTGCAATTTTGCCTTCCGCTATTGACATTTGTAAGGAAGAGCCCTATAATAAACGCAACTACAGCAAAGATGTTGTAAGGCGGTTTACCTAGGCCTTATAGCATCTTTTTTTATTTGGGTAATTTTATTGAGGGAGTGGATTTCAGATGAGCAAGGTTCCTGAAATGTTTGGCAGCTTGGTATTTAACGACACCGTCATGAAAGAACGCCTTCCGAAAGCAACATACAAAGCGTTGGAAGAAACGCGCGAGCGCGGCAAGACACTTGACCCGAAAGTAGCCAATGTTGTTGCCAACACCATGAAAGAGTGGGCTTTGGAAAAAGGTGCAACGCATTTTACGCACTGGTTCCAGCCGATGACCGGCATTACGGCTGAAAAGCACGACAGCTTTATTACTCCGATTCCGGGTGGAAAAGTGCTGATGGAGTTTTCCGGCAAAGAGCTGATTAAAGGCGAGCCAGACGCTTCCAGCTTCCCATCCGGCGGCCTGCGCGCTACATTTGAAGCCCGCGGCTATACAGCATGGGACCCAACCAGCGACGCTTTCATCAAGGATCATTCGCTCTGCATCCCAACGGCATTCTGTTCTTACGGCGGCGAAGCACTTGACAAGAAGACACCGCTGCTCCGTTCTATGGATGCCATCAGCAAGCAGGCCCTGCGAATCCTGCGCCTTTTTGGCAACACGGAAGCCAAACGTGTGATTACAACCGTAGGCCCCGAGCAGGAGTACTTCCTTGTTGATAAGGCCATGTACGAAAAACGCGAAGACCTTGTTTACACCGGCCGTACGCTGTTCGGTGCAAAACCGCCGAAGGGCCAGGAAATGGAAGACCACTATTTCGGTGTGATTAAGCCGCGTGTTGCTTCCTTCATGAATGACCTGAACGAAGAGCTTTGGAAGCTTGGCATTCTTGCAAAGACGGAGCATAACGAAGTTGCTCCATCGCAGCACGAGCTTGCGCCAATCTTTACGACAAGCAATGTTGCAACGGACCATAACCAGCTTATCATGGAAATGATGAAAAAAGTTGCTACGAAGCACAACCTCACCTGCCTGCTGCATGAAAAACCGTTTGACGGCATTAACGGCAGCGGAAAGCACAACAACTGGAGTATGTCTACCGACACCGGCGAAAATCTTCTGGAGCCCGGCGACTCTCCGCGGCAGAATGCACAGTTCCTGCTTTTCCTTGCGGCTATCATTAAAGCGGTTGACGAACATCAGGACCTTCTCCGCATCTCTGTTGCAAGTGCCGGCAATGACCATCGCCTGGGTGCAAACGAGGCGCCGCCAGCCATTATTTCCATGTTCCTCGGCGACGAACTGACCGACATTTTGCAGTCAATTGAAACCGGTACGCCATACAATGCAAAAGATAAGGTCGTTATGGAGATTGGCAGCGACGTGCTTCCGCGCTTCCCGAAGGATACTACAGACCGTAACCGCACTTCTCCGTTTGCCTTTACCGGCAATAAATTCGAGTTCCGCAGCGTGGGTTCCACAGCTTCGCTGGCCTGCCCGAACATGATGCTGAACACCAGTGTAGCCGACGAACTGAGCCAGTTTGCCGACATCCTTGAAAAAGCCGATGACTTGAAAGGCGCTCTTAACAAGATTGTCAAGGATACCATCCGCGACCATAAGCGCATTATTTTCAATGGCAACAACTATGCGCCGGAATGGGTGGATGAGGCAGAGAAGCGCGGTCTGCTGAACCTTCGCAGCACGGTAGATGCAATGCCGTATTACATTAAAAAAGAGAACATTGAACTTCTGAAGAAGCACGGTGTCCTTTCTGAAACAGAAACAAGGGCGCGCTACGAAATTGAGCTTGAAAATTATTACAAGCAGATCCACATTGAAGCTCTCACTATGCTTGACATGATTAAGAAGCAGATTCTTCCAGCAACAGTTTCTTACCAGAAAGACCTTGCGGAAACAGCAGCGCAGAAGAAATCTATCGGTGTAGCCGCAGGCTTTGAAGAGCCTTTGCTGCAGAAGATTTCCGGTTTCTCCGACAAACTGTATACGGAAGCCGAAAAGCTGGAAAAAGATGTCGAAAAGGCGCCGAAAGCGGACGATATGCTTAAAATTGCAAAGTATTACCGCAATACTGTTTTTGAGCAGATGGAAAAGACCAGAAAGCCCGCAGATGAGATTGAATCGCTTGTCGGTTCTAAGTACTGGCCGTACCCGACTTACGGCGACCTGCTTTTCAGTGTTGTCTGAGCCTGATAAAACCTTGAAATGAAATTTCCGCAGCCTTTGCTTCTGAAAGGGCTGCGGTTTTTCACGCTTTTACACCCGCCTTTTGCGCAAGCCTTGACTTTTCGGCGGATTTTCATTAGAATGGACAGTGCGAGCAGGCTGGATGGCTGCGGACGCAGCGCGAAAGTGCGCGCCCGAGGAAAGTCCGAGCCCCACAGGGCAGAATAGCGGCTAACGGCCGCCGGGGGCGACCCCAGGGAAAGTGCAACAGAGAAATACCGCCGCTTTTGCGGTAAGGATGGAAAGGCGGGGTAAGAGCCCACCAGCGCATGGGAGACTATGCGGCTGTGCAAACCCTATTCGGAGCAACACCGCAGAGGGACATGATGCGTCTGCCCGGCGCGTCCCGAGAAGGTGGCACTGAGCCGTGATGGCAACATCCGGCCAAGATAGATGGCTGTCCAAGACAGAACTCGGCTTACAGGCCTGGTCGCATCAGCGATGCCCTCCGGTTTTTTCCGGAGGGATTTTTTATCAAATTTTCTTGCATTCTACCGGATGACTGTGGTATAATAAACCCACTGTGGTGCTCAGCACCGCTCAATTTGAACAGAAAGGGGGCAGAACCATGCAAAATACAACATTTAATGCAATTAACAGCAACAGCATTGCGGCATCCGTAAATTGTGCCGTTTCTGCCGGGACTCTCCGGCGGTTCTGCCCTGCTTTTTCGAAGAAGATTTTCAGTATGCGGTGTCATTGACCGCACACCGTTTTCGTCATGCGAATCAGCAAAGAGCCGCTTGCCCGATTTGGGCAGGCGGTTCTTTTTTTCTGCTTTCCGCCTTTTGCGGCGGATTTGTGAACAAGGAGGAATTCGATGAATCAAAAAGAACAGCTCAGCCGAACCGGCTTTTTAAAGCAGACGCTGCATGGCTCCGGGAAATGGATTCTGGTGTCTGCCGCCGGAACGGTATTTTCAGTAATTTTTAACTTCCTGACGCCGCAGGCAATCCGCGTAACAATGGATTCAGTGTTGAACAGCCTTCCGTTTGACCTTCCGGCCTTTTGTGTTCGGTGGATTAATTCCATTGGCGGCCGGTCCTACCTCAGCAGCCACCTTATTGTCTGTGCTGCCGCAGCCGTAGTGTTTTCCATACTGGCAGGCATTTTCACGTTTCTGTGCAGCGTGTCAATTTCGAAAGGCTGTGAGGGCTCGCTGGAACGCCTGCGCAACCGGCTTTACGACCACATACAGCACCTGCCTTACCAGTGGCACGTTTCCATTCAGACGGGTGACATTATTCAGCGTTGCACGTCCGATGTGGAAACCCTGCAGAACTTTTTTTCCAACCAACTGACCGAGATGTTTCGCACGGTGGTGCTGGTGACGGTTGCCATAAGCTGGATGTTTACCATGAGCAGTTTCTTAACGTGGGTTTCACTCGCGTTTATCCCGGCAGTTATGCTGTATTCCGGCATATTTTTTCGGTTGATTTCGCGCCGGTTCCGCAAAGCGGACGAGGCGGAAGGCGAACTTTCCACCACAGTGCAGGAAAACCTGACGGGGGTTCGCGTGGTTCGCGCTTTCGGGCGTGAAGCCTACGAAGTAGAGAATTTTGACAAGAAAAATAACCGCTTTGCCGCCCTGTGGGTGCGCCTTGGGAAACTCCTTGGACCATACTGGGGTCTCGGCGATTTTGCAACAGCACTTCAAATTATGACGGTTACTTTACTTGGTGTGCGGGAAGCCGTGGAAGGCCGCCTGACTCTGGGGCAGTTTACGGTTTTTGTTTCTTACAACACCATGATGGCATGGCCGATTCGAAACCTTGGCCGCATTTTGAGCGACATGAGCAAAATGAACGTTTCCATTGACCGCCTGCGCGAGATTCTGAACGCAGAAGAGGAAGAAGAAGACCCCAAGGGCCTTACCCCGGATTTGGACGGCGACATTGTTTTTGACCATGTTTCCTTTGGCTACAAAGGGATGCCGGAGCTTCTGCATGACGTAAGCTTTACAGTGCCGGCTGGAAAAACAGTCGGCATTCTGGGCGGGACGGGCAGCGGAAAGTCCACTTTGACTTACCTGCTTGCACGCCTTTATGATATAGAACCTGGGAAAGGCAGCATTACGATTGGCGGCGTGGATATTCGTAAGATGAAACTAAGCCACGTTCGCCGTAATGTAGGCCTCGTGCTGCAGGAACCTTTCCTGTTTTCCCGCACTATCCGCGAAAACATTGCCGCAGCGCACCCCGAGGTTCCACTGGAAGAAATCCGTGCTGCCGCCAGGGATGCCGCTGTGGATGGGGCGGTTGAAAGCTTTCCGGAGGGCTACGAAACGCTTGTTGGCGAGCGCGGGGTCACGCTTTCCGGCGGGCAGAAACAGCGTGTGGCCATTGCCCGTATGCTGATGGAAAAAACACCAATTAAGGTTTTTGATGATTCCCTTTCGGCTGTGGATGCCGAAACAGATGCAAAAATCCGCGCGGCGCTGCGGACGGATATGACGGATTCTACCGTTATCCTGATTTCACACCGCGTAGCAACCATACAGCATGCTGACTGTATCCTTGTGCTTGACCATGGGCGTGTGGTGCAGCGCGGCACGCACGAAGAACTTGCGGCGCAGGATGGCATCTACCGCCGCATTTGGCAGATTCAGAACAGCGTGGATGACGAACCTGCGCAGAAGGAGATGAAGACTCTTGCCGACGCATGAAGAAAAAACATATGATAAATCATTTAACATAAAAATCTGGGCGAAGCTGCTTCCGTTCCTGAAGCCGTACCGCGGCAGAATGGTCACGGTTGCTGTGCTGATGGTCATTACGGCCATTATGGATATTGCAAATCCGCTTTTCCTCCGTTATGCCATAGACAATTTTATTCTTCCGCGCACGATGCAGGGCATTGTGCCGTACACGGCGGCATACCTTGCGGTTGTGCTGCTTGAAGTGTTTACCGTGTCTCTGTTTGTTTACCTTTCTACCTATGTGGAGATGAACCTTGGGCGCGACATGAAACGCGCGCTTTTTGTCCATCTGCAGGAGCTTAGTTTCGATTACTACAACACTACGCCTGTGGGGCACATGATAGCGCGCACCATGAGCGACACCTCGAAAATTGCCGGCTCTGCAGCATGGAACTTGGTGGATATTTCCTGGTCTTCCCTGTATGTATTGGGCGCATTCGTGATTATGTTCTTTCTGAACTGGCAGCTTGCCCTGCTGATTCTGCTGATTATCCCATTGATAGCAGTGGCAACGGCGTTTTTTCAGGGGCGTATTTTAAAAGCAAACCGTGAAATCCGCGCGGCAAACTCTAAAATTACCGGTGCGTTTAATGAAGGAATCAGCGGAGCGCGCACCAGCAAAGTGCTTGTCATTGAAAAAGAAAACAGCAAAGAATTTCAGAAGCTGACGCATGGGATGTATTCTTCTTCCGTGCGCGCGGCGATGCTTTCAGCCACATTTGTGCCGGTCGTGCTGTTCAGCGGTTCGCTGGCTACGGCGTTTGTACTGGCGCGCGGCGGATGGCTTACTCAGCAGGGGCTGATGGAGTTCGGTACACTTTCCGCCTTTATCTCTTACGCGATTGGCATTTTTGAGCCGATACAGAACCTTGCGCGGATTTTTTCCGAATTTATTTCCATGCAGGCGTCCATTGAACGTGTGACCGATTTGCTGGAAACCAGACCGACCGTAACGGATGCGCCGGCTGTGCAGGAAAAATACGGCGACGCCTTCCACCCGAAAAAGGAAAACTGGGAGCCGCTGCATGGCAGTGTTGAATTCCGTGATGTGAACTTTCACTATCCCGACAGCAGCGAAAATGTGCTGGAACATTTCAGCCTGAATGTACCCGCAGGAACAACGGTTGCAATCGTTGGCGAGACCGGCGCTGGAAAATCAACCATTGTAAACCTTGCATGCCGGTTCTTTGAACCGACGGAGGGGCAGGTGCTGATTGACGGCCGGGATTACCGTGAACGCTCGCAGCTTTGGCTGCACAGCAGCATTGGCTATGTCCTGCAGGACCCGCACCTTTTTTCGGGAACCGTGCGCGAAAATATCCGCTACGGCCGCCTGAGTGCGACCGATGAGGAAGTGGAAGCCGCGGCAAAGCTCGTTTCAGCCGACCGCATTGCAGCAAAGCTGGAAAAGGGCTATGATAGTGATGTGGGTGAGGGCGGCGACCGCCTTTCTACCGGCGAAAAGCAGCTGATTTCCTTTGCACGCGCAGTGCTTGCCGACCCGCCTATTTTTGTGCTTGACGAAGCGACCAGTTCTGTTGATACCGAAACCGAGCAGCTGATTCAGAATGCGATTGCACATCTGCTCGTGGGACGCACCAGTTTTATCATAGCCCACCGGCTTTCCACCATCCGCCATGCGGATGTGATTCTCGTTGTGAGCGACGGCAAGATTGTGGAGCGGGGAAGCCACCATGAGCTGCTGAAAAAGAAGGGCTATTATTATAACCTTTACACAAAACAGTTCGAGCAGGAAGCATGGAAAACTGCGGAGGCGTAAGCCCATTTCTGTTCTATATTCCTGGGCTGGAATGTGGTATAATTAAGAAAATATCACCGGCAGTCTTTTCCATGCTGCCGGCAATGATAAATTGAAAATAAAAACGGAGGCACTGCGTATGAGTGAAACTGCGAAGCTTAGAACAAGAGATCAGATTCCGCAATCCGACAAGTGGAATGTTGAAAAGATTTACAAGACCGCAAAGGACTGGGATACCGATTTTGCAAAGCTGCAGGAGAAAGTTTCTCATGTGGCGGAATACCAGGGCAAACTGAATGATGCGGAAAAGCTTTTGGGCTTTTTCAAACTGGACGATGAGATTACCGCCCTTGCGAATAAGCTGGGTGAGTACGCATACCTGCGTTCCGATGAAGATACCGCCAATGCCGAGCATCTTGCGGTGAAATCAAAAATGATGGCATACTTTGCGGAAATGCAGGCGGCAGAGTCGTTCTTTGTGCCGGAAATCCTTTCTTACCCGGATGGAACGGTGGAAAAGGAAATGAAAGCGGAGCCAAAGCTGGAGCTTTACCGTTTCCTGCTGCAGAAAATTTTGAAAGCAAAGCCGCACACGCTGGACAAGAACAGCGAAAAGATTCTTGCCTCGTTTTCCGACAGCATGGAGGCTCCGCACAATGCCTATTCCATCTTTGCCAACGGCGAATTGACTTTTGAGCCGGTTCATGATGAGAAGGGCCAGCAGGTAGAAATGACGGAAAGCGGCTATTACCGCTTTATGACTTCCAAAAACCGTGAGGTGCGGAAAGAATACTATGTATCCCTTATGAGCGGCTACAACAAATACCGCAATACGATTGCATCGCTGCTTTCTTCCTCCACAAAGAATTTTGTACTGGAGTCGAAGCTGCGCCACTATGACTCTGCGGTAGAGGCTTCCCTTGCCCCAAACGATATTTCGGTAGAAGTTTATAAAAAGGCCGTCGAAGCCATCAATGCAAACCTTGGCCTGCTGCACCGCTATGTTTCCGTTAAGAAAAAGCTCCTTGGCCTTCCGGATGTCCATATGTACGACCTGTATGTGCCAGTCATTGATGTCCCGGAGGAGCATATCCCGTTTGATGACGCTGTTAAAATTGTGCTGGATGGTTTGGCTCCGCTTGGCAAGGAATACCTGGAGCTTTTCACAAAAGGCATTGGCAGCGGCTGGGTCGACCGTTACCCGAACAAGGGCAAATGCGGCGGTGCGTATTCCGCAGGCTGCTTCGACACAGACCCGTATGTGCTGCTGAACTATGACGGCACGCTCGACGATGTTTCCACGCTTGCGCATGAAATGGGCCATTCCCTTCATACGTACTATTCCTGCCACACACAGCCCCGCGTTTATTCCGACTACACGCTCTTCTGCGCTGAGGTAGCTTCTACAACGAATGAATCCCTGCTGATTCATCACCTTATCAGCAAAGAAAAAGATAAAGACCGGAAACTGTACCTGATTAATTCCCAACTGGAGCAAATCCGCACGACGGTTTTCCGCCAAATGCTGTTTGCTGAATTCGAACTGTTTACCCATGAAAAGGCCGAAAAAGGAATTCCGCTTACGGCGGACAGCCTCTGTGCCGAATGGCATGAGCTGAATGTAAAATACTACGGCCCGGAAATGACGGTTGACGCTGAAAACGACATCGAGTGGGCGCGCATTCCGCACTTCTACCGTGACTTTTACGTTTACCAGTATGCAACCGGGTATGCTGCGGCAAATTCCTTTGCCAACCGGATTCTGGGTGGCACGCCGAACGCCGTTGAAATGTATAAGGGCTTCCTGAAGAGCGGCGGAAGCGACTATCCAATTAATATTCTTCGCAAGGCCGGCGTTGATATGGAGACCGCCCAGCCGATGCAGGACACCATGAAAACTTTCAGCGATTTGCTGGATATGCTGGAGAAGGAAATCTGATTTCGCCACCGTTCAGGAGAAAATAGGGTCACAAAAATGTAATACTGAACCGAATACAAATTTTTATTACCGCCGGAAAACTGGTGCTTCCGGCGGTTGTTTTTGTCTTTTTTATCATGTGAGGCAGCCTTTGACAGTATGAATATAACTCGGCTAAAAAGTTGCGGTAATGGCAAAAAACAGCATAAAGCAGGCACTCTCGCTTTTTACATACACTTTTTATCAAGGCAAAAATTGAGGAGAAAAGCAAGGCGTTTTGGGGCGGTATTATTCTGAATTGCTAATGATAATATATTAATAATAGAACTTTCAGCACTTGACAAATTGGTCTTAAAATTCTACAATTTATATCATCACGGGGGTATGCACTTTGCATATCCTTTTTTTGTGACCAGCCACAGAGTTGACCGTACCCGAAATGGTTTTTGCAAAATTATGATGATTCCAGAGGGGCAGGGATTAAAAACAATCTTGAACACTGCACGAATCTTTCGCCGTATGGCCGTTTGCTTCAGGAAAAAGGCAAAAAGGTTACAGCCTGCATTATGGCTCGGCTGTGAAAACTGGCTGTGGTAAAGGGATGCTCAGGAGGCATGATTATGAAAAAACTGGAAAATTTGAAAATACAAAAACAACTTTCGCTGTCTTTTTTAATGCTTACTATTGTTTCTATTATACTGGCGGGTGTAGGAATCGGCTGGATGTTTAATTCCATCGCAACTGAAAATACGCTGGCGGCCAGCGTTAGTGGGATGTCAGATGTCAGCGGAGTGCTCACCAATATTACTATGATTGAGTCAGAAGGCTTGAATGCGATTATCCAAGCGGATCAGCCGCAGATTGCCCAAGTAGCACAGGACACGATTAAAAAATGTGATCAGGCGTGTGCACAGGATGTGGCACGGCTGAACAAAAGGGTGACGGAACCAAAGTGGAAAAAACAGATAACAAGTGCTAATGCGATGTATTCAAACATCTTCGAGCCGCAGGTAAATCAGGCTATGCAGTATCTGGCAGATGGCAATAAAACAAATGCCAGCCAGGCAATACAGTCCACAATTTCTGTTTCCCGCCAGATTATGCAGACGTATTCGGATTATATGGATTTTGAAGGGAACGAAGCGCAGAAAGTTGCTGCGCAAGACAGCACAATAGCAAAGGGCGGCCTTATATTTTATCTTTTGCTCATAGCGGCAGGCGTTGTCTATTCTGTTATGGTTGGAAGAAAAATCTCTAAAAATATCAGCAGGCCAGTGCAGGAGCTTTCTGCTTGTGCGGAAGAGTTTTCAAAAGGAAACCTGAAAGTTCGGACAAAATATCATTCGAAGAATGAATTCGGCGCGCTGGCGGAGACACTGAATAGCTCCTTTGAACGGCTGCAGCAGATTGTTATGGACATTTCGAACCTGATGCGCAGCATGGCAGACGGGGATTACAGCCGCAGCAAAATGGAACGGTACGAAGGAGATTTCGGCGAAATTTCTGATGCGGCCAATACAATTTTAGAGAATCTGAACCAGGTATTTTCCAGCATCCGCTCTTCAGCCGTGCAGGTAAAAAACAGTTCCAGGCAGGTTTCGAATGGAGTCCAGATCCAAGCAAAAGGTGCGGAAGAGCAGTCCGCTACAGTGGAACAGCTTTCGGCTGAAATCTCAAATATTTCCGCGGCTGTTAACCATAATACCGGAAGTATCTCGCACATAGCCTCCAGTGCCAACCTTACAACGGAACGGGTCGACAAGGGAATGAACCAGATGAAAAATACGCTTTCTGCCATGAATGAGATTTCAGAAGCTTCCGGCCAGATTGTGAAAATCATCAAGGTGATTAACCGCATTGCCTCCCAGACGAATATTCTGGCTTTAAATGCTTCCATCGAAGCTGCCCATGCCGGGGACCAGGGCAAAGGTTTTGCAGTGGTCGCAGAAGAAGTCCGCAGCCTTGCAAACCAATCTGCCGATGCGGCAAAGCAATCGGCAGAACTCATTGGAAACGCAGATGAAAAAATTCAGGAAGGCGCGGCAACGGCACAGCAAACGGCTCAGACGCTGCGTGAGATTGCAGCTGAAGTGGAATCAATCGACCAGGCAATCCAGAAAATTAAAAGTACGTCAGACACGCAGTCCACATCCATTCAGCAGATTACGCAGGGAATACAGCAGACTTCTTCTGCGCTGCAGACAAATTCCGCCACAGCGGAAGAAAGTGCTGCAGCAAGCCAGGAACTCTCGTCCCAGTCCGGCAGATTGGAAAAGGAAATCGGTTGGATTCAGCTGCGTGCGGAATAAAAGTGGAATAAATAAAGAAGGATACCCGGCCGGCTTGGCAGGGTATCCTTCCTAATATATACAGTTTGGTTTACACGGTGGGGCATCTTTCCGGCTCGCCTTTTCGGTAGTATTTTGCCTGTGTGCGGTAAAGCTGCGCGTAGATGCCGTTTTGTTCCATCAGCTTTTCGTGGCTGCCGCGCTCTGCAATGCGGCCATGCTCCATCACAATAATTTCATCGCAGAATTTACAGCTGCTCATGCGGTGTGAAATGTAAATAGAAGTTTTATTCTTTGTAAGGTTTCCAAAGTTTTCGTAAATTTCCGCTTCTGAAAACGGGTCAAGTGCCGCCGTCGGTTCGTCGAGAATCACAAACGGTGCATTTTTGTACAGCGCACGGGCGATGGCCAGCTTCTGTGCTTCGCCGCCGGAAAGTTCCACACCGTCGCCACAGTCTTTGTAAAGCAGGGAATGAATGCCGTCTTTCATGGATTTCACGCGGTCTTTCAGGCCGACGCTTTCCAGGCAATTCCATACGCGCTGCTCGTCAGCCTGTTCCGTGCAGGCCACGTTTTGGTCGAGCGGCAAAGCAAAGATTTTAAAATCCTGAAAAACGACTGAAAAGAGTTTTACATATTCGCTGTAATCGTAGTAACGGATGTCAATGCCGTTGAGCAGAATTTTGCCGGAGGTTGGTTCATACAGACGGCAAAGCAGCTTAATCAGCGTCGATTTTCCCGCGCCGTTTCGCCCGACGACCGCGAATGATTTTCCCACGGTAAATTTTAGGCTCAGGTGGTCCAGAATGAGGTCGTTGCTGTCGGGGTAAGAAAAGCAGACGTCCTGCAATTCAAATTCATACTGGCCGTCGTCGCGCTTTTCAATCGGTAAAGTGCCGTCATACGAAAGCTGTGGGCTGTTGATAAATTCGTGGTAGGTTTTCAGGTAGTCCATCACATACAGGAAAAGCGAAAAGTTTTGCAGCGTGGAGTTAACGGATGTTGTGAGCCGGATAATGGAGCCGGCGTACAGCAGAACATCCCCGATGGAGATGTGCCCCAGCAATGCCTGTGTGCCAACCAGGAAATAGGCGCCGCCTGCAATGATTTCGCCGAATAAAGTATTTATGCCGTTACAGCGGCCCAATGGGAAGAGGATGCGTTCGAGCGAAAAGTCCTTGTTCACTTGTGCCAGCTTCGACTTCAGCAGTCTTTGCATCCCGAAAATGCGGACGTCTTTCCCGGTTTCCGGTGACTCGGCCAGGGAAGAAAGGTAGATCGTTTCGGCATTGAGATGGGCGCAGTCCTGCAGTCCTTTCTGCAGCTTCACATGAGAAGTATGGATGAGGTGGATGCTGAGCGCGCAGAGGGCGCAGGCAAGCACCGCGTACAGAACAGCGGAAAGGATACTGCCGGTGTTGCAGAACTGTGAGCCGGAAAGCAGGAACATCCGGAAAAGAAAGCCAATGCTGAAAATGACCTCCCAGACGGCTTGGTTCACTCTCCAAAGGTAGAGAAGTGCGGAGGAAATGCCGCCCGTGGTCTGCTCGTTTACACGCAGGGAGCGGATTTTATCCATCGTTTCAGTGCGTTCCAGTTTTTCAAACTCAATCTGGTAGGCCTTGCTGTTCAGCCGTTCCTGCATACTGTCGTAAGACATATGGCGGATTACTTCATAGCTTTGGAAGCAGATCCGCGCGAGAACAGAAAACACAAGCGTAAGAATCAGCAGCCAGAAAACGGAGCTGTAGCACGCAGAAAACCGCTTCTGCACGACCAGTGTAAGAATTTCAGACGAAAAATAAAGGGCGGTGAACGGAATGGCTGCCTGCGCAAATCCGCCGCCCAGCAGGCATGGCAGCAGGCTTTTGTGCTTTTTCTGCACATCCTGCAGAAAGCTGCAAAGCTTTCGAAAGTCTTCACGCAGTTTCATGGCTGGTTCCCTCCTTGTAATACTTACTCTGCACGTCAAACATTTTGCGGTACAAGCCGCCTTTCTGCATCAGTTCATCATGTGTGCCCTCCTCGGCAATTTTCCCGTTATTCAGCAGCAGAATACGGCTGCAGAAGCGGGTAGAAGCAAGGCGGTGAGAGATAAACAGTGCGCTTTTTCCTTGCAGCAGCTTGCCGTAAAGCTGGTACATTTTGCTTTCGGCAATGGCATCCAGCGCGGCGGTCGGTTCGTCAAGCAAAAGCAGGGAAGGATTCTTATACAGTGCGCGCGCCAACATCAGTTTCTGCGCTTCACCGCCGGAAAGGGAAACACCGTCGTTCTGCATATCTTTATTCAGGTATGTGCCGGCCTTTTTCGGCAGAGAATCAATCTTTTCCCACAGGCCGGCGAGTTTCAGCATTTCTTCACAGCGGGCAACGTCGGTTTCCTCCGGTACTTTACAGCTTACATTTTCTGCAATAGGAAACGAAAGTGCGAGGGATTTCTGGAAGACGGCTGCAATGCGCTTCATGTACCAGTCAATATTCAGTGTGTTCAAGTCTGTGCCATTGATGAGGATTTTTCCGGAAGTTGGCTTGTAGAAACCACACATCAGCTTGACCGTTGTGCTTTTTCCAGCGCCGTTGTTCCCAATGAGGGCTACTTTTTCGCCCGGATGGATATGAAAGCTTACATCGTCAAGAATTTTTCTGCTGCCGGGGTAGGCAAAGCTCACATGGGAAAATTCCACATCGAAGGCGCCGTTTTCCGGAAGAGCAGCGCCTTCTTTATGCAGAAAATCACTTGGAACATTCAGATAACTGTAGAAATCGCTGATTTGGTTGCTGCAGCGCATCAGGACGGAAATGCCATCGCCGAGGATGGTAAACCAAGAGCCAAACCCGGAAATAATACCGAGGTAAAGTACAAACTGAGCTGGCGGCATCCCTTTCGACGTTAGAAACAGAAGGTAGCCATAGCACACGGCATCCCGCAGGAACTGAAGAGCAATACCGGCAAGGTCGGCCAAAAAATTCGCGCCGTACTCTTTTCGCAGCAGCTTCTGCAGCTTGCGGTTCAGCTTGCTGTAAGTGCTTTCCAGCCAGCCGCCCAGCCGGTAAAGCCGGATGTCTTTGCCGGTTCCGTTTTCAAAAGCCTGTTTGCCAATGTAGTTCTGCTGGATGCGGAGCTGTGACTTTTCCCCCCGCTGGCGGATTTCACATTTCTGTGCAAGATGAGTTGCACCTATCTGAATGAGCGCAATGGCGGTCAGCAGCACAACAATCAGCGGGTGAATGCCGCTTGCAATGCAGGCGTACAGCACAATGCCGGAAAAACCGATGAGAACGTTTCCCCAGCTTGTCAGGTACCCGGTAAAGCCCATGGTGCTGTCGCCGTCTTGGGCACAGCTCATTGCTTTTCCCTGTAACTCCCGTATGGCAGGGCTTTCATATTTTTGAAGGTCTATGGTGAGGCATTTTAAAAAATACTGGCTGTCAAAATGTTTCATCCGGATGTCACTGATTTGTCCTTGTGCCACTTGTTGGTAGCAGCGCCCAAAGCCAGCCGCGATGCCGCTGGCCAGGAAGACGGCAGCGATGCCGCCCGCAAGCGAACCCAGTCCGGTGCCCTTTTCCAGCAGCCAAATGACAAAGCTTGGAAGTGCGGCTTCTAAAAATGGGATAAGAACCATGGTTAAAATGTATACCGTTTGCTTTGAAAAAAAACTGCGGTCCTTTTTCCAAATCGTTCCGCAGACCAGCCGCAGGTTACGGAAAAATGTTTTTTGTTTCACAGTAATTCCTTCTTTTCTCCGGAAGATTGAAACCAGCATAGCACGGTGTGCTGATTTTGGCGCACTTTTGGCGTGAACTGCATCAATTCGTACGTGAACGGCAAGTGAGCCCTAATAGAAAAGAAGCCCGCATCTGCGCCGGAAAGCGAAATGCTTTTGGCACAGACGCAGGCTTTGCAAAGCAGAGCAAACGAAAATCGCGGTGGCAAAAAATAAAACAGACTTCAAGAAGCTTTACAGCTACAGCGGAAGAAGAATTTCCGTTGCAAATACGCCCGGTTCGTTTTTCCGGCTGATATATCCACCGTATTTTTCTACAATCAGGTTAATCCGTTTCAGGCCATGACCGTGGTTGCCGCGTTTTGTGGTGATATACTCGTCATCCATTCTGCGCACCAGCTCCGTTGTGGCATTGACAGCGGAAATGTAAAGCTGGCCTTTCAGCGAGCCTATGTAAAGCCGCAGGAAGCGGTTCCCCGAAGCCGGGTCAATCTTTTCACAGGCTTCCACAGCATTGTCAATCAGGTTTCCAATTACCACGCACAGGTCAATGTCACTGATAGTCAATTTGGGTGGAACTGCGGCTTTGTAATTGATGCTGATTCCCTGCTTTTCTGCAAGGGAGAGTTTCGAATTTAAAATTGCGTCAAGATTCACGTTACCGGTTTCCACAAGCTGGTCGACGTTTGTCAAGTCGGTTTCCAGTTCGTTCAGGTATTTTTCCGCTTCCGCTACCTGCCCCAGTTTGAGGTAGGCTTTCAGTGACTGCAGGTGGTTATGGTAATCATGCCGCCAACCGCGCATGGTCATGTAAACATTCTGCACTTCGGCTACCTGCTGTTTCAGCAGTTTGTTCTGGTAGGCGCTCGCGCTGGCCTCATAGCTTTTCTGTATGGTAATGCGCCTGCCGCAGGCCACAAAAAACAAGAGAGTAAGAAGAAGAATTACCGCCTGTGCTTCGCCGAGAAGCGGGCGCAGAAGCAGAAAACCGCCGGCGGTTCCTGCAAGAAGCACCAGAATGCGCC
>JBFLFY010000021.1:0-41357 GCA_041859875.1 Caproicibacter sp. | reverse complement strand
GTGCATTCATTTTACCACGTTTTTCGCTGATGAAAACAAGTTTTTACAGCCCATTTTGTCTGGAAATTTTCGTTCTGCACCACCCGACTCAACACTTCACCACTTCCCTTTCATACTACCGGCAAAAGGGCTGATTTGTTACCCTCAGCAAGCCAACTCGCATAAATTTAGCTGCACAAATTGGCCTTTCTGATTTTTATCCGCTTTTTCATAAAGATTCAGCTTAAGGAAACCCTATTGCTAAAAGGGGATGATAGTTTGAAAGCCATTCCTGTTGAGAAAACAAGAAAGACGAACTGCAAGCCACACAAAAAGTCCAAAACGAAACCGGAAAAGCAGCTCGGGATAACGCCAAAGGAAGGCGCCGATGACGATAACCCAGCGATGTAGCCTGCCGCCGCTCTTCGGAGCGGCTCTTTTTACAGAGGTCCTTGGGACCTGATTCAGCAACGGCCAAGGCTGAATTTAAAAGCAAAAAGCCGGGGCAGCCCATCCCTTTCGGTATGGCTGCCTCGACTTTTTCAGGCAATTTTTCTGCAATGACTCTGCAGATTATTTTGATGTTTCTTCCAGATAGTCATGTGCAAACTGGGCATAGAAAGCAGAGCCGCGATGCAAAACAGACTCGTCCACTTTGAATTTGTCGCTGTGGTTGGAGTAGGTTGCGCCAATTTCCGGATTGCGGCAGCCGATAAAGGCGAAAACGCCCGGCACCTGTTCCATGTAATACGCAAAGTCCTCTGAGCCCGTCATTTTCTCCAGCGGTGCAAGGTTTTCTTCGCCGTAAAGTTTGACGGCGGCATTTCTGGCAATCCGGTTCAAGTCGTCGTGGTCGTTGATAACCGGTCCAGGATACATGTAGTATTCCAAGGTTGCCTCAGCGCCCATCGCCTTAGCGGTATTTTCAATGATGCTGCGCATCATGCTCTCAAGATTTTTCCTCAGTTCCCGTGAGAAAGTGCGGACGGTTCCTTCCATCACCACATTGTCGGCAAGAATATTAAACGCATCGCCGCCATGAATGGTTCCGATGCTGATAACCAGTGGATTCAATGGGTCGTTCTTGCGGCTGACAAGCGTCTGCAGATTCATAATAATAGAAGCTGCCGCCGCGATTGCGTCTGTGCCGAGGTGAGGTGCGGAGCCATGGCAGGCAGCACCCTTTACAACAATTTTAAAGTTGTCGCAGGAAGCCATTCTGCCACCCGGCTGGACGTTAATCTTCGGTGCATCCAGGGTTCCCCAGATATGCATCCCGATAATTGCGTCAACGCCGTCAAGCACTCCCTGCTTCACAAAATATTCGGCGCCGTGGCACGTTTCCTCGGCCGCCTGGAAAATAAGTTTCACGTCGCCGTGAAGCTCATCCTTGATGTTCGTAAGAATCTTCGCCGCACCTAAAAGCATGGAAATGTGGCAGTCATGTCCGCAAGCGTGCATAACACCTTTATTAAGGGAACGGAAAGGAACGTCGGCGTGCTCTTCAATGGGAAGCGCGTCAATATCTTCCCGCAGCGCAACCGTTTTGCCCGGATGTCCTCCGTGAATCAGCCCGACAACACCGGTTTTGCCCTCGAAGCGCTTTGTTTCAATTCCCATTGCCTTCAGTTCTGATTCAATGGTGTTGGTAGTATTTTCTTCCTTCCAGCTCAGTTCCGGATGCTGGTGAAAATACCTTCTTTTTTCAATAATATAGCTTTCATATTGATCGGCCAGTTCCTTAATAGACATAACAGCAAGTTCCTTTCTGTTCTTTTTATCCGCCTGGGCTGCATCAAAGACTAAGCCTCGGGCGGTGCAAATCTTTAATAAAATTCAGATGGGAAATGAATCCCATCTGAACGCAGAGCCGAACGCTATTACAAAAGATTGATGAAAATGCCTGCAACAACAACTGAGGTAATCGTGACGGTCACAAATCCGCCGACAATCATCTGAGGAAGCATGGCATCCATCAGGTACTGCTTTTCTTCCGGGGTCTCCGCAAGAGCTTTCGCCGCTTCTTCTGTCAGAACATAGTTCGGCGGGAACCCGTACAGAGCGGTAAGTGAAGTTGCGATGGCCATATAAGGGCTGATATGCAGCAGCTTACCGGCAATCAGTGCGAAGATAATCATACCGATGACTCCGACCACGATAATCAGTACAAGCGGCAGAGCAATTTTTCCCAGCATCGCCGGGGTGGCTTTTGCAAGGCCGGAAAAGACAAAAATCATCAGCACGAACATCAGGAAACCGAAAGAACCTGCTTTGTGCAGAGAGTCTTTGTCAAGGTAGCCAAGTTCCGTTGCCAGAACACTAAGAATCAGGGCAACAACAGCCTGGTTCAGAACACCATGTGTCCAAGTCTGGATAAGATAAGCCAAAACGCCGATGGAAGCGAGTTTTGCAAGGATCAGTGCCGTTCCGTTGTATTTTTCCGGCACAGGCGGAATCAGCTTTTTCTTTTCGGGCTCGGCTGTAGCAAGTTTGCCGTTACTTCCTTCAACCTTCGCGGTCTTCACCGCTACAGCTGTTCCGTTCCGGTAATCTTTCAGAAGCTTTTTGCCTTCTTTTTTCAGCAGGACAGCCGTAATCGGATACCCGGCAAATCCCTGCATAACGTACATACAGATGGCAAGGACCGATGCGGTTTCAAGACCTTTCTGCACCGCGGCCTGCTGTACCATAACCGCAGCCACAATGCCGCCGGTAAGAGGCGGAAGGCCTGCTATGACATAGGCTTTGCCAACGAGCGGAACGCAGATAAACCAGCAGAATAGAATCATGCCAACCAGTCCGATTAGGGTAACAACGATAATTTTCCACTGAGCAAGCAATTCCTTCACGCTGATAATAGTACCCATGTGGGTAATGCAGAACAGAATTGCAAGTGTACCGCCCAGCGGAGCGCCCATGCCTGCCAGTGCAACAATGTCCTTGGGGAAGAAAGTCCAATATCCCACCATGAACAGGCATGCGACAACAAATACGGACGGAATCCACGCTTTCGTTCGTGTTCCCACGAAATCGCCCAGCGCGTACAAAGCGGCTAAGATAAAAAACGCTACTATCGCCTGCATACTTTTCTCCTCTTTGCTTTCCCTTATTTCTATTTTGTTTTCCCAGTTTGCTTCAGGTTACTTTTTGTCCTTCTGAAGCATCATTTGCAGAACCAGCGAGTCCATTGCTACCGAGCCCTTGTTGCCAAGAGTGGTGAAATTATTGATGGATTTTTCGACGTCTTCCTCAATAATTCCATCGGTCTTTTGTACCCGAAGCCCTTTCATCGCCATGAATGCGGACTGCATGGCCGCTGTGGTGCAAGTGCTTATTTTCAGTGCGCAGTCCGCTTTTCCGCCGTCGCAAAGCATACCAGTTACATCGCCAATCATATTCTGAATGGCATAGCCGATTGCTTTCAAATCGCCGCCCAGCAGATAGGTAATTCCGCAGGCTGCACCGGTTGCGGCAACTGTAGCTCCGCACAAAGCAGAAAGCTTGCCGAATTTGGAATGTATGTAAATAGCAATCAAGTTGCTCAGTGTAACGGCACGAATCATTTTATCTTCATCGATATGGTTCCATTTTGCAACCGCGACAACCGGCATTGTTGTTGTAATGCCCTGATTTCCGCTTCCGGAATTAGATACCACCGTGAAAGGGGCTCCGGCCATTCTCGCATCGGCACCCGCTGTGGTAACGCATACTGCGTTTGAAACCATGTTGTTGCCAATCATGCCTTTGTCCAGTTCTTCACGGATTGTCTTTCCAATCATGAGGCCGTAATCATTTTTCAGGCCTTCTTCGGAAATTGCAGTATTAATGGAAATACTCTTGCGGATAATGTCAAGCGGATCATTTTTTGTGTCAATTTCATTGACAAACTCATAAATCTTTTTGACGGAAAGCAGGCTGCTGATTTCCTCCGCACTGACGCAGCCCGCCTTTGGGCCGCTCGCAGTATTTTCATAAACTTTTTTGCCGTTTTCTTCAATCAGAACCACATTGGTATGGGCGCCCGAAATAACCGCCCTGACTGAATTCTTGGCACTTTTCACTGTAACATCCACATAGAGTTTTTCTGTAACGTCGGCCAATTCGACCTGGACTTTCCGGTCCTCTACCAATTTTTGGGCCGCCGGAAAAACTGCGGGGTCTACGCCAACAATAACTTGAAGTTTCTTCTCCGGGTCGCCCCCCAGCGTGCCAATCGCCGCGGCATATTCCATACCAGTATAGCGCGTTCCCGGAATGCCTGCAGCCATCGCATTTTTAATCATGTTTCCGCTCGCGCGGACCAGAACACTTTCCACCGGCTCCCCCTTCAGCCTTTTAGCGGCGGTAGCGGCGGTAAATGCAATAGCTGCAGGCTCTGTACACCCTGTTGCCAATTCCATCTCGCTGTTTAGAATGTCAATTACTCTTTGTTTGTCCATCGAAAACCCATCCTTTCCTTTTGAATTTCTGCCGTGTTTTGTTGCTTTGACTGCTAAAATTCTTGAGACATCTCGTTTTAGATTTTTTGGCTGAAATGGAACGGTTCAGTGTGCATCGCTGCAAAAAGCAACGACCTCAATTTCCACCATAGCATCCATAGGAAGCCTTGCAACCTGTACTGCAGAACGCGCCGGGTAATTACCGGTGAAGAATTCCGCATATACCTTGTTCATGGCGTCAAAATCATTCATGTCGTTAAGCAGGACCGTCGTTTTCAGCACCTTTCTTAAGTCGGAACCACCCTCCTTTAAAATGGACTGTAGATTGAGAATTGACTGCTTTGTCTGTGCTTCTATTCCGCCTGAAACGATTTTGCCGGTTTTGGGATCCAGCGGAAGCTGCCCCGAAGTAAAAATAAGCTTTTCGAACCCGATTGCCTGTGAGTAGGGGCCGATTGCTTCCGGTGCTTGTTTGGTATAGATGATTGTCGGACTCATAACCAATCTCCTTTGTATTTGTTGTAATAAAAACTTATCACAATAATAATTTAAAGTCAATAGTTTTTTATCAATAGTTTATTTTTTTTATTAATTTCGACCAAAATGTTGCTTTCTAATTGATTTTAACCCGTTTTCTTCAAAATATAAATGCTGTGTAAACACAAGATATAAATTATTTTGATAATATTTTATTATATGAGAGTACAAAATTTATTGCATGATTTCTTTTTCTGTGTTACACTTTCAGGGAGAGAATTTTATACAGCACCGTGCAAAGCGGTGCTGAAATGATTTTAGAACTTTCACAGGGAGGAATTTACTCATGCGTTCCACAGTAATCCGGTACTTCAGCACACTTGTTGATTTTCTTGGTAAGGTGCTTGGTCCAGATTATGAAATTGCCCTTCATGAAATTGATTTTGACAGCCAGTCCATTATTGCCATTGCAAATGGGAATATCAGCGGAAGAAAAGTCGGAGCCCCCATTACTGATTTGGCTTTGAAAATGATAAAGGATAAAGTCTATGAAAAGCGTGACTATGTTCTAAATTACAAAGGCATTTCAAAGACCGGCAAGGTTCTTCGCTCCTCGACCATTTTCATTAAAGAGGAGGACGGCACTTTAGTCGGTATGCTTTGCATTAATTTTGACGGCTCGCGCTATGCTGACGTCAGCAGGCAGGTTTTGGAACTGTGCCACCCCGGTGCTCTGGAAGATGAAGCCCGCCAGCCTATTGTGCCCCCAAGTTCCCTGACGGATGCAGTGGAAAACTTTCCGGAAACAATCAGCGAAGCGATGGACACCGTCATGAGTGACTGTCTGCAAAGCAGCGACGTCTCACCCGACCGCTTGACTCAGGCGGAAAAGATTCATATTGTAGAGGTTTTGAACCAAAGAGGAATCTTCCTGCTGAAAGGAGCAGTCAGCCAAGTGGCAAAACAACTTTGCTGTTCTGAGCCTACGGTCTACCGGTACTTGAGCATGGTAAACAACGACAAATAAGAGTCACCCAAAAGTGCTGCTGCAAATCTTTCATTTTGCAGCAGCACTTTTTTGTCTTGTGAAACATTTGAAGCCGTGCCGCTTAATCAGAAATTCTTCGTGCCATGTTTGAGTCTGAAATATTTTTGTCGTATAATGAAGGATATTGCAATAAACTTGGAATTTTCAAATAGGCCTTGCGCTTGCCGCGGTTGACCGGCGAACCGGCAGAACTTTCACACCCAGTAAAGACAAAAATGAGAGGAAGGATCAGTCCTATGCCTTTTTCTGAAGCACTCGATATTGTTACCCTGCTTGTAATAATAGCTGGTATTATTTTAGTCCTCACAAAGAACAGACCAATCAACACCGAAAAGCTGAAAAGGGAACTGCTGAGTGAAATGAGCAGCCAGCAGTCCTTAGAAACGACAACAGCAAAAAATGAAGTGGTCAATGAGATACGCGCAACCCGAACCGAAATGACGGCAGCCGTTCAAACTACCATGAAAAATTTTGCTGATTCTTTAGCGGCAGCGCAAGGTCAAACCGCCCAAAGGCAGGATGTCCGGCTAAAGGAACTAACGGAAAATGTCACCAAAAGCCAGGATTTGCTGAAAGCAGACCTTGCAGAAAAACTGCTCGCCTTGCAAAAAAGCCAAGCCGAACGGATTGCCGCACTTGAAAAAAGCGTAAACGGCACCACGGCAATGCTTTCCAATGCGCAGGCCAAACAATTCACTATGCAGGACAGCCGCTTATTGGAAATATCCAAGATGCTGGCAGAAGCGCAGTCCAGCTTGAAATCCACGGTTTCAGAACGACTGAAATCCGTCGATGAACAATTCAAAGCCTTTACCGTGCAGGATAAAGATTCGCTGGACAGCATCCGTTCCACTGTGCAGAGCCGCCTGGAAGCACTGCAGGACGATAACAGCAAGCAACTTGAAAAAATGCGCGCCACGGTAGACGAAAAGCTGCAGAAGACTTTGGATGACCGCATCACTCAGTCATTTAAAATGGTCAGCGACCGGCTGCAGGAAGTCTATACCGGGCTTGGCGAAATGAAAACACTGGCAAATGGAGTCGGCGACCTGAAAAAAGTTCTATCAAATGTTAAGACGCGCGGTATTTTGGGCGAATACCAGCTTGGTGCGATTATAGAAGAAATCCTGTCCCCAGAACAATATGATGAAAACGTAGCGACCAAACGGGGATCATCCAACCGCGTTGAGTATGCCATCAAGCTGCCCGGCGACGGCGACCAATGCGTTTACCTGCCGATTGACGCAAAGTTCCCCGCCGATACATACAACCACCTGGTAGATGCATACGACACGGGTGACAGCAGCGCTATTGCCGCTGCTGAAACTGCGCTGGAAACGAGAATCAAAGAATGCGCAAAAGACATCCATGACAAATATATTGACCCACCCTACACCACCGATTTTGCAATTCTATTTTTACCTTTTGAAGGCCTGTACGCAGAAGTCATCCGAACAGGGCTTGTTGATACCTTACAGCGCCAGTATCGCATCAGCATTGCGGGCCCCACAACTTTTGCCGCGCTGCTGAACAGTCTGCAAATGGGGTTCAAGACTCTCGCCATCCAAAAGCGTTCCAGCGAAGTATGGAACGTGCTTGGTGCGGTTAAAACGGAATTCAATACATTTGCAGACGTTTTGTCAGCGGCCCAGAAGAGGATTGAACAAACAGGCGCAGAGCTGGACAAACTTGTCGGAGTGCGCACAAGAAAAATCAACAGCAAATTAAGGGAAGTCTCCGCCCTGCCGCCGACAGAGTCAAAAGAACTGCTTGACACAGCCGCCGACGTGGAGGAATGACTTTGATTCTTGGCATCAGGCTGCCTCACACTTTCCCCTTATAAAAGCAGGAACCGGCGCGTAATGGCACCGGTTCCTGCTTTTGCTGTTAAAAAATCTTGGGTACTGTTCCAAAAGGCCGGGAAAAGAATAGGAATTACATGGATTCAAGAATTGCATCCGCCAATTTTTCCAATTCAGGCTCTTCCTCTTCCTGAAGCGCAGAAGCCATGCTGAGCCTCTCATTCAGCACCGTCATATTCTTCAGTTCATCGTTTATAAACTTCGCCATTAAATCTCCGGATTTACATGCCCAAGAGCCGTTCTCTATAATCGCGACCGTACGGTTTTGAACATTCAAAGCCTTCATATCCATTAAAAAGTCAAGCATTGCGGGGTATATGCCAAGATTGTAAGTCACAGAGGCCAGAACAAGATGGCTGTATTTAAAAGTTTCTGAAATCAGTTGAGAAACATGAGCAGTAGACACATCATACAGGGCAACGTTTGTCTGGCCCTTTTCACAGAGCTTTGCAGCCAGCGCCTGTGTGGCAGATTCCGTATTGCCATACATGGAAGCATACACCATCAGGACGCCTTTTTCTTCCGGTATGTAGCGGCTCCATGTGTCGTATTTCTTGATAAAATACATGAAATCCTTACGCCACACGGGACCGTGCAGCGGGCATATAAATTTGATTTTATCTAAAATGCTTCCGGCCTTTTTCAATAAGAGCTGAATATGAGGGCCATACTTTCCAACGATATTCGTCAGATAGCGCCGGGCATCATCAAGCCAATCCCGGTCGAAATTGACTTCATCCGCAAACAGTTTACCATCCAGCGCGCCAAAAGTCCCAAATGCGTCCGCGGAAAACAGTGCCCCATTCGTAACATCGAAGGTCACCATTGTTTCCGGCCAATGTACCATCGGCGCAAAGACAAAGGTTACGGTATGCTTTCCAAAGCAGTAAGTGTCGCCTTCTTTTACTTCAATTAAATCATGCGTATCCACATGGAAGCCAAATTGGCGCATCAGCATAAAAGCTTTTTCATTGCTGATAATTTTAACCTGAGGCCAGTGCATCAGGATTTCTTCTATGCAGGCCGCGTGATCCGGTTCCAAGTGATTGATAACAAGGTAATCCAGTGGCCGTCCATTCAGCACATGATTCACGTTTTCCAATAATTGACGGCAGGCAGACCAGTCTACCGTATCGAATAAGACGGTTTTTTCATCCAGCAGAAGATACGAGTTGTAGGTAACACCCCGCGGAATTGGATAAACATTTTCAAATAAGGCCAGCCGATGGTCATTGGCGCCGACCCAATACAGATTTTCTGTCACATTTCTTACACAGTACATAAAATTGCCCTCCTTCTGGCATCATGCCTGAATAAAATTTTCCTTCTCTTCGGCGCACTCAGGGCACACCCAATCGTCCGGTAAATTCTTGAACAGCGTGCCCGGTTTTATCTCACTGGTTTCATCACCCAGTTCCGGTACATACTCATAGCCGCATCCATTGCACACATAGCGGGGGCCAATCGGTTCCGGCTTTGGCAGAACGGGCCGCTTGATTTTCACCATAGGCGGAGCGGGCTGTTTCTTGCCGGTGCCCAATGCGGAAGCCAGCAGGGGAACAATTTCGCACAAGTCACCCACAATGCCATAGTCGCAGTTCTTAAAGATTGGGGCATTCGCATTTTTATTAATTGCCACAATCGTGGAAGCGTCTTTAATCCCCTTCAGATGCTGGTTTGCACCCGAAATACCGCAGGCAATATAAAGGTTCCCGGTAAATTTCTGCCCGGACATCCCTACATAGCGGTTCAAAGGCAAATATTTCAGTGTTTCTGCAACCGGGCGTGAAGAACCAAGGGCAGCCCCTGCGGCTTTTGCCAGGTTCTCAATCAGTTTCATATTCGCCTGCTCCCCTACCCCTTTGCCTGCGGAAACGACTCGTTCCGCAAGAGCGATTGGCGTGTCCAGAGCTATTCCAACGGTAAAGTCGTAGCCATCTTTCCGGAGTGCGTCAACTAATGCAGCCACCTGCGTTTTGGCATCACCGTCACGGAAAATAATTTTCTTCCGAATTCCGGTAATCGGCGCCGGTTTACGGAAGCTGCCCGACGAGCTGCCAACTTCTCTGGGCGCTTTGCCCAAAATCTGAGAAGCAATTACCACGCGCTGTATTTCATTGGTTCCTTCGTAAATTGTTGTAATCTTAGCGTCACGGTACATCCGTTCCACGTCCATACCTTTCAAATACCCGGTCCCGCCAAAAATCTGCAGTGCATCGTTCGTGACTTCCAAAGCAGAATCGGAAGCATACTGTTTTGCCATGGCAGATTCCATGATGTATGGCTCATGATTTTCCTTTAATTCCGCTGCTGAATAGACTAAGAAACGCGACGTACGCACTTTTGTGGCCATATCCGCAATTTTAAAAGAAATAGCCTGCTGAAATCCAATGGGCTTTCCAAACTGAACCCGCTCTTTTGCATAGTCTACTGCCTGGTCAAGAGCTCCCTGCGCAATACCAAGAGCCTGCGCGGCAATCCCAATCCGGCCGCCGTTCAGCGTCTGCATGGCAATTTTGAAACCGGCGCCTTCCTTGCCCAGAAGATTCTCTTTTGGCACTTTAACATTGTTAAAAGTCAGCTCTGCTGTAGAAGAAGAGCGAATTCCCATCTTGTCATAATGGTCTCCAAACTCAAAACCCTTCCAGCCTTTTTCCACAATAAAAGCGGAAATGCCATGTGTTCCAATGTCTGGCGTGGTAACAGCGAAAATTACGTAAATATCTGCTACAGGAGCGTTCGTTATAAAGATTTTACCGCCGTTCAGCAGATAATAATCGCCTTTGTCCACAGCGGTTGTTTCGGTGCCGCCGGCATCTGAGCCCGCATTTGTTTCAGTAAGCCCAAACGCGCCCAGCTTTTCACCCCTGCACAGAGGGACCAGGTACTTTTTCTTCTGTGCTTCGGTTCCAAAGGCAAAAATCGGCCAAGTGCCTAATGACGTGTGAGCCGACAAAATTGTGCCGGTCCCACCGTCTACCCTGGACAATTCCTCCACAGCAATCGTGTACCGAATTGCATCCAGCCCCAACCCGCCATATTCTTTTGGGTATGGGATTCCCATCATGCCCATTTTTGCCAGGCTGGAAATAACATCTTTTGGAAACTCATTTTCCTTGTCCCAAAGAAAAGCGGATGGCTTAACTTCCTTCTCCGCAAACTTTCGAATCTGCGAACGAAATTCTTCCTGCTGCTGAGTTGTATGAAATAACATAGAACAGCCTCCTTTTAATACTTGATAATTTTTATCCACTTTTAAAGCAAAAAAATTTGCCTAACCGCCAAACAAAATTTCCTGCAAATTATGTGCAGCTAACTCCTGATTCAGTTTGTTCTGAATGGAAGCAAGTTCAAGATGCGCATGGCAGACCGTGTCGCCATGTGCTTTGCACCATCCGCACTGATACCCGGCTTTCATGCAAGAGCTGACCGATGCATCATCATCCATGATTTGCACCAGCCTTAGGAAAGTAACCTGGTTGAGTTCAGCAGCTAAACTGCAGCCTCCATCCGCTCCGCGCTGGATACGGACAAGCCCCCCCTTTTGGAGCTTTTTCAGAATCTTATATGCAAACTGCTGAGGGATTTGCTCATTTTTTGCCAGCTGCGCTGTTGTAAGCCGGTTTCCGCCCGACAGCGCCCGCAGAGTGCGCAAAGCATAATCTGTTTCCTTGGTAATCAGCAAGCAATCCACTTTCCTTTCAATATTCACTATAACAAGCAGGATAAAATTTGTCAAGTTAATTTTTTTGCATCCTGCACAGCTTTTTTCTATAGGCTCTTATTTTTATAGAGATTTTCAACATTGCCGTATTGCATTACCGTTCTGGGCTGGTAGCTGCTTAACTTTGCTTGTGTTTTTCTGTTTTAACCTTGCTGTATAAAAAGAGACCGCTGCGAAGCGAAAATTTTGCAGCGGCCTCTTTTGCAGCATCAGGGGGATGTTTTAAAATGGCGCGGATTTCCGGCCGATTTCAGGTTTACATTGTTCTCTGATATTTTCCTGTAAAGTATAGTTCGAGAAGGTATTTTAATAAAAATACTCCAACTACCGTCAATGTTACACACAACGAAGTCCCCATCAGGATGGTGACATAAGCGATACCCATGATAAACCACTGGATAATATCTCCGGCTTTTGCCTTTGCTTTGTTACGGATTGCAGTATTTCGCTCATCAGCATATTCAATTTCACTTTGCTTCATAATTTCGGGATCTGTTTTCTCCAAGTGCTTCGCATACAGTTTAGAAACGCTCATTCCAAACAGTCCAACTCCTACGCCAATGCACACGCCGCCTACGCTTTTTGGAAATGCCGGAAACGTTCGGAAGCATAAAGCCGCGGCGAGTAAGCCGACTCCCACAAGCAATGTAATGATATAAAATGATTTCTTCTTCAGCATCATTTTTCCTCCTCGTAAATAAATATTTCTTCAATGCTCCTATGAAAAAGCCTGGCAATTTTAAATGCCAGGGTAATAGACGGATTGTAACGTCCTTTTTCAAGGGAACTTATCGTTTGCCTTGAAACCTGAAGAGCGTCTGCCAGTTCTTCCTGCTTCATACCGCATTCCTTGCGAATGATTTCCAACCTGTTTTTCAAAGATTCACTCCTCCTAGAATGGAAAGTTAGCTTTCCTTTTTATGATACAACTGCAATTTAGGAATGTCAAGTTTGCTTTCCATTCAATGTGATAAAATGCGAAAGCTTTTCGGCTGCACCCAAAAACTCTCGCACCCTTCTGCTCATTTTCCGCTTTTCAAAAGGCGCCACAATGTTGTGCGCCCAATTTCCAACCGCTTGGCCGCTCGTGACTGGTTCATATTTTCTTCGGCAAGCACACGCATTGCGACGTCAAAAACAATACCAGACAGTGGCTGCTTCAAATCAATCTGTTTGCTGCTGCTACAAACCGCCGTCAGCTCTTTGCTTTTTCCTAAAAGCCGGCGAATGGTCTTTGCTGTAATCCATGGGGAATCCGTGAGCATTGCTTCCCGGAGGATCTGCTCCAGCTGCTTAATATTATGCGGCCAGCTATAATTTTCCAAAATGTCGATTGCCTCTGGCTCAAGCCCAACACATTGACTGCCGGAAATTCTGTTTTGCTGGCTGATATACAAAACAGAAAGATTTGGGATGTCATTGGCACACTCCCGCAGCGGGGGAAGGCAAATTTCTGTGCAGCCAATCTGGTCGCGCAGAATTTCATAGCGGCAGTTATCCCGTTCAATCGTGCTGTGGGAAGAGTTACTCTCATAGGAAAAAATCAGCCGGCTTTTCCGCATCCGGTTCACATGCTGCAGCCCTTCCGTCAGCTTATCAAATAAAATATCATCCAAAAGCTGAGCATCCTTAAAAAATATTGTTTCTTTCAGGGAGTAAAGCGGTGACCGCTCTTCAAACAACAGGTACTCCAAATCTTTGCGGGACAAAAGCGAACAGTTTACCACATAGAGCGGGAAGTGGGTACGGTTGCTGTTTCGGTAAAGATGCTGGGCGCAGCGCTCTTTGCCAGTTCCGGAGTTGGCAATAATGAGAATGGAAGCGTCAGACTGCGCTAGCCTTGCACATTGTTTTTTCATTTGGGGATCTTCACTCCCGCAAAACGGCATATCGCTTTTATCCTCATTTAAGTAGCTGTCATAATTATAGACTTCCACACTGTCAAGCCCCGGAATGGTCTGAAAATCCAACTGGCTTTGCTCAATAAGGAACAGGTAATAAGTGGAAGAATAAATGCGGCAGTTTGCCGCTGTTATCATAAACAAGCTGTTCTGTACTTTTTTGTGGATGGTTAGCCTTTCCTCTTTTTTGAGTTCCGGAATCATTCTTCGGCAGGATGTAAAAAATGCTTTTGACTCATCCGGGCTTGTCTGGTAAACACATTCCTCATTTTCATTCCAGACAATGATGCCCTTGTTCCAGTTACGGAACAGTGCTTCCAGCAGGTCATGCTCACTCTTGATGCGGGCGTAGTATGTGCAGACCCGGACAGCATCGTTATAGGCCAAATTGACGCTTTCCTGACCCGAAGTCAGCAGAATTCCCTGAATTCCAAACAGTTTGGTATAGTGCACGGCGACTGTGTCGCCAATAATCAAGGTATACCCTTGTTCCTGGGCGTTCTGTACCGTTTCTTTAGCGTCTTTCCAGGAGTGAATAATAAAGATCTGGTAATCGTCATGCAAAATGTCACACAGAACTTTTACGGACTTCGCAATGTTTGGGTAGGTAATGATGGCAATCTTCCCGGTGTAGTTTTCAACCAATTTCATCACATTCAGCAAGTCGAAATAAGTAATTGGAATTTCAAAAACGGGTTTTGCCGTGACTTTTTTTATTTCCAGCAACGTGCCGCCACGGGAAAGGATTGCGTCAAAATCTTCACTTTCATATTGTCTTACAACGTTGGCCCCTGCTTCCAGGTCGCCTATAACCGCCGTCACTTCTATGTCGTCCCTTTCGCTTGCTACACGAAGCATGGTATCTTTCATAGACTCATAGGGGGCTACGCCAAGAATCCGTATTTTTTGATTCATAGGGAAACCTCACTTGTTTCATAGTAAAACAATCATACACTGATTTTTAATAAATGTGCGCTTAAATTTTATATTGTTTCATTTTAAAACATTTTTTCGCTTTTTCCTGCATTGAAATGGAACTGTAAAACATGGTAAAAAGGTCGTAGTTGATATGTAGCATAAATTATTGTAATACAAGCGGCTTAATCTGTAAGTAATGTACAATTAAATGTACATTAACTATTTTCCACAAACCTGCTGAAACAGAAAGGAGAAACAGTATGAACTCAGTTATTCGCGTAAACAAGGATGACAATCTCGTAACATGCCTGCGGGAGGTAAAAAAGGGGGAAACAGTTACACTGGACGGGCAAACTTACACATCGAAAAGCGATATTCCAAAGTTCCACAAAATGTCCATTGCCGAAATCAAGGAAGGCGAATATTGCTATAAATATGGGCAGGTTATCGGCGTAGCACTGGAGGACCTGCATCCAGGCGATTATGTTCATGTACATAATCTGGCAAGCACCCGCGGACGCGGCGACAAAGACAACACAGAAATGAAGAAGTGAGAGGTGTAAATTATGAAATTAATGGGTTATAGACGCAAAAACGGTCAGTTTGGTGTTAGAAATTATCTGCTCATTCTGCCTACTTCTGTTTGTGCAACGGATACCGCTGAAAAAATTGCCGCTCAGGTTCCCGGAGCCATCTCAGTGCCAAATCAGCACGGCTGCTGTCAGATTGGTTCCGACCAGATGCAGACCCAACGTACACTGGAAAACTTCGCCAGAAACGCAAATGTGGGTGCAGTTTTAGTTGTTGGCTTAGGCTGTGACGGAATTCAGGCTGAAACGGTTGCTGAAAACCTAAGCAATATGCAAAAGCCGGTCAAAGCAATTACGATTCAAAAATGCGGCGGAACGCTGAAAGCGATTGCTGCCGGTGCTGAAATTGCTGCCCACATGTCAGCAGAGCTTTCCACTCAGGAAAAAGCGGAAGGCGATTTAAGCGAAATCATTCTGGGCATGGAATGCGGTGGTTCCGACCCAACAAGCGGACTTGCTGCGAACCCAGTCATCGGGTATGTTTCAGACAAGCTTGTTTCCCTTGGCGGCAGCAGCATCCTCAGCGAAACCACTGAGGTCATCGGTGCCGAGCACCTTTTGGCGAAACGCTTTGCCGACCCTGAACAGAGAAAAAAGTTTCTGCGTATGGTTTCAGACTGCGAGGAACGCGCCATTCGTTTGGGCGAGGACCTGCGAAGCGGCCAGCCTACACCGGGAAATAAAGCCGGTGGACTTTCCACTATTGAAGAAAAATCCCTTGGCTGTATGTATAAAGCAGGGACAAGTCCCTTTACGGGCGCACTGGAATATTCTGAAGCTCTCCCGCTGCAAAACAAGGGACTCTATTTTATGGACACGCCTGGCCAGGATATTGATTCAATTACCGGTATGGCCGCAGGCGGCGCCCAGGTCATGGTATTTTCAACCGGACGCGGTACACCAACCGGAAGCCCGATTGCACCGGTGATCAAAGTCACCGGCAATACCGACACGTTCCTAAATATGCCAGACAACCTTGATTTGAACGCCGGGCGCATTATTACGGATGGCGCTACGATTCCGCAGATTGGGGAAGAACTTTTCAATATGGTAATCGATGCCTGCAACGGCAAACGCACAAAAGCGGAAACACTGGGGCATCGTGAATTCGGTATTTACAAGGTGACCGGCACGTTCTAATTAAAAAAGCTGAGGAGGAGTTACCTACCATGAAGATTTTGAAAGCCGTGAAAAAAATTCCCGGCGGTTTAATGATCGTCCCTTTGCTGCTGGGCGCAGTAATTAACACCTGCTTCCCAGTTGTATGGACGTATTTTGATAATACTTTTACAACTTATCTCTGGAAAACCGGCGCCATGCCGCTTTTGGCCGCCTTTCTGTTCTGCAACGGAACAACCATTGACTTTAAGCAGGCTGGCGTTACCATGGGCAAAGGTGTTGTCTTAACCGCTGTGAAAGTACTGATTGGCATGGGGCTTGGCATCTGTGTCAACTGTGTGTTTGGATCAGCAGGTTTTTGGGGCGTCACGCCGCTTGCAATTATTGCGGCAATTTCCAATTCCAACGGCGGCCTGTATGCAGCTTTGGCTGGTGAATACGGCGACGCAACAGATGTTGGCGCTGTTTCGATTCTTTCCATTAACGACGGCCCGTTTTTCACTCTGTTAGCTTTGGGCGCAGCAGGGTACCAGGTACCGATTGCTACGTTACTCGGCTGCATTATCCCGATTCTTGTCGGCTGTATTCTTGGCAATCTGGACCCGGACATCCGTCGTTTCTGCGAGCCGGGTGCTTCCCTCCTGATTCCATTCTTTGCCTTCCCACTCGGCGCTGGATTGAAACTGACTTCTGTCGTAAAGGCCGGCCCTGCGGGGGTTCTGCTTGGTGTTGCTTCCACAGTAATTACAGGTCTGGCAGGGTATTTTGTCTACAAACTGATGCGGATGAAACGCCCGGAAGTTGGTGCAGCCATTGGCACAACAGCCGGCAATGCAGCTTCCACTCCAGCAGTTGTCGCCGCTGCCGGAATTGTCTCCGCTTCTGTGAGCGGCCTTGCAACTGTGCAGATTTCTGCAGCCATTATTACAACTGCAATTCTCTGCCCGATTCTTGTAACACTGCTGCATAAGCATGAGCAGCATGTTCATCCGGAGCATTATGCCGATGCAGTACCAGCAAGTACTTAAATTTTAATTCTTCAGCAAATGGTATCATTGAATGGACTTGAAAGACTGGCTGGGTTAAAACCAGCCGCATCACTGATTCAGCATCTCCTTTTCCAAGGCAGGAACGAAGGTAGCGAACTTTGAAAAAGCCGCTGCCTTCCCTATTTTCAGAAAACAAATTGAAGAAATAAGGGAAATGAAATGGCTAAACTACTGATTTTGGCGGATGATTTTACCGGTGCCTTGGACACCGGCGTCCAGTTCGCCGCAAAAGGCGCCTCCACACTGGTGGTGACAAAACCAGACTATGATTTCAGCACAATGCCGGAACAGACCAGCGTTGTTGTTTTTGACACAGAAACCCGGCATGTTTCTCCGGATGCAGCATACAAAACTGTCTACAGTGCTGCACTGGGTGCAAGAAAAGCAGGAATTCAACATTTTTACAAGAAAACAGATTCCGCTCTGCGCGGAAATATTGGCCCGGAACTTACCGCTTTAGTGGATGCCACCGGCGCGAAGCGGCTCCATTTTGTGCCGGCTTTCCCGCGCATGGACCGGGTTACCAAACAGGGAATTCATTATATTAACGACGTACCAGTGGCAGAAAGTGTTTTCGGCCACGACCCATTTAATCCAGTTACCTGCTCCGATATTTTAAAAATGGTTGGTGAACAGTCTTCCTGCAAAGTTTCAGGAATCAGCGAATACGTTTTTCCTCCCAAGGAAGATGGGATTTCCGTTTATGACGCCAGTACCGATGAGGACCTGAAAGAAATTGCAGATGGGCTGGCCCAAAGCGGAGAACTTGATTTTTTGGCGGGTTGTGCTGGTTTTGCTTCCATGCTCCCTTCCCTGCTGAATTTTGAGGGTTCCGCACCGTCGATTAGGAAGCTGCCTCAGCGCCTGATGGTTGTCTGCGGAAGCGTCAACCCCATTACCATTGCTCAGCTGGATGAAGCCGAAAAATCAGGTGTGCCTCGCCTGCGGCTGCTGCCGGAACAAAAGCTGAATCCTTTGTGGGTATCTTCCGCAGAAGCGGCTGATGCACTGAAGGGCTGGGAAAAGAAATGCAGGGAAAATGGAATCTGTATTCTGGACACCAACAATCCATTCAGCCCAGTAAGCACGGAAAAATATGCCGCTTCGCTCAATCTGACGCCGGAAGAAACGCGGGCGCAGATTTCCCGCAGCATCGGCGGTATGGTAAAATGGATTCTGGAACAGGGCCTGGAAAGCACGCTTCTCGTAACTGGCGGCGACACCCTGCTGGAAGTTATGAAACAAATCGGGCTGGAACAGATTGTTCCGGTGGGCGAACTGGAGCCCGGCGTCGTCCTTTCCTATTTCAGTTTTCAAGGAAAAGAATATCCGATTCTAAGCAAATCCGGCGGATTCGGCTCCAAAACGCTGATTCTTGACCTGATGAAAAAAATCCGTGAAAGTGCTGCCGGGAAACATTGTTAACCGTCGTTTTCTGAGCACTGAAGAAAGAGAGAGTGGTTACTTGAACACAAATCCTATCATTGCTGTTACAATGGGTGACCCTGCGGGCAATGGCCCGGAAATCACCATAAAAGCTTTTTCCCATTTTGATCTTTATAACTGCTGCCGTCCCCTGGTAATTGGAGATGCAAAAGTACTGGAGCAGGCAAAGCATTTCGTGGGCAGGCCCGACATAAAAATTCACCGGATTCACCAGGTGGAAGAAGCACTGTTCCAGCCTGGAACTATTGACGTATTCCATCTGGAATTGATTCCGGACATTGCGGCCTTCCCCATTGGAAAGGTCAGTACGGAAGGCGGCAACGCAGCGTTCCAGTGTGTCGCCAAGGCAATCGAGCTGGCAATGGCCGGAAAAGTGGATGCGAACGTGACGAATGCACTGAATAAAGAAGCCATGAATCTTTCGCTTGCCCCCAAAGGGCTTCATTTCGACGGTCATACGGAAATATACGCTACGTATACTCACACAAAAAAATACGCTATGATGCTTGCCTATCATGACCTGAGGGTCGTCCATGTTTCCACTCACTGCAGCCTGCGGGAAGCCTGTGACCGTGTGAAAAAAGACCGGGTGCTTGAAGTGATTGAAATTGCAGACAAAGCGTGCCGTGGCATGGGTATTGCATCGCCGAAAGTTGCCGTTGCAGGCCTGAACCCTCACTGCGGAGAACATGGCCTGTTCGGCCATGAAGAAATTGATGAAATCATTCCAGCAGTGGAAGCAGCCAAAGAAAAGGGAATCCAGGCGATTGGCCCTATCCCGCCCGACAGCGTCTTTTCCGAAGCACTGGGCGGTTGGTATGATATTGTAGTCTGTATGTACCATGACCAGGGCCATATTCCGTTGAAAACTCTGGGATTTGTTTACGACCGCGAAGCACAGAAATGGAAGGCTGTGGAAGGGGTGAATATTACCCTGGGACTGCCGATTATCCGGACTTCTGTTGACCATGGGACAGGTTTCGCCGTGGCGGGAAAGGGAACAGCAAATGAGCTGAGCCTTGTCAACGCTATTCAGTATGCTGTTCGAATGGCAAAAAATCGGTAAATCAAAATTTTGCTTACTTCAAAAGAGCCAATTCGCCTGTTAACTGTTCTTTCCCCGTCCGTTTGCACTTTGATGTACTTCAAAAGAGCCAATTGGCATTGGTTCTTTTTTCTTTGCAGCCGGGGCCTTAAGAACTGAGCCAATAGAAAAGTCCGCCGCAATATGATAAAATATAAATGGAGTGATTGGCGTAAAGGAACGCTTCCGTAAAGAATTGAAGAAGGGCGCTAAGCACTACTACTTTGTGAACGGCGAGGAAATACTTATGGCTTGTACAACAATTCTGGTTGGTAAAAAAGCATCTTACGATAATTCTACCATGATTGCACGAAACGACGATTCGGGTTCCGGTCATTTTACCGCTAAAAAATTTGTGACGATTCATCCTGAAGAGCAGCCCGCGGCCTACAAATCCGTGCTTTCCCATGTGGAAATCGAACTGCCGAAAAATCCCATGCGGTTTACAGCAGTGCCAAATGCCATAAAAGGCGAGGGCATTTGGGCCGCAAGTGGTGTAAATGAGGCAAATGTCGGCATGACGGCTACGGAAACTATTACTTCCAACCCAAGAGTGCTGGGGGCAGACCCGCTGGTCGAGTATCATCCGGCAAAAGACGGGCAGCCTGAAACTGCCGGCGGCATCGGTGAAGAAGATATTGTTTCTATTGTTCTGCCTTACATTCACACCGCCCGTGAAGGTGTTGAAAGGCTGGGAAGCCTGCTGGAAAAATACGGCACTTATGAGATGAATGGCATTGCCTTTCAGGATGTCAATGAAATCTGGTGGCTGGAAACCATTGGCGGCCATCGCTGGATTGCCAGAAGGGTGCCGGATGATGTTTATGTTGTGATGCCGAACCAGCTGGGGATTGACCAGTTTGACCTGAAAGACGCACTGACCGAAAAGAAAGACTTTATGTGCTCGGCTGATTTGCGGGAATTCATTGAGAAGAACCATTTGGACCTGTCACTGAATGGAAACTTCAATCCACGGGATGCTTTCGGAAGCCATGATGACGCGGATCACGTTTACAATACGCCGCGCGCCTGGTTTATGCTGCGGTATTTTAACCCCCGCACAAAAATTTGGGATGGCCCAAATGCAGACTTTACGCCGCGTTCCGACGACCTGCCCTGGTGCATGGTGCCGGAGAAAAAGATTACACCGGAAGATGTAAAATATGCGCTGTCTTCTCATTATCAAGGCACACCGTATGACCCCTATGAACACCAAGGGAATTCATCCACAAAGGGCATTTTCCGCTCGATTGGCATTAACCGGAACGATTTTATGGCCTTAATTCAGATGCGGCCGGATGTCCCGGAAGAGTTCCGTGTGGTGGAGTGGATTGCTTTTGCTTCCAACGCCTTCAACGTACTGGCACCTTTCTACGCCAATGTGTCCACGACGCCGGACTATCTTGCCAACACAGGAAAAGATGTTTCTACCGATAATTTTTACTGGGCCAGCCGCTTAATTGGCGCTATGGCAGACGCGTCTTACGGGAAATCCGTATTCCACATTGAGCGGTACCAGCTGGCTGTGCAGTCCAAAGGCCACGCCCTGATTGACCAGTATGATGAGAAGCTCCGTCAGGAAGCGGATTCCGAAAAGCGCACCGCCCTTCGGGAACAGGCGAATGAGGAAATTGCAAAGATGCTGAAAGAGGAAGCTACCGATACATTGGGCCGAATTCTTGATGAACTGAGCAACCAGATGAAAAACGCCTATTCCAGGTCGGACGCTTGACTGGGACATGGCGCTGCACCGGTTCCGTAAATCTGGCAATTCACTCTCTTAATTCTTTCTTTTCCTACATATTATAAAATGTTGTGCACAAAGGGCGGCAAGGCCTCTCCAAAAAATCGGAAGCCTTGCCGTTCCTGTATTTTTATACTGACACCCTGCCGAATTTGCACCTGATGTTTGCTCATATTCAAACATGGAATTTCTGGAACAGGCCATATTTAACAAAATCAATCAGCACCATAAACACAGCGCCAATTCCCAGCAGAATCAGTACTTGGCTCCACAGAAGCGTAGGCACAATGGTTCCGAAAATTCCAATCAGCACAAATGTGATAATTGCCGCAAGACTGATAAAAAACAGCTTTTTGCTGGGAAAAGATGCCCAGAAATGCCCGCGCTCGCGAACCGTCAAAATGCGGAACTGCGTATTGAAAACGAGGCTGAGCATTACCAGCGTGCAAAGGGAAGCGTATGGCAGATGAAAACAGTTTACACCGATATAAGCAACCAGCAAATCTTCCAGTGCAAAGAAAATGCCAAGCACCATGGAAGAGGAAATAATACTCTTCAAATTCCACGAATTCGGTGATTTCGTTGACACTACATTATCGGTAGCAATCGACATTGTCACAAAATCATTGGCGAAAACAAGCAGTGACATGCCAAGCAAAGAAATAAGCATACTGTGCAGCCAAAAATAGCCGACCGTGAAAAGGACAACGACTTCCACGACTTTTGTAATCTTATTAATGACCCAGGTCAGCATACGCTGGTAGGTCTGGCGGCTGACTTTTATGGTATCGATAATTTCGCTCAGCCCCGGTTGCGTAAGCACTACACTGGCAGACGCTTTTGCAACGTCCGTCGCCGCACTGACTGCCGTGCCAAGCTCGGCCTGCTTGAGGGCGGGTGAATCGTTGACACCGTCCCCGGTCATCCCAACCATGTGCCCCGCTTCCTGCAGAAGATGGACAATTTTAAATTTGTCTTCCGGGTACACTTCCGCAAAACCGTCGCTGTTTTCAATCAGCTTTAACTGTTCTTCACCGCTCAGGCCGTTCAGTTCCTTAGCACTGTGAATTCGTGTGCCAATCCCAACCTGGCCGGCAATCTCGCGGGCAATCGCCTGGTTGTCTCCTGTCAGCATCAAGGGACGGATTCCTAAGTCCTTAATGCGCTGTATCATCGCTTTGGAATCCGGCCGCGGCGGGTCGGAAAGAGCCAGAAGCCCAACAAATTTGCACTGCGCATTCGGCTCCGTGTTTCCGCAAACAGCAATTGCAATGGTCCGATACCCTCTGGTAGAAAAATCTTCAACCGTGCGGTTGATTTCCTGCGCGGTCTTTTCGTCCGTCGTTCCGCAAAGCTGCAGAATCGTCTGGGGGGCTCCCTTCAGAATGCGCAGCGTGTCCTTTTCGGTGCTGACTGTGGCTTCGGTTCTTTTATTTGCCGGATTAAACGGAAGGTAAGAAAGCTGTGAGCAGCCGTCCCTGTTGATTTTCAGGGAATCCGCATACGAAAGGATGGCGGTGTCGATGGCATCCATTTCCTCTGCCTTGGACGCTAAAGCTGCAAGCTTGGCAACATCCGCTTTTCCATAAGTGCCAAATGGCCTGCAGTCTGTCACCGAAAGCTGATTCTGGGTGATTGTTCCGGTCTTATCGAAGCAGAAAGTGTCAATGGAAGAAGCATCTTCAATCGAATCCAGCCTTGTAACCAGCACGCCTTTTTTTGAAAGGTCAAGCGCACCAACGGCCTGAACAATCGTCATCACCGCCGGAAGCGCAACAGGAATCGCGCCCATCAGGAAAACAATAATCAGCGACAGAATGGACATGAGGTCTTTGTGCAGAACAATCGCATAGCAGGCAACCACGGCGGATGCCGCAACGCCAAGATACATCATGTATTTCACAATATTAAACATCAGTTCCTGCTGTTTTGACTTCGGCTTTGCAATCTGAACAAGAGAAACTGTTTTGCCGAAATAAGTATTGGCCGCCGTATTGACAACCAGACAGCGTGCTTCGCCGCGTTTGATGATGGAGCTGGAGTACATCACGTCTTTCGGGTGAATGTCCTGTGGAAGGGATTCGCCTGTCAGTGCGGATGCATCCGCACTGACCTCCCCTTCCAGAACGAAGACGTCCGCAGGGACAAGGTCGCCCAATTTCAGGTTTAAAATATCACCGGGTACAATGTCTTTCGCGTCTTTTAACACCCACTGGCCATCCCGGAGTACTTTTGTTTTAATCTGGAGCCGCTTTTTCAGAAGTTCCACTGCTTTCTGCGAATTCCGTGACTGTACAAAACCTATGACGGCATTGACCGTCAGAAGTACAAAAATAATGATTCCCTCTGTATAATGCTTAATGAAAATGGTAAGTACCATTGCAAACTCCAGCAGCCAGGGCATCGGGCCCCAATACCGTTTTAAAAACTGCTTGACCGGATTCTTTTTTTTCTCCTGAATTTCGTTCGGGCCAAACCGGCTGATGCGGTCGGTCGCTTCCTTCTCAGAGAGCCCATTTTTTCCGCTGTTTAAAGCCGATGTCACGTCTTCTAAAGACATACCCTTGTAATCATTCGTCGCCTTTTTTTGCAAATCCATTTGAAAGGCCTCCCGTATTTTGTGATACTGCTCAATCTATAATCAGCATTCCTTTTATAGCCTTACTTAGTATACTCCTTGCTATTTCATAAGTAAAATAATATAATATTATTTACAGCATACTCAATTTATTATATATTGGGGCGATTGCCATGACTTTGCGGCATATGAAAATCTTTGTTACGGTCTGCCGCTGTAAAAGCGCAACGAAGGCGGCTGAAAGACTTGGCATGGCGCAGCCCGCCGTCAGCCTCGCCATTAAGGAGTTGGAGCAGTACTACGGGGTAAGCCTTTTTGACCGTATCTCCCACCGGCTGTTTATTACGGATGAGGGAAAGCGGCTTTTCGAATACGCCAGCAAAATCGTCTTGCTCTTTGATGAAGCGGAATCCGACATCCGCGACTGGGACTCATTCGAAGTTCTTCGCATCGGTTCCAGCCTTACAATCGGCACTTGCCTGCTTCCGGATTATGTTGTGCGTTTTCATTCCAAATACCCCAAAATTAAAGTACTTGTAACCGTCGACAACTCCATGGCAATAGAAAAACGGATTTTAGAAAATCAGCTCGATTTTGCCCTGATTGAAGGGAATGTTCATTCCGGCAGTATTGTCCGCTATCCTTTTTTAAAAGATGAACTGGTCCTGGTCTGCGGAGCGAAAGACAATACGATTCCAGACGAGGTATCCGTAAAGCAGCTCGGCAAGCTTCCATTTCTTTTGCGTGAAAAAGGCAGCGGAACCCGCGAACTTTTCGACAGTACTCTGCTGACAAAAGGATTTACCATAACGCCGGAGTGGGAAAGTATCAGCACCGATGCAATCGTCAGCGCCGTAGCCTGCGGCCTTGGGGTTTCTGTCCTTCCCCTAAAACTCGTGGAACGCGGCCTCTCCCAAAAAATTTTAAGGCGGATTCCTATTCGCGGTCTGACCTTTGAGCGGTACTTTTACCTGATTCATCATAAAGATAAGCATCTTACGAAATCAATCCTGGCTTTCTGGGAACTGAATGGCTTAAAACCTTCCAGCAATAATAAGGGAATCCCCCAACACTGAATTCATGCCCCGGCTTGTGATACTTCAAGCCGGGGCATTTTTAGGCTCTTTTCTCACTATGACTTGCTGGGCCGGACACCTACAGCATTTCCGGCAGAATTAAAATCCAGCTGGCTTCAAATTATACGGTCTTAACAAAACTTTAATATCGCCGCTTGTTTTTAAACGCTGCTCTCACGCCGCGAGTGTTAAAATTGCAGTTACAAAAGGGAGCAAGGAGGCTTTTTCATGGAAAAAGATCTAATTTCCATAATCAAACAGGCAAAAGAACTGATTCATAATGAAAAATACAAAGAATGTGAGGTTTTAATCAGCACGGCAATGTTTGACTTCCCGCATGACCCAGTCCCGCATAACCTGATGGGGCTTATGCTGGAAAGCGAAAATCATCATACAGAAGCGATGAAGCATTTCCGGGCTGCTTATGCGCTTGACCCAACATATAAGCCTTCTTCCTGGAATCTGGAATGCTATGGGCGCTTTGCCATGCCGCATCCGTGCGCTTTTTTTGAAAGTGACTGCGAAGAAGCAGCCCAGCCAGAAAAGAAACAGGAGGAAAACAGCTAATGTACATCATCATAGCCGGATGCAGCAAAGTAGGCATCAAGCTTGTCAGTATGCTTTCTGAAGAAGGACATAACGTTGTTGTAATTGACCAGGACCAGGATAATCTTTCTCAGCTTGGCAGTGGTTCAAACTGTATGGCAGTCTCCGGAATGCCGATAGACGAAGACGTTCTGAAGGAAGCAGGCATCGAGAAAGCGGATGCTCTCGCAGCCGTCACAATGGACGACAACATGAATATTATGGTTTCTCAGATTGCGCGTCAGCTTTACCATGTACCATTGGTCATTACACAAACGAGTGACCCTGAGAAACAGCAGGTCTTTACCTCAATGGGCCTTAAAACCATCTGCCCCACTACGCTTACCGTAGAGGCATTTTTCAGTGCACTGAAAAATAAGGAGATGGGAAAATGAAGATACTGATTATCGGCGGCGGAAATGTCGGGTATTATCTGACAAAATCGCTGTCTGCCGAAATGCACCATATCATGATAATTGAAAAAGACCGTTCCCGCTGTGAGCAGATTGTTACCGAGCTGAACTCAAAGCGCATAGAAGTAACGCAGGGCGACGGCACAGACGTAAACTGCCTGCGCGAAGCGGGAATCTCCCATACCGATGCCCTGGTTGCTGTGACGGGCCATGACCAGAACAACCTGGTTGCTTGCCAGCTGGCCAAAGACTATTTTGGCGTGAAACAGACAATCTCCAGGGTTAAAAATCCCAAAAACATCCGGGTGTTTAAAAAGCTTGGAGTCGATTCTGTAATCAGCAGCACTGAGAGCATTGCCGGCATTATTAACAAGACCCTTGACTGGACTGATGTGAATAAACTGCTTGCGGAACGGTCATCCAATGCGCGGCTGCGGGAAATTGCTGTGGAACACGGCTCGTACTTTGAACATAAATTTCTAAAAGACCTAGGCCTTCCGAAAGGCCTCATTTTAATTGCTGTATTACGGGGCGACCAAGTAACCATTCCGGGCGGCGACACCTGCCTGGAAGCCGGGGATGAAGTTATCCTTATGGGCGGGGAAACGGATATTGCCGAAACCTGCAAGCAGTTCAGGGGGATACAAAAATGAAGAAAATAGCTTTGCCAGCTGTGGGAGTCCTTGCTGAAATTCTTTTCGCAATCGCCGCTATTGCCATTGGCCTGCTCTTGGCGGTCTTACTGTGAGAGGAGAAAAAATGAATATGGCAATAGAAAAACCGGTAAATAAACTCTATCCAATCAGTTACTTTATCGGGCTGATTGTTCTGTCTTTAGGGATACTTCAGTTTCTTCCGGCTGCAGTGTCGGCAATCTATTCGGAAGGGAAAATCGTGGCGGTGTTTTTGCTGACCGCTTCCATCACGGTGCTTGTAGGGGTTGGCATGGTCTTGCTGGGCTTCCGCTATAAAAACGTTCCATTAAGTTTTGGTGAGGGAACGGTTGTCGCCTCAGGCGCGTGGCTTTTAGGCACTTTGCTGTGTGCCCTTCCCTATTCTCTTTCGGGCAACTGCCTTTCTTACCTAGACTCCTGCTTTGACGTAATGAGCGGCCTGACTACAACCGGGCTCTGCCTGATACAGGATATGGACCACCTTTCCAACGGAATGAATATGTGGAGGCACATGCTTACATTTGTCGGCGGGCAGGGAATGGTCGTGCTGGCTCTGACGTTTCTCACCAAAGATCAGAGCAGTGCTTATAAAATGTATGTCGGTGAAGCAAAAGACGAAAAACTCTTCCCGAATGCCGTAAGCACCTCAAAGCGAATCTGGGCAATCAGCCTCATTTATCTTGCTGTAGGGACAGCTGTAATGACAGTAGGCGCCCTGCTGGCAGGTCTTGCGCCAGACAGAGCTTTTCTGCACGGCATGTGGATTTATATGTCGGCATGGAGCACCGGCGGCTTTGCCCCTATGAGCCAAAATGTTCTGTACTATCACAGTGCTTTTTTTGAGCTTGCCACCATGGTTTTCTTTATTATCGGTTCCTTTAACTTTGCTTTACATAATGCTGTTCTGTCTGGAAGGCGCAGTGAACTGCGCCACAACATTGAAACAGTCACATTTGCCATAACGCTGACACTGCTCACGCTGATTACCACACTTGGACTGATGAAAAACAATGTATACCCCAACGCAGTGGCACTTTTCCGCAAAGGCTTTTACCAGTTGGTATCCGGTCACACAACCACAGGATTTATGACGGTATACGCCAAGCAATTCTACCATGAATGGGGAGATATTGCGCTTTTTGCCATGATCATTGCGATGCTTCTTGGCGGATGCGCCTGCTCCACAGCAGGTGGGTTTAAAGCAATGCGCACCGGGATTATTTTCACAACCTTTAAAATGGAAGTAAAACGTATGCTGCTTCCGGACTCCAGAGTAAGCGAACAGAAAATCCACCATATCCGGGACATTACATTAACCGACCCCATGATAAAAAGTTCGTTTCTCATTGTAATGGCTTACATTATTACATTTTCCGTTGGTACGCTCGTTGGTATGCTCGCAGGTTTCCCGTTCGGCATGGCGGCATTTGAGTGCGCATCCGCTACAGGAAACGTCGGCCTTTCCATCGGCGTAACATCACCGGCGATGCCTGCCTACCTGAAACTGACCTACCTTGTCATTATGTGGCTTGGACGCCTTGAATTTATGTCGGTACTGACTTTGGGAGCCTATATCGTCAGAAAGGTGGGAAGAAAATGCGATTGAGAAAAATAGCGCTGGCGCTGGCAGTACTCATCATACCCTTTTTCCTTTCACCGATTGCCGCCAAAGCCGCTGCCCTTCCTGTTTCAAGCACGCAGCTGATTGAAGAAGCTTCCAAGCTGGATGGCAAAACTGTTTCTTACAAAGGTGAAGTAATTGGAGATATTATGAACCGCGGAAGCTATGCTTGGATTAATGTTTCCGACGGACAAAATGCAATCGGCATCTATATTCCGGCTGCCGAAGCAAAAAAAATACAGTGTGTGGGAAGGTACTGCATCGTTGGCGACACGGTTTCCCTCACTGGAACCTTTCACAGGGCCTGTGCGGAACATGGAGGCGACCTGGACATTCACACAAACAGCATTACCGTTGCAGCAAAAGGGTATCAAACCGAAAACAAGCCATCCGCCCTGCTGACGGCTGCGGCAGCGATAGCATTTCTTTTAGCGCTGGCGGGAATAATACTGGTAATTCGAAAGATGGTAGGCTATAATAAAGTCCACCCAAAGAATTCAGAAACTCAGAGATGATAGTAATGTGTGAAACGAAAAGGGAACATATTCTTGTTTGCCTTTCGCCCTCTCCATCAAACAAAAGCGTTGTCAATGTTGCGGTGAAAATGGCAAGTGCTTTTAATGCTGACCTGACGGCTTTTTATGTTGAAACGCCAGCCTATGAAAAGATGAGCGAGCAGGAACGGGTTCAGCTCGACAGCAACCGAAAGCTCGCTGAAAAAAGCGGAGCCAGTTTTTCGTCTTCTTATGGCAATGACGTGGCCATGCAGATTGCGGAGTACGCCAAGACCTGCGGTGCAACAAAAATTGTAATTGGGCGTCCCAATTCCACACAAAAAAAAGCTTTTTCAAAGAATGATATTCCACAGCGCTTAATACAGCTTGTTCCCAAACTTGAAATTTACATTATCCCCTATTATTCACCCAGCCACTCCGAAAAGAAACACCGCTGGAAAACTGCATTTTCACTGCGCTCGGCAGTTCTTACTTTGGCACTGCTCGGCCTTGCGACTTTACTCAGTATGTTCTTAAAAAAAGCTGGTTTCACGGAAGCCAATATTATTACGGTTTATATTTTGTCTGTTCTGTTTATCTCTTTTCTGACGGAGGGATATGCCTACGGAATTGTTGCTTCCATCCTCAGCGTGCTTGCTTTTAATTTTCTCTTTACAGAACCCCGTTTCACGCTTCGCGCCTATGAAACGGGGTATCCGCTTACTTTTTTTGTCATGTTCGTTGCAGCGATTCTCACCAGTTCCTTAACGGTTCGGGCAAGGGAAGAGTCGAGGCTGAACGCACAGAAAGCGTACCGAACCCAAGTGCTTTTAACTGCAAGCCGTGACTTGCAGCACGCTGAAAATGAAGATGAAATTCTGACGGAAACAGCCGCTCAGATTATGCAGCTGATGGGCCGCCCCGTCCTGCTGTACCCGGTTTGCAAAGGAGAACTGAAAAGGCCGCTGATGCTCTACCCGCAAGGGGTTGGCACAAACGAAGCGGATTTTTCCGCCTGCAAGGCAGAAGAGCCTATCGCCGAATGGGTTTCTCAAAACAACGAGCAATCGGGAGCGACTACAAAAAACCATCCCAATGCGCATTTTTGGTATCTTGCAGTGCGGGGGAATAACAATGCTCATGCGGTGGCAGGCATTGCCGTAAAGCACGGGGAACACATCGGCCAATTTGAAAAAGATCTTCTGCTGGCCCTTCTGGGGGAATGCGGAGTAGCAATGGAAAAGCAGCAGCTGCGTGAAAGCAAAATGGCTTTCGCCGTAGAGGCGCAGCGTGAGAAGACGAGATCGAATTTTCTTCGAGCCATTTCTCATGATTTAAGGACTCCTCTGACCAGTATTTCCGGCGATGCGGAAATACTGATGGAAGGAAAAGCCCAGTTAGACAATGAACAAAAGCATCAGCTTTATAACGATATTTACGAGGATTCCGTGTGGCTTATCAGCCTTGTTGAGAATCTGCTGTCCATTACCCGCATGGATAATAAAACACTGGCGCTCAATTTAAAGCCGGAACTTATTTCAGATTTGATTGATGAAGCCGTGGAGCATTCTAAGCATCATGTGCATCAACATCACCTGAAGACATTGGAAAATGATGAATTTTTAATGGTCAAAGTCGACGCCTCGCTGATTGTGCAGGTAATGGTAAACCTGATTGACAACGCGGTAAAGTATACGCCTGAAGGCTCCACGATTACCATATCGGCAGAACAGAAGGAGCAGCAGGTTCTGGTTTCCGTTGCCGACGACGGCCCGGGTATTCCTGACAATATAAAGCCGCAGCTGTTTCAACTGTTTTTTACGGCCGGCGGTGCAAGGTGTGACGCCCGGCGCGGGCTTGGCCTTGGCTTAGCCCTCTGCCGCATGATTGTTTCCGCACACGGAGGAAAAATCTGGCTTTGCGATAATGTTCCGCATGGTTCGGTTTTTACTTTTTCACTGCCAAAAGAGGAGGAAATTTCTAATGTCTAAACCTTTGGTCCTTGTAGTTGAGGATGACAGGCCAGTTCGCAATCTAATTACACTCACTCTGGAAACGCAGGGCTACCGCTATAAAGCTGCGGAAACAGGCAGCGAAGCGATGATTCTTTCCCTGTCCTGCAATCCGGATTTAATGATTCTTGACCTTGGCCTGCCCGATATGGAAGGTGTGGATATTATTAAAAAGACACGCACTTGGTCCGAAATGCCAATTATTGTTGTAAGCGCAAGAAGCGAAGATTCCGATAAAATAGCGGCACTCGACGACGGTGCGGACGATTACCTGACAAAGCCTTTCAGCATTGACGAGTTACTTGCGCGCCTGCGCGTGGCATTTCGGAGGCTTCAGTTCATGAAAGATCCGGGTGAAGACAGCACGGTGTTCCAAAATGGAGGCCTTCGGATTGATTATGCTGCCGGCTGCGCGTATGTGAACGGTCAGGAAATTCATCTTTCCCCAATCGAGTACAAACTTTTATGCCTCATGTCACGCAATGTCGGCAAGGTTCTCACCCACAACTACTTTCTGAAGCAAGTCTGGCAGAATGCTCTGCCGGATGATACACCGTCGCTTCGAGTCTATATTGCGATGCTCCGGAAAAAGATTGAAACGCCGCTGGGGCAAAAATTAATCCAAACGCATACTGGAATTGGCTACCGGATGCTAAGAATTTCGGAAGAAAAATAAAAAAATAAAGTTTTAGCTTGCTGCACCTTCATGCTCTGAAGTGCAGCAAGAATTTTAAAACCACCTTTTCTTCCCAATGCCAAACCCTTTTTCAGCGGATGTGTGACAAGTTGCCGCCCTATGGCAAAAGATGAATAGAAATCATGGAAAGCAAGATAATGTTTGAATCTGGTATTTCTTTGCCGTATAATGGATGAAAATAGAAAGGTTTGAATTGGATTTACTTTGGCAGTGGTGTTCCAAAATAACCTAGGCTGTTTTATGTTTTATAAAAAAGGCAAAAATTCATCACAAATAAATCTTTTGGAGGTAATTGTCATGAAGGAAACTTATGAGTTTTTAAAGAAGTGCGGTACTTACTATCTTGCAACCATGGATGGGGACCAGCCAAGGGTGCGCCCTTTCGGCACAGTCAATCTTTTTGAGGGAAAGCTCTATATTCAGACCGGAAAAAAGAAATCTGTGTCAAAGCAGATGCACAAGAACCCAAAAGTTGAAATCTGCGCATATGCAGATGGAAAATGGGTTCGTGTCTCCGCTGCTGTAGTAGAGGACCCACGCATTGAGGCTCAGCAAAGTATGCTGGACGCATATCCGTCACTTCAGAGAATGTACAAGGCAGGAGATGGCAATACGGAAGTCTTTTATTTAAAGGACGCTGTTTCAACGATTTCATCTTTCACAGAAAAGCCGATTATTGAAAAATTTTAGCAAATAAAGGCAAGCCACATTTTAGCAAGGCATTATGGCGAGGGGGATAGGCTTGTAACAGTTCCCCCTCGCCTTTGTTTGCATAGGTTTCGATTGCAGCACATATCTGTACCCAAGGATTCGTTAAAACAAGCGGAACCGCAAGCGGCTCTGTCTGCGTAAAAGTACAAGCTTCCATAAATAGCTTTATTTATTGATTGGTACGGAGGCATTATAATCAGGATGAAACCAACAATTCGACACAGGTTTCCACTTTTAATCACAATAACGGTTATCGTATTTTTTATTTCTCTTTTGTGTTTAAGCAACAGCATTTTTATTGTCTATCAATACCTTTTTCTGATTCCTATGATACTCGCCTGCTTTTGGTACAAAAAGAAAGGCATCCTGTACTCTGCTCTGGTTTCGGCTATTCACATCGTTACGTACTCATTCTTTACAGTGCAGAACCTTGCAGAGGAATTTGCAAAGCTCGCCGTTTTTATTGGGTTTGCAATTTTTATAGAAAGTCTTGTGGAACAGCTGGAACAAAAAAGTGCCGACATCTACAAACTGAACGTTCAGCTGCAGCACTTTCTTAATATGATGAAAAAATCCGAAGAGCTTAGCAGCATGGGGTCGTGCCGAATTGATTTAAACTCAAAGAAAGTCATTTGGTCAGATAATCTATACAAAGTTTTTGGAATTGACCCGAAAAAATGCGAACCTTCCATCGAAAGCAGAGTAAAGATTACATATTCGGACGATGTAGATCTGGTAAGGACAACAATTAACGGCATCCTGTTCAACCGGCAGAACGCTGAAATTGAAAGCCGTATTGTCTGGCCGGATGGCTCTGTGCGCTGGCTTCGCTCTATTGGCTATACCGGATACGATACAAGTGGAAAGCCTGAAGTCCTAATTAGTTCCTTCCTGGACATTACCGAGCAAAAGAACATGGAACAGGAACTGGAAAGGGAAAAAGAAAGATTTAGAATAACGCTTTCTTCCATTGGTGACGGCGTGATTTCCACAGATGTTGACGGCAAGGTAACTCTTCTGAACGAACAGGCAGAACGATTGACCGGGTGGGACCACCAAGATGCCGTTGGCAGACCATTTGAGGAAGTTTTCAATATTATCAATGAGGCAACCCGCCAAAAATGCGATTCGCCAATCAAGAGGGTGATTCAAAGCGGGATTATTATCGGGCTTGCAAACCATACGGTGCTGATTTCGAAATATGGCACGGAATATGCAATCGCGGACAGCGCGGCGCCAATTAAAAATGACGCTGGGCAAATCTCGGGGGTTGTGATTGTCTTTCGGAATGTGACAGAAGAAAAGAAGCGGCAAAACCAGATTCAGTACATCAGTTACCATGATGTGCTCACCGGTATCTATAACCGCCGGTACTTCGACGAACAGCTCAAAGCCCTGGATACTCCGGAAAATCTTCCGCTTTCCATCATTATGGGGGATTTAAATGGCCTAAAGGTGACAAACGACGCTTTTGGGCATTCACAGGGAGACCGGCTGCTCAGAAAAGCCGCGGAATCCATGCTGGAAGCCTGCCGCGCAAGCGACATTGTTGCACGTTGGGGCGGCGACGAATTTGTCATTATTCTGCCGAAAGCCAGTTGCCAGGACGCGGAAAAAGTGATTGCAAGGATTAAAAAAATCGAAGCCAACATGAAGGTTGGGCTGATGAATGTTTCCGTTTCCCTGGGGTACGGCGTTAAGGAAACCAAAGATGAAAATATATTAACAACCTGCAAAAATGCTGAAGACCATATGTATGAGGAAAAAGTATCTGAAGGCGAAAATACACGCGGAAAAATTATTGATGCCGCAATTTTGGCTTTAGATAAAATTGACCCAACTGCAGAAAGCCATCATAAGGGTGTCGCAAAGCTGGCGCAGCAAATCGGAGAAGCCATGCAGCTTCCCCAAGAAGAACTTGTAAAATTAAAAAGGATTGGCGAACTGCATGATATAGGGAAAATAGCGATTCATCCGTCTATTCTTTTGAAGCCGGGGCCTTTAACAAGAATTGAGAGAGACGAAATACAGAGACACCCAGACATTGGGTACAAAATATTAAAATCATCGAAAGAAACAGCTTTCATTGCGGAATTCGTTCTTTATCACCACGAAAGGTACGATGGGAATGGGTACCCTTCCGGCCTAAAAGGAGAAGAGATTCCCCTCCTTTCCAGAATCATCACGGTTGCGGATGCTTTCGACGCAATGATAAGCGACAGAAGCTTCCGTAAGGCCATGAGCAGGAAAGATGCTATAGCTGAACTTGTCGCAAACAAGGGGACACAGTTTGACCCCAGTATCGTGAATGCAGCTGTAAAAATGCTAAAAAATACAGCGAAAAGCCATGCCTAAAGGGCCATGCTGAAATTCTGAGCGCACCTTGTTCTGCGCATTCATTTGATTGATGAAAGAAGATATTTTTATGAGTATAGCAGCGATTGGAAACAGAAGGAGCATTCGGAAGTATCAAGATAGCCCCGTACCAATAGAAGTGATAAACCAGGTAATACAGGCCGGAATATTAGCTCCTTCGGGGAAAAATAAGCAGCCATGGAAGTTTGTCGTTGAGCTAGCTGCCGAGAAAGCCTCATATTTGCCCCTGCTGTGGACATCAAACGAGCTGTGTGCATGATTACCGATAGCAGACAGTCAAGGATATTCCCGCTTTTGAATGCTCCTCTTTCGTAATCGTATTCTGCACATGTTCAGTCATTCAACGCAAAAAGGAGCAGCTTAGCGCCACTCCTTCTCACATTTCCACTTTTGGGTTACCCCAACTATTGAAATAGGGCCAAAAAAAAGAACCTACAAAAGCAGGTTCCTATTTTTTTGGTGAACCATCGGGGATTCGATTCGCGCCGCGCTGCGCGGCTTGGTCGGCCGCAGCTCTGGTGTGCCACTGGCACGCCATTCAGTACTGTGGCTCCTTCGAATTCGTCTGTTCTCGCATAAAAAAAAGAACCTACAAAAGCAGGTTCCTATTTTTTTGGTGAACCATCGGGGATTCGAACCCCGGACACCCTGATTAAAAGTCAGGTGCTCTACCAACTGAGCTAATGATTCATATCAATTTACTAACAAAACTATTATAACAAATATTGAGTAAAATTTCAAGTAAAACCTGCCTACAGCAAAAGCCTTCGTACAGGCTTTTGGCTGGGCTGGCAGGATTTGAACCTACGAATGACGGAGTCAAAGTCCGTTGCCTTACCCCTTGGCTACAGCCCAATATAACAGGTGCGGCTTTCGCCGCACCAGAAAAGTCCTGTGGGGTGGGTAGTGAGATTCGAACCCACGGTCTCCAGTGCCACAAACTGGCGCGATAACCAACTACGCTATACCCACCATATGAAACCTGGTGCGCCAAAAGGGACTCGAACCCCTGACCCACTGCTTAGAAGGCAGTTGCTCTATCCACCTGAGCTATTGGCGCAAATGTGGAGCGAGTGATGGGAATCGAACCCACACAACCAGCTTGGAAGGCTGGAGTTCTACCACTGAACTACACTCGCATTTCAGCGACGGTTATTAGTATAGCACAGTTCAGTAGCAGTTGTCAACCTTTCTCCGCTAATCTTCGCACAAAACGTCAATTTTAGCAAATATAATCCAAATGAATGCCATTTGCTTCTTCTGCAGTCACAGAGATACCAGTAATTGGCTGCTCATTGTTTTCTACAATCAGCGAAGCAATCTTGTCTTCCACCTCACGGCGAATCAGGTTCCGCAGGTCGCGGGCACCGCTCTTGCCGCCAATGGCATGCTTGGCAAGCCATGAAGTCGCCTTGCCGTCATAAACCAGCTTAATGCCGTGCTCCTGCAGTGAGCCGACGTATTCGTCCAGCATAAGGTGCGCAATTTTTTCAAAATCCGCTTCCTCCAGCGTGCGGAAAACGATGGTTTCATCCACACGGCTAAGGAACTCAGGGCGCAGGAACTCAGAAAGGGCCTTCATGGCGTGTTCACGGCTGGCATCGGCCTGGCTGCGGGCAAAGCCTAGGGCACTCTCGCGGTTCTCACTGCCGGCATTGGAAGTCATGATAATGACAGTATTTTCAAAATTGACACTGCGGCCATGGGAATCCGTAATACGCCCCTCGTCAAGAATCTGAAGAAGGATGTTCATCACGTCGGGGTGCGCTTTTTCAATTTCATCGAAAAGCAGGACAGAATACGGGCGGCGGCGAACTTTTTCCGTCAGCTGGCCGGCCTCATCATAGCCCACATAACCCGGCGGCGAACCAATAATGCGGGAAACCGAGTACTTTTCCATATATTCCGACATATCAAGACGAATCAGCGTTTCAGGTGTGTCGAAAAGCTCATGGGAAAGAACTTTCGCAAGCTCTGTTTTGCCAACACCCGTCGGCCCCACAAAGATAAACGAAGCCGGTCTGCGCCGTGGGCTTATCTGCACACGGCTGCGGCGAATTGCCGCGGCTACCGCTTTTACAGCTTCCTCCTGCCCAATCACTTTACTGTTCAGCGTATTTTCAAGGTCTGCAAGTTTTTTCAGCTCATTCTGCTGAATCCGGCTCGCAGGGATACCCGTCCACAGCTCAATTACCTTGGCAACGTCGCATTCTTCTACATGCGCGCCAAGTGCAGCTGGAGCCAGTTCTTTTTCTTTTTCATTCAGTTTAGAAAGGTCGGTGCGGATTTCCGCCAGTTTTTCATAGTCCGGTTCCGCGCCGTCGGCCGTCATGGTTTCCTCCTGCGCGTTCAAATCCTGCAGCTTTTCCTTTACGCTGTCATATTCCTCCATCGGCTTGTTGCGAAGAGCTGCGCAGGCGCAGGATTCATCAAGCAGGTCTATGGCTTTGTCCGGCAGAAAGCGGTCATTGATGTACCGCTCAGAAAGCATAACAATGCGGCGCACGATTGTGTCGGAAACATGGACACGGTGAAAATTTTCGTAGTAGGATTTAATGCCGCCCAGAATTTTGCAGGTATCCTGCACGGAAGGCTCCGCTATGGTAACCGGCTGAAAGCGCCGTTCCAAAGCAGCATCTTTTTCTATATACTTGCGGTACTCCGAAAAAGTTGTTGCGCCAATGACCTGAATCTCCCCGCGGGAAAGCGCAGGCTTTAAGATATTGGCGGCATTCATGGAACCCTCAGCATCCCCTGTACCCACAAGGTTATGCACCTCGTCGATAAACAGTATGATATTGCCCTCGGCTTTTACTTCATCTAAAAGCCCTTTAATGCGGCTTTCAAACTGGCCGCGGAACTGTGTGCCGGCAACCAGTGCCGTTAAATCAAGCAAGTGAATTTCCTTTTTCTTCAGCGCGAACGGCACGCTGCCATTTGCAATGCGGATGGCAAGGCCCTCCGCTACGGCCGTCTTGCCGACGCCCGGCTCACCGATAAGGCATGGGTTATTTTTCGTCCTGCGGCACAGAATCTGTATCACGCGCGCGATTTCCTGGTCACGCCCAATAATAGCGTCAATCTGCCCTGCCTTGGCTTTTGCAGTCAGGTTCGTGCAGTAAGCGTCAAGATGTTTCCGCTTTGTTTTATGTTTTTCTTTCGGTGTCTTTTTAGGGATGGCAGAGTCACCGCTGTTTTGCTGCACCTGCTCCGGCGTACCGGGAAAAATGTTCTGCAGGAACGGCATCGTTGCCGCACCCCCTGGAATAAAGCCACTCAGGGCCTCTTCTTCGTCATCACCGCTGCCGTCGGTGTCGTCGCCATCGTCATTCTCGGACGCACTTTTTATCATCGCATCCAGTTCAGACTCTATGGACTCCATCTGATCGTCTGTAATACCCATTTTGTCAAGCAGGTCATTTACCGGTTTTATCCCAAGTGCTTTCGCACAAACGAGGCACAGGCCCCGGCTTTCTTTTATATCTCCGGACGGGGAAAGAAACACCACCGCCGGTCTTTTATGGCAGTTAGAACACATCATCATAGGGCTCACTTCTTTTCTGTACAGTTATCCTTATTATTCTAACATAATCGAGGAAAATATGTTTTACAAATCTGTGACTAACGCTTCTTTTTTTTATCCATGACCTCATCGATGTCTATGTTATACTGTGGATCGTCGGAATGAAGAATCATGAAATAAATCTGCGCATAGCGTATCAGCGCGTAAATCATAAACGCCGCTGTTACCGAAAGCAGAGTGACCGTAAGAACCAGGTTTTCGTAATGCCAAATACATTTGAGTGCAAAAACAAGGCCGAACGAAAGATAGAACAGAACCGTTGCGGCCTTCCCATACCATTTTGAGCCGCATGGTTTCTTTTTATTCTTACTGATTAAAACAACAGCGCCGGTCACCATGAGGGTTTCCTTTACAACAAAGATTGCAAGCAAAGGAATTAGGGCCGGTTCCCGTATAGCAAAGCAGATGGCAATAGCCGCCTGAGTCATCTTATCAAACAGCGGGTCAAGCATCTGCCCAAGCTCTGTAAACTGGTCGAATTTGCGGGCAATCATTCCATCCAGCACATCCGTAAGGCCGGAAATGCCCAGAACGACAGCCGCCGCAAGGTAATGTCCGTTCATAAAATAAAGCACAAACGGTATGATAAGAAAAAATCGGATGACCGTGAGTGTATTGGGTATATTTAGATTTTTATTCCTATTCTTTGTATTCATTCCTGCTTACCTCGTTAAAAAGATCTGACTGTATCAGCATATAGACGGGGTTGTTTCCCGAAAGGGACTGGTAAATGTGGGAGTCCGTAATTTGCTCGGCCGGCTTTCCGGCAAACTCTGAAATCTTTACCGGGAGTGACACCCGCAGCAATGCGCACAGCAGCAAAACAACAACGACGCCTTTGCACAAACCGAAAATGCCACCGGCCAGCCAGTTCAGCTGGCGCAGCACCGGCAGGCGGCAGACGCAGTTCAGTACGTTGCCAAGCGCATGAATCAGCGCATTGAAAATGATGAAAAGCACCAGCACGGCAATAATTCCGGACCAAATCCGGTCGCGCATCCATTGTGGAGCAGTATTCCCCCAAAAAGTCAAAATCCAGCTGCGGAAACTCTCTGCATAATGGATTGCAGCAAACAAGGCAATAATCCCGCCCACAAAATCAATCAGGGAACGCACAAATCCGCGGTGAAATCCTGAAATAGCAGAAACTGCTAATACAATAATAAAAATAACATCTGTAGCTGTGTCCAAAATATTCCTCCGCTCCAAAAGGAGCCACTGTAACAATGAAAAATATACCACAAAACAAGCATTTACACAAGCCGGTTACTGGTTATTAACCAACCGAACTTCCGAAATGCCAAGAACATAAGCAGAAGTTTCATCTTTCAAAGTGACTGCACAGGCATCGTTTCCCGCACTGTGCACCGCCTCAGAACCGGCGCCTAACGGCTCAAAATAAATTTTTCCATCCGAAAGAGCCGCCGCCGTCTGCCCAAAAAGAGAGACGGAACGGATTTTTCCGGCCAGTGTGCGGCTTCGGATCGTACTGCCCGACTCATCCAGCACAACAAGCTTCTGATTTTCGGAACCTTCGTACGGCATCAGCCCCAGCGCAAGGCGGCCGCCGTCAAAGCAGTAAGCCGTAAGGCGCGAGCCGCCAAAGCCATATTCTTTTTCTTGACCAGAAGAAGCATTCAGAAAGACTGCACTGCTGTCGCCCACAGCTTCCACTGTGTTTCCCGTGTTCCATGCCACCGCGTGAAACAAATTTCCCGTGCAGACAGTTTTCGGCAGAACCGTTTTTCCGCTGCTCAGGTCAATAATATAAATAGCGGAAACAAGGCTGCCGTCTTTTGCAGAAACACCGGTTACGGCAGCTTTTGTGCCGCTGGGATTCAGTGCAACAGCCGTCGGGTAATAGTCGGAAAACCAATAGTACGAAAGCACTTTGCCTGCGGGGGTAAAAGCGGTAAGCATTCCGCAGTAACCGTCGGTCCCTGAAATCAAAGCACAATGCCCGTCGGCTGAAACCGCTCCGCCCAGGATGTTCTGACTCACACTCAGGTTCAGCGTACTGCCGCCAACCGTAGCGCTTGCCGCATCCTTCCCGCCAAGGTTATACAGCAGGACACGCGAGCCTGCAGCGCAAACAGCCGGGCTGCCGTAACTGTGCTGAAAATTCAGCAGCTCCTTTCCGGTTGAGTTACACACGGTTAAGGCCGTGTCGCTGGCATAAATTGCATTTTTTTCGCAGCTGAGAAAGTTCCCGGGCTCCACAGTAGAGCCCGAAAATGTCTTTGGAAAACCGTCGCCTACACCAATGCCGACGACGCTGCTTTTCACCCACTGCAGCACATTCGCCGGGGTAAGGTTGTCGCGGTTATACCAGCCAAGTACAACCAGTGCACAAAGCGCAAGGATGATGATAATGCGGTATATCCAGTGAGGTACGGTATGCCCGCCTGGTTTTCCTTTTTCCGGTTTTTTTTCAGCGGGAACCATGTGCCGCCCTATATCCACAGGCGTAGTGTCAAACCGACCGTTATCGTTACGCATCAAAAGTCACATCCTTGTAGAAGACCGCCTTCAGGTAAAGGCCCTGCGGCGGCGCAGTAGGCCCGGCCGCCTGCCGGTTTTCGGCCTGCAGGATGCGCGGAATGTCTTCCGGCTGAAGCTTTTCCTGCGCAACCCGGAGCATGGTTCCTACCATAATACGCACCATGTGGTACAAAAAGCCGTCTGCCGCTACAGAGTAGCTTACCACATCGCCTTCGCGGCTCCATTCGGATTTTGTCACCGTACGCGTCATATCGCCCGGCACACGGGCATCCACCGCGCAGAACGAAGAAAAGTCATGTGCACCCAGAAATCCTGCCGCTGCACTGTTCAGGCGCTCAAGGTCAAGCGGATACCAATAATGCAGAACACGGTCGCGCAGGAACGGGTCACGCGTCTGGCAGTTCCAGATGCGGTAAACATACTCTTTGCCAAGGCAGGAGTACCTGGCGTGGAACTCTGCCGGCATTTCCCGGCAGGAAAGCACCGCAATGTCATCCGGCAGAAAATGATTCAGCGCACCTTTCAGCCTTTCGCACGGAATCATCCGCTCCGTATGGAAGCTGACGCCGAACTGCAGCGCATGGACGAAAGAATCCGTACGGCTGCAGCCCTTCACGTCAGGGCGCTCGCCAAGGACTTTCTCCAAGGCATCCTG
>JBFLFY010000020.1:0-49946 GCA_041859875.1 Caproicibacter sp. | reverse complement strand
TTTAAAATTTGTTTTTGCAGGATAAAACGGATTTCGTCGATTTTTACTTGATTTTTGGGCTGCGCTGCGTTATACTAAACAAGTCGGATAGATTTGGATGTTTAGCTCAGCTGGCTAGAGCGTTCGCTTGACGTGCGAAAGGTCATAGGTTCGAGTCCTATAACGTCCACCAGAAACGAAAAAAAGGAACGCAGTCAGAAGGCTGTGTTCCTTTTTTATGGTCACGGGACTCGAAGAGGAGTGGTACTGAATGATGTGCCAGTGGCACATCAGAACCGCGACCGACTAAGGCGCGTAGTAAAGCTAACTGCTCCGTCCCCCTTTGTCACTCCGTGACATTTTCCCCCACACAGTGGGGGAACCTTCCGCGAATCGAGTCCTATAACGTCCACCCAAAATGAAAATGAAGGAACATAGTTTGTAAGGCTATGTTCCTTTTATATAATTTTATGTCTTTTGAGGGATTCTCTTGGACCGCTTTCGAAAAAGTTTATTATAATGGCAATTTGGTATTATATAATGTATCAAGACAAAAAATTTTGAGGCTGAATCCTGCACAAATAAAAAGGAAGTAAAATTAATGCAAAACACCATTGTTCGAAAACTGATTGCAATATCTTTTACAGCCATAATATTCACGGTTTCACTCGCTGGATGCAGCAATGCGGCTCCCAGCGCATCATCTGCAGCGCAAAACTCATCATCTGAAACACAAAATGCTGTCTCCACGCAAAAGGAACCTCTTACCGTTTCCATTACAATCTCAAAGGATTTTTTGAACGGGCTGAATTCTTTGTCGTCCAAAGCATCCTCAAAAACGGCATCCAGCAGTTCCAGTTCCAAACTTGCAAACGGTGTAATAAGTAACACAAAAAATTCGGACGGATCGGAAACAATCGTAATGACGCGAGTAGCATACGATAAGTCTATGTCAGACCTGAAAAAAGATCTTAATGATTCTTTTCAAAAATTGAAGTCTACTGCAACATCTATAAAAGATATTACAGCCAATTCAGGCATGAATGATTTTAAGGTCACTGTGGATAAAGGAAAATGGAACAAATCTCTGGATGGATTATCACTCCTTGGAATATACATGGCAAGTGGAATGTATCAGGAATTTTCCAGCGTAAAGGAACCAAAGGCTACTTTTCATATTATTGATGCATCAAATCACAGAGAAATCTCATCTGTCACCTACCCTGACGCATTGAATTCCGCTGCGGCTAAAAAGTAAAAAATACCGCCCCACCCGGATGCAACTAGATAAAGCAGCCCAGCATAGCCGGGAATTTTCGATTTACAAACAAAAGAAGCTCCTGATTTCAAGATCTCAAAAAGTATTAGTATTATACATTGCTGAGTTTATTCAGCCTCTGTTGCCCTGCACAGTATTCTTTATTCTTTTTCGCGTTATAATTAGCCCACAGTTTTTCTCCATGCAAATGGAACAGCCACAGGCTTCCGGAGTTTTCGGAAACCTGCGGCTGTTTTGCTGATGTGTGATCTTTCGTTACCCAATGAAATGCTGAGTCCAGTAATACGTGCCGTTTGCATTTTGTGCAACGCCAACGCCAATCTTGGTGTAGGAACTTTTCAGGATGTTTGCTCTGTGGCCCGGGGAATTCATCCAGCCGTTCATAACCTGTGCCGGGGATGTCTGGCCCATCGCGATGTTTTCACCGGCGGTGCGGTAGCTTACACCGTACTGTTTCATAAGGTCAAACGGAGAGCCATAAGTCGGGGATGTGTGGCTAAAGTAGTTGTTCTTCGCCATATCCTGGGATTTCAGAGTTGCGGTCTTTGTAATGGACGCATCAATGGAAAGAGCGGCAAGACCGTTCTTTGCACGTTCCACGTTAACCAGGCGGGCTACTTCGTTCTGGAATGCGGAGTAACTGGAACTTGCCGCCTGGGAAGAACCGGGTTTGGAAGCCGGTGCAGAAGAGGCGGGCTTTGAAACTGTGCTGCCAGATGTTCCAGAACTGTTTTTCCCATAAATAGAATTGAGGCTGTTAATCCACTGGCTGCAGGAACCGCTGTTTGAGCCGCAGATATAGGTGGTAATATTGCCACAGTTAGAACCCTGAGTACAGTTCGTTTGCGGGCATGTTGCGCCGCTTGTGCAGTTGTTCGAAGCGCAAACTTGATTTCTCGTGCAGAAATTTGTTTTGCAGCTCTGGCCTGCCGCCGCGGAAGCTGAAGTCGGGCAATTCTGATTTACAGAAGGTGTACAAGAACTGACCTTGTTCTGAGTGTTTTGCACTGCACCGGCAACTGTGGGATTATTGCACTTAGATGATGTGTTTGAACCGGACGTCGGACAGGAATTTGCCGTTTTTGCCTGATTCAAAGCTGCCTGTGCCGTGCAAGAAGCGGCTGAGGATTTCGGGTACGAGGATGCTGCCACCTTCGTGACGGTGTTCTGCGGACAATTTGCTGCCGTCGACAAAGCTCCGGCAGAAGAAGTGCTGCTTGCCGCATATGCGCCAGCACCTCCGCCGATGAGCAGAGCGGTGACAAGCGCTATTATTTTCCGTTTCATAAACAATCTCCTTTTCGATAAAATGAAGCGTATGTTACATACTTGTAATTTATTATTTGATTTTGTAACAAGTTTGTAACTTTTACACGCACATCTTAACATGCCCCTGCGCAAATGACAATACACAAAATATTCCAGTAGAAGTAACACCATCCCAAAAGCCGAAGAAATGTAACTATCAACGCCTCTATTAAAAAGGCAGATAAGATGAAACAGCCGCTGCCCTTTTGAGCTGCCCTCCTCTGCCTATGCCGTTAACACTTTGAAACCGTATCTTATCACTCAGAGATTGAGGGCCACATTATGAGGAAGGCCCTACAGAGCCAGCATCTGAAACGCACATGGAAATACTTTGCCTTACATATCTAGTGCTGACAAGCTGGAACGCCTTATTGGCCAAGGCAGTGTTCTATTTCAGCAAATAAGAGGCACACGGTAAACCATCAATTTTGCAGTTCTGTTCATATTAGCTATTATATTTTGCTGTATTCGCCATTCTCTGTTGAAATTAGTCAAATTTAGGAATATAATAAGCGTTATAGGAATATTTTTGTATGCTTTTTTAATAGGAAGTACAGAATACCATGCTTGGAATCTGAAAGGGAGATCGCTATGCACCCTCAAATTTTCTATGCACATACCCTGGAAGGGACCAGTGAGGAAAAGTGGCAAACCGTGAAGGATCACGCGGAAGCTGTAGCAAAGCTTGTAAAGGATTTTTCGGCAGAATGGTGTACGGCAGAGTACGCTGAAAATCTCGGGCTGCTACACGACGCGGGCAAATATCAGGCTGATTTTCAGCGCCGCCTTCATGGCGAAAAGATGCCTGTAGAGCACTCGATTGCCGGGGCAAAGCAATGGATTGAAATGAAGTGGCCGGAGTCGGGAGCCTATTGTATTGCCGGGCACCACAGCGGCTTGCCAGATGTGGGAAGTCGAACCGACTCGGAAGATGAGTCCACGCTTCTCGCACGGTTAAAAAGAAAATTACAGGATTTTTCCGCCTACAAGGACGACCTTACATTATCTGAAATCAAAACCTTCCCCGCGAGGGATGCCGTCTGCATGAAAGGCAGAAGCGCCGATGACGTCAAGAAGGAATACGCCTTTTGGACGCGGATGATGTTTTCCTGCCTGACCGATGCCGATTATCTTGACACTGAAAGATTTTGCAGTGGCAGAAAGGAACGGGGTATTGATGCAGACTTTATAAAGTGCCGCGATTTAATCAATCAGCATATCTCGCAGTTCCAGGCGGATACCCCCGTAAAGCGCGCCCGTGAATCGCTGCGCCGTCAGGTTATGTCACACGCGAATGAGAAGGCCGACATTTACTTAATCAATATGCCCACGGGAAGCGGCAAGACGCTTACCAGTATGCAGTTCGCACTTGAAAGGGCAATTCAGTCCCATAAAAAACATATTATTTATGTAATCCCCTACACCAGCATCATTGAACAAAATGCGAAGGTATTTAAAGATATTTTCGGAGCCGAAAATGTTTTGGAACACCACTGCAACTTTGATTATGAATCGGTAAAAGACGTTGGAATGCGCGAAAGGCTGAAGCGCACGGCCGAAAACTGGGATGCCTCCCTCATTGTGACAACCAACGTGCAGTTCTTTGAATCCATTTACGGAAACCGCAGCAGTGAGCTTCGCAAACTGCACAACATTGCCGACAGTATCATTGTGTTTGACGAGGCACACATGTTCCCCAGTCTGTTCTTCCAGCCGTGCCTGGAAGCTGTGCGGATTCTCACGCAGAGATACCACTGCGAAGCGGTCTTCATGACGGCCACCATGCCCGATTTTCACACATGGATGCGTGAATTCGGCTGCGGCGGTGTTAAAACCCTCGACCTAACGGAAGACAAAAGCAGCTTTCCCGTATTTAACCGCTGCAAAATTGAATCTCTTGGACAGCTCTCGTCGGAAAAGCTGGCAGGCCTCGCCGCGGAGGCCGAAAACTCACTCATCGTTGTCAATTCCCGCAAGGCCGCAAGGCGGATTTTTCAGCTGCTGCCGGGAAAAAAATATCATCTTTCCACCTACATGACTCACGACGACCGCAGCCGGGTCATTGCCGAAGTAAGAGATTCCCTGACGAAGCATGAACATTTCTGTCTGGTTTCAACGTCTCTCATCGAGGCCGGCGTGGATTTGGATTTCGACCTTGTTTTCCGTGAACTTGCAGGGCTTGATAATCTGCTCCAAACCGCCGGGCGCTGCAACCGTGAAGGCAGAAAGCGGAACTGCAAAACATATGCCTTTGAGTTTGAAGAGGAAGACCTGCGGCCTAAAAGCGATGAATTTATAATGAAACAGTCCTTTTGCCGTGAAGTGTTTCAAAGATATGACGATGTGGCATCTCCGGAGGCAGTCGAATCTTATTTTAATCGGCTTTATGCCTATACGCTTGACAGCAGAAAGTCGATGGATTTTAAAATGGCGTTCTCCCCCGCATCCTGCGGCATTGACGGCTTCGGGTTCAACTACGCCCAATATGCCCGGGATTTCCGCCTGATTGACGAAGACACGCAGCCGCTCATTATTGTTACCGAAGAAAACAGAAAAACGGTCATGCCGCTGCTGGAAGCTGCTGCTTATGGTGGGATGGCCGCCATGCGGCAGCTCCAGAAATATTCCATTTCGCTGCGCCCATACGAATTTGAGAAGCTAGTAAAAGCCGGCGCTGTGTGCGATGAAAAAGGAATTCACTATCTTGGCTGTGAGCAATATTACAGCAGAGAAACCGGCATCCTGTTTGAAAACAATGAAGCCAGCATTTGGTAAAATAACCTTATTATAAATTCATAAAGATTAAGGAGGTTTCCAATGGGTTACGGAATTAAAATTCTCGTTGAAGGCGACTACGCCTTGTTCTGCAGGCCTGAGATGAAAGTGGAACGAGTGTCCTACGATGTTCCGACGCCGAGCGCTTTGGCCGGACTTATCTCCAACATTTACTGGCACCCAGGTGTCAAGTACATCATAGACTCAATCCATGTGCTGAGGCCTGTGCAGTTTGTCAACATCAGGCGAAACGAGGTAAGCGAAAAGCTGCTTCCCTCTGCTGTGAAAAAGCAAATGGATGGTCTGGCAGACGACATCAGCATTTACACGAAGGAATGCATCAGCCAGCGGGCAAGCCTTCTGCTGAAAAACGTTTTTTACGGCGTCGAGGCACACTTTGAACTGACCGACGAAAAAGACGAGGAACAAACCCCGGAAAAATGCTATAACATCCTGCTGCGGCGGCTCCGCAAAGGGCAGCATTTCGCCCAGCCGTGCCTCGGCTGCAGGGAATTCCCCGCGCAGGTCACGCTGACCGACGAAATTCCCCAAAGCCCGCTGACGGGCGACATCGACCTCGGGTATATGCTGTATGATCTGCAGTATAAAAAAGATAAGGACGGCAAAAGTCTGGATTCCGCTGAACCGCGCTTTTACCGCCCCCATATGGTAAATGGGGTTATTGATGTGGCAAAGTATGCCCAGGGGCTGCTATGCTAAGGGCGCTCAGCAAGTATTACGACTGCCTGTGCCGGCAAAAGGACAGCGGCCTTGTGCCGGACGGCTACAGCAGCGTAGGCGTAAATTACAATCTTGTGTTAAACCCAGACGGAACCATAAAAGAAGTTTTGCCGTACACAAAAGTTGTACTCAACGGGAAAAAAGAAAAGGAAGTGCCTCGGGACGAGTTTTTCCCCTTCCGGAACTCCGTGCCCGGAATTGCAGCCGAAACCATAGACCACCGCGAAAAGTACCTCTTTGGCCTTGAGTGGGACAAGCAGGAGGAAAAACTCACAGTAACAAAGAACTCCCAGCGCGCATTTGAAAAATGCAGGGAGAAAAATCTTTCGTTTCTGGATGGGTTAAGTTCTCCGGTCATTGGTACCTATAAAAACTTCCTGCAAAGCTGGGACCCGAAAAACGAGCTTGAAAATCCGTTTCTTACAGCGCTGGGCAAAAAATACAGCGGAGCCAAATTTATTGTAACGTCGCAGGAAGACCCGGCTGCGCAAAGGCCGCTTAACCGCGACTTGCAGGTAAAAGAGAAGTGGGAAAACGGCTGGAAAAACAGGCCAATGCCAGCCGACGCTGTAATGGGACAGTGCAGCATCAGCGGAAAATACGGCCAGATTGCCCGCATCCATGACTACATTAAAGGCATAAAGGGAGAAAAAGCTGCCTATAAACTGGTTTGCTTTGATTCATCTGCATATTGGTCTTACGGCAAAGAGAAATCTTATAACAGCTTGGTATCAAACGCGGTTATGGAGAAGTACACCAAGGCGTTCAACTACCTCACTTCCGTGCCCGACCACAAACAGGTGCTCGACGGTATGACACTTCTTTTCTGGGCTATGACAGCGGAATCCGAAAAGCCGTATCTGCAGGCCTTTAAAACAGGATTTTTCTCTTTGCCGCTGGAAGACCCATCCGAAGCGGAGCGGAATGAACGCCAAGCTCAGGAACAGGCGCTTGCTTCCATTTTCAGTCAGCTTGCACAGGGCAAGGAAGCCGATTGGAAAAGTTTCGGCATCGATAAAGGCACGGAATTTTACATCCTCGGCGTCAAACCAAACAGCAGCCGCCTGGCCATTAAAATATTCGAGCACAACTCCTTCGGAAATCTGATGGATCGGATTGAACAGCACCACAGGGATATGCAGCTTTCCCCGGCGGACAAGCAAATTCCAATTTGGCTCATCGGAAAAGCGCTGAAATCACCGATTGCCTCCAAGGACCCGCTGCCGCCCGACCTTACGGTGAAAATTCTTCAGAGCATTCTCCGCGGCTCCCCTTATCCGCGTTTTATGCTGGAAACAGCAGTGCGCCGGGCAAAAACGGATCAGGACGATGCAGCAAAAAAGTTTTACGCGGTCAGCCGCGACCGCGTCCGGATAATCAAGGCGTGCCTGACACGCCTGAATTTTATAAAAAGGGGCGAATTCACTATGCTGAACACACAGAACACGGATGGTGCCTACAACTGCGGCAGACTTTTTGCCGTTCTTGAAATGCTCCAGCAAAAGGCGCTTCCGGGCATTAACGCCACGATTAAAGACAGATTCTTTTCCTCGGCCTGCAGCACGCCGTATCTCGTTTTCCCCCGCTTGCTGAAGCTTTCTCAGAGCCATCTGGGAAAATTGGATAAGGGCAATGCAATTTTCTTTGATAAAAGTATTCAGGAGATTGTAAACAATCTTGGCGACTCTTTCCCCAAGGCTATGAACATGGAAAAACAGGGTATGTTTATTCTTGGCTATTACCAGCAAAAAGAAAAAATCTTTGAAAAGAAAAACAAAGGAGAGAAAGAAAATGAGCCTGCATAACCGGTACGAATTCGTCATGCTTTTTGATGTGGAGAACGGCAATCCCAACGGAGACCCTGACGCGGGTAATATGCCCCGCGTTGACGCCGAAACGAGCATCGGCATTGTGACCGATGTTTGCCTCAAACGTAAAATCCGCAACTATATTGAGGCCACACAGGAAGGAAAACCCGGTTACAACATCCTGATTAAAAATGACCGGGCACTGAACACAAAGTACACCGAGGCATATAAAGCCTGCGACCTGAAAACGAAACAAAAAGGCAAAGACCAGAGTGCGGTAGCACAAGCTCGAGATTACATCTGCAAAAATTATTTTGACGTGCGTACCTTTGGCGCCGTTATGAGCACCGGCGACGACCCGTGCGGCATTGTCCGCGGGCCGCTTCAAATCAACTTTGCGCGCAGTATCGACCCCGTGCTTCCCCAGGAAATTACCATTACCCGCCAAGCCCTTACTACAGAAGCCGATCAGTCCGAAAAGGGAAACACCATGGGAAAAAAGAGTTTCATCCCCTACGGCCTTTACCGGGCGGAAGGATATGTTTCCGCGCTGCTCGCCAACAAAACCGGCTTCAGTGAAGATGACCTTGCACTTCTTTGGCAGAGCATCGAAAATATGTTTGAAATTGACCACAGTGCGGCGCGTGGCAAACTGTGCATGCGTAAACTGTACATTTTTAAACACGATTCGGCCATCGGCAATGCGCCTTCCCACTTGCTGTTTGACAAAATAGCAATCAAAAAGAAAGATGAAGTAGAAGTTCCCCGCAAATTCAGCGATTACAACATTACGGTTGACAAGGCCATGCCCGAAGGGGTAGAAATGATTGAAAAGTTCTGACACGTTAACCGATATCCGGTCAATTCAGCAGTACCTCTACTGCCCGCACCGATGGGGACTGATGGAAACCGATTGCAGCTGGGCCGAAAATGTGTTTGTCTGCAAGGGCAATCTGATCCACGAAAATGTGGACGCCGGCAAATGCGGTTCGGCCCGCAGCGCAATCGTGGAGCGGTCAGTAAAGGTATACAATGACGACTGGGGCCTTTTCGGTGTGATTGACTGTCTTGAGCTTCGCCGCTCCCCGTCAGGATGCTTTATCCAAAAATATGGCGAACGTTTTAAACTTACGATTGTTGAATACAAGGTACGTTCTCCTAAGACCGGTGATTTCCGCCATGAAGACGCAATGCAGCTCTTGGCTCAGAAAATCTGTGCGGACAGTATTTTTAAAACAGACTGCAAAACTTTCTTTTATTATGCGGATACCCGGAAAAGGGTACAGGTGAATTTTTGTGAGGAAGACTACATATTTCTGGAATCGACTCTCTCAGAAATGAAAATGCTGCGAGAAGCGTGCACCATTCCTCCCATCCGGGATGGTCAGCACTGCGGCGGATGCTCTCTTAAGGATATTTGCATGCCAAAGGGGGAAAAGCACCGTCATGCGAAAACTGCTTAACACACTGTATATCACCCACCAGGAAGCATACCTCAGTCTGGATGGGGAAAACGTTGTGATGCTTTTAGATGGTAAGGAAGCTGCGAGGCTGCCGCTGTCCAATATTGAAAGCATTGTCTGCATGAACTATCCCGGCTGCAGCCCGGCACTAATGGGCAAATGTGCTGAAAACCAGATTGGGCTGTGCTTTATCTCCCCCGGCGGCAGGTTCCTTGCGAGAATCACTGGGCCGGTTAAGGGCAACGTCTTTTTACGAAAACAGCAGATGGAGATATTCTCTGACCCCAAAAAGCAAACGGAACTGATTCAAAATCTAATCACCGCGAAGCTAAAAAACACACGCTCTTTGCTCATGCGTTCGCGCCGCGATTACCCAGGAACCGATGCCGACGGCAAGTTATCCCGATGTATCGATTTGCTTGAAGAAAATCAGAAAAAGCTCCTTCAGGAAAAGGATGCGGAAATTTTACGGGGAATTGAGGGTCAAAGCGCCAAAGCATATTTTGATGTGTTTAACTCGCTGTTTACCCAGCAGAAAGAGGACTTTTCTCTTTCCGGAAGGACAAAGCGTCCGCCCCTCGACTTAACCAACGCCATGCTTTCCTTTCTTTATACAGTTTGCACCAACGATATTGCTTCGGCTCTTGAATGCGTCGGCCTTGACCCGTATATTGGCCTGTTTCATACACTACGCCCGGGAAGGGCCTCTCTTGCTTGCGATATTATGGAGGAATTTCGGGCGCTAGTTGAGCGTTTGGTTATTACGATGGTCAATTTAAAAAGTGTACAGAAGAGCGATTTTGAAAAGCAGGTCAGTGGAGCGGTATGGCTGAATGACGACGGTCGAAAGAAAGTCATTACCACTTGGCAAAGCAAAAAGAACGAATGTATCAGTCATCCATTCACAAAAGAAAAAGTCCCAATCGGTCTGTTTCCCTATGTGCAGGCAAATCTGCTGGCCAAATACATTCGGGGTGAAATCGAGACTTATCCGAATCTTGTTTGGGGGTAGAATATGTTTGTCATTGTAGCTTATGATGTAAACGTCACTTCCGAAAAGGGCAAAACACGGCTGCGTAAAGTCGCCAAAGAATGTGTCAATGACGGTCAAAGAGTACAAAATTCGGTGTTTGAGGTGAATCTTGACTACGGCAAATTTTTGCAGCTGAAAGACCGTCTTATCAAGTTGATTGACCCTGCTAAGGACAGTCTGCGCTTTTATTATCTTGGGGATAACTGGAAAAAACGTGTTGAGCATATCGGTGTGAAACCGGGATATGACAGCGAGGGGGTGCTGATTTTTTGAACGCGAACGTACGGTGACTGCAAAAATGCTGTGCAGTTCGCGAATCAAATTTTGTTCATCTTTATCAAGGAATCTTCAGAGTAAATATATTTCTCGTTATGATTGTCCGCTCCGTATGCAGGATGTGACTCCATCTACACAAGATATAGAGTCGCACCTCTCACGGGGTGCGTGGATTGAAATCTGTGAATGTACGCAATGCGAACGTGGACGCAGGTCGCACCTCTCACGGGGTGCGTGGATTGAAATGAAAACCAGATAGCAGCCATCCGGAAAGAAAAGGGTCGCACCTCTCACGGGGTGCGTGGATTGAAATAAAAAGCAGACAAGCCTGCGCGACGCGAGTGCGCGTCGCACCTCTCACGGGGTGCGTGGATTGAAATAGCAAACTACAGGCGGATATGGAACAGGCCCGAGGGTCGCACCTCTCACGGGGTGCGTGGATTGAAATTTTCACCTGCCTTTCTATGATACTTGCGTTTCCGCGTCGCACCTCTCACGGGGTGCGTGGATTGAAATAATGATGGCAGCAGCATTGTGCTTCGCCGGGTAGTCGCACCTCTCACGGGGTGCGTGGATTGAAATTGATGAAGAGTACGCTTCCGGTATTGCCTATGCAGGTCGCACCTCTCACGGGGTGCGTGGATTGAAATAATGATGGCAGCAGCATTGTGCTTCGCCGGGTAGTCGCACCTCTCACGGGGTGCGTGGATTGAAATTTGAAGACGACGGCGGCAGCTATATCTTCGGCGGGTCGCACCTCTCACGGGGTGCGTGGATTGAAATGCGCTTGCCGCGATGCTGAAATCAAGGCGGAAGGTCGCACCTCTCACGGGGTGCGTGGATTGAAATTTTCGGATTTGCTGAGGGAACCGTAGTCTTTACGTCGCACCTCTCACGGGGTGCGTGGATTGAAATGTGATTATCTTGGACGAACGGTATCGGGAGAACAAGTCGCACCTCTCACGGGGTGCGTGGATTGAAATATGATTAATGAGTGCGGCTCCTTGAATGGTAGAGTCGCACCTCTCACGGGGTGCGTGGATTGAAATTGATGAGCTGAACGTTCTGAATGCCCCGGCGGAGTCGCACCTCTCACGGGGTGCGTGGATTGAAATGAAAACGCGGAGAAGCGGAGAAACATCGCACCGGTGTCGCACCTCTCACGGGGTGCGTGGATTGAAATGTTGAAACTGCCCTGCATCTCTTCCTGCTTTTCAGGTCGCACCTCTCACGGGGTGCGTGGATTGAAATTTGAAGACGACGGCGGCAGCTATATCTTCGGCGGGGTCGCACCTCTCACGGGGTGCGTGGATTGAAATGCGCTTGCCGCGATGCTGAAATCAAGGCGGAAGGTCGCACCTCTCACGGGGTGCGTGGATTGAAATTTTCGGATTTGCTGAGGGAACCGTAGTCTTTACGTCGCACCTCTCACGGGGTGCGTGGATTGAAATGTGATTATCTTGGACGAACGGTATCGGGAGAACAAGTCGCACCTCTCACGGGGTGCGTGGATTGAAATATATGTAAGCACGTCATTATCTGGTAGAGTAATCGTCGCACCTCTCACGGGGTGCGTGGATTGAAATGAAAAAATAAATCCCAGCTTGGCCGGCAAAGTGGTCGCACCTCTCACGGGGTGCGTGGATTGAAATACAAAACAAACCACAAATTACGAAGCGACACCCCGGTCGCACCTCTCACGGGGTGCGTGGATTGAAATATGACGGCCGACGAAGTAAAAAAGCTGCTGAAAAGTCGCACCTCTCACGGGGTGCGTGGATTGAAATATGTGGATGTCAGAATACAGGAGGTTGCAGAAAGTCGCACCTCTCACGGGGTGCGTGGATTGAAATACAAATGATAAAGTAAGGGCCTACATTCAAAACCGTCGCACCTCTCACGGGGTGCGTGGATTGAAATATATGTAAGCACGTCATTATCTGGTAGAGTAATCGTCGCACCTCTCACGGGGTGCGTGGATTGAAATTTGAAAGGAGTGAGGCCATGACAAGAGCTGGCCCCGTCGCACCTCTCACGGGGTGCGTGGATTGAAATCCCGCACATAATCCAGCATCGCGCGGAACTGCGGCCGTCGCACCTCTCACGGGGTGCGTGGATTGAAATAATAGATGCGCTATGCCTGCCAGTATCAATGCCAGTCGCACCTCTCACGGGGGTGCGTGGATTGAAATCGCAATAATCGTGCTGCGAAACCTCCGCCAATTAGGTCGCACCTCTCACGGGGTGCGTGGATTGAAATGCAGGCGGCAAGTGACAAAAGTTTAACAATGCAGAGGTCGCACCTCTCACGGGGTGCGTGGATTGAAATACAGACAAAAAGTATCAAGAAATGGTTTCAGACCGTCGCACCTCTCACGGGGTGCGTGGATTGAAATAAACAAGCAAATCCGATTGATGAAATGACAGACGGTCGCACCTCTCACGGGGTGCGTGGATTGAAATCTGAGCCAACTGGTTTAATTGCCTGAGCTTGTCCGGTCGCACCTCTCACGGGGTGCGTGGATTGAAATATTTAACGACGTTAAGGATTTTTCAATGACCGTTTGTCGCACCTCTCACGGGGTGCGTGGATTGAAATTTCCAAAATACGGAATCAAATGATTGTTGACATGTCGCACCTCTCACGGGGTGCGTGGATTGAAATATATTTATGCCCGAATCTTCCGTGCTTCTTATCATGTCGCACCTCTCACGGGGTGCGTGGATTGAAATATATTTATGCCCGAATCTTCCGTGCTTCTTATCATGTCGCACCTCTCACGGGGTGCGTGGATTGAAATATCTTGGAAAGGACATTAAACGGATCAAAGAGCGGTCGCACCTCTCACGGGGTGCGTGGATTGAAATTTTGATTTCTTTGTATTCTGCCAACTTTATGCCCGTCGCACCTCTCACGGGGTGCGTGGATTGAAATGAAATGCCTACAGGAGAAAAAGATGAAAACGGCGTCGCACCTCTCACGGGGTGCGTGGATTGAAATTCTGAATTGTGCCATATCCATAAAACTCGATACTTGTCGCACCTCTCACGGGGTGCGTGGATTGAAATTTCCGGGTCAGAAGTAATGCCTTGTACGAGCGCCAGTCGCACCTCTCACGGGGTGCGTGGATTGAAATCGGTTATCGGAGCGACAATAGATGTAAATTTCCCGTCGCACCTCTCACGGGGTGCGTGGATTGAAATCAATTCCTACGAAGAAGCCGCCGCCATGTACGACGTCGCACCTCTCACGGGGTGCGTGGATTGAAATGCATTTTTCAACGAGTTTCAAGCCTTTGCAGAGCCGTCGCACCTCTCACGGGGTGCGTGGATTGAAATCTTGGGTACGAGGGACATTCCAATGCTGGAGAGGTCGCACCTCTCACGGGGTGCGTGGATTGAAATCGGTCTGAGGATTTATGACTGCATAAGATACGTCGTCGCACCTCTCACGGGGTGCGTGGATTGAAATGACCTTTGTGGCGGAACTGGAGCATGGAGCCGCGTCGCACCTCTCACGGGGTGCGTGGATTGAAATCGGAAAATGTTTATGGTATTCTGGCCGCGCCGCCGTCGCACCTCTCACGGGGTGCGTGGATTGAAATGCCATTCCACAGTCTGTTGCCCAAAGTGCATAACGTCGCACCTCTCACGGGGTGCGTGAATTGAAATTGGTACAAGCTTTTTGATACTAATTCCGTCGTAAGTCGCACCTCTCACGGGGTGCGTGGATTGAAATCTAAAAATTCTGCGATAGTCGGATTCAGCGGATAAGTCGCACCTCTCACGGGGTGCGTGGATTGAAATGGAAGATGAAAGGTCAACCGCTGCCGGATTATCGGTCGCACCTCTCACGGGGTGCGTGGATTGAAATATTCAAGATGCTGCATACCTATATGCAGAGAACAAGTCGCACCTCTCACGGGGTGCGTGGATTGAAATTCCAACATCGTCCTTCATGCCGGCCATTTCTTTTGTCGCACCTCTCACGGGGTGCGTGGATTGAAATAAAGATCGCCTTGGTTGGAGCGAAGAAAAATTGGTCGCACCTCTCACGGGGTGCGTGGATTGAAATGCCGAAGTCTCAAAGCTACTCTCCAACGACACCGGTCGCACCTCTCACGGGGTGCGTGGATTGAAATTTCCCAAGAATTTGCTTCCCCAGATAACGCCTGGTCGCACCTCTCACGGGGTGCGTGGATTGAAATTGGCGGGGCGGCTGTACCGACAACGACCTACGACAGTCGCACCTCTCACGGGGTGCGTGGATTGAAATCAGACCGGATTCCTGCATCGCCTGTGCGCCTGTGTCGCACCTCTCACGGGGTGCGTGGATTGAAATTGTGACAGCGAAGCGGAAGCCGAAAAGTATATGGTCGCACCTCTCACGGGGTGCGTGGATTGAAATCTGTAGCCGCTCCAATATTGGCAGGATTAAGCGGTCGCACCTCTCACGGGGTGCGTGGATTGAAATCAAGGTTACTTACAACGTTTGCGACGCTCAGGAAGTCGCACCTCTCACGGGGTGCGTGGATTGAAATCCACATATCGTAGCCGGATGGGCCTCTTTTGACGTCGCACCTCTCACGGGGTGCGTGGATTGAAATTATGATGAATCCCATGAATAAACACCGTGTAGAGTCGCACCTCTCACGGGGTGCGTGGATTGAAATGATTATCACGCTATCACCTTCTTAAAAATGAGCAGTCGCACCTCTCACGGGGTGCGTGGATTGAAATAAAATCAAAGCTGATTATTTATGATAATGACGCACGTCGCACCTCTCACGGGGTGCGTGGATTGAAATTTAAGTGCTGCTTGGCAGGCAGTTGATTCCCTAGTCGCACCTCTCACGGGGTGCGTGGATTGAAATCCAAAAATCTAAAGCAAGGGGCGAGGCCATGACTAGTCGCACCTCTCACGGGGTGCGTGGATTGAAATTTTATTTCCGTCCAGATACTGATTATACAAGTCCGTCGCACCTCTCACGGGGTGCGTGGATTGAAATCCAAAAATCTAAAACAAGGGGCGAGGCCATGACGTCGCACCTCTCACGGGGTGCGTGGATTGAAATAGGCTGGCCTAAATTTCTCGACGAAATCAAGCAAGGTCGCACCTCTCACGGGGTGCGTGGATTGAAATCCCATAAATCGGTTCGTATTGACTGCTTAAGGCCTGGTCGCACCTCTCACGGGGTGCGTGGATTGAAATTGGGTGCCTATGTTAACAATTCCGCGTACAGCAGTCGCACCTCTCACGGGGTGCGTGGATTGAAATCTCCGCTCGTTTTTAGAGCTGTCCAGCTTTGCCCGGTCGCACCTCTCACGGGGTGCGTGGATTGAAATACCGAATGGCACGTTGACACAACAGATCCGAATTGGTCGCACCTCTCACGGGGTGCGTGGATTGAAATGCTGCGAAGGCCAAAAACTCTACCGACATTAACGTCGCACCTCTCACGGGGTGCGTGGATTGAAATTTCCGTACGCAAAGATGAATGGACTGGGCTTGACGTCGCACCTCTCACGGGGTGCGTGGATTGAAATGTCGATGCAAAATCGCTGCTTGGTCTTTACCGCGTCGCACCTCTCACGGGGTGCGTGGATTGAAATTTACAATCTGTTTGTGCATCAGCCCGAGAGATTGTCGCACCTCTCACGGGGTGCGTGGATTGAAATATTCGTCGGTGCTATGCCGTGAACACGCTGATAGTCGCACCTCTCACGGGGTGCGTGGATTGAAATCTAAAAGTAGGTATAAAAAAGGACGGCCCGAAGGGTCGCACCTCTCACGGGGTGCGTGGATTGAAATTTAAGTGCTGCTTGGCAGGCAGTTGATTCCCTAGGGTCGCACCTCTCACGGGGTGCGTGGATTGAAATCAATTCCTACGAAGAAGCCGCCGCCATGTACGACGTCGCACCTCTCACGGGGTGCGTGGATTGAAATGCATTTTTCAACGAGTTTCAAGCCTTTGCAGAGCCGTCGCACCTCTCACGGGGTGCGTGGATTGAAATTACCGACATTAACGAAGTCCGCAGCATCAACGATGTCGCACCTCTCACGGGGTGCGTGGATTGAAATAAATAGGGCCGCTTTCCCTTTTCGTATTGCCCAGTCGCACCTCTCACGGGGTGCGTGGATTGAAATGTATGAATCGGACACTGACACCGACCACATAGCCAGTCGCACCTCTCACGGGGTGCGTGGATTGAAATAATACGGGCAGTTACGCAGGATATGCCGTGGTAGTCGCACCTCTCACGGGGTGCGTGGATTGAAATACAAAGGAGCTGCTGAAGTTGCGCCGGGAATCCAGTCGCACCTCTCACGGGGTGCGTGGATTGAAATATCCGGAACGTGTAAAATTTCGCGGATTTGACGGTCGCACCTCTCACGGGGTGCGTGGATTGAAATAGACCAGCAGCCATACATATCATAAGACTGCCCGAGTCGCACCTCTCACGGGGTGCGTGGATTGAAATATCAACAGCCCACTCGGTTTCCCAATTGTAGTTGTCGCACCTCTCACGGGGTGCGTGGATTGAAATTGAAACGGTTGTTTTACCAAGATTCTGCGTTTGAGTCGCACCTCTCACGGGGTGCGTGGATTGAAATGCCTTTGTAGAAATGGCACTCGAGCTTGTTGCCGTCGCACCTCTCACGGGGTGCGTGGATTGAAATACATTGTAAATAAAGCATACCAAGAAGGGTACGACGGTCGCACCTCTCACGGGGTGCGTGGATTGAAATAATAAGCTGTTTCGCTTTGCCCCAAATCCGCTTATGTCGCACCTCTCACGGGGTGCGTGGATTGAAATGCAGGAACGGTAGTTGTAATTTCCAAAATCATTGGGTCGCACCTCTCACGGGGTGCGTGGATTGAAATTTTACATTTGCTGTGCATACTACAATATGTTCAGTCGCACCTCTCACGGGGTGCGTGGATTGAAATACCACGTCATAGTTGTCCGCCGTCCCGTCTGGCAAGGTCGCACCTCTCACGGGGTGCGTGGATTGAAATTAAAATATGCTGCCGGAAGACTTGCTAACAAACCGGTCGCACCTCTCACGGGGTGCGTGGATTGAAATTATTCAGTTTGGATTCATCAATAACAATAATACGTCGCACCTCTCACGGGGTGCGTGGATTGAAATAATTTTTCATATTGGGGGCGCTGAGTTGATATGGTCGCACCTCTCACGGGGGTGCGTGGATTGAAATTCAAAAGAAGACGCACCAGGAATCAATACACTAAAGTCGCACCTCTCACGGGGTGCGTGGATTGAAATATCGTTACATATTCAGGCGGCAAAGATTCAGAAGTCGCACCTCTCACGGGGTGCGTGGATTGAAATCATGAACAGTGAAGCATATAACGAGTAGTGAGACGTCGCACCTCTCACGGGGTGCGTGGATTGAAATACACGTTTTGCGGGAACGTCGCGTTAAAACCGGGTCGCACCTCTCACGGGGTGCGTGGATTGAAATGATTCTGCACATAATAAAAGTTTCCAAGATGGCGCGTCGCACCTCTCACGGGGTGCGTGGATTGAAATTGTCAATAGCTGCCCCAGACAGCACCGGGAGAAAGTCGCACCTCTCACGGGGTGCGTGGATTGAAATATAATCCATAGAATTTGAAGCAGCTAAAACTACCGCGTCGCACCTCTAGCGGGGTGCGTGAATTGAAGCTGCAAAATTAGTAGGGCAAGCAGATGCTCTGCAGCAAGATCACCTGGCAGCTAGTATTCCAATTTAATAAAAATCCCCCAATTCAAATATTATCGGTCGTTTCAAACAGAATATAGAAGAGGAGGATTGAACATGAAAATTCAATTTGATGCTGTTTACTATGAACCACAAGCACTAGAATATTCCTTGGGAAAACAGTTACGTGAAACGTATCAATCTCTGCCGTGGATTGAGATTGAATCCCATAACCGCATTCCTGAATTCAGTATGGCCGCAAACAAAGACTTCCCAAAGCTCAAACAACACCTGATTATTGGAATCCGCAAGACGCACAAATATGTGGAAAATCATAAGGTATCCGATTGGCTGGTGCCGTATACCTCATCCGGCTGCCGAGCCATGTGCCTCTATTGCTATCTTGTATGTAACTATAACAAGTGCTCTTACTTACGTTTGTTCGTAAATCGAGAGCAAATGATGGAGCAACTTTTGAAAACGGACGCTGCTGCTCCTGTGCCGCAGACATTTGAGATTGGCAGCAACAGCGATTTGGTATTGGAAAACGCGGTAACGGGAAATTTACCATGGACAGTGGAGCGTTTTGGAAAATAAGGAAAAGGTTATCTGACTTTTCCCACAAAATTTGATATGGTGCAGCCGCTGCTGAACCTCAATCACCGAGGAAAAACCATTTTTCGCATGAGCGTAAACCCGAGTGAGATTATCAGCCAAGTGGAATTCGGCACTTCGCCGCTGAATGCGCGAATCCGCGCTCTCAACGATATGGCGGAAGCCGGGTACCCAGTAGGTCTTCTGATTGCTCCGGTTATCCTGCTGCCTTCCTGGAAGCAAATGTATGGAGGACTTATCGAAAAACTCGCAGACGAGCTTTCCCCAAAAGTCAAGCGCAGCGGCTTTATTGAGATTATTCTCATGACTTACAGCTTTGTGCAGAACGCCATCAACACCGAGGCGTTCCCTCATGCAGTCCCTATTTTTAATCGCTCGCTCATGACTGGGCGAGGCAGGGGAAAATACTGCTACCGAAATGAAGTCCGTGAGGAAGCGGAAACTTTTTTTCGTGAGCAAATTCAGAAAAGGCTGAAAATGCCTATCTACTATATTGCATGAGACTATTTCCGCTTCTTATTTGCTTAGAATTTCAATCTTGGGTATCCTTTCTTACCGTCAAAAGGCCTCCTGCCGTAGTTTTCATCCTACAGCAGGAGGCCCTTTTTACTGTCCGCCTTATTGGGTATTGTCCACACAAAAGTTCTGTCTGATGGGCAATATTATTAAATTTACTTTTCGGCTTACAAAACCGGTTAAGTTACTTTGGCGCAAGGGCAAGTTTCGCAAACATATCTCCAAACACACCGTCACGGTACACAAAGTTGCACATTCTCATAAGATGGCGGCCTTCCGCGGGTTTCCATTTCAGGTCGTCCGTCAGAACAGGCGTGGGTACAAGTGAGGATGGGCACCAAAGCGGATTCACCATATAACCGATTGTGGAGATGTCCCAAACGATTCTGGAAGGAGCCATCGCGCTGAGCGGGGACGCTTCCTTCGGGCTGTCCGGATAATCATCCGCACCCTTTAGATAGGTCAGGCGGAAAAGATTCAGCATATTGCTTGCATGCTCAGGACTGAGTTGGCTGATTACAATATCTGAAAGATACGAACCAATCTTGCTCTTGCCCATGAGGCACTCCCTGAGCTCTGAAGCCGTCGTCGTCAGGCTGGAGGCAACCGTCATGCAGGGAATCAGAACAAGCGGCACACCGCAGTTCAGAATAATCTGAGATGCAATCGGGTCCTGGCCGATATTGAATTCGACTGTATGAGGCCAGTACAGCGGATGACCGCCCAGCCACACAACAACAATCTTTTTGATAATTTCGGGTTCCATCAGAATGGCCGAAGCAATGTTCGTTATTTCACCGATAGAGACAACATAAAGGATGTCATCGCTTGCCATGGCCCGTTTCACCAAGTCGCGTGCCGCTTCACTTTCGACCGGCGTTTCACTGTCTTTCAAATACTGCGCGGAACCATGAAACGCTTTGCCTTCCGAAGATTTTCCAAGCAGGCTGAAGATTTTAATGATTTCCTGATAACTCTGCTCAAGGCCCTCGGAAAGCTCAGACGTCATGGGGACGGTCACGCTGTCCGTCTGCAGAAGTTTGGTGAAAAACGCGCCGGAAAACGGAGCGGCATACACTGCTTCCACTTCAAGCTTTTCAGGTGACATTAAAGCATAGGAGAGAGCAAACTGGTCGTCCACCTCATTATAAGTATCAGTGTCAAGAACCATACGCACCTTATGGCGCGGCGGCAAAAGCCGTTGCTTTCTTTCTTCCTGTGTTAATTTCGGAAATTCCATCGTTTATTCTCCTTTCTTTTCAACAGCTGTCACATTTTTTTGGCGGCCGAACCGAGCCTGTATTTTCGCGGAAAACGCTTTAAATTCCCCGACATTGTTCGAAAAGATCATAACGACTAACAGGAAAAAGCCAAGACAGATGTTCTGGAATGTATCTGGGACACCAATAGCAATCAGCCCAATGAAAATAGTGTTGAGGGTCAGCTGGCTGATAAGAATGCCAATAGTCATATCACAAAGTGGCTGAAGTACGATTGCAATCATAATGCCCATTAACGGCTTGAAAATCAGCGTTGCACTGCCCAAACCAGTCTGGGCTCCCATGGATCCCGACTGGCTGATGGTCAGGATGGCCACAACCGCTATAAAAATACCACCAATCACAAACGACATAAACTTTACAAACTGCGTCTTAATGCCCGCATTTTGCGCGACAGCTTCATTGCTGCCGACCTCCCTCATATGGTAACTGAATTTCGTATAGTTGAAGAAGAAATAAAAGGCTACCATCCCAAAGATTAAAACATAAATGATGCTTGGTGCCGAGCCCAACGCAGTGTATTTGCTGTCCAGGCTGACAAAGCTGAACTTGCCGGAAATATTTTTGCCGACAATTTCAAAAATCATGGTAAGGGCCATTGTTAAAACCAGAGAAGGAATTTTGCATACCCAGTTTAATAAACCGGTGAATGCAGAAAAGACAAGGGCCGAAGCCAGGCTGCCAATAATTAACCCCGGCATGCCAAACCAGGAAGATAAAATGCCGCCAATCAGGCCGCTTATAATAATGCGGGAGCCCACAGTAAAGTCAAAAATCCCGCACATATAGCTGAATGCAACCGCATAAGCGGTAATTGTCGGAATAATAGACTGCAGAAAAATTGTGTAAACAGTGTTTAAATTGCCGAAGCGTTTAAATGCAATCAGCAAAAAGATGCAGTACACAATCACCGGCAGAAGCAGGGCTTTCAATGTATTTAAGAGTTTCGTTTTCATCGTAGTTTATAACCTCATAACGTTTTACACCAGACGGTCCATCAGACGGCAACGAGGATGCAAGCTGCTGATAGACTTCCGCACAGGGCGGACATGTTTCCATGCACCGCCCTACGGGAAGCAAATATTGCCGGAAAGCGCCGGATTTATTTTACAATGCTCTTATGCCTTGAAACGACATCGGCAACGGTGAAGCTGTCCACCATTTTCTTAAAGGTGTTTTCATCAATGCTGGAGTTGTAGTATTTAATCAGGCTCTTTTTGAGTTCGTCGGAGGTATAGACCGGCGTGCTGCCGAGGAAATATTTCAGGAAATCGTCTGCTTCCGACTTTGAGGTCAGTTTCAGGTAATTCGTAACAAGGGTGAATGGCTTATCCTTCACAACCGGAGTTCCGATAACGGAGTTCACAAGGATTACTGTGGAAAGAAGCGGGTCAATCTGCTGCTGGCCGCCGTAAGCGACATTAAAGGATTTGTCTGCAAAGTACTGGCCCATGGTTGAGTCGAAGTCAATTCTGCCTACTTTGACTTTGCCTGCAAGCTTATGGTCGGAAAGGGCCTTTTCAATGGTTGGCAGTGCGGCCGGGCAGTAAGTGCCTGCCAGAAGGATTCCGTCCATTTCGGGGTATGCGGCAATGTAGCTCTCGATCGCTTTCGTCATATCGGTCTGCGCTGCAATGCTGTAAGTGGTATTGAGCAGTTTGATGCCTGTTTCCTTTACTGCCTTTGCCACGCCCTTATCACGGAGGTCAGAGGAAGTATCGCCTTTTGCAATGTTAATGACACAAAGGTTTTTTACGCCTTGGCTGGACAGCGTCTTTGTAATGTCATAGGCGCACTTTTCGTCATCTTCGTTGCATCCGCCGGCAAAATATTTCGAGCCGTAAATTTGCTTGCGAATGGCTGGATCGGTAATGGTGCGGAACATGGTGGAGTAATACACTCCTGCGTTGGAGCACAGGCGGTCCACTGTTGGAAGCATGGAGTCTGAAGCAGGCATCAGGATGATACCGTTCACTCCGCGGCTGATAAGGTCGGTCACATTGTTGACAAGGGAATCTGCGGAAAGGTCACTGTTGACGAGAACAAGTTCTCCGCCTGCCGATTCTACGGCAGCTTTGACGTTTGTTACGATTGACACGAACGTCGGATCTGTGGAAGAAGTCGCCCATGGAAAACCGATTTTGAACTTTTTGGGATTGTTTGCGTTTGTTGATGCAGCCGAGGATGTTCCCGATGCTGTGTCTGAGCTACTCGCTTTGCCAGAGCAGCCTGCGAGTAAACTGACAGCCATAGCCAGCACCAGAAGCAGCGATAGTACTTTTTTCATTTCTTTACCTCCCATATTTAATCAACAAGATGAATTCTTGATGATCACTTGATTATACCGGCACTTTTGCGGTCGAATGCAATAACAACAATGATAATCAGGATGACGCCTTCTACAATCTGCTGCATGAGGCCGTCAATGCCCATAATAGACATTCCATTTTTCATGATTGCCATAGCGATACTGCCTATGACCGCCGACCGGAATTTTACAGGCCAACCGCCTGTCAGAGGCATGCCGCCGAACAGGACGGCAAGAAGAACGTCAAACTCAAATGCGTTTCCTGTCTGAGAGGAAGCTGTGCAGGTGCGAACCAGGCTGAAGAAACCTACCAGGCCGCACATAAGGCCCGAAATAACAAACGCAAGAATTTTTGTTTTCTCAACCGTGACGCCGGCCTGCCGCGCTGCATTTGAAGAGGAGCCGATTGCTCTGCAGCGTTTGCCGAACGGCATGAACTCAAACAGCAGAAACAGCACGACCAGGAAAAAAACAAAGACGGTAATTTTAATGGAATTCTGGTCGAAAAAATTCTGTGAAATTGGAATTCCCACAGAGCCGTTCAGCAGCCATGTTGTGATGCCCCTGGCAATAAAAGACATTGCAAGTGTCCCAATAAAAGATTCCACTTTGAACTTTGAAATAATCACGCCATTCAGCAGGCCAATCATGAGGCCGGCGGCAATGGCAACCGGAAGAATCAGGGCCAGATTGGCACGCGCCGCATAAGCCGCAAGCGCCGCGGCCAAACCGGCAGTGGCTCCGACAGAGAGATCCAGTTCACCGAGCGACATGAGGAAAACGACACCCATTGCCCCCAGCCCGATGCTGAAGAAGTTGTTGAAAATGTTTACCAGGTTCCGGGACTCGAACAAATCGCCTTCGGTCAGGACTTCAAAGACCACTGCAACGATGATGAGCCCGATAAAAGAAAAATAATTGCGCAGAATCTTTTTAAGATTCACCTGCTTTTTGGGGTTTACTTGAGTAATACTGTTATCCATCTTTCCCTCTTGCCTCATATCATATTCTGAATCAGTTTTGTTTCCGACAATCCTTCGCTGCGAAAAAATTCACCCGAGATTTTTCCGTCCTTCAGCGTTATAATCCGGTCACTCATACCAATCAGTTCCGGAAGCTCTTCTGAAATCAGAATAATTGATTTTCCGCTGTTCTTCAGTTTCTCAATGAGTTGATAAATTGAAGCTTTTGCACCAATGTCAATGCCCCGGGTTGGGCAGTCGAGAATCATAATATCGGAGCCTTTCGCCAGCCATTTTGCAAGAACGACTTTCTGTTTGTTGCCGCCGCTCAGTTCATTGCAGTATTCGTTAATAGACCCGGCCTTCACCTCAAGATTTTCAGACCATTTTTTTGCCATCTGGTTTTCTGACTTTTTCGTCACAAAGCCATGTTTCGCAATATTTTTGAGTGAGGGAAGGCAGATGTTATCTTTGATGCTGCAAATTGGCATAAGAGATTCTTTGTCGCGGTTTTTGGAAACATATGCTATTCCTTCGTTAACGGCCCATGCGGCATTTCTAACTTTTCGGCCATCATGCATAAGGACTTTGCCGGAAACCGGTTCAATTAATCCAAACAGTACTTTCCCCAGCTCGTGCATTCCACAGTCGCTCAGGCCGCCGACTCCTAAAATTTCGCCCTTATGCAGCGAAAGAGAAATATCTGTCAGATTTTTGGCCGTCACATTTTCCGCCTGCAGTACAACTTCACCGTCGCATTTTCCGCCGGCATCTTCACGGTAATAATGGCCCGACATATCCCGGCCAATCATCAGGCTTTTTATGGTTTCCGCGGAAAACTGCTCTTTGTCAAGTTTTGCGGTAACCACGCCGTCTCGGAAGATTGTCAGCGAATCGCACATGTTCATAATCTCATCAATGTCGTGGGAAATGAACAGCACCGACCCACCGCTTTCGCGCTGGCGCTTCATCAGCTTGTACAGAATTTCACGCCCGTTGACCGTAAGCGCCGTAGATGTTTCGTCCACAATCCAAAGCTTCGGAGTCGTATAAAACGCGCGGGCAAGTTCCACGAGCTTTCTGTCTTCAAATGTAAGGTCGTCAATATTGTCCTCGGGCCTGATGTGAGTAATCCCTACGTTTTCAAGCGCTTTCTGGGCTTCCCCATACATCTTCTTTACATTGATGACACCTGCTTTGGTGAAAAGCTGTTCCTTCCCGAAAAAGATATTGGCAGCCACGGAAACTTTGCCAATGGTGTTTTGTTCCTGCACGACCATGCTCACGCCGTGGTCCATGGCATCAATCGTGTCCGTTGGGGAATACACCTTGCCGTCAAGATACATCGTCCCGCTGGTTGGCTTTCGGATTCCAGCGAAAATGGAGGATATTGTCGATTTTCCCGAACCGTTTTCTCCAATCAGGCCATGAATTTCACCTTTTTTTACTGCAAGATCCACATCTGCCAACGCCACGGTGGAATCGAATGTTTTGCAAAGCTTTTCCGCCCTGCACAGATAATCGTTACTCATTGGCACCTCACCTTATTTCAAAACTTAATGGAAGCGAATTGTTCAGCCCCGGCAAACAACAGGGCCGTCATACTTCTGAACTTCATTGTTAAACGGGATGGAAGGCGAAGCTCCTCTCCTTGTGACGGAAATGCCGCTTGCCACGGATGCAACCCGCAGCGCTTCGGCAGGATCTCCACTTTTGCAGAACTCATGCAGAAAATATCCGGTAAACGTATCACCCGCAGCCGTGGTGTCAACTGCTTCATTATCCAGAACCGGTGAAAAGAACCTGTTCCCCTTTGCGTCGAGGAACGAAGCCCCGTTGATTCCTTTAGTGAGGACTACCGACATCCGGGGGTACTCTTTTTTCAATTTCTCTAAGATAATCTCTTCCACATCCGAACCAAACAGTGCGGCGCTCTCCACTTCATTAACAAGCAGGATGTCCACTTTTTTCATATCGCAGGACTGAATCGTTTCATTGATTGGCGAAGGATTAAACGCAATAGTCAGACCTTTTTTACTTGCCTGATCGATTGCATACTCCACACAGGAAATTTCATTTTGCAGAACGATGAGATCGCCTTCGGAAAAATGCGACAGAACTTCATTAATATATTCCCGAGTAACCTTCCCATTTGAACCTGCAACCACAATGATGCAGTTCTGCCCGCTGTGGTCCACCTGAATGACCGCATGTCCGTTTGGCGAAGAAGACCGTTTAATATAATCGGTGCGAATGGAATCAGCCTGAAGTGCTTCCAGCAGTTCCCCTCCATCGCTGCCGACAACGCCGGCAAAAAAGACTTCGCTGCCTGCCCGTGCCAGCGCAACAGCCTGGTTAAACCCTTTTCCTCCGCAGTACGATTCATATTCCTGGGCGGCTATTGTTTCTTTCGGTTTGACAAGATCGGTGACTTGGTAGGTTCTGTCAAGATTCAGCGATCCCAGTACAAGCTTTTTCATTTTGTAATTCTCCCAAAGTCAGTCTGATGTTCAAAATAATACAGTTCCAGGTTTTCCCTGTTAACCATTGCCGGCGGTACGCCGTGTCTGGTAGTTGAAAGGCCTGCCGCGCAGGTCGCATATTGGATTGCTCTTTCTATTGGATTCCCCAGAGAAAGATAGAAAGCGAGTGTTGCAATAAAAGCATCGGCTGCGCCGGTTGTGTCAACCGGTGTAATGCGTGCCGCAGGGATATATTCCGCCATTTCATCATTCTGAAAGAAGCAGCCTTTGTTGGCAAGCGTGATAATGACGGTGCCTGCTCCCTGACTGAGAAAAGTTGAGGCCTGCTCTTCCACCGAACCGGCATCTGGAAGCAGCTCGGCAGCTTCCTTGCTGTTTGGGACCAGAATGTCCGTGTTTTGAATCAGCTCCGGAAGAAGCGAAGACACAGCGCATGGTTTCAGAATAACTTTTGCATGATGCTTGTGCGCAATTTTTGCTGCATGAAGGACAAGCTCCTGATTCAGTTCCGTCTGCAGCAAACAGTAATCGGCATTTTCAAACAGTTTTTCATATTGGTCAACATCTTTCGCCGTGAGCACTGCGTTGGCTCCATCATAGACGGAAATGTTACTTTCGGCATCCCTCTGTATAAATATATATGCATGGCCGGTCGGCACTTCATCGCGCAGGGTAACACCGTCCGTGCAGATAGAATTGGACGTTAAAAACTTGAAGATCTGCCGCCCGTCGTAATCGCTCCCCAGTGCGGAAATCAGTGCTGCTGAAGCGCCTAACCGTGAAACTCCAATAGCTTGGTTCAGACCTTTGCCGCCGGGCATGATAACCCGCCTGCGCACATTTAGTGTTTCCCCAGGTTCAGGCTGCTTATCAACAAGCAGCAGAGTGTCGACGTTAACCGTTCCGAGAATTACGATATGGCTGCGTTTGATTTTTTTTGGCGGAGCAATGCTGTCTCTGCTTAGAACATGGTACTTTTTCTGAAACACTCCGGCAGCGGTTTTCGTCGACTCAATCGCACTAATCAGCTGATTGGTTGCAAATGCACTGAGCTCCTCAAAAGGACGTGAAATTGACGAAACCTGCACCCCGTTAATTTTCATGTTCTCGGTGTCGATGCCGACAACCGATACTTCTTCTGGCACGATAAGGTTCAGGTACTGTACCATGGTTGCAATTCTTTCCAGCGCCGCGGGGTCGCAGCAGATGATGCCGGTGTGCGATTGCAACCAGATAGCATTGCAGGATGATGTGGAACAGAAGAGAAAATCATTGGTCACAGTAGTCTGGTGATCAAAAAGGCAGCGGCTGACTCCTTTCAGAAAGCTCTTCACTGCAAAATCGTTCTCAGAAGCAATGCAGCCGATGTTTTTATGCCCTAGAGCAGCCAGGCTCTCAGCGGCGGCATATCCTATCGCCTCATAGGAAAAATACATATTTGCTGCAGAAGGCTTTTTCCCTCCATCCAGTGTGGAAACCTTTATGGAACTGTGCAAAATATCTTCAGGGGCCTGCTGAACCGAATACGGTTCCTTGTTCCAAAGAATTCCATCGACATGATGCGCCAGAAGAATCTGAAAATTCTGCAGTTCTTCTTCCGCCGATGACGATGTGCAAACAATTGTGCTGTACCCGCGTGCTCTCGCCTGTTTCACAACCCCGGTTAAGAAGCTGTAATCAGCTGACTGCCCGATTAACACGCCCAAAATCAGCGATGGTCTTGATTCCTCTGACACACGATCCATATAGGGCGAATAATGGTACTTTTCAACGATTGCAATGATTCTTTCTCTGGTCTCTTCGCTGATACTCTCGTCTTTTTTATTAATGACTTTCGACACAGTTGAGACAGAAACATTCGCCAGTTCGGCAATTTCCCTTAACGTCAACTCGTTTTTGTCTCCTTTCATTCTTGCGCATTCACTTTATATAGGAAAATGTTTTCCGAAATGATTTTCTTATACAAGTTAACCACATTCTCTGTGCCATTGTCAATCGGTAAATAGCCAATTCGGTGAACTACTTTTTGTGCAATATGCTGCAACCTTTCGACGTAATCACACAAATCGTCCTCTTTTACAGCATTGTTATCATTTTCCTTGTACCATTTCTTATCCCTTCATGCCACAAAGTCTTGTAAGTTTTAGCAAAATCGCACAAAAAGGCATCCAATAGGCGGCGTGCTGTCTGAGGTTTGGAACAGAACTTTTACCGAGCTTATTAGTACCGCGCAATTTCACCATATGTATAAAAGCGCCCTGCTTTCAGAGCGCTTTTGGAGAGATCATAAGTTTTGCGGTTTTTATTAATTGCCGTCATTTTTACAGTCAAAGATATGGCTGCGTCCAAGTTCTACATACTTGCAGGCATCGCCCAAATTGCTTATGCTACCGGAAAGATAAGAATTCACCGCACTGTCAGTGCTGCCTTCGGTTCCGGAGATAAACCGGATTCCAGCGGAACAGCATTTGTTTTGCTCCCTTGACGAAAGGAAAAGAAATTTTTAACGCTGCTGCACGATTCATTCCAATTTCGGCTAAAAAGCTGCCAACACCAATTTTTGTCAGTCTATACAGTCTTCACGTCGCACGGAACAGACCGCAGCAAACCTTCCGGCGGGGTGTCTTCGTATTTCAGCCTTATAAAAGGACGCATCCCTAAAATTTCATACTGATTGGAAGCATAAAAAACATACGGTGCCGTATTGCTGCTCACAAGCAATAATCCGTTATTCTCCAGCTTGCTTTGGCTCCAGTCCTGCACAATCTGAGTGATGTTGATTTTAGTATAGCTTTCACAGCATGGGTATTCAAAACGAATCCCGCGGCTGTAGTCTATAGTTGGCGGCACAAACATGCTGTTTGAAGCGCTGAACAGCTCCAAGAGGGGATAAAGTGCATACTGGTTTGCAGGATTGTGGGGATCTATATTTTTGTCTATATCAAAAACAGCATTCGGAAGCTTAAAAAGAATCAAATCTGCATTCAGCAAAGTATGCCCAGCCAAACATAAAGCAAAATTGAAGAACAGATAGATTACTCTTCTATGTCCTAATGCCAAAGACTTCTGCTCACTTTCAGAATTGCAGCGATTGATTGGAAAATTGTAGGAGTCCTGTGCTCTTAAGTCAGCCACGCTCATCTATTTTCACCTCTTTTCATGTTATGCAGGCTTTGAAACATTGGCATTCCGATTCAACTTTTCCGCACACCTGAATACACTGGAAAAGAGAGATTTTGACATCTTTCCAGTTTTTATATTATGTTAGGAGGGTTTTTATGGCTTTAATTAATGTAACCGCAACCGCGCAAACACTAACAGCAAATGAGCCTTATGACGTGGTAGATCTCGCCTTTACCTATGCTGGGTCTACTGTTCAGCATGGAACTAAAGTTTACTTTGGCGCTCATCTTTCTGATGGGACACATTCCGAAGATGCATTGTTCCCTGTGACAGTAACTTCTGGAGATAACATTCCAAGCTCTGCGAATTTCTCTTACACGTCTACTGCGGGTTTCAATGCTCCGATTTCTGTCACTGAAGGTTCAGGAAAAGTATATTATACGGTATAACTGCTCAGGAAGAGTGAAGAAAATTCAGTTTCCGTAAAGCGGCATTGGCTGAGAACTGTTTGAAATAAAAAAGGGGCTGCTGCAAAATGGAAGTTTTGCAGCGGTCCTTTTTTACTGAAAAACATGGAAGTATATTTCAATTACGAACTCATTTATTTGCAATATTCTATGACGGCGGGTCTATAAATGTTACACTTTATGGCAAATGAGCGTTTTTATCTGTGCCGCAGAGAAAATAGGAATGCTAGCTGTCCAGCTGATTGCCATGCTGATCCAGGTAGTTTTCCACGTTGCTCTTGATTACTGTGATTTTTGGCCGTAAACCACCTGCATGCCCGTGCCCTTTTTTCAATGCGCCCGCAGCGCCGCTTCCCCACCGACACTGCAGCTGCGAAGCTTACTGCGAACTTCCAGCACCTCAGTGGCGTAACGGAAAGTTCGTCAATCCCCATGGCAAGAAAAGTTTCGGTCATGGTAAGGTCTGCGCCAAGTTCACCGCAGATGCCAACCTTCACGCTCTGCCGGTGCGCATTTTCCGCCACCTGGCGGCGAATCAGGCGCAGAACGGCCTTGTGGTGCGGGTCGCAGGATCTTCCAAGCGCCTCATTCTGGCGGTCGGCTGCGAGGGTGTACTGCGTCAGGTCATTCGCTCCAATACTGAAAAAGTCTGCTTTCTTAGCAAGGTCGTCACTGATGATGGCGGCGGCAGGGATTTCAATTATGACACCCAGCCGAACATCATTTGAAAATGGTTTTCCTTCGCTGCGCAGCTCAGCCTTCACTGTTTTCAGGCAGACTTTCATTTTTGAGTGCGCAAATAAACGGTCATGGAAACCCCGGCATCATGGACTAAAATATCGGGCGGCATTCCGCAGATTCTGCAGATAACATATCCGTCGCCTACAGCACCGGAAACATTGGCGGTTTGGGTCAGGTAAACGACCCAAAACCAATCTGCAGGAGTGGCAAAATTCAGGACGGCAAGGGCAGTTCCCAGAATCACTACAGGCGCCAGCGAAATGATAATATCGTCTTTCTTGCTGAAATACGCGGGGCTGCCGGCATAGGGGTACAAGCCGGTAAAGCCATAGTCTGCGCGTCTGCCGCTAAAGTGTTTCATAAAAGCTCCATGCACCAGTTCATGCAAAACTGTGTACAGCAAAATGCCAATCAGCAGTGTAACAGGGCGAATGAGGCTTATTGGAGAATCATCCACACCGGGCAGCAGCCGAAAAGGGACGCACATGGCCGCCACCGCTATCATGGCTGCTGCTGTGGCAAGGGAAAGCGCATTGACGAAAACGGCCAGTTTTCTGTCATTCTGAAAATCGATATGAGTAAGCTCCGCATAACCTGCGGGAAGCACAGATGTATTTTCCATGGGAAGCCTCCTGAAAAAAGATACCCTTAGTTTTTCCAGAAACGGCCTCTGCAATTCCCATAAAAGGCAAAAAAATACCAGCCGCAGAGTGTAGCTTTCTGCAGCCGGTAAATATGATTTCTGAAAACTTCAGTCAGAGAAACGCTCCACACCGTCTTCTGTTACGCGGGCATAAATCAGCGGCCTGTGAGCCGGTTTCTCGCTGCGGATGTCAACTGCGCTGAGGAAAGTCTTCTTCGCAGTTTCGCACAGTTCCTCTGAGGCGGAATAGAAGGTGGCAATCGTTTCGCCCACCTTGACCTCGTCGCCGGTCTTCTTATGCAGATAGATTCCTGCGGCATAATCAATTTGGTCATCTTTTGTCTTCCTCCCGGCACCAAGCTCCATAGAGGCAATGCCGCACTCTTCTGCATCCATATGGTACAGATAGCCGGTTTTCGGAGCGGCAATTTCCACCTTTACCTTCGGCTGCTCAAACTTGCTGAAGTCATCAAGCGCGGAAGCGTCGCCGCCCTGCGCCTGCACCATTTCTTTCAGCTTTGCAAAGCCGGAGCCGTTTGAAATGCTTGCCTGCGCCATTGTGCGGCAGTCTTCCAACTTGCCTTTTCCGGCAAGGCAAAGCATATTTGCGGCAAGGTTAATGCACTCTGTCGTAAGGTCTTCCGGTCCTTCGCCCTTCAAAGTCCGGCAGGCTTCCATCACTTCCAGAGAGTTTCCGATTGCGCGGCCAAGAGGCTGATCCATATCGGTAACGAGCGCATTTGTCTTACGGCCGGCCCTCTCCCCAATGGATACCATCGTCTGCGCAAGTTTCAGGGAATCGCCGACTGTTTTCATAAATGCGCCGCTGCCAGTCTTCACATCAAGAAGGATGCAGTCTGAACCGGACGCAATTTTCTTACTCATAATGCTGGAAGCAATCAGCGGAATGCTGTCGACCGTCGCGGTAACGTCACGCAGGGCATAAAGCTTTTTGTCAGCCGGAACAAGGTTGCCCGTCTGGCCAATGACGCTTACACCGACTTTGCGGACAATCTCCATAAAATGCTCCCGGTCAATAGCGGTCTGCATTCCCGGAATCGACATGAGTTTGTCAATCGTTCCGCCGGTATGGCCAAGGCCGCGCCCGCTCATTTTTGCTACAGGCACTCCCAAGGAAGCAACGATTGGAGATTCTACCAATGTTGTCTTGTCGCCAACGCCGCCGGTGCTGTGCTTGTCTACCTTTTTGCCCGGTATGGAGGAAAGGTCGGCTTTTTCGCCGGAATCCGCCATAGCAAGCGTCAGCTCAACCGTTTCTTTCGGCGTCATGCCCTGAAAGCAAATCGCCATCAGCAAAGCCGAAATCTGGTAATCCGGGATTTCCCCTGCCACATAACCGTTGATAAAAAACCGGATTTCTTCTTTGGAAAGCTCTTCTCCACGTTTTTTACGCTCGATGATGTCATACATTCTCATGCTGAGTTTCCTCCCTTGTTTCTTGAAGATTTTTCGGCCCGAAGCCGAGCGGAAGGATATCTTTCAGCAGAAAATTCTGCGGATGTTCCGGGTCGGCAGCCAGTATAACGCGGAAAGAATCCGGGCTGCAAAACTCCATCATCACTTGGCGGCAAACACCGCATGGCGGGCAGAGCTCACAGGCAGGATGTCCTGCCGGCCCACCAACGATGGCAATGGCCTTAAACTTACGCTGGCCTTCGCTAACAGCCTTAAAAAAAGCCGTGCGCTCCGCGCAGTTGGTTGGGGTATAGGCAGCGTTCTCTATGTTACAGCCTTGATAAATTTTCCCATTTTCCGCCAAAAGTGCAGCGCCTACTGCAAAGTGGGAGTACGGCGTATAGGCAAATTCTCTCGCTTCAGCTGCTTTTTGAAGCAGTTCTTTTTCCTCTGCCATTCCCGGTCAGCCCTTCTTTTCCGCAGCGGCCTGCTCCTTAACAAGCCGTACAACGCGGCTTGTACCAAGACGGTCTGCGCCAAGGGAGATAAATTTTTCGGCGTCTGCCAAGGTCTTAATCCCTCCGGCTGCCTTTATTTTAACATTCGGGCCAACGTGCTCGCGGAAAAGTTTCACATCGTCAAAAGTTGCACCGCCTGTAGAAAAGCCGGTGGAAGTCTTAATAAAGTCGGCGCCGGAGCGGGTAACAATTTCACACATCCTGATTTTCTCTTCCTGCGTCAGCAGGCAGGTCTCAATAATTACCTTCAGAATATGGTTTCCGCAGGCTGCTCTAACCTGCTGAATTTCATCCTGCACCTTGTCAAACAGGCCGTCTTTTACGTAGCCCAGGTTAATCACCATATCAACTTCGTCGGCCCCGTTTTTTACAGCATCCTGCGCCTCAAAAACTTTGGCGGCAGTTGTGTCGTAACCGTTTGGGAAGCCGATGACCGTGCAAATTGCTACACGGCCCTTTGCATACTCGCTGGCACGTTTCACATACGAAGCCGGTATACAGACGGAAGCCGTATGGTACTGGATGCCATCATCACAAATCTGCTGAATTTCCGGCCAAGTTGCCGTCTGCGCAAGAAGGGTATGGTCCGTTTTGCTTAAAATTGTTTTTAAATCCATAAATATCCGCCTTTCCGTAATCGTATCAGCGTGTTCCCTTTTCGTATGGAATACCGTCTTCCTTCGGCGCAACAGCGCGGCCTACAAAAAGGATCAGCACAATAATTGTCAGAACATATGGGAGCATTGCAAGGATTTCCGACGGTACAGCAAACTTCCCGCCGCCAAGAACAACGGTAAGTGCCTGTGCAAAACCGAAAAGCATACATGCACCATAAGCGCCGTATGGAGTCCATTTGCCGAAGATAACGGCAGCCAGGGCAATGAATCCCTGCCCGCTGATGGCGGTAGGCGTGTACTGCGGGATAATATCAAGCGTCATGCAGCCGCCGCCCAGACCGGCAAAAATACCCGAAAGAATAACGCAGAGGTACCGGGTCTTTGTAACACTGATGCCAAGGGAATCAGCCGCTGCCGGATGTTCACCGACGGAGCGAATGCGAAGGCCCCATTTTGTTTTGTAAAAGACAAACCAAAGAATCACCGCAAGCGCAGCAGCAAGAATTGCTGTAATGTCAAGGTTCAGATTTTTCAGCGCAGCATTCTGCGTCTGAAGGTTGCCGAAGATTTTCGGCAGTTTGTCCGCAATCGGCTTTGACATTGTTGCGCCCTGGAAAAACATACGGCACAGGAACAAGGCAACGCCAGGGCCAATCAGGTTCAGGGCAATGCCCGAAACCGTCTGGTCTGCCTTGCAGGTAATGGAAGCAAAGCCATGCAGCAGTGCAAGCAAACCGCCTGCCACACCGGCCATCAGGAACCCAAGCCATGGGTTGCCCGTAAAGAAAGCAACTGCAGTGCCTGCAAAAGCGCCTATATTCATCATACCTTCAATACCGATGTTGACAACACCGGAGCGCTCCGACGTAACGCCGCCCAGCGCACCGAAAATCAACGGCGCCGAATACATAAAAGTGATGCTGATAAGCAGCGTTATATCATTTAGCATGAACGGTGCCTCCTTTTGCCAATCTGTCGGCCAGCGCAGGAATTACTTTCGAAAGAGCCATGAAAAATACAATGGTACCCATCATGATGTTAATAATTTCAGACGGTGCGCCGACTTCGGACTGAACCGTCTGGCCGCCATACAGGAAGCCGCCGAACATCAGACCTGCAAAAATGCAGCCGATTGGCGAACCGCCCGCGATAAACGCAACCGAAAGGCCATTAAACCCGTTATTTTCAAAAGCCGCCAGAGTCGAGATGTTGTGCGGAGACGCACCCATAACGGCAACAGCACCGGCCAAGCCGGAAAGCGCACCGGAAATCAGCATGGCATCCAGCAGGTTCTTTTTAACGTTAATGCCGGAAAACTCTGCCGCGTCTTTGTTGAAACCGACAGCACAAAGTTCAAAACCTTTTGTTGTGCGTGAAAGCAGAAACCAAATCAAAATGGCCATTACAATGGCAATCAGAAAGCCGAAATTCACATCCGTCTTCAGCATGATTTCCTTCAGCCACGGGACGTTCTGCATGGCCGCTATGCCCGCATCCGAACGCTTCCAACTCGGAAGGAGCATAATGTACCCGTTTTCGTTGATTGGGTACGTACCGGTGGAGTTGGGCTGATGGAAAGCGGGCATATTCACAATGTAGTTGGAAAGGTAGAACGCAATCCAGTTCAGCATGATGCTTGTGATAACTTCGTGAATCCCGAATTTTGCTTTCAGGTAACCTACAGCACCGCCCCAGATAGCGCCCGCTGCGATACCAGCTAGAATAAGCACCGGAATCTGAATCACCATGGGCAGGTTCATTTTCATGCCGAGCATTGTTACCACCATGGCGGAAACAATGTACTGGCCTTCTGCGCCGATGTTGAAAAGGCTTGTCTTAAAAGCGAATGCAACACTCAGGCCGGTTAAAATAATTGGGGTAGCCTTAATAATAACGTTTGAAATGTATTTTGGTCTTGAGAACATACCACCAAAAAGCGCACCAAATGCCTGCCACGGATTATAGTTTGCGGAAGCAAGGACGACAGCCGCAACCAAAAAGCCGCATAAAATTGCAAGCAGCGCAGCCGTGAGTGGCTTTTTCAGGATTTTAGCTGTTAACTGCATTTTGTTTCCCTCCAGCCATCAGTAGACCGATCGTTTTTTCGTCGGCATCGCCCTGAGCGAAAGTGCCGGTGATAGAGCCGTCGTAAATAACGCCGATTGTGTCTGCGACGCTCAGCACTTCATCAAGTTCCAGCGAAATCAGAAGTACTGCCTTGCCCTCGTCACGCTCATGAACCAGCATTTTATGCACATATTCTATAGCGCCAACGTCAAGGCCGCGTGTAGGCTGCACTGCTATCAGCAAATCCGGTTCATTTGAGATTTCCCGCGCAATAATCAGCTTTTGCTGGTTGCCGCCCGAAAGGCTGCGCACCGGAAGTGCTTCACAGTCGGCCGGCCGGATATCATAATCCTGAACCAACTGTTTTGTATGCTCAAGAATCTTCCCATTCTGCAGAATCCCATGCTCAGAAAACGGGCTCTTGTGGTAGTTTTCAAGAATCATGTTCTTCTGGCAGGAGTAGTTCAGAACAAGGCCGCACCGCTGCCTGTCTTCCGGAATTGTTGAGATTTTGTGGCTGATAACATTAAACGGGGTCGTATTCTGAATTTCCTGCCCGCTTATTTTAATGGTTCCGCTTTCTGCCTTGGCAAGGGACATGATTGCGTCAACAAGCTCTTTCTGGCCGTTGCCGTCAACACCCGCTATGCCATAAATCTCACCGCTGCGAATTTTAAGGGAAAGATTCTTCACTGCTTCTATGCCGCGCTTGTCGCGCACAGAAAGGCCGTCAACTTCAAAAACGGTTTCTTTTGGCTGTGCAGGAGTTTTTTCAACGACGAGTTTTACCGGGTGGCCTACCATCTTCTGTGCCAGGGTTTCTTCGTCTACCTCCTGTGGCTTCACAGTGTCAATCAGCTTGCCACGGCGAATAATGGTGCAAACGTCGGATGACTGCTGAATTTCTTTCAGTTTATGTGTAATCAAAATGATTGTTTTTCCACTTTTAACAAGGTTCTTCATAATATCGAGAAGTTCGCCGATTTCCTGCGGTGTAAGGACCGCCGTTGGTTCGTCGAGAATCAGAATATCAACGCCGCGGTAAAGTGCTTTCAGAATTTCGACACGCTGCTGCATACCGACGGTTATGTCTTCGATTTTTGCATCCAAATCAACGCTGAACCCATACTCTTCTACGATTTTTTGAACCTTTTCCCGTGCTTGTGCCATGTCGAGGACGCCAAACTTATTGGTGACTTCGCTGCCAAGAATAACATTCTGAAGAACAGTAAAGTTTTCAATCAACATAAAATGCTGATGAACCATACCGATTCCGTGCCGAATGGCAACATTCGGGTCTTTTATGTTTACTTCATTGCCATTTACATAAATGTTCCCGCTGTCGGCCTGATACAATCCGTAAAGGATATTCATCAAAGTACTTTTTCCCGCGCCATTTTCACCAAGCAACGCATGAACTGTGCCTTTTTTGACATCCAAATCTACATGATCAAGGGCGCAGAATGAACCAAATGTTTTTACAATGCCGTGCATCTGCACCGCATACTCACTGCCGACTTCCATAGTCAATATCCTCCAGAGCCCAAAATATATGCTTTTCACTTTACGGGAACAGCCCGGAGGCCATCCCCGTAAGAGAAAAGCAAAACATTAAGCGAAATTTTCAGGACAGGATGAATGCGGTCTGCTTATTTGCCGAATTTGTCATAGGTTGCTTTGTCATACGGAGGAACAATCTTACCGCTGACAATGTCCTGCTGAACCTTCATGGCATCATTATAAACGGACTTGTCGAGATTTGCATTTGTGGTCGGAATGCCTACTGCGCCTTCCTTAAGGCCAAAGGTATAGGTTTTGCCGCCAATTTTTTTGCCGTTCTGAGCTTCCTTGGAAACATCTTCAACTGCTTTGCCTGCGAGTTTCAGTGCAGAAGTAAGGACGTTCTTCGGTGCAAGGTAAGACTGGTCACGGTCTACGCCGATAGCAAACTTGTTGGCTTCTTTGGCTGCCTGGATAACGCCGACGCCAACGCCGCCTGCTGCATGGAATACGATGTCGCATCCGTCAGAGAACATCTTGCTTGCAATAGCCTTGCCCTTTGCGGAGTCGCTGAAGCTTTCAGCATACTGAACGGAAACGCTGATCTTCTTCTTCAGTTCTTTGGCTGCATAATCAACGCCAGCCTGGTAGCCGTACTGGAACTGGTCAATGATGGCGCTTGTCTGGCCACCGACGAAACCAACTTTGTTTGTCTTTGTTGTCTTGCCGGCAATGTAGCCAACAAGGAAGGAAGATTCCTGTGCGCGGAACATAACGCCCGCGACATTGCCGCCCATGGTCTTCGGGTCATAGCCATTGTCAACAATAGCATACTGAATGTCCGGGTTCTGCTTGGAAGCATTGCCAATAGCGTCGGCCATTGCATAGCCAATGCCCCAGATCAGGTTATTGTTATCGTCTGCGAGCTTATCCAGGTTTGTAGCATAGTCAGAAGCCTGTTTGGATTCCAGGTAACGGACCTTTGCACCCGTGTCCTTCTGCAGGCTCTGCAGTCCTTCCCAGGAAGACTGGTTGAACGACTGGTCGTTTACACCGCCTGTATCGGTTACCATAGCCGCCTTAAAAGTGCCCGCTTTGCTGCTTGCTGTAGTGCTTGCTGCGCCTGAACTCTGGCTGGACGCCGCTGGCTGTGAAGAGCAAGCCATGGTAGAAACCAGCATACTGAGTCCTAGAACAACTGCTAAGAATTTTTTCATAAAGGAGCCTCCTTATAAATTGGGTTAAATTTTTAACCCTGGGAACCAATTCTTTTGAGCAGAATCTGTTGCTTACTGCTTACCGAATCTTCAAAGCAATTTTAATCATGTCGTTGAAGCCGGTTTCGCGTTCTTCGGCAGGCAGACTTTCGCCGGTAAATGGGCAGTCGGAGATTGTGAGGAGGCAGAGTGCTTTTTTGCCGCACCTTGCCGCGTTCATATACAGCGCGGCTGCTTCCATCTCAACTGCGAGGACACCCATCTTTTTCCACTGTGCCAATGCATTTTCATCGTCACCGTAGAAAACATCCGAAGAAAGAACGTTGCCTACAACCGTATGGGCATTCTGCTCCTGTGCTGCTTTCACAGCTTTGCTCATAAGGCCGTAATCCGCTGTAGGGGCAAATGTCCCCGGAAGGTGATACTGTGCAGCGTAATTGGAATCTGTGCAGGCGCCCATGGCAACAACAATGTCGTGTGTATGGACCCCGTCTGCGATACCTCCTGCCGAGCCAATACGAATGATGTTCTCTACCTTGTAAAAGTGGAACAGTTCATACGTGTAAAGCCCAACAGACGGCATCCCCATTCCGCCGCCCATGACAGACACTTTTCTGCCTTCATAAGTGCCTGTGTAGCCAAGCATGTTGCGTACTGTGTTGAAGCATTTTGCATCCTGCAGGTAATGCTCCGCAATATACTTTGCCCTGAGCGGATCACCGGGCATCAGCACGGTGTCTGCAATTTCTCCTAATTTTGCCCCATTGTGGGGCGTTGGTGTTGTAGCCATAATTTCCTCCATTCACTAAAGCTAACTGAAACTCAATTTTTTCATCAGCCCTAGGTTATTTTAAACCAAAATAAGATATGTTTTTTGTTAATACGAGAAAATAGTTCAATTAATGGACCACCCACAAGTGCCGAGACAACCGTTACCACGCCGAACTTTCCTCCAAGTAGAATCCCTGTAATCAGCGTGATGACGTCGCAAGTAATTTTTACAACCTTATAGGAACACCCAAAATGTTCTTTCAAAGTCAGAAGTACACCGGTGATGGGGTCAACGCCCACTTCAAGCGAAATAAAAATAGAAATGCCGAAGTAGAGCAGGAAGCATCCCATACAGGCCGTCAGAATCTGCATAGGCAATATGTGCGGAAGCTTCAGGGAATTGTAAAAAAGTGTGCCAAGGTCTATAAAACTTCCCATAGGAAGCGTGTAAATAAATGTTCCAATATTAACATATTTTCTGTTTATCAGTAAAACAACAACAATCAGGGAATAATTGATGATGTTTGTCGCGATACCAAGCTGGGAAAACGACAAGTTTGCCGTATTCCGAATGCCGTCATAAAAAACAGCAACAGGGTCATTGCCCAAAGTAGCTGCAGAGTTAAACGCCATGCCAAACCCTGCAAATGCCGCTCCAAATAATGCCAGAAGATATTTTTTTAGCTGATTTGCTGTAAAAAATTTTTTTTGTTTCCCCGGTCTAAAACTCATGTGCAGATTACCCGGCCCCGCGGAAAACTTTCCGCGTCCTTTTCAGCTGTGCTGACACACGGGTCGGTTTTTCCGTAAAAACGCTTATAACTGAATTTTTGTGTCAATCTTGACTGCCTTTCTAACTGTGGTTTAGGGTCTAACTGAGTGTTCTGTCCTTTAGTGTTGTCGTTTGCCTTGCTTTTAATTCAACCGGAAGCATATGGTTGGGCGGCACTTCTTTTTGACCGGAAATTTTGTCTGCAATCAGTTGAACAGCCAGCCTTCCAATCTTCTCCATCGGCTGAGCGACCGTGGTAAACTCCGGCGTTACAAGAGTGCTGAGCCGCACATTGTCATAGCCGACAATCATAACATCTTCCGGAACACGCCGGCCGCTCTGGCACAAAATTTTGTAAAAAGAAAGCGCTGTCATGTCGCTGGAGGCAAGGATTCCATCGGCGTCCGGAAAAGTACTCAGAATCTTACGGGCACATTCAAGGCCGCTTTCAAAGTCATAATTACTGTCAACATACCGCGGCTCTATCCCATACTTTTCGCAAACATCAAGGTAGCCGCGAAAACGGTCAACACCGCTTATATATTTCTGCGGGCCGCGCATCTGCACAATTTTCCGGCATCCGCATTGAACCAAGTGTTCCGCCGCAAGATACCCGCCCTGGTAATTGTCACACTGAACCGATATGGCAGAATACCTCTCATCTATTTTTTGGTCAAGCACAACAACGGGAAAGCCACAGCTGCTGATTTCCGCTTCAAGACCGTTGTTGTTGGAAATAATCACAGCGCCGTCGGCATTCATCGATGAAAGCATATTGATGTACAAAGATTCTTTTTCCGGTTTTTCATCGGTGTTACATAAAATAACGCGAAATCCATGCTGAAAAGCTTCATCTTCGATTGCCCGGCCAATTTCATTCAAGAACAGATTCAAGATGCTCGGGACAACATAGCCAATAATCCGGGATGACTTTCGAAACAGGGAACGGGCAACCTCATTCGGTTTGAAACCGGTTTCATTAACGGCGTTTATGACACGCTTTTCCTTTTCCGGATCCACCCCGGCCGTTCCATTCAGCACGCGGGAAACAGTTGCCTGTGAAACGCCCGCCAGCTTTGCGACATCACGGATTGTTACCAAAATTATCATCACTTTCCCGCTGTTTGAAAGCGGTTTCATTGTATACCACACTTTACAAAATGTCAACAACTTATTGGAATTTTTTTGTTTATTTAAGCTTTTTCGATGACAAATTAAACAAATATGGCTTTGCACTGCCGCTTTCCGCATAAATTCAGTCTGAAAAACAGCACAAAAAAAGTTCCGCAGGGGATTTCTCTGCGGAACTTTTGTTCGGTTTCATCTGTTTACTGAATGCCTGGAATTTTGGGCAGGCCGTCAAACCCTTTTTGCAGTTCTTCATCGGTCGGTACGGAATCAATCATGGTGCCATTCAGGTAAGACTCATAAGCGGCCATGTCAAAATATCCGGTTCCCGTCAGGCCAAACAGAATCGTTTTCGCTTCACCTGATTCTTTGCATTTGAGGGCTTCATCAATAGCCGCGCGTATGGCGTGGGAAGACTCCGGAGCCGGCAGAATTGTTTCGTGCTTTGCGAAATAAATGGCGGCCTGAAACACACCGGTCTGCTTTACCGACACAGCTTCCATGTATCCGTCGTGGTACAGTTTGGAAAGAATCGGCGACATCCCGTGGTACCGCAATCCGCCGGCATGGTCCGGCGACGGCATAAATCCGCTGCCAAGCGTATACATCCTGGCAAGCGGAGTCACCTTTCCCGTGTCGCAGAAATCATAGGCGTATTTGCCGCGCGTAAGCGATGGGCAGGAAGCTGGCTCCACTGCAAGAATCTTCGGCGATGCTTTGCCAAGCAATTTATCCTGCATAAAAGGCGCAATCAGTCCGCCGAGGTTGGAGCCGCCGCCAGCACAGCCTATGATAATATCGGGGTATTCGCCAAGAAGTTCCATCGCCTTTTTTGTTTCTATGCCAATCACCGATTGGTGCAGCAAAACCTGGTTCAGCACAGAGCCAAGCACATAGCGGCAGTCTTTTGTTTTCAGCGCCGTTTCAACCGCTTCCGAAATGGCACATCCAAGGCTCCCGCCTGTAGAAGGGTCTTTCGCCAATATTCTGCGCCCCGCCTCCGTTGTGTCACTGGGGCTTGCTGTAATATCCGCGCCAAATGTTCGAATGACGCTTTTTCGGTACGGTTTCTGCTGGTAGGAGCATTTTACCATGAAGACCCTAAGGGCAATGCCGAAATAGGCGCATGCTTCCGCAAGCGCAGTTCCCCACTGCCCGGCCCCGGTTTCCGTTGTAAGGCTCGTAAGCCCCTGCTCTTTGGCGTAGTAAGCCTGAGCTGCCGCGGAATTGAGCTTGTGGCTTCCCGACGTGTTGTTTCCCTCGAATTTGTAATAGATTTTTGCCGGAGTATCAAGAGCTTTTTCAAGATTGTACGCGCGTACAAGGGGTGACGGGCGGTAAATCTTGTAAAATTTCTGAATTGGTTCCGGAATGTCAATGTACGGCGTTTCATCATCCATTTCCTGCGCCGCAAGTTTTTTGCAGAAAATTGGGTACAGGTCTTCCGTTTTCACCGGCTGCAGGGTTGCGGGGTTCAGCATAGGGTCAGGCTTTTGCTTCATAAAGGCCCTAAAATTCAGCCACTGCTTCGGCACCTCATTTTCCGGCAGATAAACCTTATGCGGGATGGTTTTCATCATGACAAATTCTCCTCTCTGATAAAAAATAAAATAAAAAAAGGCTCCTGCCTCAGCAAAAATGCTGAGGCAAAAGTCTTGGAAAGCCTTCTGCGGTACCACTCAGTTTGGTGTAAAAACACCCACTCTTCCCTATCCAAACAGATAGGTTCCGCTGGTAACGGTCGGAAGCCCCGTCAGGTATTACTCGGCGCTGCCGCGCGCCTTTCTCCCTGCCCTCATAAGTCCATTCAGCACAGCTTCCGCTGCCACGCTCACACTCTCCGCGGTTCGCTGAAAACAACCGGCTGCACCTACTGCTCTTCTTCACAGGTTTAAACTATTAAATTTCTGTTGTTCAATATCATAAACGATATTGCAAACCATGTCAAGAGATTTTTCTATAAAACAGAAATTTTCTTTTTCGAGCAAACTCAGCAAGCTGTTCGGAACAGCAGCAGTTACTTTTTCTTAAAGCTGTCTTTCAGTGAAACAGAGCGGTTAAATACCGGGTGCTCCGGCGTAGAATCTTTGTTATCCGCACAGAAATAGCCCTGCCGCAGGAACTGGAACGACTCGTTCGGCTTTGCCCCCGCAAGCCATGGCTCCACTTTGCAGCCGGTTCGGGTAACAAGGGAACCGGGATTCAGCTCTTCCATGTAGTCCCCCGCCTCCGGGTCCGGGGCGGTGAACAGGCAGTCATACAGGCGGATTTCTGCATCTACCGCCGTTTTTGCATCCACCCAGTGGATGGTGCTTTTGACCTTCCGGCCATCTGGCGTACTGCCGCCGCGCGTTTCGGGGTCATACTCGGCGTAAACTACCGTCACATTCCCCGCTGCATCTTTTTCACAGCCGGTGCATTTTACAACATAGGCCGTTTTCAGGCGCACTTCATTGCCGGGGAACATACGGAAGTACTTCTTTGCAGGCACTTCCATGAAATCTTCGCGCTCCATCCACAGCTCCCGCGAGAAGCTGACTTTGCGCGTTCCTGCCTTTGGGTCTTCCGGATTATTCTCAACATCAAACGTTTCGGTCTTGCCTTCCGGGTAATTGGTAAGAATCAGCTTGACCGGGTTCAGCACAGCCATGGCGCGGCGGGCGTGTTCGTTCAAGTCTTCCCGCAGGCAATGCTCCAGAAAAGCGGAATCCACGGTGCTGTTTACTTTGGCAACGCCGATGCGCTCACAGAAACTGCGGATGGCGGCAGGCGTATAGCCGCGGCGGCGAAGGCCGCACAAAGTTGGCATACGCGGGTCATCCCAGCCGGAAACAATGCCCTTTTCCACCAGTGTGCGCAGTTTGCGCTTGCTCATAACGGTGTTATTGATGTTCAGGCGCGCAAACTCAATCTGGCGGGGCTTAGCCGGAAGATTGACGTGGTCAATGACCCAGTTGTAAAGCGGACGGTGGTCTTCAAACTCCAGTGAGCAGAGCGAATGGGTCACACCTTCCAGTGCGTCCTCAATCGGATGTGCAAAATCGTACATCGGATAAATGCACCACTGCGTTCCCAAACGATGGTGCGGCAGATGGTTAATGCGATAAATGACTGGGTCGCGCAAGTTAAAGTTACCGGAAGCCAGGTCTATTTTGGCACGGAGCGTCATGCGCCCGTCTTCAAATTTGCCGGCCTTCATACGTTGAAAAAGGTCGAGGCTTTCTTCAACAGGGCGGTCACGGTAGGGGCTTTTCGCCGGATGCGTAAGGTCGCCGCGGTAGTCGTGCATCTGTTCGGGCGTAAGCTCGCAGACATAAGCAAGGCCGCGCCGGATAAAGTCTTCCGCCAGCTCGTACATTTTCGGGAAATAATCAGAAGCATAGAAAAATCGGTCGTCCCACGAAAAGCCTAGCCAATGAATATCTTCCTTGATGGCGTCGACGTATTCGTCGTCTTCCTTGGTCGGGTTCGTATCATCCATGCGCAGGTTGCAGATACCGCCGAACTTTTCCGCCATGCCAAAATCAATGCAGATGGCCTTTGCGTGGCCAATGTGCAGGTAGCCGTTCGGTTCCGGTGGAAAACGCGTATGGACTTTTTTCCCCTCAAATCTTCCTCCCGGCGCCGTGTCTTCTTCCAGAAAAGACTGAATAAAATTTCCGGAATTTTCTTCTTCCGGGGATTTGATTTCTTCGCTCATCTTGTAGCTCTCCTTACGCGTTCAGTTTTTTGAGACCAAGCTCCAGCCGCCGCAGGGACTCTTCCCTGCCAAGGAGGCAGAGAATCTCAAATGCGCCGCCGGGCGTAACTTTCTGCCCAGCCGCCGCAATGCGCACCGGCCACAGCAGTGTGCCGTTCTTTACGCCAAGCTTCGGCACCAGGTCCATCATGGAGTCGTGGATGGCAGTAAGGTTCCACTCCGGCAGGTCTTTCAGCACCGGAATGGCCGCTTTCAGCATATCCGCGGAATTTTCGAGGTTCGTCTTGCTCTTTTTATTCATGAAAAGCTCCGGCTCGTAATCCGGCAGTTCTTTGAAAAACGCAATCATTTCCGGGATTTCCGTAAACTTGCAAACGCGCGGCTGCAGAATGCCGTTCAACACATCCCACGGACGGTCGCCCTCCGGGAAAACTTCACGGTAATACGGCATGGCGCGGCGCTGGAACTCTTCCGGCTTCATGGCGCGGATGTATTCGCCGTTGAACCAAAGAAGCTTGTCATAGTCAAATACAGCAGGCGATTTGCTGATGCCGTCGATGGAAAAATTCTGCGCCAGCTCGTCCAGTGAAAAGATTTCGCGGTTGTCTTTTGGGCACCAGCCCAGAAGCGCTATGTAGTTCACAATGACTTCCGGCAGATAACCGTCTTTTACAAGGTCCGCAAAGCCGGTGGAACCGTGGCGCTTGGAGAGCTTTGAAACCGTTCCATCCGGGTTTTTGCCCATGATAAGCGGCAGATGGATATAAGTCGGTACATCCCAGCCGAAAGCCTCATACAGCAGGTTGTATTTCGGGGTGGAAGTCAGGTACTCGCATCCGCGCACAACATGTGTGATTTTCATCAGATGGTCGTCAATAACATTTGCAAAGTTATAAGTCGGGTAACCATCCGATTTCAGAAGGACCTGGTCTTCCAGCTCTTTGTTTTCAATGGTAATAGGGCCATATACAACGTCGTCAAACGTGGTGGAACCCTCAATCGGCATCTTCTGGCGGATGACGTGCGGCGTTCCAGCCGCAAGGAGCCGCTCGACTTCTTCTTTTGGAAGATTGCGGCAGTGGCGGTCATAGCCGCCGCCGTTTTCTTCCTTGCTTTCGTGCAAAGAATCCAGACGCTCTTTGGTACAGAAGCAATAGTATGCCTTCCCGGCGCTTACAAGCTGCTCGGCATATTTTTTATAAATATCCTTGCGCTCGCTCTGGATGTACGGGCCGTAATCGCCGCCGATGTCCGGCCCTTCATCGTGCTTCAGGCCAACCTGCCTGAGCGTGTCATAAATGACGTCTACAGCGCCTTCCACATAGCGCTCCTGGTCTGTGTCTTCAATACGGAGGACGAAATCCCCGCCCTGCGATTTAGCAATGAGATATTCAAACAGTGCCGTCCGCAGGTTGCCCACGTGCATAAAGCCCGTGGGGCTTGGGGCGAACCTTGTTCTTACCTTCTGCGGCATAATAATACCCCTCCCAATAAAATCTGTTGGAAATACTTTTAATTATAGCAAATACGGCAGGGATAATCAATGAAGAAGCGTTTTCTGCGCCAGGTATTCTTCCAGGCACTGCCCGGATTTTTTCATTGCTTTCGCGTTTTCAACTCCTACATAGCGGTAATGCCACGGCTCATATTTGATTTTTGTAATGCTCTGCTTCTCTTTTGGGTAGCGCAGAATGAAGCCGTAATCCTGCGCGTGCCTGTCAAGCCAACGGAACGCCGCCGACTGGTCAAAATTATCCTCCACACCGTTCAGGTCAAGGGCAAGGCCGGTGGCGTGTTCGCTGCAGTCCGGCCTTGCAACGGATTTCTCTGCGGCAGACACCGCTTCGCTGTAGGTAGGGCTCGTTTTGGCATACGTTTCCACTTCCCGCTCAAAAAGTTCGCTTTGCAGGTCACGGCTCCGGTAAGCGGAAGAAATCCACAGTGAAATGCCGTCGCCGGAAGCTTCCGTGCGCATCTGCACATAAGGCTCCTCAACCGAGGAATCCATCTGCACACCGAAAGCCTTTGTCAAATGCGGCGCATACCAGGACGGCATCGGGTTGTCAGGGTTTACAAGTACAAGGTCATGCTCCTGCAGGGCGGATGAAGCGGCGGAACTTCCGGAGTGTGAAGAAGCCGATGCCTTCACGGCCTGCTTCGGCGCTGCGGACGAGGAAGCAGCCTTTTTTTCTTCTGAAACCGCCGACTGCACACCGGCGTTGTAGGCTTTCGTAAAAATCATCGTTACTAAAATGGTGCAGCCCACAGCCAGAAACGCCATGGCAATCCCGAGCAGGACAGATTTTAATTTTTTGAGGCGCATGGTAATTCCTCCATTTCTGCAAAAGATAGCAGAAATAGTATTGAGAATTTTTTCAGGTTTCATGCACACAAAAGTTTCGTTAAATACCTCAAAAAGTTAAAAAGGAACGGGAAAGACCTTTTTGCTTGAAAAGGATGTTTTCTGGGCTTAAAATAGTTTTCGGGCGTTTTGAACATTCGGCAGCGCAGAAAAGGGAGAACGAGCAATGGGAATTTTTGATATTATGGGGCCTATCATGGTTGGGCCATCCAGTTCACATACGGCAGGCGCCGTGCGCATTGGGTACATCACACGGAAACTGCTTGGAGAAAAACCGGTAAAGGCAGAACTTCTGCTGCACGGCTCTTTTGCGGCAACCGGCGAAGGCCACGGCACAGACAAAGCCCTTGCCGCCGGGCTTCTCGGCATGAAGCCGGACGATGAGCGCATTCCGCACAGCCTTGAAATTGCCCAGGAAAATGGCCTTGCCATCACCATCGGCTCGGTCGTTCTGCGGAATGTACACCCCAACACGGCGCTTCTGCGCGTGGAAGGGGAAGGCGGGCGGAAACTGGAAGTTGAAGCCTCTTCCCTTGGCGGCGGACGCATTCAGATTAATAAGCTGGACGGAATTCAGGCCAACTTTTCCGGTGACTGCCCCACACTTGTTGTTCACAACATGGACCAGCCCGGCCATGTGGGGGAAGTCACTTCCCTGCTGGCACGCTTTCATGTAAATATAGCGACTATGCAGCTGTACCGCAATGTACGCGGCGGATATGCCGTTATGGTGCTGGAATGTGACCAGCCGGTTCCGAAAGAACCGCTTCGGCTTCTTGCCCATATGGATGGCATCCTGAAAATCACTTATCTAGACGTGGAAGACACTCATTAATAGAGATGTGGAAGGGGAAAAATTATGGCATTTCAATCGGTAGCCGTGATGCTTGACACCGCAGCGCAGAAGGGGCTTCCGCTTTGGGAAGCGATACTGGATGATGACCGGCAGGAGCACCGCACCAGCCGTGAAGACTCCATGAGCCAGATGGGAACGCTCTGGGAAGCCATGCGCTCCGCTCAAAAGAACTACAGCGCCGGTGCGCACTCCTCCAGCGGCCTTGTGGGCGGCGATGGGGCAAAAATGCGCGCGTTTTCCAGCAGCACTTCTATTGGCGGGGTATTTCTCGACCGCATTATTTCGGAAGCACTCAGCATGGGCGAAAACAATGCCTGCATGAAGCGAATTGTCGCCGCGCCGACGGCAGGTTCCTGCGGTGTGCTCCCCGCTGTGCTGATTCCTCTTGCGGAGCGCGACGGCATACCGGACAAAACCATAGTGCAGTCACTTTTTGTAGCCGCCGGTTTTGGCCAGGTCATTGCCGCGCGTGCTTCCATAGCAGGTGCGGAAGGCGGGTGCCAGGCAGAAATCGGCGCCGCTTCCGCTATGGCGGCCGCGGCACTTGTAAGCATAAAAAAAGGCACTCCGCAAATGAGTGCCAACGCCTGTGCAATGGCTCTTATGAACCTGCTTGGGCTGGTATGTGACCCTGTTGCAGGCCTTGTGGAAATCCCGTGCGTAAAAAGGAATGTTGTGGGCGCTGTAAATGCGGTCAGTTGTGCTGACATGGCGCTTGCCGGCATTGAAAGTAAAATACCGGCAGATGAAGTCATCGACGCCATGCGTTCCGTCGGTGACACAATGCCAAGCACTCTGCGCGAAACCGGGCAGGGCGGCCTTGCCGCTACACCGTTCGGACTTGCGGCAGCTGCAAGGCTGAAAAAGGCAGAACACTAGTCTTCTTTCTTAGCGCCGGGCTTTTCCGGTTCGGGCGCTTCCGCCGCGCTGCTTTCTTCCGTTAAAGGCCCGTGGCGCGGATGTTTCTTTACGACAGCTGCGCCTTCGTAAATAGCCGCAAGGATGTCTATCTCAAACTGGCTCGACATGGTATTGACTTTTACGAAAGTTCTGCCCCGTTCCGTGCTGACATAGCGCGGGGTCAGGCGATTCAGAGCATACGAAATAATATCCTCCCGGCACTGCTCGCATTTGCAGCAGTCCAGGCTGTCGATTACCTGGTCAAGAGCCTGCTCAACGTAATCCTCCATGACATTGCGATACTTCAATTCTTACCGCCGCTTTCCAATTTATATGGGGCTTCACTAGTTTCAGCATAATAATAGCATTTGTTTCGTGAAAAGTAAATAATTACAGTAAGAAATCTCATAGAAAACTGGGATTGAACTTTTGCCCGGCGTGTGGTATACTAAAAACACTGTTCCAATAGAGATGGGCCATTAGCTCAGTTGGTTAGAGCAGCCGGCTCATAACCGGCCGGTCCAAGGTTCGAGTCCTTGATGGCCCACCATAAAAAAATAAGAGTCTGCTTTTTGCAGGCTCTTTTTTCTTTTACAGAGACGGAAGGACTCGA
>JBFLFY010000019.1:0-44792 GCA_041859875.1 Caproicibacter sp. | reverse complement strand
AGACAGTAAATTATCTGACCGAGCATAACCTGCTGGAGTATGATGCGCTGGCCGCTAAAACGGCGTCGGCTACCACCCGATATAACGAGCTTTCCGCACAGATCAAGGCGGCTGAAAAGCGGCTGGCCGAAATCGCCGTTTTGAAAACGCAGATCATCAATTACGCCAAAACCCGCGACACCTATGTTGCCTATCGCAAGGCGGGGTATTCAAAAAAGTTTCTTTCGGAGCATGAGAGCGATATCCTGTTGCACAAGGCGGCGAAAAAATCATTCGACGAGTTGGGCGTAAAAAAGCTCCCCACCGTCAAGAGCTTACAGGCCGAATACGCGGCGTTGTTGTCAGAGAAAAAAGCGACTTACGCCGACTATCGCAAGGCCCGCAACGAGATGAAAGAACTGTTGACCGTCAAGGCAAACGTTGATCATCTGCTTGGCACCGACAGGCGCGAAGTAGAGAAAGAAAAAGAGCATGGGCAGCGTTGAACTGTTCATGCTCCCGGAAGCGTCCGCAGGACGCGCAGCCGCACAATTTATTGTGCGATCAGAGGGGATTGGGGGCCTGCCACCAACAAGCAATTTCCCGGTTTTCGCGTAAGCGGAAAATCGGGAAATGGGCATCGTGGGTACCACGATGCATTGCTTGCCACTTTTGTGAAACAGAGGAAACTCGGTTTTTTTAAGACGTTTTTACAGAATCCTTTGTTTTCCGAAGTACGGCCTGCTTCTCTGTTTTGCGAAGTGCCAACAACATTGTCTGCCTTTTATTCAATATGGTATAATGACTATCACATTTCATTATTGACTTAGCAGTTGACTCTAGCACAGTGTTATGGTGTATGATAGAACGTCATACAGAGGAGGTAAAATTTATGCTCAAAATCGGAGATTTTTCCGCCCTGTCAAAGATAAGTATCTTTATGCTTCGACACTACGATGAAATCGGATTACTTATTCCGGCTCATATTGATGAGTTCACAGGCTACCGTTACTATAGTGAGGAACAACTTCCTGTTGCCAATCGTATACAGGCGCTAAAAAACATGGGACTGGGCCTTTCCATTATCAAGGATATTTTGTCTGAATACGAGGATGAAGAAAGCTTGAAGCGATATCTAATGCTCCAAGCAACACAGAAACAGGAAGAAATCACAACGATGCAAAAACAATTATCGCTGCTTCAAACAACGATTAAGGGACTTGATAAAAGTTCCCCTCTTTCCAGATTCAATATTGCAGTAAAAGAACTTCCCAAAAGAAATGTAATAAGCTATCGCAGCACGATTGCCGCTTATGACCACGAGGGAATATTATGGAGAAAGCTGTCCGAAGAAATTAGTACACAGACCGTGCAGCTTGCCACTCCATGCTACAACATCGCAATTTTCCATAATGAAGGATTCGTCGAACAGGGAATTGATGTGGAAGTTCAACGGACCGTAGTTGGAAAATATCGCGATACAGATGCGGTTCGATTTAAGGAAGTTGACCCAACCACTGTGGCTACACTAACTTACAAGGGCGGATATATACAATTGAGCGAAGCGAATGAAGCAGTTGCAAATTGGATTTATGAGAACGGTTACGAATTGAACGGCCCAATCTTTAACATCTATCATGTTTCTCCTGAAACCGAACCCGACCCGGACAATCTGGTTACCGAGGTGTGTTTCCCCATAAAGAGCAAATAATATTTTCCCTTTTTTGATCGCTACCGTTTCCGGTGGCGATTTTTTTGCTAAAGCTGTTTTCGTCTATTGACTCTAGCACCGTGCGATACTGTATGCTTGAATCATGACGAAAAGGAGGGAGTAAATTTGAATGCAATTTCAATCAGCAATTTATGTAAAGTTTACAAGGGTGGTAAAAAGGCTCTTGCCGATCTAAGCATTGAAGTACAGGAAGGAGAGATATTCGCTTTATTGGGGCCGAATGGGGCTGGGAAATCAACACTAATCAATATTCTGACTACTCTTCTGAGGCCTACATCCGGAAAGATACTGGTCATGGGAAAAGATCTATATACTGAACGAAAATCAATACGTCCTCTTATTTCTTGTGTAGCTCAAAAAGTATCCATTGACGATCACTTGTCTTTACGCGAAAACATGCTTTTCCAAGGTCGATTGTACGGGCTGGATAAAACCGCTGCAAACAAGCGAATGGAAACACTTATTACCGAATTTGGCTTACACAAATATGAAAAGGACAGAGTGCGTACATATTCCGGTGGAATCAAAAGACGTTTGGATATCGCGATGAGTATGATGTCTTATCCCCAAATATTATTTCTCGATGAACCGACTGTTGGGATGGATATTGAGTCCCGTCAAGCCATGTGGGATGTTGTAAAGAAAATCAAGATTGATTATGGTACAACTATTTTTCTGACCACACACTATCTAGAAGAAGCTAATATGTTGAGCGACACAGTCTGCATTATGCAGAACGGACATCAGTTAGTGCAGGACACACCCGAGAATCTTTGTAAACATACCAGCAAAAATATCATTCGGGTTGATTTGGAAAGTTCAGAAAATCAACAAGATATTATAAAATGGATCTCGAGCCTGCAATTCGTTAAAGGAATACGGAAACAACAAAATACGATATATGCAAACACAGAAAATCCAACGCGTGATTTTCGCATTCTCAATCAACTGCTGATGGACAAGCAAACAAGGTACTCCTCGATCGGAGTGATAACACCCAGCCTTGATGATGTTTTTCTGTCTCTTACACAAAATAAAGGGGGACAATAGAAGTGCAAACCATCAATCTCTTCTTGAGAAGCGTTAAATGGCGCTTTCAAAATCCGGTGACAATAATCATGACTTTGGTTCAGCCCCTTATTTGGCTTTTACTGTTTAGCACTATATTTGGAGCAAACCTTTGGTTCAGCCCCTTATTTGGCTTTTACTGTTTAGCACTATATTTGGAGCAAACAAGGCGGAAGGAAACTATACTTCCTTTATTCTCCCCGGAATTCTAGTAATGAGTGTTCTTTCCAGCTCCGGCATAAGCGGTATAGCAAACTATTCTTTGAAAACAGGAGGCAGTTACTATCGAGTAAAGATTTCTCCTGTCAAGAGAAGTTCCATTATATTGGCTCATATTTTGGATGCCGCTGTATTGTCGTTTATTCAGGCTGCAATATTAATAGGAATTTCGCTTTTGATGTCGGTTAGGATCGCGTCAGGAATATGCGGAGTCCTTCTCATGATTGTTCTGCTATTCCTAACCATAGCATTTGTGGCAGCTTTGTCATACACGATCAGCCTTAAGCTTCCTGATGAAAATTCATTTATCGCCCTTGTAAATACCATTACTTTGCCGTTGTTCTTTATCAGTTCTGCTCTGATGTCATATGAGCAAATTCCAAATGGATTTCGCATACCCGTATTTATTAATCCGTTTACGCATGTTATCGATAGCCTCCGGATGTTGATATTGAAAGACTCGGTGGACTGGATGCAATTCATTTATACAGCGGGATTATTATCCGTTTTGTGCATTGCAAGCTTTGTATTGGCTGTTTACTCACTAAAAAACGAAAATCAGTAGTATTGAAAGACACAGACTTATGTAGAAGAAAATCGGCCGATTTCTATATTTATTTACTGCCAATGTTCTTACTGAACCATTGGTAGGTAATTAACAGCGCGCTTTTGATGGCCTTCCAATGGCAGCAATACAATTGGAGGGCTTTTTATGCGCGCAAGTGTTTTTCGTCGGCCAATGGAGGAACCGTTACCTTGCCGTAACGGTTTGGTCTAGCTGACAGCCTAATTCTTTATAATTTCAAAAAACGCGGAAATATCATGGGTGAATACTGCGCCCATTTCCAAACTAACACCTTGCGGGAATTTTCCCGTATTGGTGTTTTTTTATGCACTCTTGCAGAAGCGCAGGATAAACCCTACCACTTCATGTCAACTTTGCCCGAAATCCGCGCCGGGCCTACGCATGATATTTTTCCCGGGTGCCGTTCCCCTCCATTCTCCGTTCATCAACCATTAACCCAAGGTCAAAACGAACGGAGGTAACATAATGGACAAGTCCCTTGTTACGATAACATATAAAACCGCCAGTGGAAGCAAAATTTGCGTTGAGGTTTCAACCCCGGTCAAGGAACTGCTGGAACAGTCCGACCGGCAAATTCGATCCCAAAGGCGGCAAGACAGGCGACATCTCGATAATATGGATTTCATAGACGGTTTAACCAACGTTGCTATGAACGATCCACAGGCAGACGCCGCCGATCTTGTAATGGAAATAGAAAGCTACCAGCAACTTTATGCGGCTGTCAGCAAACTACCCGAAGCCCAGCATCGGAGATTGCTTTTGCATTTTGTGGACAACCTGACCTACCGCCAGATTGCCGAATTGGAAGGTGTAAATCGGTTTGCTGTAAGCCATTCGATTAAGCGTGCTCTGATCCAACTAAAAAAGCATCTCACCGATTAGCAACGTGTTCCGGACGGCCCCGCCATTGCACGGGGCCGTTTTCTTTTAGAATTAGTTTAACAGAAAAGCATGCAATACGCAAGTGCGTATACGTTAATGCGTATCAATTGCTATGCTTATTGTTAGACTATTGAAAGGACGGTGAAGGTGATGATCAAAGACGCGATTGCGAAACGCTTTCGGCAATTATGTGCAGAGCGTAACATATCTTATACACAACTCGCGAGACTGGCTGGCATCACACCCTCCACCGTGTACAGTATGTTACAACCAGAGCGCCGGGACGTAAGCGCGGTCACGGTCAAGAAGTTATGCGATGGATTGGATTTGAGTATTATAGATTTTTACGATTGCGATCTATTTCGAAACCTGCCGCCGGAAATTGAATAGCCCCAACATGGGAAGGAGCCTAGCTGTTCAACAAAACCGCTGGGCTCTTTCTATTGTAAAAAAATTTTATGATCAGGGTAAACAAAACGCCTTTTTCCGTCCTAATAAGTAGAGGATACTTTTTCCTCGTTGAACCTTGAAAATTTCATAAGGGACAAACCCGGATACATACCGCGAGCAGCGGCATACAGAGAGCCGGGCGGCGGGTGCGCCATGATCTTTCCTTACGCTGGAAAGGGTGATTGATCTCAGCGTAACGGAAAAGGAGCGAAAAACGCCAGCGCCGTAAGTAGAGCAGCGTCCAATAGGCGCAGACGGCTCTGCGGCAATGATCTGTATGTAATGAAACTTCCGTTCAGTCACAGCCCGAGCGTGATAAAACCGTCGCAGGCAATGAGAACGGCCCACCATCATCATGGGGGGAGGTGCGATTCCTATGGTAACAGGTACGCCGCCTGTTCGTCCGGAATGTCTGTAAATATAAAAGCAAATTGAAACAGAGGGAAAACCGCGCCGATCACACTTTTTTATCGCAAGGTAACCCGATTTCTTCAGCGCGGCTCATCCTTTTTTATTTGGGAAGGAGCATCCGTCTATGAAACAGGAAAATTTGCAGCCTGTTTGTACAATGAATCAGCAATCCGGTAAGATATCCCAGGTACTGACGATAGAGGGATGTAGGGTAAAAGTTAACTATCTTTCGTCTCATCCGGAAAATGGAAAGGAAAATACACTTGGCAACATTCAAAAATCTTTGCTTGCAGCCTGTCAGCCAAAATGAATCGTTTGGCATGTTTGCATACATCCAACCAAGGTGCAATAATGATGGTGTACACTGCTCCTTGACAACTGAATATTGAAACGAGCCATATGCATCATCTTTCAGATATTTGAATCGAGGTTATGTATATGGATAAAATCATAGATTCTGATGTTTCTCAAAAACGGGTATATTGTCTTTACCGCGTATCGACTCTCGGTCAGGTGGAAAAGGACGACATTCCGATGCAGAAGCAGCGCTGCCGTGAGTTTGCGGACACGCAGGGTTGGAAGATTATCAAAGAGTTTTCCGAGAAAGGCGTATCCGGATTCAAGGTATCCGCAAAAGACCGTGACGCCATTCAGCATATCCAGCAGGACGCAGTCGCCAAGAAGTTTGACATTCTGCTGGTATTCATGTTTGACCGTCTTGGGCGGCGCGACGATGAAACACCCTTTGTGGTCGAATGGTTTGTAAAGAACGGCGTTGAGGTCTGGAGCGCGATGGAAGGTCAACAGCGGTTTGACTCCCATGTGGACAAGCTGATGAACTACATCCGCTACTGGCAAGCCTCCGGTGAAAGTCTGAAGACTTCCGTTCGTGTCAAAACGAGATTGGGCCAGCTTACCGAAGAAGGATTATACACCGGCGGTTCTATCCCGTTCGGATACCGACTTGTAAAGCAAGGCCGTGTCAACAAGCGCAATCGCGAGGTGTTCGATCTGGCCGTCAACGAAAACGAAGCCGAAATCGTTCGCCTAATCTTCCATAAGTACGTTGACGAAGGATTCGGAGCACAGCGTTTGTGCCGGTTTCTGCATGACAACGATATCAAAAGCAGAGACGGCAAAGGATTCCCCAACACGAGCCTGAACCGCATCATCAAAAACGTCATGTACACGGGCATTATCAAGAACGGCGACAGCCAGTCACAGTATATCGACGAACTGCGGATTATCGACGACGATGTGTTTGCCCACGCGCAGGATATCATGCGGCAGCGAACCCAGCCCCATAGCTCGGTTCCGCTCAACTGCAAAGGAAAGTCCCTGCTGGTGGGAAATATCTTCTGTGCCCACTGCGGCAACCGACTGACGCTGACGACCAGCGGGAGAAAGAAAAAGATGCCGGACGGCACCATTCAAAAGGAAATCCGGATGCGATATCAGTGTCACTACAAAGTTCGGCACCCCGGGAAATGCGAAGGACAGTCCGGCTATTCCGTAAAGAAAGTCGATGCGATTGTCGATCAGCTCATCCGTATGAAATTCTCCGAAATCACGGCGGCTTCGGAATCGGAGATTCTCTCCGGTCAACATGAAAAGGATATTGACCTGGCAAAGTCAAAATACGAAATGGCAAAAACTCATCTGCTGAGCAAGCGGAAAGAGCTCGACGATTATAAAAGCGAAACCCTCAAAGTAATTCGCGGTGAAAGCAGGATGAGTGTTGATCTACTGAACACGATGGTTTCAGAAACCGAAGCACAAATTAAAGACGCCCAGTCCACTTTGGATGCGGCAGACCTGGAATTGAAAGCCTTACTTGAGACTTCGGAAAATCGAAAGCGCGAGTATGACCGACTGTTAAGTTGGGCAGACCTGTACGACAAAAGCTCTTTCGCAGCAAAGAAAATGATTGTGTCACAGTTTATCAAAGCCGTCCGCGTCGGCCGGGACTATAACATCGAAGTGGACTTCAATGCCTCCTTTGACGAATTCCAAAGCTTCTGCGGCGTGAAGTCCAAAGAAAACGTAGAGGCCGGAGATATGGCGCTTGTACGCACGGCATAAGAGCAAAAAAACGAGGAAATCCTTTTACAGATTTCCTCATACATGGTGGACCTGAACGGGATCGAACCGTCGACCTCTCGGATGCGAACCGAACGCTCTCCCAGCTGAGCTACAGGCCCATGTGTTATTCAATTTTGTGATGTGGCCCGCGTGACTGCCAAGTGAGTTACGCACCGTTACTAAAACCGTTCCGCGTGCTCTCCCAGCTGAGCTACAGGCCCATATATTTATTCAATTTTGTGATGTGACCCGCGTGACTGCCAAGTGAGTTACGCACCGTTGCTAAAACCATTCCGCGTGCTCTCCCAGCTGAGCTACAGGCCCATAAGAAGCGGGAGAAAAACTCCCGCAATGTTTATTATTATACCACTGAGCCAAGGTAATTGCAAGGAAAACTTCTTTACAGCCAGGAATGGTTCACTTTAATATAAATGGTTTTCACAATCTGTGCCAGCAGGATATACGCTAAAATAATTACCGCGAGATAACCAAAATACGCAAGCGGCAGCGCGTGGAATCCAATAGAAGCGCCAAGCTGCGTAAAGGGAATCACAATACCCAGCGCCATGATAGCCGACGTCAGAAGCACAACCGGTTTTGCGGCGCGGCTCTGTACAAACGGTATCTTCGGCGTACGAATCAGATGAATGATGAGTGTCTGCGAAATCAGGCTTTCTACAAACCAGCCCGCATTAAACAAGGCGATGAGCGCCGGATTCGAGGCCGTATTGCATCCGAACACAAACCACATCAAGAGGAATGTCGTTATATCAAATACAGAGCTTACAGGCCCCATGCACAGCATGAATTTTCCAATACCAGAAGCATCCCACTTGCGCGGAACACGCAAATATTCCTCATCCATGTTATCCCACGGAATCGATATCTGCGATATATTATACATCAGGTCCAGCAGAAGCAGCTGCACCGGCATCATTGGCAGGAACGGCAGAAAAGCACTTGCAAGAAGTACAGAAAGCATATTGCCGAAATTAGAGCTTACTGTCATTTTAATATACTTAATGATATTGCCAAAAATCTTCCGGCCTTCCACAACGCCATGTTCCAGCACATTCAGGTCTTTTTCCAACAGGATAATATCTGCGTTCTCTTTTGCAATGTCAACTGCAGTGTCAACCGAAATACCAACGTCTGCCTTACTCAGCGCATGAGCGTCGTTAATTCCGTCGCCCATAAAACCAACTGTGTGCCCATTCTTTTGCAGTGCACCCACAACACGGCCCTTTTGCAGCGGCGAAAGTTTAGCGAATATCGTCGTATTTTCAGCCTTTTTCTGCAGTTCTTCATCTTCCATGCCCTCAACTTCAGAACCAAGAAGGATCTGGTCGGAAGCCAAACCGACGTCGCCGCAGATTTTCTTTGTTACCGCCTCATTGTCACCAGTAAGGACTTTCACCTGTACCCCGTACTGCTTTAAAGCCTGTATGGCAGTGCCCGCAGATTTTTTCGGCGGGTCAAGCAGCCCAAGGTAACCGATGAGCGTCATATTACTTTCGTCTTTTACGCCAAAAACGCCTTCTGCCGAAGGATTGTCCTTGCAGGCAACCGCAATGACACGCATTCCTTCCGCATTAAGTTCCCCAGCCATCTGCGTCACTTTTGTGCGTATCTCACCCGTCAGCGGCAAGACCTGGTCGCCGTACTCACAGGAAGTACAAATCTGCAGAAGTTCCTCCACTGCGCCTTTCGTGATAAGGTGTGTCGCTCCCTGCCGGTCTTTCAGCACAACGCTCATGCGCCGCCGGCTGAAATCAAACGGAATCTCATCAACTTTCTGGTATTCATTGTTGAGGTACGTTACGCTTTTTTCAGAAGCTTTGTCAATTACCGCAAGGTCAATCAGGTTTTTAAGGCCGGTCTGGAAGTAGCTGTTCAGGTACGCATACTGCAGTACGCGCATATCTTCTTCGCCCTTAATATTCAAGTGGCGCTCTATTACGATTTCATCGCGCGTAAGGGTTCCTGTTTTGTCGGTGCACAGAACATCCATCGCACCAAAGTTCTGAATCGAATTCAGGTGCTTAACGACCGTCTTCTGGTGTGCCATACTGACTGCACCTTTGGCTAAGTTGGTAGTGACAATCATCGGAAGCATTTCAGGCGTAAGGCCGATTGCTATGGAGATTGCATACAGCAGGGCCTGAAGCCAATTGTGTTTTGTAAAGCCGTTCAGCAGAAAAACAATTGGCACCATGACGCACATAAAACGTATCAGCAGGTAGCTAACAGAGTTTACACCGCGGTCGAAGCTTGTCGGCGCACGCTGGCCGGAAAGGGCCTTCGCCATATTGCCGAAATAAGTCCGGTCTCCTGTAGCGAGAACAACTGCTGTAGCTGAACCGCTGACTACATTTGTTCCCATAAAGCATATATTCTTAAGGTCAAACAGATTGCTTTCATCCGCACTTTGGTCTGCTTCGGCAAACTTTTCCACCATCGCGGATTCACCAGTTAATGCAGACTGGCTCACAAAAAGGTCTTTTGCTTTCAGCACCCGTACATCAGCCGGAATCATGTCACCGGCAGAGAGGACAACAATATCGCCGGGTAAAATATCAGCCATATTGATTTCCTCTTTGCCGTTTTCACGCCGGATGACCGCTGCCGTTGTTTTTACCAATGAGCGAAGCCCCTCGGCTTCTTTGCCGGAACGAAACTCCTGAAAAAAGCGCAGCCCGCCGCTGATAAGCACCAGCACCAAAATTACGATAACAGCGGAAAGATCCTTTTGACCAGGCTGTGCTAAGACATACGAGGTCAGAAAAGAAATGGCCGCAATCACCACCAGCACAAGGGTAAACGGGTTAATGAAGGCTTTCGCCAGCTGTTCATACCACGGTTTCGGCTTTTCATGTGAAATCTCGTTACTCGGGTACTTGTCCGAAAGGAGCTCAACATCTACAAAATCAAGTCCTTGTTCCCGCGTTTTCAGCTGTGAAAGGAGAATGTACTTTTCCATTTTGGAGTATTCTGTAAGCGACTGTGCAATTTCTTTTGCACCGGCTGTTGCAGAATTGACCTTTTTCCCAATTTTTTTCACTTTCATCACCTACTTTCTTAAAAGTAAAATATCCCTCGCCGGAATCGATTGGCGAGGGATAGCAAAAACAAATATATCTGCGCACTCCGCTAATTCTTAAAATATACTGTCTGAGCGGACACCTTGCGCTTTTCGGTAAGTGGAACCGAAATCCGTAGCTTTTCCTCCAGCGGCGCAGCACCAATGCCTACAGAAGAAAGAATCAGGAAGAAAAGTGCTCCCGTCTGAATCCAGAGGATGGTGACATCGGTAAGGCCGTGAACGAGTACAGCTGTAAGCGCTGCGAAAGCAAGAATATCCATGCCGCGGCACACATTACAGCGGAACTTCAGGATAAAGAGACGTACCAGCCGAATCAGGTATGTGGAAATGGCAACAAGCCCGACAATACCAAAGTTCAGGAGTGTATCCAAGAACAGATTATGGCAGTGATATGTTTTGTACCCGCCGAACTGCTCGCAAATCATCTGGTAAGCAGTAGCGCCGCGCCCAAAAATCGGTGTTCCTTTAATTGCCCGCCAAGAAGCACCCCAAATGGAAAAGCGCTGTGCAACGGTTGTTTCAAGCGCAACCGAACTCCTTGGAAGAATTGCCGGGAAAAGCAGAATCAGTAAAAGGCCGGCAGCGGCTGAAGCAGCAAACACGAGCGTGACTTTTGACTTCCGCTTGTAAATCAAAATCACAGCTGCAGCACAAATGGTTGCCAGCATCGAAGAGCAGCTTGCCGTGAGGTAAAGGCCAACAAAATTACAGGCAAGAACCATCGCGTAGAACGGTGCACGCTTCGGGTTTGTAAAAATGCGGTACAGTGCGATAATCACTACGAACTCAATCATCATGCCATAGTAATTTGCATTTGTAAAGACCGAAACGGGACGGTAATTTGGAGCCGCAGCGTATGCAGTCGCTTTCTGTACAACGGCAATAACAGCACACCACACGCTGGCGGCGCACGCCGTATCCATGGAAAGGTGGAACAGGCGCTTCGTCATGATGCTGCGGAAGTAAAGGCCGCATGTTACAATCGCGTAAATCAGGATGGAATACGCCATACCCTTGTAGTTGTTATAAATGGCGGCTACAAAAAACGAACCGGCAAGGAACGTAAAAATCAGTTTGGTATACGGTGCGCTGAATGCCTTCGTGCGGATACGGCACTTTACAATAGTAAGGAATGCAATGCACGACACTGTTACCAGACTAAAGTAAAACGGCAGAAAAATCGAGATGGTAAAAATCAAAACTGCGGCGCAGTTAATATCGGTCTGAGAAATACCCTTTTTCCCGCTGAAAACGGAAGTGCAGGAGCGTAATGCCTGAACGATAAGAACCACTCCTTTCAAAATAAAAAAGGCTGGACTTTCCGGCTGACTTCTTTGCCAACCGCACGTCCATTATAATACATCATACAAAAACAAAACCAGGCTTTTTCTGAACCCAGAGGATTATTATAGCACAACACAATTTGGAAACAAGATGAATTACTTCTTAAAGTGACGGAAAGTTCTTTTTAAATTTATGCATTATGTCAAATTTCATGAACGTAGTTTGAATTAATAGCCCTCAGGTCTTTATTCTGCCCCATTTTTCGTATATACTGAAAGAAATTATCAAAAGATTTTAATGCTGTATGGAAATAAAATCAAGGAGTTTACCAAAGATGAACGAAAAGCCACAGGGACCAAGAGAGCGCTGTGAACGTTTTAATCCAGATTACCTTACAGGGCTAAGTGACATCCAAGCTGCGCAGCGAACACGGCAAGGCTTTGTAAACGGCACGGATGAAATCCGGACGAAATCCATCGCACAGATTGTGCGCGACAATCTGATTACCTTTTTCAATATATTAAACTGTATTTTGGCAGGGTTTGTTCTTTCCGTCGGTTCTTATAAAAATCTGCTTTTTATGGGCGTTACCATTTTCAACACTCTGATTGGAATTATACAGGAAGTCAAGGCAAAAAAGACGATTGACAAGCTGTCGCTTATTACAGCGCCAAAAGCTCATGTCATCCGTTCCGGCAGAGAAATGGAAGTTGCCGTGAGCGGCATTGTACTCGACGATGTCATCTCGCTTTCCGCCGGATGCCAGATACCGGCTGACTGTGTGGTTCTGGATGGCCACTGTGAAGCGGATGAATCGCTTCTGACGGGTGAGTCCGACGCCATCGCGAAAGCCCCGGGTGACCTGCTTCTGAGCGGCGGCTTCCTTGTAAGCGGAAAATGCCGTGCACGGGTCGACCACATCGGCAAAGACAATTATGCCTCAAAAATTACCGCCAGCGCTAAATATGTAAAAAAGCCGAATTCCGAAATCATGACGTGGACAAACCGCATTATTAAGTTCATCGGCTTTGCCATTATTCCCATCGGTGCAGCCCTTTTTTACAAGCAGGTCTTTGTTTCGGAGCAGAACTACAACTCTGCTATCGTCAGCACGGTGGCCGCACTCATTGGCATGATACCGGAAGGGCTGGTACTGCTTACAAGCGTTGTACTTGCCGTCGGCGTGATCCGCCTTTCGCGGCACAAAGCACTTGTGCAGGAGCTGTACGCCATTGAAACGCTTGCCCGGGTAGATACGCTCTGCCTCGACAAGACCGGCACAATTACCGAAGGCCGTATGCAGGTGGACGGCTTAGTTCCCCTTGGCAGTACAAAGCAGGAAGAAGCAGAAAAGGTTCTTGCCGCTGTATCAGCCGCACTGGATGACGGAACACCGACCATGAGCGCTGTGAAAGACAGATTTCCACAGCCGCCCACATGGGTATGCAAAAAGCGGGTAGCCTTTTCCTCAACCCGCAAATGGAGCGGCGCCGGGTTTGCCGAAAACGGTGAATATGTAATAGGCGCCGGGGAGTTTATTCTGCGCGAGCGCTTCGAGGCTCTTCGGCCACAGGTAGAAAACTATGCGGCCCAAGGGCAGCGTGTGCTGCTGCTGGCCCGCGTCAAGAGCCTTGCGCCAGATGGCGTTAATCCGGCGGAAACCGAACCAATGGCACTGGTGCTGCTGAGCGACAAAATTCGCCGAAACGCCCGTAAAACGCTGGAATATTTCAGTAACCAGGGCGTTGAACTGAAAGTAATTTCTGGTGACAGCCCGGCAACCGTTTCCAGCATTGCAAAAAAGGCGGGCCTTAAAAATGCCGACCGGTTTGTGGACGCTTCCACACTGACAACCGCAGTTGCTCTTCAGGATGCCGCTGAAAAATACACGGTTTTCGGCCGCGTTACGCCAAAGCAGAAGCTGGAGCTTGTAAAGGCACTGAAAAGTAAAAAACATACCGTTGCCATGACGGGCGACGGTGTAAACGATGTTCCGGCACTGAAAGAAAGCGACTGCAGCATTGCAATGGCTTCCGGAAGCGATGCCGCACGCAACGTGTCCAACGTTGTACTGCTGAATTCTGATTTTGCCAGTATGCCGCGCATTGTGAACGAAGGCCGCCGCTGCATCAATAACCTGCAGCGCTCCGCAACACTTTTTCTGGTGAAAGCGTCTTTTTCGGCATTGATTGCTATTTTCTTTATCTTTCTTTCCTGCAACTACCCATTCCAGCCGATTCAGTTTACGCTGATTAATGCCGTTTCGATTGAAATACCGTCATTCTTCCTTGCGCTGGAACCAAACCGGGAACGAATTCACGGAAAATTTATTGTGAATGTCCTGCGAAGATCTCTCCCCGGAGGAGTTGCATTGGCCTTAAACGTGCTGCTGCTTGCGGCGGTCTCCATGTTTTTCACTTTACCAGACCGCGAGATTTCCACACTGGCAGTGCTGCTGACAGGTTACACGGAGCTGCTGGTTCTGTTCCATGTATGCCGCCCATTCAGTGCGGGGCACACCGTTCTGTTCGCCTTGATGGCAGGGCTGTTTGCTGCAGCGCTGATTTTCTTCCCCCACCTGTTTGAAATTGTTCCCCTGACACTGCCAATGCTGTTTGTGCTAATTCCTCTGCTTATTGTGGCAACGCTGCTGCTGCCGGTGCTTTCCCATTTCTTTGAGAAAATCATTTTCCGCCGGTTCGGGCTTTAATCCGCAATGCCGATGCGGTGAAAAAAAGCTTCGCTTGAAATTCCAGCAGGCCGTAAGAACCGGCCCAGAGAATAAAGGCACTCTGGGTCTTCCGTTATTGTGTTGATTTTCTGGGTACAGCCGAACGTAGCCTGAAAACCCATCTGTTTTAATATAGAGTCGGAGCCTTTGCTGCAGGCGCCATATGGGTAAACAAAAGCAAGGGGCATATAGCCTGTTTTTTCCTTGAATTCATTCTGCATTTTTCCTACATCGCGGTTCAGCAGTGCAGCGTACTGGGCAAGGCTCTCCCCTCTTTTTTTCTGTGCGCCGAGCCTGCCTTTTGTAGAATGCAGGTTGTAACTGTGGTTTTGAAATTCAGCGATGCCGGAATCCATCATTTTCTGAATTTCATCCCAGGTAAGGTGCGAGTAGTTCGCATGGTCGGCATCCGACTCCGAAAATAAATCCGAATAATAACCAACCGGTGCAATAATGATTTTTGCGCCGTATTTTTTTGCCAGCGGATAGGCGTATAAGTAGTTGTTATAATAGCCGTCATCAAAAGTCAGCATAACAGGCTTCTGCGGCAAAGGGTGATGCTGTTTGACCGCGTCCACAAGTTCGCGCACGGTAATAGTATGGTATCCGTTTTTCTGCAGATACTTTAGGTCACCCTCAAAACTATCCGGTGAAATAACATATTTGCCAAGGCGCTTTTGCTCCTTCAGCATACTGTGGTACATGATAACAGGCAGTTTTGTTCCTGCCTTTATGTCACCGGCTGTGTTGACCGCTGCTTTCTTTTCCAGGCAGCGGCTTGCAGCATTTGCACCCACCAGCGCCGCTGCCGCTACTGCCACGCAGCAGAGAATCAGCAGCGGCCTCCGGATTCGAACTGTAAAGAACATGATACCCCGCCCCCATATTTATGAATATATGGGAAAACGGATATTCTCATTCCTCTGCTTCACCATCCTGCACACCGCTCAGGTCAAACTGCGGTATGTAGCCTTTGCTTGCAGACTCCCGTTCCTGCACATACCCGTCAAGGCCAAGGCTGAAAAGGTGGTCCTGAACCTTCTCGTACTCGCGGCGGGTAATGCGGCGCCCAAGGGGTGGAAACTCCGCCGCACGGCCGCACGGCACATACTGCGCCATCAGGCTGACCGGCACATCCTGTGGGAAGTTTTCCGCAAGCCAGTCCAAAACAGCAATAGAGTTGCGCGTATGCCCCGGCAGAATCAGATGACGAACAACCGTCCCCTTTTGCAGCATCCCGTCGGAATCAAAAACGGCAGGGCCTGTCTGACGGACCATCTCTTGCAAGGCGGCCTTGGCAGCCTGCGGATAATCCGGAGCGTTGGAAAGCGCTGCCGCAAGTTCCGGCTCTGCATATTTGAAATCCGGAAGGTAAATATCCACAGCGCCTTCCAGCATTTTCAGTGTTTCCGGGGTTTCGTAGCCGCCGCAGTTGTAAACGACCGGAACCGACGGTTTTCGAATGGAAAGTGCTTCTAGGATGACAGGAACAAAATGAGTGGGCGTCACCAAGTTAATGTTATGCGCACCCTGCTTCTCCAGGTTTTCAAATATTTTAGCCAGCTTCTTTGGAGAAACGACTTTTCCGACCTGTTTCTCTTTACTGATAGTATAATTCTGGCAGAATATACATCCCAGTGGGCAGCCGGTAAAGAACACGGCCCCAGAGCCGCGTTTTCCGCTGATACACGGTTCCTCCCAAAAGTGAAGGGCGGCGCGGGCAACGACTGCATCCGCGCCCATGCCGCACTGCCCGTTTCCGGAAGTTGAAGTCCTTTTAGCACCACACCTGCGCGGGCAGAGCATACAGTGTTCAATCGTCATTTTTTTCTTCCTCCAAAGCCATAAATGCAGAAAGCCCGCCGCGTTTTCCTCCGGTCGCCCGGTGTGAAAACAGCCAGTCTGCATTGCACTTGGTGCAAATTCCGCCTACCGTAATGGAACTTTCCGGAATACCGGCTTCCATCAAGATGCGGCGGTTTGTTTCCCACAGGTCGATGTGGTACTTCCCATTTCCATCATCCCGGATAAAATCGGCCGGATGAAGCGACGTCAGCACTGCAAAGGCCTCCTGTACCGGTTTGTCAACTTCAAAGCAGCAGGGGCCAATGGAAGGGCCGATGCCTGCAATTAAATCCTGCGGCCTTGTGCCAAACTCCCGCACCATGGCCTGCACTCCGGCTGCCCCGATTTTTGCCACAGTCCCGCGCCACCCCGCATGGAGCAGGCCAATCGCACGCTTTTGGGGGTCAAGAAGAAAAATCGGAACACAGTCCGCATAATGAGTGACAAGAGTGACACCGGGTTCGTCTGTAATCAGGCCGTCTACACTCGGCCTGTCTTTCGGTTCCCAGATGCCAATACCGCACTGTGCTTTCCCCACCCTGCGTACAAATGTGTGGTGATCCTGCGCGGAAGAAACAAGCGACTCATAGTGAAAGCCTGCAGCAGAACAAAAGCGGCGATAATTTTCGCGCACGTTTTCGTCGCTGTCGCCTCTTCCAAAAGCAAGATTCATCGAGGAAAATTCATTTTTGCTTACCCCACCGAGGCGCGTGGAAAAGGCATGGCGAACAAATGGAAAGGCAGAAAAAGCCGGGAACGTCAGGTATGCCGCCTCGCCATTGCGATGAAGTTCCATATTTTTTGTATCAAGCGCCATAAGGCACCTCCGAACAGTCTTTTTCTTTTGATTTTAGCACAAGCCGCCGCCAAAGTCTAATAGCGGACTAGAATGTGCAGCGTATCTTCCTGCCTGCTAAAATTTCTTTTTCTGGATTTTTACTTTGGTAAGCCGGCAAGCGCTTACCGGAAAATCGTAATGAATTTAATGTTAAAGAAGTCGCATACAATAAAATCATCCGACATAGCTTCCTGCAAGATAATATAGTTTGCGCCAACGGCCACCAGCAGGCCGCTTTTGTCGAGGTAGGTATTTGTTCCAATTAGGAATTCCACCTTTACACGGTTTCCAATCTGCGTACGCAAAAAGCCATTGAGGTACTGCAGGCTTTCCGTCGTAATAGGCTGCGGCTGATTAATATCCGTAAGCGGCAAAGACGCAGAATCTCCGTTTCCGGGGAACGCATAAGTCTGGGACGGTGCCTGCGGCACTGCGGCAGGGCTTCCCGCCATTTGGCCCATCTGGCTTGCTGCCGTCTGGTTTCCGGCCATACCGACACTGTTGTTTAGCTGCCGGCTGCTCATCAGCGGGCGAGGCGCAGCAGACGGGTTGTTATAAACTGCATTAAAATCCTGAACCGGTGTATTCACAGTAAAAAACCTCCTCTATGTTTTCGCATATTTTTGTGTTGGAATGTAAAAGCAGTGTTTCCCTACACGAACCAGGAACTGCCCCACGCCGCCGGGTGGGAAGTACGGCACGCACTCCGGGCTGAACGGGTTGAAATAAAAAAGGGAATTGGCAACAGCGCCCAAGGTGTTGTTTGCTATGGCCCAGTCGGCTATTTCATAATGAATCTCCTGCGGATCCATATTATAAATGTTCTGCGCGTTGTACACGCCGCCAACTACATCTTTCATGCAGGTAAACTGACCCGGCTGCTGAATAATTGCACGCATATTCCCGCCATTGCTGATGCGGAAGAATTCCCCGTAAGGCACGTTGGTGCGGTTTACAATGACGGAAGCTACGGCGCGCATCCCGTTGTCGCCTTCGCTGTCCGCCTCGCACATCAGCAGGCGGGCCAACAGTTCCCGCGTTGAATACGGCATCCGATTCATCTCCTTTTTTCGAATATGGGATACCGTTACCAGTATATGCGCTGTGGAAAAAACTGCACCGAAAACCTCTCAGGGCAAAAAAAGAGCAGGCCCTGCGGCCTGCCAAGTCTTTTTATTTTCCGTTACAGCAATCAGCGACCATGCGGCTTACCGCAGCGCCATCCGCCCGGCCTTTTACCTGCGGCATAAGGGCTTTCATAATGCGGCCCCTGTCCTGCGGAACAGGCTTTTCAATGCCAAGCTGTGCCAGCACATTTTTTAGAATTGCGGCGACCTCCTCATCACTGAGGCCTTTCGGGGCAAACTCCTGCAGAACTGAAAGAGCAAATTTATTTTTCTCAATAATATCCGTCCGGTCTTTCGGCGCGGTTTCCATGCTTTCTTTCGTCTGCTTGATTTCTTTTTGAATCACGGCAGTTTCTTCTTCCGGCGTAAGGTCAATGTGTTTGTCCACCCACTTGGCCTTCAGGTCAGAAAGCAAAAGGGAAAGTACATCTTTGCGGGCCTTTTCGCCGCTCTTCATGGCTTTTACCATTTCCGCACGGACTTCATCAATCTTTGACATAGAAATAAATACAGATCCTTTCATTGGAATTTTCATTATGATGTTTTCTGCGTCACAGCGACTGTGACCATGTAGCTCCCGTAAACCCAGCAGCTTGAGGAATTGCTGACCGAAAACGTGACTGGGACTTCCGTCTGCCCGGTAAAGTTTTCCTTGCCGGAAAGGTCAACGCTCCCGACGATGTTGGAATCCGCCAATTTGGGAATGTCGCTTTCAGGCCCCACCACCGTTACAGAAAGACCGGTCGTATTGACCGTTGCATCCTTGTCTGGCGACAGGTTCTTTACGCTGAAAGAAGAAGCCGACATTGTGCGTGTTGCCATTCCGCTAAGGTTCAGCGTCACTTTCGCCGTCGGCAGATTACTCAGGTTTTTGCAGGTTGTGGGCAGTGTAATATTGGCGTCAAACGTATTGTGGGTTGGGCTGATGGTGGAAAAATCGATGGGGTCAAGGCTGACCTTGCCCGCCATCGCCGTAAGCGTATCTTTCGGGCCTGCAATCTCCACGCTCGCCGGTGTAACGTGTGCCTGCCCAGCACCCAGGGAAAGGCCTGCCGGTTTATTCGTAAAAGCAGGCTCCAGGGTACAGGTCTGCCGCGGCATGACCGGTATTGTTACATCCACTTTTTCCGGGGTTACCGTCATGTCGCCCTTGTCCAGCTTATTGCCGTTCGCGTCGTACATAGCAAGCGAAGCGGTAAACTTTTTGGTGTCTGTCATCGTGTCGCTGATTGCGTACTCATAAGCGACGCGGTGTACCTGCATAACCTGCTTTTCCGGTCCGGAAATCGTCACGGAATCAGAGCTTAAAACCGGCGTACCTACAAAGTAAGCAGGGTCTGATTTGTAGCCTTGCTTATAGGAAATATCACTTTGAACGCGGAAGGTCTTTTCACGGTTACGGTCAACCGAAATGATAACCTGCACCGGTGAAATAGAGTCCACCGTATACTGATTCATACTAAGGTTCTGGTTGGAATTTTGGAGTACCAGCGGAACGGTGTAATTGCCCGGAGCCGTAATGGTAGCAGCAAACGGTGCAACAGCTTCAAGATCGGAAGACTGCAGCTGATTGACTACCATACTGTTGCCCTTTATATAGGCCGTCGCCGTATTAGCCGTCTGGGAAAAAATCTTCATGCCGTCTTTCTGGGCAGTGTCAGAAAGTGTTATTTTTATGGGAATATCCGTAACGGCACGCGGGCGGTCCTGTGTGTCGTTAGAAACAAGAACGGCCCACAGCACAATCGAAAGCAGCACTGAAAAACAGACTGCAAACTTTGTGTTGTAAAACAGGCGGTTCCAGCTAACTTTTTTCTTTTGGCCTTTATTTTTCATGGTTCTTCCCCTTTCGGATGGAGGAAAGCCAACCCTGTTTCTTTTCGCCTTGCTTTTTTTCACTCTGCTCGCCCATGTCGTTTAAAATGCGCGACTCCAGCTCACTGCGCAGCGTTTCCCTCGTGTAGTTCCGGGTAATAACACCGTTTACTACAACGGAAATCTGCCCGGTCTCTTCCGAAACGACGACAATTACCGCGTCGGAATTTTCGCTCATGCCTATGGCGGCGCGGTGGCGTGTGCCAAGCTCAATGGCTACGTTTTCATTTTTTGTAAGCGGCAGGATGCAGCCTGCCGCATAAACCATTCCATCCCGCAGAATCATGGCGCCGTCGTGCAGAGGTGCCTTGTTGAAAAAAATGTTGCAGATGATAGGCGGGCTTGGAATCGCATTCACAACGGTGCCGGTGTCTATAATATCACCAAGTTTTGTCTTCATTTCGAAAACCATCAGCGCGCCGGTTTTGGACTTTGACATCTGCGCCGCAGAGTCTACAACGGCATTGATTTCCCTGCGCAGCAGGCGCAGCTTCTCATCCGAGCTGCCTCCAAAAAAGCCTTTGCGGCCTATTTCACTCCGGCCTATCTGCTCCAGCGCGCGGCGTATTTCCGGCTGAAAGATAATCAGCAGCACAATCAGCGAATACTGGAAAAAATAAGCAAGTATTGTCTCCATCATGTACAGCTTGAAAAGACTGGAAAGGCCCCAGATAATCAGCAGCATCACGATGCCTTTTACAAGCTGACCGGCGCGCGTTTCGCGAACGAGTTTTATTCCACTGTAAATAATAAAGGAAACGAGGATGATGTCCAGCACATCCGTAAAGCGAAACTGATGCAGCAGCTGGAGAAACATATTCCAAAGAGAAACAATTCCGTCCATATATTTTTCCTTTCCGTTCGGAATAAAACAATTACTTTTATTTTACCATATCTGGGGCAAGTTTCAATGCCTTGTTTTTGAATTTTTCAGCAGAATCTTTTTCAGCGCAAAAACGAGGCCCTTAATATCTGCCGGTACAGTGAAGGCCGAAGGGCAAACACGCACAGCGCCGGTTTCCAGCGTCCCCATAAAGCGGTGTGCCGCCGGCGCACAGTGCAGCCCGGCGCGTACCGCCACGCCGTACTCGTTCAGCAGGCTCCCCACTTCTTCGCTCTGCATCCCATCCAAGTTAAACGACAGCACCGGCGCAAACGACGCGGCGTCCGGCATAGGGGTATAAAGCTTGACGCCTTCCATCTGCGCCAGTTCGCCGTACAGCGACCGAAGGAGTGAAATCTCCCGGGCATGAATCTTTTCGGGACCCTGCCTGCGCACGAAGCCGATGCCTGCGCGCAGCCCGGCAATCCCCGGCATATTCTGTGTACCGCTTTCCATGCGTTCCGGCATACCGGCGGGCTGTTCCGCGCGAATGGATTCCGTCCCCGTGCCGCCCTCTATTACCGTACCGAGTTTGGAACCCTGCGCCGTAATCAGCATCCCGGTTCCCATTGGGCCGTAAAGGCCCTTGTGGCCCGCGATGCAAAGATAGTCGTAACCGTTTTCCTTCATATTGATTGGCAGCACACCGGCTGACTGCGCACAGTCCAATGCCACGGGAATCCCATACTGATGTGCAAGCGCCGTGATACGTTCCACCGGCAGGCGGATGCCCCAAACATTCGAAGCATGGGTACACACAACAAGCTTCGTATTTTCCTGCAGCGCCTCGCGAAACGCGCTGACCGTGCGGTCGTTGTCGCCGGGGTAGACCCGTGCTTCCGTAAAAGTCACTCCATGCTCAGCCAATACATGCAGCGGCCGCACAACCGCGTTGTGTTCAAGGCACGAAATTACAGCGTGGTCACCCGGCTTCAGCAGCCCTTTCAGCACATAATTAAGAGCATGAGTGCAGTTTAGGGTAAATGCCACACATTCCGGCCCGGGCGCATGGAAAAACTCCGCCGCCTCGCTGCGGCAGCGAAACATCTCTTCTGAAGAAGCCATCGCCATTTTGTGCCCTGCACGCCCGGGGTTCGCACCGTAGCGCCGGAACGCCTCGGCAACTGCCACTGATACTTCGCGCGGCTTTGGAAATGTAGTTGCGGCATTATCTAGATATATCATATCCTGTATCCTCCTTCTGCACGGCCGGATACGGGAATTCCATTCTGTTTTAAAAGAGCCTCTGCTCGATCGATACCCTGCGGAACATAGATTCCATAACCGCAGCCGCTGCCATTCGGGCTCTGATAAACTCTGACAACGTTGGACTGGAAGCCGTGCTGTGCCAGAATATTATGGCCTTTCATGGCATAGGTGACGGATCCGACAACAATAACAGGCTTGCCCACAGTAATCCCTCCTCCGTTCTTACCAACAGGATATGCCGTGGGAAGTGAGTTTGATTATCTAACTGCCGCTTCAATAAGGCAGACTGCGTGGGCCGCAATTCCCTCGCCGGAACCGGTAAAACCGAGGCCTTCCTCCGTTGTGGCTTTCACACTGACACATTCCGCCGGAATGCCGCAAAGAGAGGCGATGCATTCCCTCATCTGAGACACATACGGCTTCAGTTTCGGCGCCTGTGCCAAGACCGTCGCATCAATGTTGCCAATCTGCCATCCCTTTTCTTTCAGCAGACTGCAAACCTGCGAAAGAAGGCTTCGGCTGTCGGCACCTTTCCACTTTTCGTCCGTGTCTGGAAAAAGGCCGCCGATGTCGCCCAAAGCCGCAGCTCCAAGCAGAGCATCCATCACCGCGTGAAGAAGCACATCTGCGTCGGAATGGCCGAGCAGCCCGCGTGAATAAGGGATTTCCACCCCGCCTAAAATGAGCTTGCGCCCTGCTGCAAGGCGGTGAACGTCATAGCCATGCCCAATTCTCAAAACGATCCCTCCCTGCGCCGCAGAATTGCTTCGGCGGCAGTCACGTCATCCGGCGTTGTGAGCTTAATATTTTCATAGTTTCCGCAGCACAGATGGACTTTTACACCCGCATGCTCCAAAAGCTGACAGTCGTCGGTATAATCCATGCCGTCGGCTTCCGCCTTTTGCAGAGCCTTCCTGTAAAGCGAAAGGCTGAAAATCTGGGGAGTCTGCACCGCCCAGAGGCGGCTGCGCTCCGGTGTAGATGCAATGAATCCGTCGCCGTCTGCAACTTTAATGGTATCTTTGACCGGAACGGCCAGAGCCGCCGCGCCGCAGCGAGTTGCATCCACCGCGCAAGCATCAATTTCTTCCGGGCGTACAAGCGGACGCGCGCCGTCATGCACGGCAACAAAAGTACATTCCGGCGGAAGCGCTTCAATCCCCACTGCAACAGATTTCTGACGTGTTTCGCCCCCCACCGTCACAGCCCTCACTTTTTTCACACCGCAGCCACGCACAAGCATTCTCATCTGCTCACAGTCTTCCGCCCGGCAAACAATAACAGCCTCACTGATTTTTTCCGCCTGCTCAAAGGCCAGAAGCGTACGCGCAATAGCCGGCACACCGAGAAGCGGGATAAACTGCTTGCTCGTCTTCAGATTCATTCTGAAAGAAGCACCCGCAGCCGCAATAACCGCGCAGCATCTGAAATCGGAACTCAAAAAAACGCCCCTTTCCCCCCGAAAACGCTTTTCGGGTTTACGACAAGATGTTGATATTTCGTCCGCTAAAGTCTATAGTAAAAGACAGTAAGAAGAAAGTTTGGTGAACAATATGGAAAATAATAATGTACAAATGGAAAATCTGCCCGCAAAGCACGTTTCAGACTCGCAGATTGAGCAGATACAGCCAGTCTTTAAAGCACATCTAAACGCGCAGAACCGCCTTTTCGGCGGGCAGCTTGTTTCATGGATTGACGTTGTAGCCGGAGCAGCCGCTCGGCGCCACTGCCACCGGAATGTAACAACCGCCGTAATTGACAGCCTGCAGTTCAAAGAGCCCGTCAAAGCAGACAGTGTGGTCGTCCTTTACGGGCGGCTTACCTATGTTGGCAAAACTTCAATGGAAGTGCGCGTCGACAGCTTTGTGGAAGCGCTGGATGGCAGCCGCAAGCTGGTCAATACCGCTTACCTTGTAATTGTTGCGCTCGACGAAAACAACCATCCGACTCCTGTGCCGCGCCTTATCTGTGACACACCGGAAGAAAAAGCCGAATGGGAAGCAGGCCAAAAGCGCCGCCGCCTGCGCCAGCAGCGCAGGGCCGAGTCTTTTTAATGAAAATTCCCACCACTTTGCTTTAGTTTGGAACGTATCCGCTGAAGCGCATTGTCCGCCGCCTTTTGGGTGACGGACATTTTTTCTGCAATTTCACGGTAGCTGCAGCCGCTGAGGTAAAGGCGCAGAACGCGCAGTTCCATCGGCGTCAGCATTTCTGCAATACTGCGGCACATCTGGTGAAAGCTCTCACGGCTGTCAAGCAATGCTTCCGGGCTGGCAGAACAGTTTGCTTCAAACTGTGGTGAATTTTCTTCACTGAGCGAAACAAAGCTGTTCAGCGGGTCGTTCTTTTTTGCTGCCGCTGTGCGGTATGCCATGCGAATGCTGTTCGCAATGCACACACCTGCATAAGTACGGAATGAAGCACTTTTGCCCGTCTGAAAAGTTTGTGCGGCGCGTACAAGGCCAAGAAGCCCTTCTTGGTAAAGATCCTCCTTTTCCGCGCCCCCGGCACGGAAAAAGGAAGCCTTCGCGCGCACAAGCGGCATATACCGCACCGCAAGTTCGGTAAAAGCTTCCGGCTTACCCTGCAAGGCCAGCGCAGCCAGGCACTCATCTGAAACTTCTGCCAACCCCGATCTTGCTTCATTTGCCATGGAAACTCACCTCGCACCGGCTCTGCAGCATTTTTATCCATAATACCTTAACAGCGGTGTGAAGTCAACCGACGGCAGGATTTCTTCTCACATTGAAGAATCGGGTCCCTCGGTGTATAATGTGAAAAGAATATTTGTAGGGGGAAATAAAATGGTTTCGCAGATTTTCAGCATGGGTCTGTATGGCATGGATGCCTTCCCCGTGGAAGTAGAAGCCGATCTTTCACAGGGCCTTCCCTCGTTTGAGGTGGTCGGCCTGCCGGATGCAGCCGTGCGGGAATCCCGCGACCGGGTGCGTTCCGCCATGAAAAACTGCGGCTACGAGTTTCCGGTCAGCCGCATTACCGTAAACCTTGCACCGGCGGATAAGAAAAAAGAGGGCCCGATTTACGACCTTCCCCTTCTCGTAGCGCTGATGAAGGCAAGCCGTCAGCTGGATTGCAGCCTTGACGGAAGCGTCTTTATCGGCGAACTTTCGCTCACCGGTGAGGTACGCCCCGTACGCGGCGTTCTTCCTATGGCGATTGCAGCAAAAGAAAAAGGGTTCCGCCGGTTCTATGTTCCGCAGGAAAATGCGGCGGAAGGCGCTGTGGTAAATGGGCTGGAGGTCATTCCTGTCCGGGATATTCCCCAGTTAATGCGCCACCTGAGCGGCGAAGCACCGATTGCGCCCGCTGTGCCGAACAGTCCCGCAGAAGACTGCGACACCCCCCTGCCCGACTTTTCCGATGTACGCGGGCAGGAGCAGGCCAAGCGCGCGCTTGAAATAGCTGCTGCGGGCGGGCATAATGTTCTGCTGATTGGCCCGCCTGGTTCCGGCAAAAGTATGCTGGCAAAGCGCCTGCCATCCATCTTGCCGAAGATGACGTTTGAAGAAACCATTGAAACAACAAAGATTCATTCTATCGCCGGAACCCTGCCGCCCGGTGTATCGCTCATTCGTACACGGCCGTTCCGTTCCCCGCATCATACGGTTTCCCCTGCCGGGCTTTCCGGCGGCGGAACTATCCCGCACCCGGGTGAAATTTCGCTGGCACATAACGGCGTTCTTTTTCTGGATGAACTTCCCGAGTTTTCGCGCGCCGCCATGGAAGTTCTGCGCCAGCCGATTGAAAACGGCTGGGTGACCATTTCCCGCGTAGGAGGCACGGTTTCGTACCCCTGCTCGGTGATGTTTGTCGCAGCCATGAATCCCTGCCCCTGCGGTTACTTTGGGCATCCAAAACGGCGCTGCACTTGCACGCCGCAGGCAGTCACCCGTTACCTCGCGCGCGTTTCCGGCCCATTGCTTGACAGGCTCGACCTGCATATTGAGGTACCCCCCGTAGAATTTGATGAGCTTGCTTCCGCGGAAAAAGCCGAAAGCTCCGCCGAAATCCGGGCGCGCGTCAACGCTGCGCGGGAAGTCCAAAACAAGCGCTTTCAAGGCACCGGCATTACCTGCAATGCCCGCATCACGCCGGACCGCCTGCACCAGTTCTGCCCTTTGGGCGAAAAAAGTCAGACTCTGCTGAAAACGGCCTTTGACCGTTTTGGCCTTTCCGCCCGGGCTTATGACCGCGTGCTGAAAGTCTGCCGCACCATTGCCGACCTCGACGGCTCCGAAACGATTGAACCGCGCCATGTGGCAGAGGCAGTACAGTACCGCAGCCTTGACCGGAAATACTGGATGAAAGAATTGTAGTTTTTTATGGGACCTGCACCAGAATCGTATGGAACACTCTTTCGTTTAATAGCTTTATCATATTATTTCCTGTCTGCCACAAAAAAGCTTCCGGAGCAACTGCCCCGGAAGTTCTTCTTTCTGCTTTCTGTTAGTCAAGGTCTGCTGCGGAAGGCGGATAAGTGTAATTATATCGGTTGGAACGCGTAGCGCTGTAGTCGCCGTAATTGTAGATATTTGCCTCGGCGAGCCTGCGGTAGAACAGCCCGGCATAGAATTTTCCGCCCGCCTGGTTCCAAAGAATCAATTCTGTGCCGAAAGCGTAAGCATTGGTATAGTTCAAATCATGCTTCATGCTGCCGGACGCGTCAAAATTCACATAGCCGGAGTTTATCCAGCCAGTGCTGCCGTCGGAAAGGCGAATCTGGTACCAGCCATCCTTTGGCTTCGGGAAATAGGTAGCTGTTACCGTAACCCTCATTCCAGGCGTTACTCTGCACAGCGCTTCGGCAGAAAGTTCATGGTCTGAACGCATGGATGCATCATAAGTAACGGTTGCCGCAAGACCGGAACCCGAAATATTCGGAGGAACAACTGCATTCTTCATGATGCGGCGGAAATCCATTTCCGTGCTGCCGTTAAAATACCCTGCACCTACATTATAGGCAAAGCTAATCAGGGCATCCGCCTGGTTCTGGTTCATTAAAAAGTGGTTATTTGCAACCATGCGGTTTAGCTCAGTGGTATAGGAAGAATGGTTCACATTGTTCACCATCTGCGACCACGCTTCCGTCTGGCTGAGATTGTCGTAGAAAATGTCACCCGCACCCAATGTACAGCCATAGCCAATCGTTGGTACATTACTGTAGGTCAGCGTGTCCGCATAAACTTCAGGGCTGTAACCTTCCCAGTTTGCAATTAAACGGAGGATTTTGTCACTTGCGCGGCGCTGCTCGCTCGTTGTTACCGCTTCACTGCCCTGTGTGGCAACCATGACATCCGAAGAAAAGCCTTCCGATGAGTAAGCCCCGCCTTTTGCAGAATATGCAGTGTAAGAGTAAACGCCGGAAGACGGGAACGAAACTACTGCCGTCCAGACTTTTGTAGAAATTCCATTTGTCGTTTCAGTCCGGCAGGAATTTGCTTTTACTATTTTGGGTCCACTGCCCGTGGAAACGGAGAACTGAACCCCAGTGCGCGAAGCATCTGTTACGGCGGTGAGGGTAATCTCCTGCCCCGGTGCCGCGATGTTCGGTGCTGCGTAAGCAGTACGCACCGGCTCCGCCGCTGTGACCGTAACTGCGCAGGAAACCTTTGAACTGCCGGAAACAGCGGTAATTGTTGCGGTTCCGGGCGAAAGCGCATAAACATAACCGTTTACAGCTTTTGCAACGGACGCATTGCTGCTTGACCAGGAAGCGGAACCCGAAGGCTTCAGCCAGATTGTTTTGCCCTGGGGAACAGAAGCCGAAGAAACGGCAATCGAAAGATTTCCGCTTGTACTGCCGCCCGAACTGCCATTATAAAGCAGCCTTACATACTCTGCGCTCACATAGCCGACCTTGCCGCCGGAAGTCTGAACTTTCAGCCAGCCATTCTGCGGTGTGCTGAGTGCTTTGAGATATGTACCGTTTGGCAGACTGCCCAGAACACGAGTGGAAGTACTTGCGCCTTCCCGCAGGCGAAGAATGTCCGCCGTTACCGTAGCACCTGTAAGCACCGGTGACGTAGGCTTTGGATTTGTGTTGCCGCCGGTCGTTCCGCTCTGCTGGCTTCCGCTGCCATAAGTCAGTTTCACATACTGTACGCTCACAAAGCCGACTTTTCCGCCGGAAGTCTGAACTTTCAGCCAGCCATTCTGCGGTGTGCCAAGCGCCTTAAGTGAGGTACCGTTCGGCAGGCTGCCCAGAACGCTGGTGGAAGTACTTGGGCCTTCCCGCAGGCGAAGGATGTCGGCCGTTACCATCGCACCCGTAAGGGCGGAAGGTACAGGCTTTGGTTTTGGTTGTGTATTTCCACCAGTCGGATTGCTCTGCTGGCCTCCGCTGCTGTAAGTCAATTTCACATACTGTGCGCTCACATAGCCAACTTTGCCGCTGGAAGTCTGAACTTTTACCCAGCCGTTTTGCGGCGCGCTCAGCACTTTTAGCTTGGAACCGCAGGAAAGTCCATCCAAAACACGGGTAGAGGTACTTGCGCCTTGCCGCAGGCGAAGAACGTCAGCTGTCACTACAGCACCCGTAATATTTCCAGCCGAAGAAGAGGGCTTTGGCGTTGGGGCCGTAGAACTTCCGCCCGAGATTTTCAGGTACTGACGGCTGCACCAGCCTTCATTTCCACTAGAAGTACGAACTTTAACCCAGCCGGAATTGGAATTGTCAAGTACAGAAGCAGAAGTGCCGCGGGCTAAAGTCACAATGACGCGGTACCCCGTTCCAGCACCGGTGCGGAGATTCAGGTAATCCGTTGTAGTTGCCGTAAGGCCTGTAGTTTTCGGTGCGTAAGGCGACGGTTTCGGTACGGCGGCAGGAACAGCGGAAATTTTCAGGTAGTCTTTGCAGCACCAACCCTGACGGCCATTCGGCGCCTGCACCTTTGCCCACTGACTGTTGGAATTGTCGAGCACTTTCAGTGAAGTGCGGTTTGGCAGAATGGAAATGATGCCATAGCCGGTCGAAGGCCCTGTACGCATATTGAGGACATCTGCCGTAACAGCCGTCAACTGGCTGGACGTGCTGCTGGAAGAACTTCCGGAAAAACTGAGGTACTGTTTAAAACAATACCCAACCTTTCCGCTGGAAGTGCAGACTTTGGCCCACTGGCCGTTAGAATTGTCGAGCACTGTAACAGGAACATTTTTACTGAGTGTCAGCAGCACCCGCGTATTGGTACCCGCACCCTGGCGCAGATTTAAGTAGTCCGTTGTGGTCGCCGACAAAGAAGCAGCTCCGGCACCAAGCGGCATTCCGGCCATCAGAACTGCGGCCGTGCAGAGCAGCGCTGCCGAGGACTTGGCAAAATAGGAAATTTTTTTCCGCAACACCGTTCACTCCCCATTTTTATAAATTATTTCTCTAAGGTTGATTAATTAAGGTATAAGCGTGTACTAATAATACGGTATGTATATCGTGTTGCCTATTGCTTCCTATACCATATTATAAATTCAGTATATCCTATAATATAACATTATTCAACCCTAATCGTTTCCCACAGACAAACCTTTTCCTATTTATTAATTCTGTGCTTTGTGCCTGCAGCCAACTTTTATCATGTTATTGCTGCTGGGCCATAGTGTTTTTCCTTCTGAGTCGAAATTTCAAATAACAATTCTGTAACATTAATCGCATACGGTTTCATCTGCTGCACCCTTTATAAAAAGCAGAAGCATCTCTTGAAAGCCATCGTACAAGCCGCCCGGCGCATAATAATAATACATATTTTTCCATTATTTTTTACAGTCTTTACTAATATTATGAAAATATTGTAATTGTAAAATAATAGTTACAATTATGCGAATTGAATTGACAAGTAATAAGTGGAAACCTATAATCTATCTATTTGGAATATACTTTAATTTAGGAAAGAAAGGTTCGGCTTTATGCGGAACAATGTAATTTGCTATTTGGAAAATACTGTCGAAAGCTACCCAAACCATGTAGCCTATGCCGACAGCAAAACCAGCGTAACGTTCGCTGAAATGAGGCAGCAGGCAAAGGCTGTTGCTTCCAGCATTCTGGACATTACAGGGAACACCATCAACGTCCCCGCCGTAATTCTTCTCCCCAAAAGTGTCGCCTGCCTGACGGCATTTTTCGGCGTGACGTACAGTGCAAACTTCTATACGCCGCTTGATGTGACATCGCCGAAATCGCGCCTGGAAAAGATTGTAGGAACACTGCACCCTGGGGTGGCTGTCACTTCGGCTGACTTTTTACCGCTTGCCCGCTCGCTCGGTTTTACGGAGAAAAACACTGTTTTGATGGAGCAGGCTGCCGTGCATCCTGTTGACGACGCAAAAATTGAAGCGGCCCTTGCCAAAAAAATTGACACCGATCCCTTATACGTTCTGTTTACTTCTGGCTCAACCGGTATGCCAAAAGGCGTGACAATCTGCCACCGTTCCGTAATGGATTACATTGACTGGGCCTGCGAAGCATTTCATTTTGGCGTCGACACCAAATTTGGAAACCAGGCTCCGTTCTATTTTGACAATTCCATTTTCGACATTTACTGCACACTGAAATCGGGAGCTTCCATGTACATTCTCCCGGAAAAATTGTTTATGTTCCCAATCAAGTTGATGGAGTATTTAAATGAAAAAAGGATCAACACGATTTTCTGGGTTCCGTCCGCTCTGATTCATGTGGCAAATTCCGGTGTGCTGGAAAAACTTCTGCCAAAGTATCTGGAAAAGGTGCTTTTCTGCGGCGAAGTTATGCCAAACAAGCAGCTGAACATCTGGCGCAGAATGCTGCCGGATGTTTTTTATGCAAACCTTTACGGGCCAACTGAAATTACCGACGCCTGTACCTTCTTCCCTGTGGAACGGGAATTTGCGGATGACGAACCACTGCCGATTGGTTTCCCTTGCGCAAACACCGATGTTCTTGTCCTCACGGAAGACGGCAAGCGGGCAAAACAAGGCGAAACCGGCGAGCTTTGCGTGCGGGGGACATGCCTCTCACGCGGCTATTATGGCAGCCCCGAAAAAACGGCACAGGCTTTTGTACAGAATCCGCTGAACAAAAATTATCCGGAACTCATTTATAAAACCGGCGATTTAGTGAAATATAATCAACGGAACGAATTAATTTACCTTTGCCGCAAAGATTTTCAGATAAAGCACATGGGGCACCGGATTGAAATTGGTGAAATTGAAACCGCTGTGATGTCGCTGCCCGGCATGGAAACCGGGTGTATCGTGAACGATGAGCAGGCAAACCAGATTGTGCTGTTTTACCAATCGGAAAGCCTGACCGACGTACAGATTCTCACCGGGCTTCGGCAGCTTGTACCAAAGTATATGCTGCCAAACCGGCTGGTAAAAGTTCAGCGTATGCCGCTGAATGCCAACGGAAAAATTGACCGTGTCCTATTAAAAAACAGTCTTACGGAAAAGGAAGCAAAAGCATGAAAGAAGAAATTTTAAAAATACTGAAAGAATTCCGCCCGGACATTCAAGCAGACAACCGTGAAGATCTGATTGACGCGGGGATTCTGGACTCACTCGACATCGTTAATATCGTTGCGGAAATGGAATCAGAGTTTGACGTTTCGATTCCGGTAGAAGAAGTTGTTCCGGAAAACTTCAATTCTGCTGCGTCAATGGAAGCCATGATTAACAGATTGAAGGAAGATTAAATAAGAGGACAAGATCATGCCGTTTAATTCGTTCCAGTTTTTTCTCTTCTTCCCCATCGCGGGAATGCTGTATTATGCAACGCCAAAAAAATTCCGCTGGATTTGGCTGCTTGCAGTCAGCATTGTATTTTACCTGTTTACCGGAATTAAATTCTTTGTTTTTCTGCTCTGCACAACCGTTACAGCTTACTTTGCCGGCCTTGGGATGGGCAAAACAGAGGAAGGCCTGCGTTCTTTTCTGGCTTCTGCAGGGCCGGACCTTGCAAAAGATGACAAAAAAGCAGCCCGGGGGCGCTGCAAACATCAAAAAAAGCAAATTGTCGCGGCGGCTCTGCTCACTAACTTTGGCATATTGGCTGTTTTAAAGTATACAAACTTTTTTTGCAGCAATCTGAACGGTCTGCTGCGGTTTTTCCACTCATCGGCAGCAGTTCCGGTTTTTCGCCTGGTTCTGCCCCTTGGCATTTCCTTTTATACCTTTCAAGCTATGGGGTATGTGATTGACGTCTACCGCGGAAAATTTCCACCGGAGCGGAATTTTGCAAAATTTGCTCTGTTTGTCTGCTTTTTTCCACAGATTCTGGAAGGGCCGATTGGCCGCTACGGCGACTTGGCGCCCCAGCTCTACGAGCCGCATGACTTTGACTACAACAACGCCAAATATGCTTTGCAGCTGATGCTGTGGGGATATTTTAAAAAAGTTGTAATTGCAGACCGGGCCGGGCTGCTGGTGGGTATGGTCTACCGGAGTTACCGGTCGTACAGCGGCCTGCAGAACGCTTTGATTGCCGTTATCTACGCGGTGCAGATTTACGCCGACTTTTCCGGTTGCGTCGATATTGCCACGGGTGCAGCACAATTTTTTGGTATTCGGCTTGCCAAGAACTTTGACCGGCCTTATTTTTCAAAAAATGTGGCTGAATTTTGGCGCAGATGGCATATTACACTTGGCACCTGGTTTCGGGATTACCTGTTTTACCCCGTGTGCCTTTCCAAGGGCGGAATGCGGTTCGGAAAGTTCTGCCGGAAGCACTTTGGCACTTACTTTGGGAAAAACGCACCGGCTATCCTGGGGCTTGCTGTTGTGTGGATTACAACCGGCTTATGGCACGGAGCCGACTGGCACTATGTTATGTACGGCGTTTACTATGGCGTCATGATTATTGCAGCCATGCTGTGCCGGCCGCTTTTCCAGAAAATCAACAATGCACTTCACATTCGCACCGCCGGATTTGGCTTTCGCCTGTTCCGGACATTGCGCACCTTTGTGCTTGTTTGCCTTGGATTCATTTTATTCCGTGCAGAAAGCCTCGGAAAAGCGCTGGATATTATGAAACTGATTTTCACAAACTATCAGCCAGCGGCTGCCGCTTCGTTCTTTACAAAAGACTTCTCCAAAACAGATATGATTATCCTGATTCTATCCACAGGGGTGCTGCTGTGCGTCAGCCTTCTGCAGCGTAACCGGAAAATTCGTGTTTCACTCGCGCAGAAGCCGCTTCTTCTGCGCTGGACGGTTTACTGCACTGCTGTTTTATGCGTGATTTTCTTTGGTGTGTTCGCCGTCAGCGACCCGGCGCAATTTATTTACTTCCAGTTCTAGGAGGGACCGTATGAAAAAGTTCATCCGCAAATGCCTGCTGTTCTGCCTGATTTTAACAGGCCTGCTGGGAGGAATCTCGTCTTTTATCCTGTTCGGCCTTCCGCAGCAGTTTAACAAAACTTATCAGCATGCCCTGTACCTTCAAGTACGGGCATTGTCTCACATACGGTCGCCTAAAATTGTTGTAATGGGGGATTCCTCCGTTCCGTTCAGTCTGGATGCCGCCAAAATGAGCCGTATCATGAGGCAGCCGGTTCAGACGCTTGGAATTCATTCCGGCACCAGTATTCAGTATATTCTGAACCTTTCCAAAACCAGCGTACAGCACGGTGACACGATGGTACTGGAACTGGTCCCCGACACAGAAGATTCTTTCAGCCCTTCGATTGTGCTGACCGCATGCGAAAACCACTTTGATATGTACCGCAGTTTTACCTTAGATGACTGGGATAAAGTGATTCGCTACTACCCAACTTACCTGCTGAAAAAGGTTAAATACTGCTGCCATATTCAAGACCAGGAAACGCCTTCTTACAGTGTTCGTGCTTTTGACAAAAAGGGAAATTATATCTATTTTCGAGTCGGTTGCCTGCCTCGGCCACGCATAAAATTCAGTGACCAGGACACCGTTTTGAAACGGAAAGATTACGATGAGAAAATGATTGCCTTTTTGAATGACTACAGCCTTTACTGCAAGCAAAGAGGTGCAACTTTTCTGGTTTCTTTTCCGCCGTTCCTCGATGAATCCCTTTCACCCGGAAGCGACAGTATCAACGACGTGCAGAAGTACCTTGCAAACCGGCTGAAAGCGCCGATTATCACAAACCTTGCCACAAGGAGCCTGCCGCGCCGATATTTCTACAACAATGATTCACACTGCAACACGGCAGGTGCGGAAAGGGTTACGAAAGATCTTGCGAATGAGATTCTCGCTTACCGGCACCACACGAACCATTCCCTGAAAATTTCAGGCCAAGCACCGCAAACCGTGAAACTCGTCAAGCATTAGCAGCAGAAGATAAACTGACAAAAAAGCCGCTGAAGGCCTGTTTGCAGGCTCAGCGGCTTTTTTCATGCGGGGTTTAATGACTTAAAGCAACATCTTTTATGGTACGGGTAATTTCACCACAGGTTTGCGGGTCAAGCGTTTGCAGTGCATCAAAAATATGGCGTTTTGAGGAATACAACACTGAATCTGCAGATGAATCTTTCCCATCTTTTTCATCGGCTCCCATAAACGGCTGCATGTCCAGCAAGGACTCCCAGACCCCGGCTGCAAAATTATGGCTCCAATCTTTCTTTCCGTCTCCAAGTTCCGTTATATGGATACCTTTTTCACCACAGCAAAGATGAGACAACCGATAATCCCGGTCGGAAAGTACTCCCATATTAGTAAGTTCTGCAAGCAGGGTATCGCTCTTTCTATCCGTCAGGGTCGAAAGATCATACTTATCACGCAGATACTGCTTCTGCACATTCGTCAATTTCTTGCCGCCTTTGGAATTTTTACCTGCTTCAGTAAGAAGCGAATCCGGGTCATACTGCGGTGTACCGGTAACATCAATGGAATCCTTCGTGCAGACGGAATCCATACAGTCCTGAAAGCTTGCTCCCGTACGATTTGCTGTGGCTTTCTGTGCCACATAGTTCTGGCGCTGTACCGAAATTGGCATAATCATTCTTTTTACTTCCCCTCCACATAACGGTCAAATGAAGTAATTCCTATACTTCCAGTTTTGCCTGTTCGAGGGGCAAAATACTCAAAGTCGCCATCGCATGTATTACTGTCTTGTGTTGTATAAAAGTGTAAGCATAATGATTGTCTATTTGAGTGCACTATGTAGGGATCCAATTTCTGACCATTAACTGTCCATGTTATTGACAAAGGCATATCTGAAGTCAGTGTAAATTGAGTATAATAATACCAACCCGTTGGCACTGCTTTTTCTACATTTTCAAACCTGCTAATTGCGTTTTCTTTTTCATTTTGAGTCAAATCATATCTTTCGAATTGTTGTCCCCCATAATAACTTTCTCCACAATAAATATCTTTATTATAATGAGGTGAACCATCCTTATTAAGATATGCAGGGTACATATAAATATTGTCCACACTCGCTGAATTACCATAATTGGTCATACTGTCATTGTAAGTTATTCTGCTTACCTTTGATTTGCTATTATTATTTGCCATATTAGACAGTTTTTTGACGCCTATAGTCTCATGTTTTCTTTGCTGAAGACTTATTATTGGCTTGCAAGAGCTGTTGGGACAAGTAGCAATAGCCGATGCCCCTAAAGAAGGAACCATTGCTCCAATTAATGCAAACACAAGTGCACATACAAAGAAACGGCTAAATTTATTTTTTCTACTTTTCATGGCTTAATTCTCCTTTGCAAAATAGCTTTAATGTTTAAACACATTAGCACTGTTTCTACTGCATCGGTCTCACTCCTTTAAATAATATTTCATAATTGATATTATCTTGTTCTAATTATACAACAGTATTTTACTTATTTCAACATATTTTACCATTTATTTTGTTATATTAATACAGAATTGTATTGAAATGAACTTTTCACTAAATAACGCACAGCATGCAAAAAGCACGCTGTGCGCAAAAACATATTCCCCTTATAGTAAAGATAACAGAACAGTTGGTTCGCTACAACCATAAAATTAAAATCTTTATATTTTTTTTATGCCTTTAGCCTGTCCCTTTTGGTCGGAATCATGTATAATAGTTGATAAATAATTAACATCTATTTCTTATAAAAAACCAATTTTTTGTTTGGTCTTGCCAAACAGCAGCATCTTATGCTCTATTTTTTGAGCAGCAGAGCCGCCTTTCCGGTAGGGAGGGAATCCGATGCAGAACAAGTTGACCGTACTGATTGCAGGGGTTGGAACTCAGCTTTTCGCCCCGCTTACACAGGCTCTCACTTCCAAAGGATACCGCACCATTACGGCGGAAAACGGCAGCACAGCCATTTCCATGGTTTCGTCGCACTGCCCGGATCTTGTTTTGCTGCAGCATCCTCTTTCCGATTCTTCCGGGCTGGATGTACTGAAGACCATCCGTAAATGGTCCTCGGTTCCCGTTCTTATCCTTGCGGCAAAAGGCAGTGAAAGTGAAGAAATCCACGCCTTGCAGCTTGGTGCGGACGATTATCTTGCAGAACCGCTCAGCCTGCCAAAACTGCTTGCACGCATTCAGACGGCTTTCCGCCACTGCATGAAAGCGGAAACCGGCGGTCTGACCGTCGAAGTGCTGCAGGTTGGCTCCGTTTCCGTTGACCTCTGCCAGCGTTCTGTTACTGTGCGCGGGCAAAAGACTCACCTTACGCAGAACGAGTACAAAATTTTTCTGCTTCTGGCCCGGAATCCCGGCCGGGTGCTTCCCTACTCCGATATGATTAAGGCGGTATGGGGGCATTTTGCAGCCGATGACCGGCAGATTCTTCGTGTAAACATTGCAAATATCCGCAGGAAAATTGAACCCGACCCGGCAAATCCCAGTATCATTGTTACAGAAATCGGGGTAGGGTATCGTCTCTCTCTCTAAATTTGGTATACTGTGCAGTACCGCAGTTTTCAGGAAGATCTTTCCTTTTGTATTCTTTATTACTTTGCCAGAAAGTGCAGCAATGTACTTTTATTAATATTCAGGGGGATTTTCAGATATGAAAAAGGCTAACAAAATCAGCATCCTTGGCGCAGGCAACGTAGGCGCCACAATCGCCTACACTCTCACTCTAGAAGGGCTCGCTTCGGAAATCGTCCTTGTCGACATCAACAAAGACAAAGCCAAAGGCGAAGCGCTGGATATTATTCAGTGCACAGCCCTTTGCCCGTCGGTCAATATTTATTCCGGCGAGTACTCGGACATTGGAGGCTCCGACATCGTTATTGTAACGCTTGGAAGTGCACGCAAACCAGGCCAGACGCGCATCGACTTAGCTCAGGGCAACGTGAACATCATTAAGAGCGTTATGCCACAGGCCGTAAAATATGCTCCAAACGCAATTTATGTAACGGTCAGCAACCCGGTAGACATTATCACTTACACCATTCTGAAGACAACCGGTCTTCCGGAAAACCAGGTTTTCGGCTCCGGCACATTGCTGGACTCCGCGCGCCTGCGTGAAATGATTGGCCAATATGCAGACGTAAGCCCGAAGAACATCCACGCTTACGTTCTTGGTGAACACGGCGACTCTTCCATGGTTCCGTGGTCACTCACCTCCATTGGCGGCATCCCGATGGATGTTTACACAGCCAGCCTGCACAAGCAGAAAGCAGACTGCAAACCGATTGACCGGGATCAGGTTGTAGAAGACGTTCACAAAGCGGGCGGCGAAATCATCCGCCGCAAGGGTGCAACATTTTACGCAATCGCCGTTTCCGCTACCAACATCTGCCGCAATATTCTGCATGATGCAAACGCTATTATGCCTCTTTCCGGCATGCTGCACGGCGAATACGGCTTCAGTGACGTATGCCTCAGCATCCCATTCCTGCTGAACCGGAACGGCCTTGCAAACAGCGTAACGCCGCCGATGACAGATGAAGAACTGGCCAAATTCACAGCGAGCGGAAATATGCTGAAAGATACCATCTCAAAACTGAATATCTAAAACAAAATTCTTTTTCAGGAAAGGACATTGCCTTATGGATTACGCAAAAGAATCTTTAAAAAAGCACTACGAATGGAAAGGCAAAATTGAAGTTGTTTGCCGCGCTCCTCTGAAAACAAGCGACGACCTTTCTCTGGCATACACGCCAGGCGTTGCACAGCCTTGCCTTGAGATTCAGAAAGATGTAAACAAAAGCTACGACCTTACCCGCCGTTCCAACCTCGTAGCCGTTGTAACCGACGGCACCGCGGTACTCGGCCTCGGAGATATTGGCCCGGAAGCCGGTATGCCGGTCATGGAGGGCAAGTGCGCCCTGTTTAAGACTTTTGGCGGCGTTGACGCTATCCCGCTTTGCATCCGTTCCAAGAACGTAGATGACATTGTAAACACCGTACGCCTGATTGCAGGCAGTTTCGGCGGCATAAACCTCGAAGATATTGCTGCTCCGCGCTGCTTTGAAATTGAAAAGCGCCTGAAGGCATGCTGCGACATCCCGATTTTCCACGACGACCAGCACGGCACCGCTGTTGTGACCCTTGCCGCCATGCTGAATGCCCTGAAGCTGACAGGCAAAAAAATCGGCGAAATTAAAGTCGTTACCAGCGGCGCAGGTGCTGCCGGTATTGCAATTATCAGACTGCTTATCGCCCTTGGCCTTAAAAATGTTATTATGTGCGACCGTCACGGCGCAATTTATGAAGGCCGCGACAATCTGAACCCAATCAAAGAAGAAATGGCGAAAATCACCAACCATGAAAAGAAGCAAGGCACCCTTGCGGATGTTTTGAAGGGTGCAGATGTGTTCATCGGCGTTTCCGCTCCGAACTGCGTAACACCGGAAATGGTGAAGAGCATGAACAAAGACCCAATCCTCTTCCCAATGGCAAACCCGACTCCGGAAATCATGCCGGACGAAGCCCTCAAGGCCGGTGCAGCCGTTGTAGGAACCGGCCGCAGTGACTTCCCGAACCAGATTAACAACGTGCTTGCATTCCCGGGCATCTTCCGCGGTGCCCTCGACGTGCGGGCTTCCGACATCAATGACGAAATGAAGATTGCCGCAGCTTATGCGATTGCTTCTTTCGTCACGCCGGATAAACTGGCGCCGGACTACATAACGCCGAGTGCGCTGGACCGCAACGTGGCTCCTGCAGTTGCAAAAGCTGTTGCTGAGGCTGCAAGAAAATCCGGCGTAGCAAGGATTTAACCTTATCCGGTTTTCAGGCAGATCGACTGAAAAGCCCAAAATACAATGAAGAATGGAGCAGCGCTGAGCTGCTCCATTTTTACTTCACAGCGAAAGGCAGTAAAAAAGGCACTGTGGCAAAAAGTTCCTGTCAGAACGGAACTAAAAGCCCCAGTGCCTTTCTATATAAACAACTTTTTTCCCATTAAGAAAGATTCAGCCTTTCACAGCGCCCGCAATAACACCTTGAATAATATATTTCTGGCAGAATACATAGAAAACAATAATTGGAATAATTGCCAAAATAAGCACCGCCATCATAGCGCCCATATCGATGCTGCCATAGCCGCCCTGCAGGTACTGAACCGCAATCGGGATGGTGGGGTAATCTTTGCCCATCACCAGGTAAGGCATGAGGAAGTCGTTCCAGACCCTCATGGTGTTTAGGATGGCTACGGTAATCGCAGTAGGCTTCATAACCGGCAAAACGACCCGGAAGAAACACTGCAGCGGTGAACAGCCGTCAATAGTGGCGGCTTCTTCAATGTCAATCGGGATTCCTTTGACAAACCCCGAGAACATAAATACTGAAGCGCCCGCGCCAAAACCGACATAAAGGATCAGAATGCCCACAGGGTTGTCAAGGTGAAGGACATTCGCCGCTTTTGTCATTGGGAACATGACCATCTGGAAAGGAATGACCATGGAAAAAACAAGCAGATAATACAGAGCTCTTGTGCCGCGGCTCTTAACCCGGGTAATAAACCATGCCGTCATGGAAGTTAAGAGCACAATCAGCAAGACGGAAAAGACCGTAATAAAAACTGAACGGCCAAGTGCATCCCAAAAGTGAACTTTTTCAATTCCGTTTACATAGTTTTTTATACTGACATACGTTTTGGGCTGTATCCCCGCTTCTCCGAGATCCTGTTTTGCAAACGTTGGAGGGACAAACGGCTGGTCAGAAATAAATAGTTTTCCCTTAAAAGAGTTCATCAAGACGATAAGCACCGGTCCAATGAACACGCACGAAAGTGCCACCAATAAGATTGTAATGATTGTATTGGAAATCATTTTCTTTGTGCGCATCAGTTTTCCACCTCCCGGTTACGGGTAGCACGCAGCTGCACCATAGCAATGACTGCCAGAATAATTGCAAAGACAACAGCTTTCGCTTGGCCGACGCCTTCATAGCCCGCACGGCCATAGAAAGTTTTGTAAATATCCAAAGCAACCAGCGAAGAGTCATTGCCTGGAGCACCGTTTGTTAAAGCCAGGTTCTGGTCGAAAAGCTTAAAGGAATTTGTAAGTGTCAAAAACAGGCAGATGGTGATAGATGGCATAACCATGGGAATCTTCACATGAATCAGTGTCTGCCAGGAGCTTGCTCCGTCAATCTGTGCCGCTTCAATTAAATCAGTATTAACGTTCTGCAGCCCCGCTATGTAAATGACCATCATGTAGCCAATCATTTGCCAGCACATCAGGATAATAAGGCCTATAATGCCGTTTTTCCCGTCACTTGTAAGAGTCTGGCCATATTTTGCCAGCACACCGTTAAAAATGAGCTGCCAGATATAGCCGAGGACGATGCCGCCTATCAGGTTCGGCATAAAGAAAATGGTGCGGAAAGCATTCGTACCCCGTATCTTTCTCGTTAACAGAAGTGCTAAAATAAAAGCAAGCACATTAATCAGAATCACGCAAACTATTGTGAAAATCACCGTGCGCCCCAGTGCGGATGGAAAAGTATTGTCACCTGTAAACGCCTTGACATAATTGGAAAAGCCGGCGAACTTCGTGTCGGTTACTGTTGTAAATTTTGTAAATGAGAGGAAAAAGCCCATAATAAACGGAACCAGAAACGCGACAGCAAAACAAATAAGTGTTGGGAGTATAAAAATCGGCCAATACTTTCGCAGTGCCTTTTGCATAACAAGTCCTCCTTGATATTTTTGCAGCGCCCGCAGGGACGCGGGCTTGACTACTAAAGTAAAAACTGCTGTATCATTGAAAGATCTCAGGCCAGCTCTAATAAAACAGGTAGTAAGCGAAGTTCTGCAACTGCACTTACTACCTTTTGTCAGACCGTTATGTACGACCTATGAGTCAAAATCAGCCTTGCGCAGTAGCTGCCGCTTCAGACTTCCATTTGCTGACGACTTCGTTCTTAACGTCATCCCAGCTGCATTGTCCCTGTGCATAAGCAAGCAGTTTCGCGCCAAAATCATTCTTAAAGTTCTGGCTTGGGAAGCAGGTGAAATCCCATGGCACTGTCTTAACACCCTGTTTATTCTGCCACTCGGAAACCTGCTGTGCCAGCGGGTCGTCTGGTGATTTGCCCTTAAAGGTATCGTACGGTGCAATGAAACCAAGGCCGCCTTTTTCCGGGCTGTTTGTTACATACTGCATCCCGTCACCGGTATAAAGCCAGTTCAGGAAATCAGAAGAAGCTTTCTGGTTATCGGCAGATGCCTTGCTGTTGATGCAGGCAAAGTTTTCAGTACCTATGCAGAGGCCCTGGTTTTCTTCACCCTTGTGTCCTGTGTAAAGCGGCAGGAACTTGACATCACTTTTTTCAACCACGTTGCCGTCTGTTTTTCCAATGTCGCCCCAGACCCAGTTACCGTTCTGAACCATAGCAGCCTGGCCCAGTGCAAATTCACCGGTAGAGTCGCCGACGCTCTTGCTGCCGAGCATCTTCTTGTCTGTTACCGAATTGTTGAGGTACAGGTCAAAGAGGTTCTTGTACTCGTTTGCGTACTTAAACTCAATTTCCTTTACGCCGGAAGTAATATCCGTGTTTTTGTCCTGCAGTTCATATGTAATCGGAACATTGGCCAAATGCGTCTGCCAGCGCCAGTCTTCGCCGGACTTCAGTGATGTGCTCGCGAAAACGCCTTTAATGCCAAGCTTTGCTTTTTTAGCGGTCATGTCCTCCACGACGGCCTTCAGCTTGTCGAAATTATTAATTTCATCCATGCTCTTTGCCTTGGCGCCGTCGAGCTTAAAGTATTTATTCATAATAGCCTGGTTATAAACAATGCCGTAGCCTTCCACTGCCAGCGGCAGGCCAACAACCTTATTGCCGTCTTTCAGCGCAAGTGACTTGTCGCTCAAATGGCTTGCGAGATTATTGTTGGTTAAGTCTGCGCAGTAACTGCCCCATGTTTTGTAGCCAACCGGGCCGTTGCAGATAAAAATAGTCGGCGCATCATTTTTGGCCATTTCAGATTTCAGTGTCTGTTCGTAAGTTCCGGCAGCAGCGGTCTGCACTTTCACCGGAACGCCTGTCTTTTCCGTATATGTCTTTGCAATCGCAGTAAACTGGTCCGCCTGTTCCGGTTTGAAATTCAGGTAATAGACCTGCCCTTTTGCGGAAGAAGAAGCCGTTGTTTTACTGCCTGCCGCCGAAGAGCCACTGCTTTGCTGGCTGCAGCCTGCAAGCGATGCCGCCACTAATGATGTAGCAAGAGCAGCTGCAAAAATTTTTTTGGGGCTCTGTTTCATAAATCAACACTCTCCTTTTACAGTATCGATAAAGATTGCTTTGCTTGATGGCAAATTCAAGAACCTATGGTAACGATTCCAAAACTGGCGCCTGTTGTCGGAACCGTTTCCGTAATGTTTTAATGCTAGAGTTATAATATCACGGAATGTGCTATTATGCAATAGTTTTTATAATAATTTTATTTATTTTTGTGCACACTACTTTGTTACAGCTTGCTAGAATTATAGATTCGCATATTATGGCGTAATAAAATGCAGCATATGCCTAAATTTCCATCATATGCTGCATCTTTAAAAATCTACAGGAGCACCATTATGGCCGGTATTTTGGGGAAGCGCAGGACTTTCCGGTAACGATTTCGGTTGGAAATACGGCATTGCAGTTCTGTCCTTTTTTCTTCATAAGGTTGATAAGAACCTCCACTGTTTTCTTTGCAATTCTTTCCTTGGGCTGGCGAACCGTGCAGATAGACGGTTCGTAGAACTGGGCTATGTCGGTGCCGTCAAATCCCATAACAGAAATATCATCCGGCACACTCAGGCCCGCGTCGAAGATAGCCTTGCAGGCGCCTACTGCCAGTTCATCTGCAATGCAGAAAATAGCAGTTGGGCGGTGGCTGTTAGCCAGCAGTTCATTTGCCGCATCATAACCGCGCTGCATGGTAAACAGGCCGCAGTAGCAAACCAGGCTTTGGTCAAACGGAATCGCGTTTTGCTCCAGCGCATCACGGTAGCCGCGCAAACGATGACCGGAAACACCGCCTTTGTCGTTTTCAACGCCTCCGATAATTGCAATATCCCTATGCCCGATTGAGCAAAGGTAATTTACAGCATCCCTCGCCGCCTTCCGGTCATCGACATGTACACTGGAGTATGCCGTGTCGTCAATTCCGTTCAAAGTTGTCGTGCAGAAAACCGTCGGCACTGGCAAGCGATGCAGCTGCTCCAGCGTAAGAATAAAATAGCCGCCGCAGACAATAAGACCCTGCAGCCGTTTTTCCATTACAAGCTGAACTGCCGTATCGACCCCGCTGACACCGTTTGTCACACGGTGCGGTGCCAGGGAATACCCGTACTCATTGATTTTTTCCTCTATAATATCAGAAAGACCTGTAACAAAAGGGGTCGGGCTCCCCTCCATCAAGAGGCCAACCGTATTACTGTGCGTCAGCTTTAAATTCCGCGCAGCATTGTTTGGCTGGTAATTGCAGTCACAGATTACCTTTTGTACGCGCTGCTTGGTTTCTTCACTGACATCCGAATAATCGTTTATAACACGGGAAACCGTTGTAACCGAAACATGTGCTATTCTGGCAATATCGCGAATGCTGATCCTGTTCATATTCTCCACTTCCTGTACTTGCACAGCCACCGAAGTCTTTCTTATTTGTATTGTGTCAGCCGTGCTGTCATCCATTTTAACGTGCCCAGCTTTTTGCATCAGCAGAATGCCATGCTGCAAAAAAACATTAGTTTTCTTTTCTCTTTGATTGTAGAATTTATTTATTCATAATAGCACCATACTTGGTGAACGTCAAACATTCTAGCTGGCATCTCACTGCTCAGCGGCCACTTCTGCAAGCTATTTTTCTCTTTCCATACTGATGAAAATAATTTCATTTTAAAAGTGTTACGATACAGCTTTTCCAATCCGCGAAATACAAAATACGCCTCGCTGAAAAGCGGTTTCGTCGAAAGGCAAAGTACTGAATATGGTACTTTGCCTTTTCCAATATTGGGAATCTGCACCGCTGTGCAAAGAGAAAGCCCAAGAAGCATCAAACCGGCCCTTTTTAAACGGCGAGAGGAGCCGCCGCAAAATCTGCATTTTGCAGCGGCTCCTCTCTCGCACAAGTGACACAGCAGAACTTTTT
>JBFLFY010000018.1:0-47116 GCA_041859875.1 Caproicibacter sp. | reverse complement strand
GCCGATATGCGGTATACCTTCATTGAAAAGCTCTGCTCCACGACGGTTGTGCGCATGGGCGAGTCAAAAGAACATAAGCGCAGTGTAAAGATTGACAAAATTCTCACCGGCAAATACACGGCAATTCCGATTTTCTTGCTGAACATGGCCTTGATTTTCTGGCTGACATTCGGTGTCTTGGGCAAATGGCTGAGCGATCTGTTGGCAATGGGAATCGACGCTGTAACGCAGGCGGCGGAAGCCGGGCTGACGGCGTTTGGCACGAACCCGGTCATGAAGTCGCTGATTATTAACGGCGTTTTTGCCGGCGTTGGAAGCGTGCTGCAGTTTTTGCCGATTATTGTCGTCCTGTTCCTGTTCCTTTCCATTTTGGAAGACAGCGGTTACATGGCGCGCATTGCATTTGTAATGGATAAGCCGCTGCGGAAGCTGGGCCTTTCCGGCCGCAGCTTTGTGCCTATGCTGATTGGCTTCGGCTGCTCGGTTCCGGCCATTATGTCGGCCCGCACGCTTTCCAGCGAACGGGACCACAAGATGACGGTTCTGCTTACGCCGTTTATGAGCTGCAGCGCAAAGCTGCCGATTTACGCGGTCTTTACGGCGGCGCTCTTTCCGCACCACGCGGCGCTTGTCATGATTGTGCTGTATCTGTTTGGAATCCTGATGGGAGTACTGAGTGCTCTGCTGATGAAGGGCACGGTATTTCACGGTGACCCGGTGCCATTTGTTATGGAACTTCCCAATTACCGTATGCCAAGCGTAAAAACCGTTCTTCTCCTTGTTTGGGATAAGGCAAAGGATTTTCTGGTGCGCGCGTTTACTGTAATTTTTACAGCGACCATCATTATCTGGTTCCTCCAGACGTTTGATGTGCGCTTTAATGTGGTTACGGATGGCAAACAAAGTATGCTTGCCGCGATTGGCAGCTTTATCTCTCCAATCTTTGCTCCGCTTGGCTTTTCCGATTGGCGCACTTCCACAGCTCTGCTTTCCGGATTCACCGCGAAGGAAGCCGTTATCAGCACCTTTGCCGTGCTGATGGGAACAAACACCGCCGGCCTCGGAATGGCGCTTACCAAAATCTTTACCCCGCTTACGGCGTTTTCATTCCTCATTTTTACGTTGCTTTACACTCCCTGCATTGCGGCAATCAACGCGGTGCGCAATGAACTGCGCAGTGTAAAAAGCGCCGTTGGTGTGGTCCTTTATCAATGCGGTTTTGCCTGGCTTGCAGCTTTTCTGGTGTATCACATTGGCCTGCTTTTTCTTTAGAAAGAAAAAGCAGGAGAAAAAGAAACTGCTGAAATACCAAAAGAAGAATTCCGCGATTTACAGACTTGCAGTTGCAGTATGTGTACGCTGAAAATCGGGAAAGATTTCTTCAGCAGGAAAAAGCAGGAGAAAAAGAAACCACTGAAGCACAAAAAGAAGCATTCAGTGATTTGCAGACTTCCAGGTGCAGTATGTGTACGCTGAAAACCGGGAAAGACTTCTTCAGCAAGAAAAAGCTCCGTTCCTTATAGAAATCCGAGAGCAGCAAAGTAAGGAGGAATCCCGTATGAACCCGTTTGACTGGTTCCTTTTAGCTGTCCTTGTGCTGCTGGCTTTTTTGGCCGCGCGCTACTCGTGGCGTCACCGCCACAGTGCCTGCGGCGGTGACTGCTCCGCTTGCCCATACCATAATGCGGAGTGTGAAAAGGCCTGCCAGCAGCACAGTAAAAAAGAAAATAGAAAATGATAAAAAAGACCGGCCGGGTTTCCGCGCCGGCCTTTTTGCAGCTTGGCGAACATGGCAGACGGTTGAATTTGGCCAATGCTTATGGTAGGATAAAAAAGGCAATAAGGGGGAATTTTGAGGGATGATTCACAATATCGTCTTTGACATGGGCTGGGTGCTTTTTTCATACGAACCGAAGAAATTCGTACGAAAATACTGCCCGGACCCTTCTGACGCGGAGCTGCTGAACCGCGAGCTGTTTGAAGCGCCCGAGTGGGCGGAAACCGACCGCGGCACCCTGCCGGATGACCAGTACCTGAAACTTGTGCTGGGCCGTCTTCCGAAACGCCTGCGCCAGGTGGCCGCTTACCTGTACAATCACTGGGATGAAATGCCTTCGACGTTTCCCGCAATGCAGGAGCTTGCACGCACGCTGAAAGAAAACGGGTACCATCTGTTTCTGCTTACCAACATGAGCACACGTTTCTACCGCTTTTACAAAAGAATACCGGCGGTCAATTACTGCGACGGGATAGTTGTTTCTTCGGATGTTCATCTGCTGAAGCCGCAGCCGGAGATTTATCGCTTTTTGTTTGAAAAGTTTTCTCTGAAACCGGAAGAATGCTATTTTATTGATGACCGCAGGGAAAACATCGAAGCGGGGGAAGCGCTTGGTATGGGAGGCTTCTGTTATGCGCAGAACACGGAAGACCTGAAAAAAGCACTCCGCGCGGAAGGCGTGAAGTGCTGAAGGCTATTTGTGCGGCTCCTCTTTTCGCTGCAGGCTGTCAAGGCCAAGGTCTTCGTTCAGCAAAGAGCCGGTGGTAACAGAATGGCTGCCATATTTTTCACGGATACCGAAAAGCGCCGCTTCAAGATGTTCTTCCCGGTCATGCTGCGGGCGCGCGGCGGAAGCAAACAGGCACAGCTGCTCTTCCGGTGCGTCTTCCGGAACAAGGTTGGTGCCGGAAACGGCAAGCATACGAACCGGTGCGCTGAAATTCCAGCAGGAACGAAGCAGTTCCATAGCCGCATCGCTTAGCTCCCGTGCAAGGTGTGTGGGAGCCTGCAGTGTTTTCTGGCGTGTGATGGTCTTGAGGCTTGGGTCTTTAATGCCAATTTGTATGACCCAGCATTTTACGTTCTGGCGGCGCATACGCGCTGCCACGCTTTCGCAGATGGCGGAAATTCCCCGGTGAATGTCCGCTTCGCCCACCAGGTCGCGGCGGAACGTAACGCTGTTGCCAACACTTTTGACTTCCCGTGTGTCGCCGAAACTGTGTACGGGAGAGGTATCAAAGCCATTAGCATAGTCCCAGAGCATAGCGCCTGCTTTGCCAAGACGCTTTTCCAGAAAATCACGGCGGGTTCCGGCAAGTTCCCCAATGGTGTGAACTCCAAATTTAGAAAGGGCCTGCGCCATATGCCGACCGCAAAACAGCATGGAGTCTGCGGGAAGCGGAAAGAGAATTTCACGGAAGTTTTGGCGGCTGATTACGGTTGTGGCATCCGGCTTTTTGTAGTCGCTGCCAAGCTTCGCAAAAATTTTATTAAAAGAAACGCCAACAGAAACGGTCAGCCCGGTTTCCCGGCGAATCACAGCACGAAGTTCATCCGCAATGGCCTTTCCATCGCCAAAAAGCGCCCTACTGCCTGTAACATCGAGCCAGCTTTCATCAATACTGAACGGTTCTACCAGATCGGTATAGCGCCGGTAGATTTCGTTTATCTGCTGCGAAAACTTTTTATACTCTGAAAAATGAGTGTCCACGAGCACAAGCTCCGGGCACTTTCTTTTTGCCTGCCAGATGGTTTCCGCCGTGCGGATGCCAAGCTTTTTGGCAGGCTCGTTTTTTGCAAGGATAATGCCGTGGCGGCTGGCCGGGTCGCCGCAGACGGCCATGGGTACATTTTTCAGCTCCGGCCGGGAAACGCATTCCACCGAAGCGAAAAAAGAGTTGCAGTCACAGTGCAGAATTGTTCTGTCCAACTGAAATCACCGCCCAAAGCAATCTAAAACAGATGCCAGCTTCTATTTTACCACATCGCTTATCTTTGGGAAAGCTTTAGCCGCAAGGCTGCGCCGACAGGCTCCAATGCTTTTTAAAATAAAAATACCGCCGAACCGCTAACGGAAAATCCGCGGTCCGCCGGAACAGAAAATTTATGTTTAATGAATGAAAAGACGAAACAGAAAAGCAAACCCCATGCCGAGAAGAATAGTAACTGGGAAAGTAACAAACCACGCAATGACAATGCTTTTTGCGGTAGACCAGTTGACTGCTGAGAAACGCTTTGCGGAACCAACACCCATGATGGAAGAGGAAATTACGTGCGTCGTGCTTACCGGCGCTCCCATGGCCGTCATAATCTGTATTACGGCGGCAGCTGAGGTTTCAGCGGCGAAACCCTCCACAGGCTGCAGCTTTATCATGTTCATACCAACGGTCTTAATAATACGCCAGCCGCCCATTGAGGTCCCAAAGGCCATTGCTAAGGCGCACACAAGCTTGACCCAAATTGGAATACCATCGTGCATGCCAAGCTGGTGTGCGCTCACAAGCGCCATGGTTATAACGCCCATCGTTTTCTGGGCATCATTGCAGCCATGGGAATAAGCCATCAAGGCAGACGAGAAAATTTGTAGCTTTGAAAAACATTTGTTCACGAAGCGCTGTTTTGCGTTCCGCAGAATCTGATACAGAAGTTTCATCACAAGGAAGCCAATTCCGAAGCCGATAAGCGGAGACGAAAACAGCGGAATAATGACCTTGTCCAAAATATTCTGCCAATTTACAACTTTCAGGTCACCAAAGACCAATATGGAAGCGCCAACGAGGCTGCCGATTAATGCATGGGAAGAACTGCTCGGAAGGGCAATCATCCAGGTAAGCAGATTCCATACAATGGCACCGCAAAGTGCCGCGGCAATTACATACGGCGGCAGGACTTTGTTTACAATACCGGATGCAATGGTTTCAGCCACCTTGGCGCTGACGAGCGCACCGATGAAGTTCAGCGAGGCCGACATAATTGTGGCGGCCTTTGGTGTAAGAACCCGTGTGGAAACGGCTGTAGCAATCGAATTCGCAGTGTCGTGGAATCCGTTGATAAAGTCAAAAATAACAGAAAGCGCAATAACGGTTATAAGCAGAGCCATAGACATAATTTGGCGACGATCCTTTCTGAGTTTAAAGATTGGACCCGTAAAACTTCACGCCCGAATGAAAAATGACTGGCAAACTGTGTATAATAAAGAAAAAGAAACCGTAAACATTTTACGTCAAATTAACATAACTATATCCAAGTATATTGTTTTTACGTCTTTCTGTCAATGAGGAAGCAGAAATTCGTCCACGGTAATTTATTGACGGAAAAGAAAATTATGGAAGCAGAAATCACCGGAAAGGAACGAATGCTGTGAAATCCAAAGATGTGAAAACGCCGCGCGGCCGCTGGGGTGTGCTGGCCGTTGCTGCGGCTGCTACATTCATGTCTGCACTTGACGGCAGCATTGTGAGCGTCGCCTTGCCAAAAATGGCGGGGGACTTGCAGATTGGCACCGCTGCCGTCACTTGGATTGTCAGTTTATACCTGATCGTCGTTTCCGTTTTTACGCTTCTGTTTGGCAGGCTGGGCGACCTGAAAGGGCAAAACCGGGTTTTTCGCTTTGGACTGCTGGTCTTTACCGGCGGTTCGCTGCTTTGCGGTATGATGCGCAGCTTTGTGCTTTTGGCTGCTGCCAGGTCGCTTCAGGCTGTTGGCGCAAGCGCAATTATGGCGAACAGCCAGGGCATTATCACGCGCACCTTCCCGCCGGAGGAACGCGGCCGTGCGCTTGGCATTAACGGTTCTTCGGTTGCGCTTGGGATGCTTGCAGGGCCCGCGCTTGGGGGACTGATCCTTTCGGTTGCGGAGTGGAAGTACTTGTTTTGGATTAATGTACCTATTGGTATTTGCGTGTACTTTGCCAGCCTCCATTTTTCAGGCGCGGCGGATACCCCAAAGGATGAAAAGCTTGATTTGCGGGGATTCTTCCTTTTTGCGCTTGCCGCGGTTCCGTTCTTTGCCGCGCTGGAGCTTGGGCCGGGTGTAGGCTGGGAAAGCCCTGGCATTTTTGTATGCTTCGCCGTTTCCATTGTATTTGCCATTTGGTTTTGCAGGGCGGAGCGGCAAAATGCACATCCACTGCTTGATTTTCAAATTTTTCGCAACCGGTGGTTTACCGCCAGCATTTTCTGCGCTTTTACCTCATTTGTGGCAGTTGCCAGCTCCAACATCATTCTGCCGTTTTATTTGCAGAATGTTCGAGCCATGGGGCCAGCCGAAGCCGGGATGTACCTTACTATTTACCCGCTTGTGCTCGCCGCTTCCGCGCCGGTCAGCGGAAGCCTTTCCGACCGGCTCGGGCCCGGTGTGCTCACCTTTGCGGGGCTTGTGCTTACGGCGGCCGGCCTTCTGCTGATGGCAGGTTTAGGGGAAAAGACTTCCCGCCCGGTGCTGGGGCTGTTTATTGGAGTTATGTCGCTTGGCAACGGGCTGTTTCAGGCACCCAACAATTCCCTCGTGATGTCGATGCTTCCGCATGAAAAACTGGGTGTGGGCGGCAGTGTGAATTCCCTAGTGCGGAATATGGGCATGGCGGTAGGAACGGCACTTTCCACTGCGGTGCTCTACGGTGTTATGAGCGCGAGCCTTGGCAGGCGTGTTACGGGGTTTGTTTCCGGCAGAAGTGATGTGTTTCTTGCCGGGATGCGCGCGGCTTACGGTATGGCTGCGTCTATTTGTGCGGCGGGCGCGGCTGTTACGGCAGTGCGGCTTTTCCACGAAAGAAGGGGGAAAAAAGATGGGTGAAAAGGAAGAAAAAACGGCAAAGCCTTGGTTCGTTTATATTTTGCGCTGTGCAGACGGGACGCTTTACACCGGGATTACCGATGATGTAGAACGCCGCACAGCGGTACATAACGCCGGGCGCGGGGCAAAATATACGCGCAGCCGCAGGCCGGTAACGGCAGTTTATAGGGAAATCTGCGCAGAAAAATCCGCCGCGCTCCGCAGGGAGGCGGCGGTCAAAAAGCTGAGCCGGGCTGAAAAACTGGCGCTGATTGCTTCTGCTCAGTGTACAAACGGATTGTAGAACCGGGAACCGTGGGCGAAAGTAATGATTAGGGCGCCGGTGCAGAAAACAACGGTGAAAATCAGCGAAATGCAGTCGGCTTTCGTCATGGGGCGGCCCATGTACCAGGTGCGCTTTTTATGCTTGCCAAAGCCGCGCAGCTCCATTGCACTGGAAACAACGTTAATACGTTCCATGCTGGAAAGAATCAGCGGCAACAGGATGGCGGAGCAGCTGCGAATGCGGTCGCCAAGCTTCGCCTTCCGGCTCATTTCAATCCCGCGGGCTTCCTGCGCGTTTTTGATTTTTGTGTAATCGTCCTGCACATCCGGTATGTAGCGCAGGGCGATGGCAATGGCGTAGCTGACTTTGTAGCTTATGCCAATGCGGTTCATGGAGGCCGCAAATTCGCTTGGGTTCGTCGTTACGAGAAAGAGGAACACCGCCGGAACAATGGTAAGATATTTCAGCAGGATGTTCAGTTCATAAAAAAGCTGCTCGGCAGTAATGTCATAGCCGGGGAGAAAATGGCACACAAGAGTCCAGGTGCCGTAGATTTTCGAACCCTCATAGGGGGAAAAGACAAAAACGGCAATCAGGTTGACGCACAGGAAGAAAAGAATGAATTTAAAAACGGAGCTGATTTGCCGCCACTCCGTTTTGGAAATACGGAATAAAATCATGCTGACGGCCAGCATAATGGCGAGGATGCGGGTGTCGTAAGTCAGCATACTGGTTACGGACCAGAGAAGAAAGAAAATCAGCTTTGTTACGCCGCACAGGCTGTGAAGCCAGGTGTTTTTCTCCTCATAGGAAATCATGTGCGTTTTTTTCATGGCTTTGCCTCCGTGCTTTCCGCCTGCTCTGCACGCTTCCGACGGTCGCAGAGGATAAAACGTTCTGCAAAGCCGGAAACATCGTCAATGCCGCACCGCTGGGCAAGGTCGTAAAGGCTGGTGCGCTTCAGGTATGCTTTTTCGGCGGTTTCAGTGTTGGTAAGCACTTTTGCAGGGGATTCGTCTGCGAGAAGGCAGCCTTGCGAAAGCACCAGTGCCCGGTCGGTGTATTCCAGCATCAGGTGCATATCATGCGTTATCATCAGAATCGTAATGCCGTTTTCGCGGTTCAGGCGGCGGATAAACTCCATGATTTCGGTGTAATGCCGGTAATCCTGCCCGGCCGTCGGTTCGTCGAGAATCAGAATTTCAGGGTTCAGCACCAGGATGGCGGCAATGGTGACGCGCTTTTTCTGCCCGAAACTCAGGGCGGAAACCGGCCAGTTGCGCATGGGGTACAAGCCGCAGATGCGAAGGGAATGGCAAACACGCTCTTTTACTTCTTTTTCCGGAACGCCGCGTGTGCGCAGGCCAAGCGCAACCTCGTCAAAAATCATAGGCTTTGAAATCATTTGGTTGGGGTTCTGCATCACAAGGCCGATGCGGTCGCCGCGCTCTTTAATGGAAAGCGGGGAGATGTCGCTTCCGTCCAACCGTATGGAACCGGAATCCGGTCGGAGAAACCCGCAGATAAGGCTGGAAAGCGTGGATTTTCCAGCGCCGTTTTGCCCCACAAGGCTGACCATCTCGCCGCGGTGCAGGGTAAAGCTTACGCCCTTTAGCACCGGTTCGCCGGGAGTGTAGCTGTAGAAAAGGTTTTGCACTTCCAAAGTCGGTTTTTCTTTGGGTGCAGGTTCCGGAAGATGTACGGAAGTAAACCAATCCTGCACTTTTTTCCGGTAAAGAGTGAGGTCCATTGTTTCAATATGCTGTGGGTGCGACTCTTCCGTTATGGTGCAGCCGGCGTATTTCAGCGCGCTCAGGTAAAGCGGTTCACGGATTCCCTGCTGCTCAAGGACATTGCCCGCGAGCAGACGGTCTGGGACTGTGTCGGAAACAACGCGTCCGTCACCAATAACGATAATACGGTCTACGTCGCGCCACAAAACATCTTCCAGCCGATGCTCAATAATCAGGACGGTTTTGCCGCGTTCCCGGTGAATGGTGTCAATCAGCTCAATCGTGCGTTTCCCGGTTGCCGGGTCCAGATTGGCGAGGGGTTCGTCAAAAAGCAGAACATCCACGTCGCTAACAAGAACATCAGCCATAGAAACACGCTGCTTCTGCCCGCCGGAAAGCGCGGAGGGTGCATGATGCAGAAATGGCAGAAGATCCACTGCTTCTGCGGCCCGGTTCACACGGCGGAACATCTCTTCCTGCGTCACACAGTCATTTTCTAACGCAAAAGAAATATCTTCCGCCACCGTAAGGCCGAGGAACTGGCCGTCGGTATCCTGCAGAACGGTGCCTACGGTTTTGGAAAGCCCAAAAATCCCCTGCTTGTCCGCGGGACGGCCGTTTACAAGGCATTCCCCAGTGCTTGTCCCAGAAAAAGAGCAGGGTACAAGCCCGTTAATGCAGTTTGCAAGCGTGGATTTTCCAGAGCCGGAAGGCCCCAGTATCAGGACTTTCTCGCCCGGATTAATGCGGAGATTAATGTTGTGGAGAGTTGGTTCAGCCTGTGTGCGGTATTTAAATGTAAAGTTCTTAAACTCTATAATTGGTTCCATAAATCCATCCTTTTTGGGGCGCAAACAAATACAAGAGGCGGCAGCCGGAAAGATGGCTGCCGCCCTTGGCCGGAATGAGACCGGCTGCTAGTCTTCCTTCTTCAGGCTGGAGGACTTGCCCGCAATTTTGGTGTAGGCGACACAAATCAGTGTGCCAAGGACTGCCACAATCACAATGTTGCAGACGAATGCGACAAGGCCCTGTGTAAAGACTTTGTTGGCAGGTTCGGAATAAATGAGGATGTCCAGAACCGGCGCAAGCACGACCCATGCAACGAGGTTTGCAAGGATTTGAACTGCGTTGAACATGGCACCCTGCTTTTTTCCGAAGCCGCCTTCCTGAACGGCAAATTTCTTTGCAAACAGGCCGACTGCAATCCCAAACAGAGCATCGGGGAAGACCCAGCTCCACCAGACACTGCCGTAAAAGAGCGCATCGCCCAGTGCATGGCCAAGCAGGCCGATAATGCCGCCCGCAACCGGGCCGAACACAGCGGCAAAGAACGCCAGCAGAGCGGCGCGCACCTGCAGTGAGGTGTTCGGGATGAACCCAATCGGAATCTGAACTTCCGTCAGGGCAACGAAAAGCGCGGTGCCAATTCCTGTCGCCACAACTTCCCGGATACCGAATTTTGTTTTTCCCATTTTTTCTTCCTCCATTTTCCCTTTTGCCTGATAATTTTCAGACAATCAACATTCAATATTATACCTGCTCTCTGTAAAAATGCAATATGCCGCGGGCGGGAACCGCGGCTGTTATGAATTTATTCGCCAGGAGGCTGCAAAATCTTTAGATGCAGGGCTTTACTGCCGGTTAAAACGGCGGCGCAGCAGAAGAAGCGCTTTCTTTTCTATGCGCGAAACATACGAGCGCGAAATTCCGAGCTTTTGTGCCACTTCACGCTGTGTAAGCGGCCTGCTTCCGTCCAGGCCATAGCGCAGGCGGATGATGATGCGTTCCCGTGGTTCGAGCACCTCGTCTATGTATTTCCGCAGCTGTTCGGACTTAATCTTGCAGTCTATATTTTCCAGTATGTCATCATCAGAAGCCATCGTGTCCATCAGCGTCAAGGCATTGCCATCCTTGTCGGTGTCAATTGGTTCATTCATGGAAATATCCTGCGCGCTTTTACGCGCGGAGCGAAAGTACATCAGGACTTCATTTTCAATACATCTGGCTGCATAGCTGGAAAGGCGGATTCCTTTGGAACTGTCGAAAGTGTTTACCGCTTTAATGAGGCCGATGGTTCCGATGGAAATAAGGTCATCCTGGTCGGAATACCCCGAATAGTACTTCTTTATGATGTGAGCAACAAGGCGAAGGTTATGCTCAATCAGTTTCGCTCGCGCGTCTGCATCTCCGCCGCGCATCCGCTCCAGGCATTCCCGCTCTTCTTTGGCAGAAAGCGGGCGTGGGAAGGAACCGGAGTCCGTAACGTGCAGGACCAGAAAAATCAGGCCGGAAACGGCAGCACCCAGTAAAGCGCTGAATAGCATGGCGATATTCCCCCTCGGCGTCAAATAACATCAGTATATGCGGGAGCGGAATTTCTGTTGCAAGTCCGGGCTGAATTCATCAAAAGCTTGTGCCAAAGCAGGGCCTTTGCTTGCCTTTTCGGGCGGAAATCGTTACAATATGGGGTAAAAGGCCGCAAGTCTGCCTTGCAAAGCGGAACCGAAGGGACTGCGGCGTGTTTCAAAAATGTATCAAACCAAGCGGAGGGATTCGAGTGGAAATCCATACAACGGAAGAGAAGCAGAAGAAGCACAAACCTATTAAGACAATTCGTTTGATTCTGGCCGGGGTGATTCTCTGTGCCGCAATAGGAGCTGGGTGCTTCCTTTTCGGACGCTCGTCGGCCGGTGCGGGTCAGCAGACGCAGGTGTCGGCCACAGTGCTGAAAAATCAGCTGGAAACGATTAATGAACTGGCAAGCGTTTCCTACTCATACACAAACATGACACAGTTTGAAAACAGCAACGATTTCTACGGTATGAAGGTTCCGTTTACAACGAAAAGCTTCTTGATTACCTATGACGGTGTGATTAAAGCGGGTGTAGACTTGCGGCAGGCCAAGGTTTCCGTAAACGGGAAGTCGGTTTCGGCCAAGCTTCCGGAAGCTAAAATCCTTTCGCATACCATTGATGAAAACAGCGTGAAAACATATGACGAAAAAACAAGTATTTTTAACGCGCTTACCGTGGAGGACTTTAAGGCTTTTCAGGCAGACCAGAAAACGGCTATGGAGAAAAAAGCGGTGGAACGCGGCCTGCTGACGGAAGCAAAAAAGAAAGCGGCAAACTGCGTAGAGTCTTTCCTGAAATCCGCATTGCCGCAGGGTTACAGCTGCAGGCTGGAGTAAAATTGCAGAAAAGGGGCGGGGCAGTTCATTTTGAACTGCTCCGCTTTTTCTATCAACAAGATTTTACAGGTTGGATGTAAGGTAATCGACAGCAAACTGAGCATACATGGCGGCGCCGGTTTCCAGCACATTTTCGTCGATTGTAAAGTGGTCGCTGTGCTGCGGTGTATGACCGCCGCCCCCGAGCAGGGCAAATGCCGATTTGCAGAGAGGAGTATAATCGGCAAAGTCCTCGCCGCCCATAATCATTGGAGATTCTTTAATAAGGTCTGGGGACTGGGCAACCTTCTTGGCAGAACCGAGCGCAAGCTTTATGGCGTCGGAATCGCTGACAAGCACTTCGGTCATCATCTTATATTCCACTTCGGCGGTGCAGCGGTATGCGGCGGCTGTTTCTTTTGCAATGCGCTCAATCATGCCGGGCAGGGCATGGTGCAGCTCTACATCAAAGCAGCGGCAGGTGCCTTCCATTGTTGCTTCGCCGGCCACAATATTGAACCGCGTGCCGGAAACAAGTTTGCCTACGGTTACAACACAGGGCTTCATGGTGGAAACTTCACGGCTTACGATGCTCTGCAGGTTCATAACAATCGCAGAGGCGGCAAGCGTTGCGTCCATGCCTGCTTCCGGCATGGAGCCATGGCTGACTTTGCCGGTGACTTTTATCTTGAAAATATCAGCCGCAGCCATGGAAGCACCTTCGCGCAGCCAAAGGGTACCGGCCGGGAAAATTGAAAAGATGTGCATGCCAAAAATCATGTCTACGTCTTTCAGACCGTCTTGCTTAATGACAGCTTTAGCACCTTGAGCAATTTCTTCACCCGGCTGAAAAATTAGCCTTACCGTGCCGTGAAGCTGGTCTTTCATGCCTGCAAGGATTTTGGCCGCGCCAAGAAGCATGGATGTGTGCGTGTCGTGTCCGCAGGCGTGCATAAGACCCGGATTTTCCGACTTAAACGGGACGTCTGTTTTTTCGGTGATGGAAAGAGCGTCAATGTCGGCGCGCAGCGCAACTGTCTTTCCGGGGAATGCACCCTTTATTTCACCAATCAGACCGGCTGGCTCAAGAAGGCGGTAGGGAATCCCATCTTTCTCCATTTCGGAAGCGATGAGCTTCGTCGTTTTCGTTTCATGAAAACTTGCCTCCGGGTGGCGGTGAATCTCTTCCCGCATCCCGATTATGTACGGCGCTATTTCATGCGCTGTTTCTTTGATTGTTTTAGCCATTGCTGTTTTCCTCCTTATAAAATTTAAAATCCGGGCTCATTTACTAATTTTATGAAAGTAGCGAGGCCGAATTTCACTACCTCATTTTACACCCAACAGGGAATGAACGGCGAAATAATTTTGAACTTCAGATATAGTTTTTCAAAATGCCTGCAACCAAGACAGATACAATCGTAACACAGATAAAGCCTGCCACCAGCATCTTCGGCATCAGTTCGCCGGAAATGGTTTTGCGCTCTTCCGGGTCCTTTATGAAGGTAAGTGCTTCATTAACCAGCATGACATTCAGCGGGAACCCAAGAAACGCATTGAGAACAATTGCGTAGCAGGACCAGAAAGATTCCTGCTTGAAAATTTTATGCGAGAGAAAGGCAATCGCTGTGAGACCGACTGCGGCCACAACTGTAAGGCCCAGTGTAATTCCGATAACGGGCAGCAGCAGCTTTGGAGTTGCAAACGAGAAAGAGCAGAAAAGATAGGCCAAAAGAATGGTCATCAGGATGCCGTCGGATTTTGCTTTGCCCAGCGCGTCGGACTCCAGAAAACCAAGCTCGTTGGCGAAGAATCCAAGAAGCAGGCACCATACATACTGCGACACATACCCTTTGGTAAGCACCTGCAGAAGGTATGAAAGGAGTGCAATGACGGCAAGCTTTAGAATAATGGTATTGACACTCCAGAATTTTTCTTTTTTTGTGGCCTTTTTTGAATTTTCGACCGGCTGTTCTGAAACTGTAGCGCTTTCAGGGGTCAGTTTGCCTTCGGTGTAGAGGCCATGCAGCCGCGCAGTTTCCTTGCGCAGGCAAAGCGCAGCAAGAGGAAAGCCAACGATTGCCTGCGCCACCATGGTGACCAGAGCAACCAGCTGAGCTGTTGTGTTGCCCTTAAGCTTTGCTGCTTCCGACATAATGGAAGCGGCAATGGCAGCGCCGGTCAAAACAGGCGTTGCAGCAATGGCGTTTGGCCTGCCAAACAGCGCACCGCCAAGCGTAAGCGTAAACAGACAAATAGCGGCGATGCCCATCAGGCTGATTACAACAGTGCGCCACTGGGCAATCATCTGCTTCCGGTTAATGAGTGTGCCGAGGTGAATGATTAGCAGCACAACGGTAAGGCTGTAGATTGGCGCGGTCAGCCCGGCTGCGGCCGCAAGGTTTGCAGGGAGAATGGTCCAAAAGCCCGCAATCAGTGCGACCATCATAATGAGTGCGCTTGGCACTCTCCCTCTGGTGATTTTGGAAACATATTCGCCAAGCACCATAATGGCCATGAGGATGGCGAATGCCAGAAACTGATTGGACGAGATGTACGCTTGAATTGCTCCCATAACTTCCTCCATTCTTTGGGGCAAACCCCCAAATGCGTTTTGCTTAGCCTGTATCAGCTGGCAAAGCTGTGTCTCCTGCCAAAGCGCCTCTTTCTCCCTTTAAAAAAGTTCCGAATAGTCGGCGGAACTTTAAAAACAGCGCTTTCATAGAAGTCTATTCAATGAGCCTAACTGATATTGGTTTAAAAGGTTAAACCAAAAAAGCGAATTTGTCAATCAATAATTACAAATAATGTAAAATAATAAGCAAATATTTTCTTAAGGTGCTGGAAAATCTTTACTTGAAGGAAAAGCCTAGAGAACCAGCCCCTCGGAAAGCAAAAAAATCCCCCCTCAATCGAGGGGGAGAAAACATTTTTTTAGGAAAGAAGTTTTTTTTCACGCGCCTTTTCGACGGCCATCAAGCGCGAGGAAACGTCCAGTTTTCCAAAAATACTCAGCACATGGGTTTTTACGGTCGCTTGTGAAATGCAGAGTTTTTCGGCTATTTCACGGTTGGTAAGGCCGCAAGAAAGTTCCTGCAGAACTTCCGTTTCACGGGAGGTAAGGGCTTCCGGATCTTTTGGTACGCAGGCGGGGCCGCCGCATACTGCGATGGCATCGCAGAGAAATGCGGCCGCGGCGCTGCCCAAAATGCTGCTTTTCCGGTTTCGTACGTCGAGCTCGTGCAGCAGCGGAAGAAGCACTTTGCGCTCCAAAAAGAAAGGCTGCAGAATCCGATTTTCTGTTGCGGAAGAAATTGCTTCGCACAGAAGATTCGTGATGGTTTTTTCGCTTTGCGGTGTTCCTCCGTCCTGTTCCAGTATACAGATTTTCAGCAGGTCGGCTTCCGTGAGCCTTAAAAGATTCTGACTTTCACGGGAGGCAGTGAGTACGCCTTCCACTTCTTTGGCTGCTTCCTCACTTTTGCCCATTAGGATGCGCGCGCGCAGCAGATGCAGGAACAGCCCGCGGCTGGAGCCTTTCTGCCTTTCAATCTCCTGCAGAATCTGTTCGGCCATTTCGGGCGGAAGGTTTTCAGTGCAGGCCATATCGTAAAGCAGACGGCTTAATGTAAGGAGACCGTAACCCGGAAATTTTGCGCGGAGCGCAAGCACCCCCGCTTTGCCCTTTTCCGCGTCGCCCCGCAGAAAATCCATTTCAACTGCGTGGTAGTGATAAGTGAGCTCTTCCAATTCTGCAGTCGATTGATGGGCACGCTGCTTTTCCAGCGCGGATTTTGCTTTCTGCAGCATATTTGCGGCCTGGTCAAGCTCCATGCGGCGCATATAGACACCGATGATGCCAATGCTGTAGTGGAACCAACTCAGCGGATTCTTTTGAAGCAGGGTTTCCATCCGGCTTTTCGCATAGCAGGTAAGGCTCCGATTCAGCTGCCCGGTTTCTTCGTACAGCTGTGCCAGTTCATTTGTTGCAAGCGATTGGGCCAGGGCGTTGCTGCCATGGCAGACGCGGGCTGCAAGAAGAAACTCTTCTTCTGCTTCCCGGTAGCGCCTGTGCTCCATAAGGGCAATGGCGTTTTCCGTCATGATAAGCGATTTGGCAATGTGGCTGAAATGCAAAGAGTCAATCTGCTCTTCTGTCAAAACACAAAAAGTAGGAAAAGCAGTTTTATTTTCAAGAAGATAGTATTGCCCAAATTCCAGAGCGCTGAACACAGGCGAGTCTTTATAAAGCGTCCGTAATTTTATAAAAAGCTCCCGGCAGCGTTCAAGGTTTGCTGTGCTGTAATCGTACTGAAAACATTGAACGGACAAGTCCAAGTCATTTGCCAGCACAGGAACGGGAACTTTTTCAAGGCAGGCGCACACTTCGCTCCCGCCGTCCATTTTGTGGGCAAGAGCCAGCACGTTCTGGTAATCGCCTGCATTGCAGAATTCACTCATTGCTTCTGTAAAGTCGCCGCGCGCAGCAAATGCCTTAGCGGCTGCTTGATGCTGCTTTTGCCGCGATTCTTCCGGAAGCGCAGCGAACTGCTGTGACAGATAATCGGAAAGGATGTTATGGTAGCGGTAAACACCGCTCTGGTCATCGAGGCAGACAAGAAGCAGGTTCTTGCGGGTGAGCGTTTCAATCATTGACTGAAAATCGTCTTTGGAAAATCCGTCAAAAAGCGCGCTGCAGATGTCCGCGTCAAAGTAGGAAAGAAAGCCCGTGCCTTCCAGAAATTTTTGTTCTTCCGGCGAAAGGGATTCGACAATTTCGCGCGTGAGGTATTCCGCAGCGATACCGCCTCCCGCCTGAAGCAGGCGGCCGGAGTCAATACCGGTGGCTTTTGCCGCAGCCGCCATCTGCAGGCCGCCGACCCAGCCTTCCGCGTAGTCGCAGATTCTGCCGAGGGCTTTGTCATCGACGGCAAGGTGCAGCGTCTGTTTCAGAAAAGCAAGGCTTTCCTCCTGCGAAAGCTGCATCTGCCGGTTGTCGAGAAACAGCAGTCGGCCCGCAGCTGCCAGCGGGCCGAGGTAAATGGGCGGTCCTTCACGGGAAAGCATGAACAGGTGGAAATTTTCCGGCATATTGCTTACAAAATATTCAAATGTGCGCAGAAGGGTGCTGTCCTTCATGAAATGGGCGTCATCCAGCACAAGGTAACAGTCCCGGCTGTCGCACAGCCGGTTAATCAATACGGTGAGAAGCCTTTCCATGTGTGAAACTTCAGGCGTTGCCTGCATGATTTCAAGAAGATCTTCACCGTCCTGCAAAAACGGCTTAACCGCAGCGGTAAAATAATACCAGAAAGAGCCTGCGCTGGTGTTGGAAGAATCCAGCGAAAGCCACCGGACATTTTCAAGACCGGTTTCGTGCAAAAAAGTGGAAAGAAGCATAGTCTTGCCGCTCCCGGCGCCGCCGCATACAAAAATCACACTCATTTCGGAGCAGCGCGAAAGCTGGTGAAACAGTTTTCTGCGCACAATATAATTTTTACGCGGCGCCGGTATTTTCAGTTTGGTGGAAAGAAGCGGCGAGCGCGGTAAATGTTCCAAAGTTTGTCACCTGTTCTGTCATTATATATTTCTGTGATTCCTATCATAGCGCCCGCCGGTTGGTTTGGCAAGGCCTATGCTTTCACATATTTTCTTCTTAGTACGAAGCAGGAAGCTCCGAACAAGGCAAAGGCGAAAAGGATAACATAAAGAAGGCTGGGAAAGTTCTGCCAGGCGGTTCCGGCCTGAAGTGCTTTCGCAAATTTCATAAGCCCTTTTTGCGGAATTGCGGAAATGACGGCGTTCACCGCGTCATTGCTGCCGCCGGCCGAATAGAATCCGCCTGCCATAACGGAAGCGAGCACGGTAACGGAGTTGCCAAGCATATTGGCGCTGTCTGGTTTCAAAATCAAGGTGTGCAGGAAAAGCGCGAAGGCAATTCCAAGGAAGCCCAGGACAAGCATAAAACCGGCGTACTGCAGCAGGGTAAAGCCGATGTTCCATCCGCACGCTTTCAAAACGGCCAGCATCAGAAATTCCGGCAGCATCAGGGTCAGGCAGTAGGCTGCGTGACCGGCAAGGTAAGCCCCAAGGGAAGCGGGGGAAGCGGCAATGCGATGCAGCTGGCCCTGCTCCCGGTCATTGCCGAAGTGCTCCATGCCGGAAAAGGCCATCATCAGCAGGAACATCATCATAAAGCCAATAATGTTTTCCCCAACGCTGCGCTCGGTTCCAATATTGACTTTTGCTTCCGGGTGCTGCAAAAGGAGCAGAACCATATTGCGGAATTTTTCCGTGCGGAGCGTTTCAACCGTTGCGTGCCCGGCAGCGTCAACAGAAACGATGGCGTCGTATTTCTGCTGAACCAGCGTGGAGTGAGGCGGTTTCTGCGAAACGGCAGTAATCTCCAGTGCAGAGGAACTTTTTGGCACCGAAGCAGTCGAAATATTTGCCGTAACAAACGCAATATGGCCCTTGACCTGCTGTGCGCCGGTCATGTAAACCCCAAGCACAATGGAACCAAGCGTGACCAGCGTCATGGTAATGATGGAGCCTAAAAATGCAGCGGAACGCAGCCAGTCGTTTTTCAGTACATTCAAAAATGTTTTCATAAATAATCCTCCGTTCTGAAAGTCAGGCGGCAGCCAAGAACAAGCAGCGCAGAAACAGCGCATGCACCAAGCAGAACAGGCAGAAACAGAGCAGTGCTGCTGTCGCACGCAAGCCGGAAGAACGCGTCGTTCAGCCACTTAACCGGCGAAAGGCACGAAGCAAATGCCAGTGCGCTGCCCAACCCGTCCAGGGAAAAAAACGTGCCGCCCAGCACGCTCAGCAGGCTGACAACCGTGCTTAGAATCATACTGGTAGTTTCCTCACAGTGAAAAATGCAGCAGAAAAAGGTTCCCAAAGCCGCCGCGCCAAACTCGATTGGCGCCATAAGCACGACAAACAGTACGGGGAAACTGCCGAGCGTGATGTGCAGCGTGTTGCAGAGAACCAGCAGCAGCAAATGCAGGCTGTAGTCAAATACAAACGACGCAAGAATTTTGGAAAACCAGATGGAGCTGTTTTGCACCGGCGAATAAATAATGCGCAGGTTGGGGCGCTTGATGTCGCGTTCCATAAAGCAGTTGGAAGCCGTCATGGCTCCGTTCAGCATCCCATAAACAATGAAAGTTATGCCGTAGTACTGGTAGGCAGACTGGATGTCCGCAAAGTTACCGGCGGAAAGATAGCCCAGTGAAAGCAGAAGAAATGCGGCGAAAACGGTGTTGTAGCCGACAAGCACCGGGTTTTTAAAAAGATTCAAGAGATCCATGCTGAAGACAGAAAAAAATCTTCGCATTGTTTTTCTCCTTTCAGTCGCGCAGCCGGCGGCCGGTCAGTTTCAGGAAGACGGTCTCAAGGCTTGCAGATTCACTTGTGATGTTTTGAATTTTTTCGCCGTGCCCGGTCAAAAGAGCAATAATGCGGTCCAGGTTTTCCACGCCTTTGACGGAAGTAACCTGTATGGTTCCCTTATCAATGGAAACGTCTTTTACCCCTTCAATGGTGAAAAACTCATTTTTTGCGATGTTGCAGTTACCCTCGACCTGAATGATGTACTGTTTTTCATTTTCAATATTTTCTTTCAGGCTCTCCTTTGTGCCTTCGGCAATAATGGTGCCGTGGTCCATAATGATAATGCGGGAGGAGATTGCCTCTACTTCTTCCATGTAATGCGTGGTGTAGATTACCGTCATGCCGCCGTCGCGCAGCTTCTTAATGGAGTCCAGAATGTGGTTGCGGCTTTGCGGGTCAATGCCGACGGTCGGTTCATCCATAATGACAAGCTGCGGATGGTGCGCAATGGCGCAGGCGATATTCAGGCGGCGCTTCATGCCGCCGGAAAAGGTTTTTACCTTGTCGTTCCGGCGGTCTTCCAGGCCGGCGAATACCAGTGCGCTGTTTACCGCTTTTCGGAGGGCCTCCCCGTGCAGGCCGTAAAGGGAAGCGAAAAAGCGGAGATTCCGCTCAGCACTCAATTCGTCGTAAAGCGCGATGTCCTGCGGAACAATGCCGAGCGACTGTTTGTAGGAGTGCATCCGGCGGCCGCCAATCGGCTTGCCATGAAAGCGGATTTCTCCGCCGTCGCTTCGAAGCGCCGCAGTAAGAATATTAATGGTAGTGCTTTTTCCGGCACCGTTTGGCCCTAAGATACATAGAACTTCGCCGCGGTAAGCCTGAAAACTAAGGCCTTTCAGCACTTTATTTTTCTGAAAGCTTTTTTCTAAATTTTTTACAGATAACAATGTTTCCATGTGAATCATCTCCTGCACTTATCGTAGCAGGAAACACAAAAATAAGAATCAACCGTTTGGTTGACAGGCGCGGTTGATTTTTAACCGATCTATTTTTGGGATGGCTGAGAGCGGTGGAGAGCAGAGTAAAAGTTGCGCCGGAGCAGAGGAAAAACGGTATGTATCAAAATGGACTGGGCTGCCGGAATGTGGTAAGATAACAATGTTCCTGAAAATGGGAAAAATAAAACCAGTGTTGGCGTTGGGCCGGGCAAAACGATTTTATGGCTGGGAAGGCTGAAAGGAAGACTGCTATGCCGGAGTATGACTGCTTGATTGTGGACGATGAAGAAGCGCTCTCTCAGAGCACTTGCGAATACTTCAATCTGTTTGGCGTAAAAACATTTTGGGCAGCCGATGAAAAAGCCTGCTTCGATTTTTTTTCAAAAAACACAGCGGACTTAATTTTACTGGATATTAATTTGAAGCAGGCGTCCGGGTTTCAAATCTGCAAAAAGATTCGGGCGGCGACCAGCATTCCGATTCTTTTCATCAGTGCGAGAACCAGCGAGGATGATGTGCTGCTTGCGCTGAATATCGGCGGAGATGACTACATACAGAAGCCGTATTCCCTCAGTATCCTTCTGGCCAAGGTAAAAGCAACGCTGAAACGATGCCGTGGAAACGTCGAACTCTTGCACTTCGGAGATTTTCAGATTGATACGGCAAAAGAGAAGCTCCTGAAAAACGGAGATGAAATTAAGCTGAAAGCCATGGAGCACAAACTGCTTGTTTATCTGGTTCAAAACAAGAGCCGCGTCGTTTCCAAAGAAGAACTGTTTCAAAACGTGTGGGGCAGTGGCTTTACCGGCGACGGAACATTAAACGTTCACATTCGCAGGCTGCGTGAGAAAATAGAGGAAAACCCCAATGAGCCACGCTACATTAAAACCGTGTGGGGAAAAGGATATTCGTTTGAGAATGATTAGGAGAGTGCCATGACAGTAAAAAAAGCGGCGGCTTTGGCGATAGCTGTTTTATTGGCGGCTCTTTTTGCCATTGTCTGCGTTTTCAGGGGAAATGCCACCGCCAGTGCCAAAATGGACCCGGTAGCCGTAAATGATATTGCGCAGTCGCTTGCGGAACGGTGGGGGAGCCTAAGAAGCGGCAGCTTGCCCTGCCTTTCCTACCACTTGGATTATGTTGTACTTGACGGCGGTGGGAACCTCGTTGGGGCTACCCGGGAAGGCCTGAATGAAAACCTGAGCGACGCTGTGGCCAACCGGGACACGATTGTCGACATTTCCCGCGGCGGAAAATATTACGGAAAACTGATTCTTTACAATCAGACCGAAAGGGAATGGGAAGGGTTCCGGAACCACCTGATGCTGGCCTGTATTGGCCTAATACTTTGCCTGATTCTGTTTGTTGTCCTCTATTCCTTTTTCATAGACCATTCCATTTTTCGCCCGTTCCGCAAACTGCGGTCGTTTGCCAGCCGGGTTGCGGAAGGGAATTTTGATATTCCGCTGGAAATGGATCGGGGCAACCTGTTTGGGGCTTTTACAGAGAGTTTTGACCTGATGCGCCACGAACTTGCAAAAGCGCGGGAAAGCGAGCGGCGGGCAAACGAAAGCAAAAAAGAGCTGGTTGCATCCCTAAGCCACGATATTAAAACGCCTGTTGCTTCCATTAAGGCCGTTTCTGAAATCATGATGGTAAAGACGGATAACAGCGAGGAGAACAGGCGGCTGGCCATTATCGACTCCAAAGCAGACCAAATCAACACGCTGATTACAAACTTGTTCAACGCTACGCTGGAAGAGCTGCAAAGGCTCAGCGTGACGGTTTCCAAACAGCCAAGCACCGTACTCGGCGAAATGATACGCGCTGCCGACTATAATGGCAGCACGGTGATTTCCCCCATACCGGACTGCATCGTTCAGGCAGACCCACAGCGGCTTCAGCAGGTGATTGACAATATTATCAGCAATTCGTATAAGTATGCCGGTACTTCCATCAGCGTCGATTTTACGCTTCAGGGGCAGTATCTGGAAGTGGAAATCCGCGACTTTGGGCAGGGCGTTTCATCGGAAGAGCTTCCGCTTATTTCACACAAATACTACCGGGCTAAAAATGCACAGGGCAAAAACGGAGCCGGCCTTGGGCTTTATATTTCCAAATACCTGATGAACAGGATGTCGGGCGGCATGGTGTGCCGGAACCTGGAAGACGGGTTTGCGGTCACTCTGAAATTGGCAGTTGTACAGGAAAAGATTTAAGGTTTGGTTAAGGACTGGGCAAAGACACGTTAAGCATCCCCGGACTATAATAAAGCTGCAAAAAGCAAAACGCCTTTTTTAAGGAAGTTCTTTTGCAGCCTTATTTTTTTAGGAGGGAAAACAATGAGCAATGTTATTCTATCGACTGATAAACTCTGCAAGACCTTTTCCAGCGGCGGCATGCAGCAGCACGTTCTGGAAAATTTGAGTATTGAAATTTATCAAGGCGACTTTACTGTCATCATGGGACCATCCGGCGCAGGAAAATCGACGCTTCTTTACGCGCTTTCCGGCATGGATAAACCAACGCTTGGTTCCATCAGTTTCTTGGGGCAGGAAATCACGAAGCTTTCCAGCGACAAACTGGCGGTTTTTCGCCGGCAGAACTGCGGCTTTGTTTTTCAGCAGATGTTTTTGCTGGATAACATGAGCATTCTCGACAACATCCTTACGGCGGGCTACCTTGTCAGTAAAGATAAAAAGGCAATCCTCGAACGGGCAACGCAGCTGCTGAAGAAAGTCGGGCTGACGGAAACCATCTGGCGGAAGTTTCCCACACAGCTTTCCGGCGGGGAAACACAGCGCGCCGCCATCGTCCGCGCGTTAATCAATCAGCCAAAAGTCGTTTTTGCCGATGAGCCGACCGGCGCGCTGAATTCAGCTTCCGGCAAGGCGGCGCTTGACGTGCTGACAGACGTAAACAGTGAGGGCCAAAGCATTATCATGGTGACGCACGATTTAAAATCCGCCCGGCGCGGAAACCGCATTCTGTATCTCCGCGACGGTGTCATTAACGGCGTCTGTAACCTGGGCAAATATGTAAGCGGCAACAAGGAACGCCATGAAAAGCTTGCTTCCTTTCTTGTGGAAATGGGGTGGTAGGCGTGCGGAAAGAATTTATGCTCAGCTTCGCAAATATTCGGAAAAACAAAGGGCACACCGCTTCTTTGTTTATCCTGTTCCTGATTGCGGCCCTGCTGCTGAATGCGGGTCTGTTGGTTTCCGTTAATTTCGGCGGCTTCTTTGAAAAACAGGCGAAGGAGCTGAACACCTCCGACCTGTATTTAAATGTTCCCACTCAGCTGTACAGCAGTAAAGTTGACAGCTTCCTTCAGAACAACAGCGCCGTGAAAAAGCTACAGAAAGAAAATCCGGCAGAAGCCAAAGGATCAATTTTATATAAAGGGGATAAGCGGGACGGCGCTTTCCTTTTTAATGATGCCAGTATCAAACGCGATTTGTCCAAATGGAAGTTCATCGGCAAACATCTGGAACCGGATGATTCGGTTCTCTCGGCCTATGTTCCGTATTTGTTAAATGTTGACGGAGGCTACCAGCTGAATGATAAACTGACCGTCAAGATTGACGGCAACAAAAGCCAATGCAAAGAATTGACATTTACCATTAAAGGTTTCACCGAAGATGTTGAATTCAGCACGTTTGACAGCGGCATCTTAGGTTTTTACCTTCCTCACCAGACACTGGAAAGTGTCAGGCAAAAGCTGGGCAGCCAGTACGATGTTTCACTCGTTTTTGCCAATGTGTCGAGCCAGGACAACAACCTTGAGTCCGGGGTGAAGGACATTATCCGGCAGGAAACTCATATTTCCGCTGCAGAGCTGGACAATTCGGTGTGCTGCATCGGTTTGCCGCTGATAAAATACAGCAGGGTCATGATGGCAGAAATGGTTTCCATCTTTATGGTCACTTTTGCCGCCCTGATTGTTCTTGTCTGCATGGCCGTTATCCGGTTCCGCATCAGCAACAGCATCGACGAGGGGATGCTGAAAATTGGGTCGCTGAAAGCAATCGGTTACACCAGCAGGCAGATTATTTTTTCCATTGTGCTGCAGTTCACACAAATTGCTTTGGCTGGAAGCATTGCAGGAATCCTGCTTTCCTACCTTTTAACGCCGACAATTTCCAACCTTTTTGCGCAGCAGTCCGGTCTGATGTGGGTGCAGGGATTTGACGGCAGAATCAGCGGCATTGTTCTATGCGCTATTTTCCTGGCTGTGGCTCTTGTTGCCTACCTGTCTTCTCGCCGCATTCATAAGCTGGAGCCAATTCTAGCGTTAAGGGGCGGAATTGCTACCCATAGCTTTAAAAAGAATTATTTTCCGCTCCATAAGGCAAAGGGCAGTCTGCCGCTTCTTCTTGCACTGAAATCCATTTTTCAAAACAAGAAGTCCAGTATCATGATTGCGGTAATCTTGATTTTTGCATCGTTTGCAGGCGCGTTCAGCGTCATTATGATGTACAACACAACCGTCGATACAACCAGCTTTGCCGAAACGCCGGGCATTGAGCGGACAAACGTGATGGTGAACCTTGACGCAAAAGCGGATGGCACAAAAGTACTTGATGGAATCCGCAGGATGAGCGGTGTACGGAAAGCTAATTTCTATGATATGATGGCAGGCGCGATTGAAAACAAGCACACTTATTTTTATGTGATGGACGACTTCTCCCAAAAAGAAACCAATACCGTTTTCAGCGGCAGGTACCCGCGCCACGAGAACGAAATTGCAATTTCATGGGTTTTAGCGGACGGTCTGCATAAAAAAGTTGGGGACACCATTCCGGTAACAATCGGGGAGAAAACAGTAAACTATTTGGTGGCCGGGCTATCGCAGGGCACCACAATGTATGGAATGACGGCATTTCTCACGCATACAGGAATGCAGAAACTAAACCCAAACTATAAACAACAGCAGATTGGGATTTACTTAAACAAAGGAGCCGATGCCGAACAGCTTATCAAAAATCTCGACAAAAAATATGGAAGTTCCCTGGAAACGAAAGAAAACATTGATAAGATATTTAACCAAGAAGTTGGCACTTATGCTCATATTATGGCACAAGTGAGTGCTGCGGTTCTGGTCATCACCATCCTCGTTGTGATGCTGGTGCTGTACTTCGTCATCAACTCTTCTATCATCCGCCAAAAGCGGGAGCTGGGGATTCAGAAGGCGATTGGGTTTACAACGTTCCAGCTGATGAACCAGGTTACGCTGGGCTTCTTGCCGCCGGTTGCCGTAGGCGTTGGTTTGGGATGCATCCTCGGCATTACGCAGATGAATGCGCTGATGTCGGTTGCGGAGCGCACCGCGTGTGTAATGAAGACAGATTATGTGATTCTACCCAGCTGGGTTGTTTTGTGCGGCCTCGCCATATTTGCCGCTGCATACCTCATCTCCATGCTGATTACCTACCGCATTCGGAAAATATCGGCCTATGCACTTGTGAGCGAATAAAGTATTTTCAGAGATTTACTGCAGCATCCTCTAAATAAAAAGCAGCCGCTCCATTGACCGGAGCGGCTGCTTTTTCTATCTATGTTGTTTTTAGGGGCCGCGTTCAGCCGTGCTGCTTCCGCTGCTTGTCGGCGTACTCGCGGATTTTTTGGAATGTTTCGTTGCTGAGGTCGTGCTCAATTTTGCAGGCGTCGGCGGCAGCTGTTTCTTCTCCTACGCCAATGTCGGTCAGAAGCTGCGTCAGCACACGGTGGCGTGTGTAAATGCGCTGTGCAACAGCGGAGCCGGAGTCTGTAAGGGTAATATATCCATTTTCATCCATTGTAATATAGCCGTTTTCACGCAGATGCTTCATGGCTACACTGATGCTTGGCTTTGTGTAACCGGTCTGATTTACAATGTCAATCGAGCGTACTTCGCCATGTTTTTCCTGTAAAATCAGGATGGCTTCCAAGTAATCTTCCGCTGATTCGTGTATCTGCATATAATTCGTCACCTCCGCAGGGGTATTTCCTCTATTTTAGAGAAAATTAGCAGGCTTGTCAAGTCTACTGGAAAGTGAGACCAATAAGGTAGAGATTGACATGGCCGAAATTAAATGATATATTTAATATAACAATATAAGTGAGCAGCAGGAGATAATTTTATGAGTGAAAACCAGCCACTATATCAGATATTATACCACTCCATGCGGGACAAAATTGTGAATGGAGAATACTCTGAGGGAGAAAAACTTCCTACGGAGAAAGAACTGGCGGAACAGTTTCAAGTCAGTAATATTACGAGCAAAAAAGCCCTCCAGATGCTGGCAAAAGATGGGCTTATTAAGCGCCGCCCTGGGAAAGGCTCTTTCGTGATGAAGCACTCGCCTGAAAACGCGCAGGAATCGGGGCTTAAAGCCGGCACGTCCTTAATTGGCGTGGTACTTTCGGATTTTTCAGAGAGTTATGGAACAAACCTTTTGTCCGGCATAGAAGAGGAAGCAACAAAAAACAACTGCTTTATTGTCCCAAGAAGAACGTATGGCAGGCAGGATCTCGAAAATGAGGCCATCGACGCTTTAACCGATATGGGAATTGACGGGCTCATTATCATGCCGGTGCACGGAGAACACTATAACCCAAAAATCTTAAAACTGATTTTAAGCGGATTCCCCGTTGCCCTGATGGACTGTGACCTAAAAGGGGTCCCAGCCGCTTTTGTTGGAACCGACAATAAAAATGCGGCAAAAATGGCGACGGATTATTTGCTGAAGCAGGGGCATCGCAATATCAGCTTCCTGTCTTCTCCTCCGAATGACACAACTACCATTGAAGACCGCATCGAGGGCTTCATCATGAGCCATGCGGGCTATGGCGTAAAGGCCAATGAATCCATTTGGCTGACGCACCTTGTGAGTACGCTTCCGGACAAATGCACCAATGAAAATATTGAAGCCGACTGTGAAAAGATTCGCGGGCTGCTTTTAAAACACCCTGAAGTCACCTGCTTATTTGTGACGGAATACAACCTTGCGGAACTTGCACTGCAAACGGTGAAATCCCTCAATAAATCCGTACCGGAGGACATCTCCATTCTTTGTTTTGACGGCCCTTACAGCTATGCGGGAAATTACTTTTTTACCCATATCCGCCAGAAAGAAAAGCAAATCGGAAGCACTGCGGTTCAGCTGATTTTAAAGCAGCTTGCAGGAGAGAAGCAAGTGGAAAAGATTCACCTGAATGCAACCCTGATTGTTGGAAAATCGGTAAAACAACTGAAATATTAAAATCTAAATCGCATAAGACAGCTGCTTTTTTGAGGCGGCTGTTTTTTTGCTTTTCTGGGGAATTTAAGCCTAAAGTGCAATTTAATATAAAGAACAATATATATGTAATAATAAATATAATAAATATGTTGACATACGGTACAACGATATGTATAATATAATCAAAAATAAGGCAGAATAAAAGGGCAATAAAGAAATAATGCACATCTGAAGGGACTTGAAGTATTTGGACTTTCCAGAAATCGTAGCACAGACAGCAGATAAAATTGCCGGAGGGCTTCCAGAAGACCTGCGGGAAATCTTTAAAAACTGTTATTTCAGCACCCTTGCTACAACAACCATTCCTTTGGATGACGGGACTACTTTTGTGGTGACGGGCGATATTGCAGCCATGTGGCTCAGAGATTCTTCGGCACAGGTAAAACACTATCTGCCGCTTGTTTCAAAAGATGAGCAGATGGCACGAATTATAAAGGGCCTGATTCAGCGGCAGGTTCAGTATATCGGCATTGACCCTTATGCCAATGCATTCAACCGGGAGCCAAACGGCCACGGCATGAAAAATGACCTTACCGAACAGAGCCCTTGGGTTTGGGAACGCAAATATGAAATCGATTCGCTTTGCTACCCGGTGATGCTTGCGTATCAATTCTGGAAGGAAAGCGGCAAGACCGAAATCTTTGACGCTTCCTTCCGGCAGACGCTGCAGACGATTCTCGATTTGTGGAAGACCGAGCAGCACCATGGTGAAAAATCCCCTTACCGATTTGAGCGGAGGAACTGCCCCAAAACCGACACCCTTGCAAACGACGGAAAGGGAAGTCCTGTAGCTTACACAGGCATGACCTGGTCGGGCTTTCGCCCGAGTGACGACCGGTGCTACTATGGCTATAACATTCCATCTAATATGCTTACGGTCATGGTGCTGGGGTATATGGAAGAAATTGCAGAAAAAATATACGGCGACAAAGATTTTGCGCAGGCGGCTGAACGCCTTAAAAAGGAAATAGACGCCGGGATTCAAAAGTTTGGCATTGTAGATCACGGTGAATTTGGTAAAATATATGCCTACGAAACAGACGGCATGGGCCACTCTCTTCTGATGGATGACGCAAATGTTCCAAACCTTCTCGCTATTCCCTATGTGGGGTACAGGCCTGTTGAAGACCCAATTTACCAAAATACGCGGCGCTTTGCTTTAAGCGGAAGCAACCCGTTTTATTATGAAGGAAAATATGCCAAGGGGCTTGGAAGCCCTCATATCCCGCGTAAAAACATTTGGCCCATCGGCATTATTATGCAGGCCATTACTTCAACCGATTCTAGGGAAGTTGAAGAGCTTGTCCGGATGCTCCTTCGAACCGACGCAGGCAAACAGTGTATGCACGAAAGCTTTAACCCCGATGATCCGACCGATTTTACACGGGCTTGGTTTGCGTGGGCAGATTCCCTCTTTGCAGAACTTATGATAAAGCTTTCCGATTCTCATGACGCAGTATAATTTCTGCTTTCCTGCACAGCATGGAAGTGGGAAATATATTAATAAAACCATTAGGAGGATTTGTATGAAAAAAGGCACATTATTGAAACGCGCATCTTTAGTTGCACTTTCCGCAGCACTTATCACAGGTTCCTTTGCAGGCTGCAGCGGCTCCAGCGGGGCTTCCAGCCAGGCCAGCGGAGGGAAAACCTCCGACCAGGCGGTAACCCTGAAGTTTACGTACCGTGATGATGGTTCCAACACCTACAAAAAATGGATTGACGACGTCAATTCCAAATTTAACAACTCCAAGATTAAAGTTGTTGCAGCACCGATTACCGCTTCTGAAGGCGACTATTTCACAAAGATTGACCTCGCCCTGAAGTCCGGCGTGAACTGCCCAGACCTGATTACAGAAGATACTTTTATGCTGAACTCCGACGCAGGCGCAGGGTACCTTGAAAATCTGACCGATCGTCTCAACGGCTGGTCTGACTGGAAAGATCAGTTTGACGACAAGCTGAAAAAAGGTGTAACGGCAGCAGATGGCAAAGTTTATGCCGTTCCTTACAGCACAGATTCCAGAGGCCTTTGGTACAATAAAGAAGTTTTCCAGAAAGCTGGCCTCCCGACTACCTGGCAGCCTAAAACCTGGGATGACATTTTTGAAGCATGCAAAACCATTAAGGCAAAGTGCCCGGATGTAGTGCCATTCTGGATGAACTCCGGCAAAGCAACAGGCGAATCGACCAGCATGCAGACTTATGAGATGCTGCTTTACGGTGCAGGCGGCACGCTTTACGACGCTTCCACGAAAAAGTGGGTCGTAAAGAGCAGCGAGATGAATGACGCACTGAACTTTGTTGACAAGATTTATAAGAGCGGTTATGGCCCATCGCTTTCACTTGTACTGAACGGTGAAGCAGGCAATACATTTGCGCGCCAGTACATGCCGAAAGGCAAAGTGGCCATCGGCCTTGACGGCTACTGGACAACAGGCAACTGGGTAAAAGGCGGCGCCGCAGAATGGGATGGCTACACCGAAAAAGTTGGCTTTGCAAATATGCCGACAAGCAAAGGACAGGCTCCTGGAACAATTACCATGGCCGGTGGCTGGTCACTTGCAATTCCTGCACAGAGCAAGCAAAAGGATGCAGCATTTGAAGTGATGAAGTTCGCGATGAATAAGGATAATATGCTGGCAATCGACAAGGCTTCCGGATTCCTTACCACCCGCAAAGATGTTGCTTCAGACCCGAGTTTCCTCGCAATTCCGTTCAATAAATAGGCTACCGAAATGCTTAAAAACGCAACGTTCCGTCCATCTGTGGACAAGTACTCCGCAGTTACGACCGAAATTCAGGCTATGGTTGAGTCAGTGGTAACAGGAACAAAACCGGCTGACGCAATTAACAAGTATTCGCAGAATGTGTCTCGTATTGTCGGCAGCGACAAAATAGAAAACAAATAGCGTTTTCGCGTGATTCAGGGGAAAGAATATGCGTGGGATACGAAGCAAGTTTCCGGCCGCATATTCTTTCTTCCCTTTTAATTTGAAAAGCAGTTACCCCGCAGAAATTTTTTGTATTTGTGAAATTTTGTGAATATGGTGAGTTTACATACCCTTTCAATTATTTTTTAAGAGTCAAGAGTGAGATTATGAAAAAAGCGAATCAGTACTTTGCTTCAATATTAACCGACAGGAGGTTATGACATGGGAGCCGATTCCGCAGCGGGCAAAAAACGGTCTGCTTTCTCGAAATATATGTACATGGTACCAGCGGTGCTTCTGCTGATTATATTCTTTATTTTCCCAATCCTTCTTACTGTTATTTTTTCTTTTACCAATCTGGCCCTTACCGGGTCGTCTTCTCAGAACTTTCAGTTTGTCGGGCTGGAAAATTATAAATTAATGCTGCAGGACCCGGAAGTTTCAACAAGTGTTTGGAATACACTGGTCTTCCTGATTTTTTCTTCATTAATTGGCCAGCAGCTTTTGGGTTTCCTCATTGCTACAATGATGAAAAACAAAAACACGGTTTTCCGCCGCATTATAGGCAGCATTGTCCTTTCCGGATGGGTTATGCCGGAAGTTGTCTGTGCGCTTTGCATGGCAAATTTTTTAAGCGACCCAGGTACTCTGAATCAGATTATTAAGCTATTTGGCGGCACTCAGGTGTCGTGGCTTTACCAGTTTCCCATGCTCAGCATCGTGATTGCAAACATCTGGCACGGAACCGCGTTTTCCATGCTGATTTTTCAGGCGGCGCTGGACAATGTGCCAACCGATATTCAGGAAGCTGCTGTTGTTGACGGTGCTTCCAGCATTGTAATCCTTTTCCGGGTTATTCTCCCCAATATTAAAGGCTCTATTGTTACGAATATGATGCTTAACACGCTTTCCACACTGGGCGTCTTCGGTCTGATTTACATGATGACGGGCGGCGGCCCTGGCAGCGCAACGACCACACTGCCTCTGCTGATGTATAAAGAAGCATTCGGCAGTTTCCAGATTGGCTACGGCACGGCGATTTCTATGATTATCCTCGTCATTGGTGTGGTACTCAGCCTTTTCTACGTTAAAGTATCCAAAGTAAAAGTTTAAGGCAGGTGATTTTAAATGAATATGAAATGGCGAAAAAGGATTTTCAGTTCCGGCTTGCCGTATGTGATTCTTACAATACTGGGCATTTGCTTTTTGCTGCCGCTTTTATGGGTTATTGTAGCTTCAGTGAGCAGCAATGCTTCCGAAGTGCTGGCAGCACCGAAAAGTTTAACGCTTGACAACTATGCGCAGGTGCTTAAAAGCAATACGAACCTTCACTCGTTTGCAAACGGGCTGCTGATTTCACTGCTTCAAACGGTGTTCGTCGTTGTTTTAGCCGGACTGTGCGCTTATCCGCTTTCCCGGTACCAGATGAAAAATAAAAAGCTGTTCCTGTACTCTATCCTTTTTATGACTTCACTTCCTATTACTGCGCTGATGGTGCCGGTGTACCAGCTCTTTATTACAATCAGCCTCTATGATAACATCTTCGGTGTGATACTGTTTTTAACCGCTTCCGCACTTCCGTATGCTATCTGGATGATGAAAAACTTTATGGACGATATTCCGATTGAAATGGAAGAGGCAGCGTGGGTCGACGGCGCAAGTACCTTTACGACGATTCGGAAAATTATTGCACCTATTATGCTGCCCGGTATTTTCACTGTTGCCATCTATACATTTTCCGGAAGCTGGGGCAACTTTTTCGTCCCCTATATTTTGCTTAGTACAGCGGAAAAATACCCGCCTGCCGTTATGCTTTACCAGTTTTTCGGCAACCATGGCATGATTGCTTACGGGCCTCTGGCGGCTTATTCTATCCTTTATGCAGTGCCGTCTGTTTTGCTTTATGTTATTTCACAGAAATATATGTCCAAGGGATTCAGTATGCAGGGCGCGGCAAAAGGCTGAAAAGGCCAAAACCCTTACAGCCTGCGGACTTTATGGCCGCTTAAGCAATTCGCTTTTGCGGCTTTTTTCCGCCGTGCTCACGAATGAGTGCGCTTTATTTTATTTTTTGAAAGCAGGGAGAAAATGCTTCGTAAGGAGAGAACTCGCGTAATTTGCGACGAGCTTAAAAAACTGTCCCGGGTCAAATCGTTCCAAATAACGCAGTGGAAAAAGAAAGACGGCTTTTTCATTCGCCCGGAAGATGCTGAAAATTCTGAGGAGCCTTGGCAGGAATTTGACAGCCGGACGATGATGTGGTCGGGGAAAGACAGGCATTTTTGGTTTGCTGCGGAATTTACTGTCCCGGATGACTATGCCGGAAAGCCGATTTTCTTTGTTATTCAAACGCAGATAGAGGAACAGAACGACATGAACAACCCCCAGTTCCTCGTCTTTGTAAACGGGAACCCGGTTCAGGGTGCAGATATGAACCACAGGGAAATCCTTCTTGCGGAATCGGCGGAAGCCGGCTGCAGGTACCGGATTGACCTTCAGGCTTACACTGGAACGCTCCATGCCAGGCTGTTTTTAATTGGCAATGCAGTTCAGGTTTCCCCTGAGATTCAAAAGTTTTACTATGATCTGGATGTTCCGCTCTGTGTTGCCGAAAAAATGGAAGACGGCCAAAGTGACGAACTGCCCCTTGAAATTGCACTGGAAAAAACCATCGACCTGCTTGACCTGCGTGTCCCGTACTCGAAAGAGTTTTATGCCTCGGTTCAAGCGGCGGAAACCTATTTGCAGAAAGCGGTTTATACGGACCTTGCGGGTTCTGATGAAGTAATTGCTTCCTGCATCGGCCATACGCATATTGATGTTGCATGGCTCTGGACGGTAAGCCAGACGAGGGAAAAAGTGGCCCGCAGCTTTTCAACGGTTTTGAAGCTGATGGACGAATACCCGGAATATAAATTCATGTCAAGCCAGCCACAGAACTATGTGTTTTTAAAGGAACGCTACCCCGAAATTTATGCGAAGATCAAGCAGAGAGTCAAAGAAGGCCGCTGGGAACCCGAAGGCGGTATGTGGGTGGAAGCCGACTGTAACTTAACTTCCGGGGAATCACTGGTACGGCAGTTCCTGTACGGCAAACGCTTTTTTAAAGAAGAATTCAATGTGGACAGTAAAGTCCTTTGGCTGCCGGATGCGTTTGGATACAGCGCAGCCCTGCCTCAGATTATGAAAAAGTGCGGAATCAAGTATTTCATGACAACGAAAATTGCATGGAATGAATTTGACAAGTTTCCGTATGACACGTTTTGGTGGGTTGGAATTGACGGAACGCCAATTTTTTCGTATCTGATTACTACAAAAGGCATTGACCAGCCCAAAGACAGCTTCTTCACTACTTATAATGGGATGCTCCATCCGGCGGCCTTAATGGGCGGCTGGGAGAGGTACCAGCAGAAAGACCTCAACAACCATATCCTTGTCTGTTACGGCTATGGTGACGGCGGCGGCGGTCCAACCCGCGAAATGCTGGAAACCGGCCGCAGAATGGAAAACGGCATTAAAGGCGCACCAAGGGTTAAACAGGAATTTTCGGGCGACTTTTTCGACGGCCTGTCCCAAAAGCTCGGCAATAACCCGAACGTCCCAAAATGGTTTGGTGAGCTTTACCTTGAGTACCACCGCGGTACTTATACTTCCATGGGCAGAAACAAACGCGCAAACCGAAAAAGCGAGTTTGCCCTCATGAATCTTGAGTTTCTCTCCGCATGGGCGGAAAGGCTTGGCCTTCCTTACCCAAAGAAAGAAATTGAGTCCATGTGGAAAACGGTTCTGCTGAACCAGTTCCATGATATTCTTCCTGGCTCTGCCATCAAGGAAGTCTACGACGTAACCAAAGAAGAATATGAAGAAATTCTGAAAAAGACGCAGAAACTGATGGGGCAAAGGCTAGAAGCGATTGCTTCAGCTTTCGGCGCCGGCGGGAATAAAATTGCAGTTTTCAATACGCTTTCATTCCGCCGTTCCGACCGGCTTACATTGGAAATCGGTGCCTGCCGCCTGAAAGAGCCCGCACTTTTTGATGAAGACGGCAATTCTTTTCCGCTGCAGAAGACGAGTTCCGGCAAGCTGACGGCATGGATATGTGACCTGCCGCCCAAAGGCCTGAAGGTTTTTCGCCTTGCGGAAGGCTCAAAAGCGGAAACTCCGTTCCAGCTGGGTGACGGTTCCATTGAAACGCCATACTACAAAATTAAACTGGATTCCAGCGGCTTCTTTACTTCCATTTATGATAAGCGCTGTGAGCGTGAAGTGCTTGCGCCAAACCAAAAGGGGAATGTGCTTCGCGCCTACGAGGACAAACCGGCACAGTTTGACAACTGGAACATTGACCTTTATTACAGCCGGAAATCATGGGCAGCAGACGGCATTACAAAAATGGAATGGGTAGAAAACGGCCCGGTGCAGGCAGTCTTGTACACGGAAAGGCACTACTGCAATTCAACAATTCAGCAGAAAATCCATTTTTATGCCCATTCGCCCCGCATCGATTTTGAAACCTGTGTGGACTGGAAAGAGCACCAACAGCTTTTGAAAGTGGAATTCCCGATTGACGGAAATGCCGGTGAGGCAACGTATGAGATTCAGTTTGGCAATATCAAGCGGCCGACCCACAGCAACACAAGCTGGGAGATGGCAAAATTCGAAGTATGCGGCCATAAATGGGCCGATCTTTCCGACGGCGGCTACGGAGTCAGCCTCCTGAATGACTGTAAGTACGGCTACTCCATAAAAGACCAGGTTATGGCCCTGACTTTAATTAAATCCGGAATTTACCCCAATGCACAGGCGGATAAGGAAAAACACCGCTTTACCTATGCCATACTGCCGCATCCTGGAAGCTGGCAGGAAGCCCGCACCGTGCAGGAAGCCTATATGCTGAATGTTCCGCTGCTTTCCAGCCAGCCAGCCGAAAGCAAGGCTTCTGAAAAAGTTACGGAAAAAGAGCTGTTTCACCTCAGTGCGGAAAACGTCATACTGGAAACAGTTAAAGAGGCAGAAGACGGAAACGGCCTGATTCTTCGTGCCTATGAGTATGAAAACAAACGGACCAAAGTGAAAATCTCATTGGACCGCAGGTATGGCGAAATTTCGGAATGTGACCTGCTGGAAAACAAGAGTGCGGTGATTGCTGAAAATGCATCGGAGTTTGTCTGCACCCTTAATCCTTATGAAATTAAGACGTTCCGGCTGGAACCGGTTTCCGGTTTACAACATTAAAATACCCGGCTGTCCGCGTAACACCCTAGTTCCCCAAAGTGCTTTTTGACTGCGCTTTGGGGAACTCGTTTTGTCCGCCGTAGAAATATAAGCGTCAGTGCAGAAGCTATACTATTTTGTATTGGATAAATTATGAGCGCTCCCGTACGGCATCAGGTCCGCCGCACGGGAGCATTTCAAAAGGAAAGAGGCAGTTTAACCCCATGTATGAACATCTTACAGCCGAACTCTTGGACTTTCTTCAAAAAAGCCCAACTTGTTACCATGTAATCGCCAATTTTCGTTCTGCGCTTGCCACAGCCGGCTATACGGAATTATATGAAGGAAAACCCTGGACCCTTGAAGAAGGCGGAAAATATTTTGCAGTGCGCAATGAATCTTCGCTGATTGCTTTTCGGATTCCCTGTAAAGGCTTTACCGGTTACCAGATAGCTGCGTCGCACAGCGATTCCCCCAGTTTTAAAATCAAGGAAAACCCTGAAATCGGCGTGGAGAAAGCTTATGTAAAGCTGAACGTGGAAAAATACGGTGGTATGCTGTGTGCGCCTTGGTTTGACCGGCCTCTTTCCGTTGCTGGTAAGCTGGTCGTTCGGAAAGGCGGCAGGCTTGTCAGCCAGCTTGTAAATGTAGACCGCGACCTCGTTATGATTCCCAGCCTGGCCATTCATATGGACCGTAATGCCAACAAAGACCATTCCTACAATCCGCAGGTCGATATGCTGCCCATCTTGGGTGACTGCGAAGCAAAAGGGACATTTGGGGACATCATTGCCGAAAGTGCAAAAGTAGAAAAAGGCGCCATCGCCGGAAGCGACCTGTTCCTCTACAGCCGGACTCCGGGCACTGTGTGGGGAGCACATGGCGAATTCATTTCCGCAGGCCATTTGGATGACCTGGAATGCGGATATGCCGACTTCCGTGGATTCCTGGATGCGAAAGAAAATAAAAACAGCGTCCCTGTTTTTACAATCTTTGATAATGAGGAAGTTGGCAGCGGCACGAAACAGGGTGCCGATTCTACGTTTCTTTCCGACACGCTGGAGCGCATTGGAATTGCCTGCGGTCATACGGCGGAACAAAACCATATGGCGGTAGCTTCCAGCTTTATGGTTTCTGCCGATAATGCACACGCCATGCATCCGAATTATCCCGACAAGGCAGACCCGGTGAACCGCCCCTGCATGAACCGTGGTATTGTTATTAAGTACAACGCAAACCAGAAATACACAACCGATTCGGTTTCTGCCGCCATTTTTAAGGAAGTCTGCGCAAAGGCCGATGTGCCTTGGCAGGAGTTCTTAAACCGTTCCGATATGCCGGGCGGCTCTACACTAGGCAACATCTCGAATGCACACGTTTCTCTGAATACAGTGGATATTGGCCTTGCACAGCTGGCTATGCACTCGCCCTATGAAACGGCTGGCGGAAAAGATCCCGCTTACCTGGCAAACGCCATGCGGGTATTCTTTTCTATGGCACTGAAAGACGAAGGCCGCGGTTCTTATATATTTTGCTGACAAAATCGCACTAAGCATTCGGTAAACCGGATTTTTAATTTGAAAAAGCAGCATCCTGCCAATTCGTCGGAATGGCAGGATGCTGCTTTTCTTTTAAAATCATTTTTTAACACTGCGTGTGGCAAAATAAAACAATTTTTAGGCCGGAAAATATATGTTTATGTGACAAAATATTGAAAATATGATATAATCCCATTAACGATATATTATAGCAGGAAAGGAATACTTAAAATAGAAATCTAAAATATAGAAGATAGAAAGCTGGCCATCAGGATGTTTACGATAGCAATTTGTGATGAGAACATGGAACGGCGCGAACAGCTTAAGCAAATGATCCAGAGGCAACCGGAGAATGAAGGACTTTCTGTGAAGACATTTTGCTCAGAAGAAGAAATCTTGGCGGATGCCTGGGCTGTTGGGAACGGATATGATTTGGTCGTTTTGGGGATTCAGCCAAATTATGAAGATGAAAGAAATGCAGAAGAGCTTTTACAGAAGCTTGGCAAAAATGCCCGCATGGCTTTTTTATATATTTCAGACTGTACAAACCATGCAATCCAAATTTTTACGGTCAGACCTCTCAATTTTCTTGCAGAGCCTGTGGACCCTGAGAAGCTTGTTAAAAAAATCAGCGACACTCTAGCACTGGCATCAGCAGAACCGCGGTTTTACACATACAGTTTTCGAAAAGCCAAATATGTAATACCTTACGATGAGATTTTGTATTTTGAAAACCGTTCGAAAAAGGTTCTAATTCACTGTCCGAATCGAACACAGGAGTACTATGGAAGTTTTCGAGAAACTGTTTCAAGTATCAAAAATCCGTGTTTCGTCCGGATTCACTGTTCCTTTTTGGTAAACTGGCACCATGTCAGCATGGTTTCATCGGGTTGCATTACCCTGGACAATCAAGTGCAACTTGCAATCAGCCGTAATTATAGGAAAAGTGTTAGAGAATTCTACCGAAGCATTATAAAACAGGGAACGCAGCATGGGTAGACCCCATAAAACCTGTATTGCTGAGGTGAAGTATGCTCACTGAATTACATATAATGGTAATAATATACTGATTATTCCATGCAAGTTGCTATTTTGGAAACCAATAATGCAAATAAGCCATAAACATGATATGATGCGTTTAATGGAAATATATTGCAAATTTAAATCTTATTACAAGGGGATATGCCTAAAAAAGGCGAAAATGTATGTGCTGAAAATACTTCGTTAAAAACGAGAAAAGATATTTCGCGGTGTATGTTGTTTTACAGACCTCGAAACAAAAGGATCAAATTACACAAGTGGAAATGATTTTTATATAAAGGAAGAGTGCCTTATGAAAATACGGCTTGGTCTATTAGATGACGATCTGCGCTATACGTCCCATCTTACAAATTATATGAATGCTTATTACCCCGACAAGCTTGAAATTTTTTCTTTTACTTCTCTTGAATCCTTAAAAAAGCATATGAATAAGACGCGTATTGACATCCTTCTTGCTTCCCCAAAACTTGTGCCGGAAGATTTTCATACGCCAAAATCCACCCAATTAATTTATTTTTCTGAAACTCAGGATGTTGAATCTATCCGTGGAGTGCGCGCTTTGTGCAAGTACCAAAAGGCGGAGCTTATTTATAAAGAAATACTGAACATCTATGCGGAACTGAATACGGATGCCTCTTACAAAGTCCACTCGGAAGGCTGTTTCGTAGTTTCCTTTATGGGCGCTTCGGGAGGTGTTGGAACGACAACGGCAGCCGCAGCCTGTGCTGCTTCACTGGCAGGTGCTGGGAAAAAGGTCTTGTATCTTGACCTAGAGGAAAATGGCGTTTTAGAACCTTTTTTCAGCGGAGAAGGCACGTTTACACTCTCCGATGCCCTGTATGCTATTAAAAGCAATCGGTCAAACTTATCTTTGAAACTTGAAAGCATGATTCGCACGGATTCCAGCGGCGTGTGCTTTTACCAGCCATTCGCCGTTACGCTTGACGCAAGGGACATGACAGACAGCAATATGAGCGACTTCCTTGCGGCAGTCATGAATGTGGGTTCTTTTGAATATATTGTACTTGATACTGATGATGTACTGAGCAAAAAGCAAAGTGCGATTCTGGCAAGGTCAGATATTACTTATTTTGTATGCGATGGCACGGAAATTGCAAACTTAAAGCTAAAACGTACCCTTCAGGCAGTTCAGCTGGAAGATGAGCATGCGGAAAGGCGGATGTCTTCACAGATCCGGTTGCTTTACAACCGATTTGGAAGAACCAGTGCACAGTTGCAGCTTGACCACAATGTGCCGGTTGACGCAGTCATTATGAAATATGAAGGCGGTTCTCCGAAGCAAATTATGCAGCAGATTGTCGGTCAGAACATATTTTCAGGCCTTCTTGATTCAGCACGGGCAGGCGAATCATTATGACACAGGAAGAACTAAGCAGCACAGTGCAAGAACTGCGTAAGTATGTCCTCGAAAATTTTCCGCTGAGCAAATTATCCGACGATGAATTAAGTTCGCAAATTGAAGACTTAACGGCAAAGCGTACAGAAGGCAGATATATCCCCATTGACCAGCGCGTCCAAATTGCCAACCAAATATTCTCTTCAATCCGTGGCTTCGGCATATTGGACACGATTATGGAAGACGACACCATAACCGAAATTATGATTAATGGGCCGGATAACATCTTTATTGAGCAGAAGGGCCGTGTACATAAGCTGGAAACCAAATTTGAAAGTGAACGCCGCCTGGAAGATGTGGTGCAGCGCATTGTGAGCCTGGCCGGGCGCGAAGTAAACCAGGCAAGCCCGATTGTAGACACACGCCTCCCGAATGGTTCCCGTGTCAATGTTGTTTTACCCCCAATCTCTCTGCGCGGGCCTATCATAACCATTCGAAAGTTTTCAAAGGAGCCAATGACCATTCAAAAGTTGATTGAATACGGTTCCCTGACTGATCCGGTTGCAGAGGTGCTAAAACTCTTGGTTCGGGCAAAATACAACATTTTTATTTCTGGAGGCACCGGTTCCGGAAAAACGACCTTTCTGAATGCTTTGTCCAACTTTATACCAAAAGACGAGCGAATCATTACCATTGAAGATTCAGCTGAACTGCAGATTGAAGGTGTGGACAACCTTGTCAGTTTGGAATCGCGCAATGCGAATTCTTCCGGTGCAGGTGAAATAACAATCAGGGACTTAATTAAAAGCAGCCTTCGAATGAGACCAGACCGCATTATTGTCGGAGAAGTCCGCGGCGGCGAAGCATTGGATATGCTGCAGGCAATGAATACAGGCCATGACGGATCCCTTTCAACCGGCCATGCAAATTCCACACGAGATATGCTGAGCCGGCTTGAAACCATGGTGCTGCAGGGTACGCAGAATATGCCGCTGCAGGCGATCCGACAGCAGATTTCCAGCGCGGTCGATATTATTATTCACCTGGGAAGAATGCGTGACCATACCAGAAAAACACTGGAAATTACAGAAGTGCTTGGAATAGACAGGCAAGGAGATATTGAACTGAACCCTTTGTATAAGTTTGAAGAAGACAAAAACAGCACCCTGGAGCATGTAAGCGGCATCTTGAAACGGACTCAAAATAAGATGCAGAATGTCAGCAAACTTCAAATGGCCGGGTGCGGGACTGAAATATGAGGCGGATTATGAAACAGAAGAAAGTAAAAACTCCTCCGGAACCGCAGTATTACAAGTCGGCTACGAACCAGCCGGCCCTGAACTATCAAGTGTATTATTTGTCATTTGCTGAAAAAATCGGCTATTTTCTTCTCGCGTTTGCTGTGGGGGCTGCCGTTGGTTACCTGTTTTACGGTGGAATAGGAACCGATGAGTTTGGCCGCCCAACCACCGCAACCTATATTCTGAATGCGGTTGTTTCGGTTACCGTGGGAACCATAGCTGGCGTACTGTTCCTGCCACTGCGCAGAAAACAGATTATAGAAAAGCGGCAAAAAACGCTGAAAACGCAGTTCCGCGATATGCTTCAGGCGTTTTCTACATCTTTATGCAGCGGCAAAAATGTTTCGGATTCTTTTCTAACGGTTTATGTTGATTTAAAAACGCAGTATGAAGAAACGGCGGACATCATTAACGAGCTGAAAATCATTAACGACGGAATTGCAAACGGAATCAATGTTGAAGATTTACTTGAAGATTTGGGAAAAAGAAGCGGATGCGTCGATATTGAGAACTTTGCGAATGTTTTCAAAGTGTGCTACCGAAAAGGCGGAAATATTAATGACACCATCCGGAATACCTATGAAATACTAAGCGGAAAAATGGAAATAAGCAATGACATCACAACAGCGGTAACCGGCAGCAGGTCTGAACTGTACATGATGCTTGCCATGCCAATTATTTTAATTGCCATGATTAAGTTAATCAGTTCTGAATTCGCTGCAAATTTTGTCACACCCGCTGGAATTGCCGCTACAACCATAGCCATCGTCTTATTTGCCGTTTCCTATTTCATCGGCAAATCAATTCTGAACATTAAAGTGTGAAGGAGGAAATTGCATTGCAGTATTTAACTTCAGCCGATATGGCTGTTCTGCTGTTTGGCGCTTTTGCCTGGTGCGTTTGGCTGTGCTTCTATGCTCAGGGCAGAAAATATGCGTCGCTGTTTGAACCGCTTGATGAAAAGGATTTCCCCTTAAAAGAAGTATACTTTGTCGGCTATGCAGTAACGCTCGCCCTGAAAATTTCGTTTAAAAGGAATGCGGACCAAAAACTTCGGAAATGCCTTGAATCGATTTATGAAAATAAATATGCCGAGTATTACCTCCGTGTGAGCTATGCGCAAAGGTTTACCATGGTGCTTACTGTAGCTGCTTTCGCAGCGCCGCTTTACTGTATGGGCGGGGGTATGGGCTTGTTCTTCCTTACCATTTGCCTGGCTGCAGGAGCATATTTTTACTATGGTGTCTATACAACAGCCAACAAAGTGAAAAAGCGTTCCGCCGCCATGCTTTCGGATTTTACGGAAATGGTTTCCCAACTGGCGCTGCTTGTCAATGCGGGAATGGTTCTGCGCGAAGCGTGGGCAAGTATTGCCAAAACAGGCGATGGGCTGATTTATCAGGAAATGCGCCGCAGTGCGGCGGCGATGAGCAACGGTGTGTCAGAGCAGGAGGCACTTGCTTCTTTTGGGCAGCGCTGTATGATTCCGGAAAGCAAAAAGTTTGCGTCTGTCATCGTCCAGAGCCTTACAAAAGGAAATAAAGCCCTTTCCGATATGCTGATTCAGCAAAGCAAAGAAGTCTGGGAGGCTAAAAAGCAGGCTATAAAAAGGCAGGGCGAACTGGCAAACGGGAAATTAATCATTCCAATCTGCATTACCTTTATTGGGATATTAATAATGGTCATCATCCCAATTTTTTCGAACTTGGGTGCGTGACGATTGTTGATATAAAAAAATTTTGAAAGGAGGAACATACCATGCTGGCAAAAATGACCAATTTGCTCGACAGAATGTACATCAAAGCCTACTGCTGGGCATCAGGGTTCATGAGGGACGAATCCGGCGACGTTAACATCGTTTCCATGGTTGTCTTAATTGGCATAGCAGTAGCATTGGCCGTTATTTTCAGAAAACAGGTCGGAGATTTGCTGACTACATTGTTTAATAGTATTAACAAAAGTGCAACAAACGCAGTTGCCTAAAGCGTCCGCATCCGTATGCCTTTTCGAGCAAGGCATACGGGCTGAAAAAAACAGGTTTGAAAAAACCTTTTCAATAAAAATATTTTAAGTGAAACCGGGTGAAAATTATGTCCAGCAAAAAAAAGCGGCAGGACGGCGAGCGCGGCGCAGTTTTGATCCTTGAGGCTGCGTTTGTGTTCCCAATCATGTTCATCATCCTTTTTGCCATGCTGATGGCAGGCAATGTTTATTACCAGAACAGCCGGGTGGAACGTGCTGTAATGGAGGCTGCCATTGACGGTGCGGCAGACTGCGAAAACCCGATGCTGCCGGAGGTTGAAAAAAACCATGCGGTTCCTACTGCCCCGGGCAGTGTAGACCTAAAGCCTTACCGGTACTGCTTTGCGCTGGCGCATGCGGGCAACATAGAAGACCTTGCCGCCCAGCAGCAGATAAAACTGAAAAGTAAAGTTCAGAACCTTGCTCCCATTATATTCCGCAGGATGGAGCCGAGTAATGCCGACGTCACCGTTCAGTACAACCAAAAAGCGATTATCTCGACCCTTGAAGTCCAGTGCGATTATGACATAGAGCTTCCGCTGAAACTGCTTTTCACAAACAACAATCTTAAATTCCGGTACTCTGTGCATGCGGTGGAACCTGTAGGCGACAGCCCTGAATTTGTACGGAATGTCCATATGGTTCAAAACATTGTTATGCGCAGCAAAATCGGGGGAAAAGTAGTGAAAGCCGAAGACCAAATAGATAAGATGATGGATAAAATCGGTACGTTCACCAACTAAAGGGGGTGCAAAAAAATGCAGCGCAGAAAAAGCAAAGGCAGCCGCGGCTCCGTTACCGTGTTCCTGACAATTATCCTGGTGCCGTGCCTCGTTTTTGCCAGCGTGTTTGGGGACATCAGCAGGGTTCAGCTCAGTAAAGCGGAAGCCAAATCGGCGGCGGACCTTTCCATGAATTCCCTTATGGCGCACTTCGACAAAAATCTTCAGGAATATTATGGGCTTATGGCTTCCTGCCAGTCTATGGACGATTTTTACAAAAAAAGCCAGGATTACTTTACTGAAATGCTGACGCAGGCCGGGGTTTCCAAAGAACAGAACGACCTGTTTATCGGCTACTTAAATTCGCTTCATTCAAGCGGCAGCCCCGCTGATTTTCTGAAGACCTCGGTAGCCGACAATTCGGTTAAAATCGGCCCGGCAACGAACGGTGCTCTTGGCAGCAACGCGGCGTTAATTGAAAATCAGGTTGTGTCGTTTATGAAGTACCGCGGCCCGGTGAATGCAGTGGATAAATTTATCAACCGCTTCGGAAAAATAAAGAAAGTCCTGGATGAGCAAAGCAAAGACGAGCCGGTTGTAAAAACAAAGCAGGCATATGCGCAGGCGGAAGGCGATTTGCTGGAAAATGCGTTTTACACCTACCTTGCGACAAAAACATATGACGACGACCAGCAGAAAACTAAGGTATGGAACTATACGACACCGTCTTATGACCAGTACACAAGGCTTGCACAGAATATGGAAATGCTGATGAAAAATGAATATGAGGATGCCACAAATCTTATTGTACAGTATTACGCCAATACAGATAAGCTGCAGCAGCTTCAGCGTGTGAAACTTGCCCTGAAAGATGACAAAAAGCCGGAAGATGTTGGAAGCCCAAGCGCTAAAAAAGGCGAAGGTTATGAAATTGACGTTTCCACGGTGCAGGGTTACATCGATGACGTAAGACAATCCATTGACTCCATTCAAGTGGAGGCCCGGGACATCGTGAATGCCGCAAACAGTGCCGGTCTTTCTGTGAACGAGTGGGGGAGCAAAACTGGCCACAACATGGTGCAGAACTGTGAAAAAATGCAGGAAACCATATCGAAGAAGCTTGAAAACCTTCGCGGAACAGCGGCTCACCTGGACGATTGCTTCAGCAATCTGAGCGCGGCTCAAAAATGCCACATCGTTTCATCCAGCAACGACAGTAAGGCCGTTTCAAAAGCCAGCAACGACGTCCGTTCGGCTCTCGGCGCCATAAGAGGCCTGAGCACTTATATGCTTTCCGACAACCCTACCGGGAATGTGCCGCCAAAGCATGAATGGATTACTCACCATGAAATGGTTAGTAATTATGTCCAGCTGGCGAAAGCGTATGCGCCGGTAGCCAAGGAATGGGTGCCGAAGGTAAAGAGCCGCTCCATTACATTCAATAGCAAATATATGGGCAATAAGGAAGTGACTTTAAGCCAGTTCATGAAAAAAGTGTCCAGTGATTTTAAGGGTCTGCATGATGACTACATCCGTTGCAGCGATGAGCTTAACACGGTTATAAACGGCGGCTCCGTCACTTTTAACGGGGAGTCACACCCGGTGCTAAGCCTGGATGAACTGCAGGCATATGCTGTAAAATTTGTTGACACGCGCAATGCCTGGGGCAAAGCCGCCGCGGGGGCCGGCACTGATTACGGCAAGCAGGAGCATGACGAGTATGACGGAAAGGGAGCAGACCCGCAAACAAGGCAGAGCGAGGAGCTTGCCAAACAAATTACAAAAGAGAGCGTAACACAGCTGAAAAGCCGCCTGGTTAATATTAAGCAGGGGATTGACGACCGTATTAAAGATTTGGAAGCGTTCAAGTACGGCGGGCAGATTTTCTATACCGTCGACACGGACCAGAAGGCAATCGACTGCGCAAAAGCGGTCATAGACAATGCCCAAATAACGCTTCTTCTGCATGACAACGCAGACTATGCCAAAAAGTGCGCTTCAAAGCTGATTCAGCCGCAGGGCCGGACCTTGTGCCCGGCGCCGAAGACCCGCCCGGGGGACCATGACCCGACGCTTTCGGTTTCGACCCCAAAACTTTACGAGCTTTTGAATAAGCAATTCAAGCATGCTAAGCAAATTCAAAGTGAACTTGATGATAACAAAAAGCGAAACAGTGATTACAAGAAAAAGGCGGATGAGGCAAAAAAATCCTCTACTGCGGCAGATGATGACACCAAAAGTGAGATGGGCGGCAACATCAAAGACCGGAGCGGAGGAAAAGAATGCGGCCTGTGGGATGGCATTACCGGGTTTGCCAATATAATCGGCGACATACTTGGCGGCAAGCTTACGACTCTGCGGAACCAGTGGCTTGTTTGCGAGTACATTATGGATATGTGCAGCTACTCCAGTTTTGCAAACGAGGGGCGCTACAAGCTTTACATGGAGAAAAATACCAGCGCACACTTGACCCTTGCCAACTATAAGACCGCCTACCAAAGCGTAAAAGACCAGTGGGCGGACGACAAGGCAAGGCCGGTGGAAGTGACGGAAAACAAATCGCTTACCAACCATATGATAAACAAAGCAAACAACCAGGCTTACCTTGCTGAGGCAGAGTATATTCTTTATGGAAAAGAAAAAAGTGTTGACAACCTGAACGCAGCTTACACGAACATTTTCGCCATACGGGAAGCGCTGAACCTTGTTTCAGGGTTTAAAAATTTCTACCCGGACGGTAAAAATCCTACGGCCACAGTTGTCAATTCAATTGCTAGTGCGATTGCAATTGCAACACAAGGTATTGTCCCGGTTCCTTTGACAAAATGCGTGCTGATTCTTACGCTGAGTACAATAGAGTCGGCACATGACCTGCAGCGCCTGAAAGTCGGGCTTCCGGTGGTGCTGTTCAAAATGACGGATAAAAAATGGTTCTGCAGCATCGGTCAGAAAAACCAGGGCGATAAAGACGCATCTCTAAGCAATTCCCCCAATGAGCCGTCTGACGATGGCCCAAAGGATATAAGCCTGTATTACAGCGACTACATTACCCTTTTCCTAATGTCCGGCCTTACGGGGGGGCATTATTCGGATATGCTGCTGCGCCTTGGCGACGTTATTCAGGCCAATATGCAGCTTATAACAAGCGACAGCAGTTATTCCCTGAAAAAATCCATTGTGTATTTCGAACTGAAAGCGGATAACCTGCGTGTAAAGCCGCTGATGCTTGACCTGCCGATTATGGGCCGCTACTCGGACCAAGGCGTGGATAAAATGAGAAAAGACACCGGCTGGTGCACGTACAGCATCGACATGATTCGTGGATATACCTGACACAGGGTTTCTATAATAAAGGCAGAACCCAAAACATGAAATAAGAGGAGAAGAAAACGATGAAAAAAGGAAAGACAAGAGTTTTGGCATTGGCATTGGCATTGCTGTGTGTGTGCGGAATAGCCGCGTGCAGTTCAAAAGAGGGCGAGACCTCGTCCTCTGCGGGAAAAACATCCTCCGCCGGTTCTGCGGCTTCTTCCAAACAGGCAAACGCAAAACCTTCGGGGGAGCTGACGCAGGAAAGCCTGAAAAGCTACCCGGTTACACCGGAATCCCAGTTTGAAACAGA